>NZ_LYPB01000082.1:0-19270 GCF_001653565.1 Paenibacillus oryzisoli
GCTAGCGAGATTTTGCAATCTCTTTTATAGTCGATTACTCGACTGTGCTTACTCACTCGTTGTTCAGTTTTCAAAGATCAAATGACTCTTGTCCAACCTGCTCTCTCTCGAAAGCCGGAAGTTCAATATACCATAGTTACTTTTCTTTTGCAACTTGTTTTTCTTAAGTTACTTTTATATTTCCGCATGTCTCAGCGGCAACTTTTATAAGATAACACAGATGATACAGCCGCGTCAACCAAATAACCAATGTATTATTTTTACAATTACAACAGAGCCCATTTCACACCAATTAGCAGTAAAACACCAGGGATCCCTAATATAGTAGCCGTCCCTAATGTAGCTGTATTAATGGGTAGTTCTATATGTGTATATCCGCTCAGTAAATTCAGTATGTATAACAGAAAAGCTGCGACTACTATATTTAATCCCAGTGATGCTACTAGTCTACCACCGCCTCGGCTTCGAAATACAATCATCACTAACATAAGCGAGGAGAGTATTAACACTCCCCAAATGGCATATTTAAAAATCATTCACTACACCTCCATTAAATGATCGCTGTCAATCAGACTTACTCCTAATCGCTTCGCTTGTTTAATGAGCATTTCAAATCTCTTCTCTGCCGCTTCCATTGCATAAATGGTATAGTCGATCTGATCCTTGTCCACCGCAAATTCAAAGTGAGCTTGTGCCGCCACCCAAGTCTGATGTGCAGCATGTATCTCCTGAATCAACATAATCTTGTCCTGTTTCAGTTCTTCCTTAATCGTCTTCGCTCGCGGACTCTTAAATCCACGCATGCCTAATAGAGCTGGTTTCATAGACAAACCTCCATCCCTCCCACAATTGGGTTGATCTATACATATGGGGAAGAAGGCACTTTCAGAACAATTCCTACACTTTTTGGGCAGAAAAAAAGAGAGCTTCTCAGCTCTCCTTAAGATGTATGCTTATAATTCCCTGCGGCCTTCCATGGCTTTGGATAAAGTCACTTCATCCGCATACTCCAAATCGCCGCCTACCGGTAAGCCATGGGCAATACGGGTAACGCGCAACCCAAAGGGTTTGATCAACCTCGATAAGTACATCGCTGTGGCTTCGCCCTCAATGTTCGGATTGGTGGCAAGGATCAATTCCTGTACCGTTTCGTCGCCCAAACGCTTGAGTAATTCCGCGATATGAATTTGATCTGGTCCAATCCCTTCCATAGGGGAGATAGCACCATGCAGCACATGATAATAACCCTCAAATTCTTTGGTTCGCTCCAGCGCCACCAAGTCCTTCGGTTCCTGCACAACGCAGATGACGGAATTATCACGACTTTTATCCTGACAAATACGACAAGGATCCACATCAGTGATGTTGCAACACACGGAGCAATAGTGCAGATTCCGTTTGACATTAACAAGCGATTTAGCAAAATCAATCACATCTTCTTCTTTCATTCGAAGGACGTGAAAGGCTAAGCGCCCCGCTGTCTTGGGGCCTACCCCCGGCAATCGGGAGAAGGCGTCGATTAACTTCGCTATCGGTTCGGGGTAATACAAAGGAAGTACTCCTTCATGATACAGAGTCGTTGATTCTTAGTTGCCTTAGAACAATCCAGGGATATTCATACCGCCTGTGAATTTGCCCATATCTTTGTTAGCGATCTCTTCAGCTTTGGACATTGCGTCGTTAACTGCAGTCAATACAAGGTCTTGCAGCATTTCAACATCATCAGGGTCAACTGCTTCTGGTTTAATTGTGATGCTTTGTACTTTCTTGTGTCCGTTGATGATACATGTTACCACACCGCCGCCAGCTGTTCCTTCAATCATTTTCGTGCCTAGTTCTTCTTGTGCCTTCATCATTTGCTCTTGCATTTTCTTCACTTGCTTCATCATTTGGTTCATGTTATTCATTATCGTTCGCTCCCTTATCGTTAGTCTTCTTTAATCGTTACTAGATCTTCACCAAACAACTGGATGGCTTCAGATATCCATTCTTCTTTGACCGCGTTACCGCGTCCATCCTCAGCTACTAATTCCATTTCTTCCACTGGGGCGTGCGTCGAATCATTCTTCGCATCATCCCATTCCTTACGCATAACGGTCAGCAGGCGCATGGGTTTGCCAAATACAGAAGAAAGCACTCCTTCAATAATGACTTTGTTCTCTGGTTTCTCCGTTGTATTACGATGCATCTCATTCTTGAATGCGACCAGTACAACATCATCTAGCATAGCCACCAGATCACCATTGACAAACCAAGCATGAACGGTTATTTTCTTCTCTTTGACATCGCCCAACACTTGGCTCCACTTCATCAGCGCCGTCTTCGTCTCTGGTCCCTCAGAAGCTTTCAAATAAGGGTCGAGCTTAAGACCGGACTTCTTCGATGGGGCCGAAGCAACAGGAGCTTTGGCCGCAGGAGCTTGCCTAGCGCTCTCACCCGAAGCGGCACTTACTCCCGATTTTACCAGCACAGCTAGCTGATCTTCAAGTTGTTTCATCCTTTGGGTCATTTGAGTCAAAAGATCACCTTGTGGCTGGCGCGCTCCTGCTTCCACCATGCTAGCCTCTGCCCCTCGATGGCCTCCGCTTATTTTGAGAATAGCGATTTCCAATAAGGTTTGCGGCTGTACCGAATATTTCATCTCACTCTGATAATGGTTCAGCGTTTCAATCATACTCATCATCTCACTCGGTGTAAAATGACTTGCGATTTCCTTAAGCTCTGCCATATCAAATACGCGTTCAGCAATCACAGGTGAATTCGGTACCATTCGCACCATCAGCAAATCACGGAAATAATGAATTAAGTTCTCGATACACTTGTCTGCGCTTTTCCCCTCTTGCATGAAGGTATCAATTAACTCTAGGGCAGCCCCCAAATTCTGTTCCTTGATATATGTGACCAGTCTCTTAAATTGATCGGAAGCAATACCGCCTGTAATCGACAAAATATCAGCTAGCTGTATTTCTCCTGTTGCAAACGAGGCAGCCTGATCCAAGAGACTTAGCGCGTCCCGCATCCCGCCGTCAGATAATCTTGCTATATAGTGAAGAGCTTCTTTATCAATCGAAATGCGCTCTTGATCACAAACATACTGTAGACGCCCTACCTCATCCTCCATGGAAACGCGACGGAAATCAAAGCGCTGACACCGAGAAATAATCGTTGCGGGAATCTTATGAGGCTCTGTTGTTGCTAAAATGAACATAACATGCGCCGGCGGCTCTTCGAGGGTCTTCAGCAAGGCATTAAACGCTTCCGTTGTCAGCATGTGAACTTCATCGATAATGTACACTTTCTGTCTAACTTCGGTCGGGGCGTATTTGACTTTATCTCGGATATCACGAATCTCTTCCACACCACGGTTAGATGCTGCATCAATTTCTACAACGTCCATGACTGCACCTTCTGTGATACGTTCACAGGCAGAACATTGGTTGCATGGTTCTTCCGAGGGTCCATTTAAACAATTGATGGCTTTGGCTAAAATTTTGGCAGTACTTGTTTTACCCGTTCCACGTGGACCGTTAAACAAATACGCATGGGTTAGCCGATTTTCCCGCAAAGAATTCTGCAGCGTTTGTGTAATATGCCGCTGTCCAACGACATCACGAAACGTCTGCGACCTCCATGTACGATACAAAGCAATGTGTGCCATAGTGTTCCTCTCCAATAATCCCTGCGTGGATTGACTATATCCATTATACTATATCGCTCCAAGGGATGAAATAGAGGATCACAGATACGGAATCGTGATAGTAACTGTCATTCCAAATCCTATGGAAGCTACACAAATCGGATTTCGTACGTATGTCATGAATATCCACGCACATATTTCGTTTCTGTGGTATCTACACGCTCCGATATAGCCAATTCCCCACCGTCAGTCATTCGCTTCAATACCATTTTTGCATATATTCGAACATCATCTCTGAACAGCATCAGCCTATTTAATTATCCCGTAAATATTCTCTATAGATCCATATTTTTCCTTATCCATATAAAAGAAAAAACGCCCTAATTGCTGGCGTTTCGGTTATGTGTTCTAACATATACGGTATGATTACACCGTGCACCTGTTATTGATAAAGTGATACAAGCGTACTCTTATCGTTAGCTCAAATCAGGCAACCCCTCGGCACATGAAACATCTCACTTACGGCTGCTTCCTTCCAGACCTGACCGGGTTCATGAGCATCCATTGCGAAGGACCCAACTCTCAACACCACGTGTAAAAGCCAGACCTCACATCACAGTACCGCTAACAGGAATTCAACCTCGCTACAGCGGATTGCGAGTTACAGGGCACCGCTACCTCCCCGTCTAGCACAGTAAAAATAGTATAGCTGATTCACTGCCAAATAGCAACCTAAGGCGAAAAGTACCATATATAGGGATCTTTGGCGTAAGCTAAAGTCTCTCTGATATAGGGACCCTTAACGTAAGCTAAAGTCTTGCTGACTATGGGATCTTTTCAGCTTAGCTAAGTCACTCTACTCACTGCACCATTCTTACTTGTATCTTATACCGCGGCATATTCGTCTCTAAAGCCATTTGAGCTTGCGAGCGCAGTTCTTCAACTTGAGCCGCTGTCAAAGCTCCCTGTGGTTTAATTCTTACGTTGGCTGAAGGCCCGTTGATGGCGATATTGGTTTTCTCTATGCCCGGCAGTTGAGCAAGCACTGCCTTCATGAGATTGGCATCATCCTCATAATGATGGTAGGTCGGATTCATCGGATCATTCGGGTTGACACTGGTGATACCCAGCATACCGTCTTGCTTGTAATTCTGAACTTTATTCTGAACTTTATTCTGAACTTTATACGTAGAGTCATCGTTCGTTTTCTTGTTGTTCCCCGTCCACATTCCACAACCAACTAAACTGGCTATAAGGATAGCAGCTCCTGTAAGCTTAACTAAACCCTTGAACATAAAAACACCTCCCATTGGACTCTAAGCCTAAGCTTAGGATGACCAAGGGAGGTTGTCTTATGCTGATTGGCAATCAAGCAAATGATGCCAATTAGATTCCGTATTTCTTTTTGAACTTGTCGACACGGCCGCCTACATCGATAAACTTTTGTTTACCAGTGTAGAAAGGATGGCAATTGGAGCAAATCTCAACACGAAGATTTGGCTTGATTGAACCCGTTTCGAACACATTACCACAAGCGCAAGTCACTGTGGTTGCATGATAAGTAGGATGAATTCCTGCTTTCATTTGGTTCACCTCTTTCCGCCCTGAATCATTTGCTGAAACAGAGTTAATGGACGTACTACTGCATTGTAGCATACTCGGAAGACTAGATGCAATGGAAAATCGAACGGGTAATACTTCCACAAAAATGATCTATAACACCGTTGTAAGCGCACGATCACTCGTGTAAAACTTCGGCGTGTGGGAGTAAGAACCAATCACGACATCCGGCAATTCTTGCTCAAATATCTCGATCATTTGCTTCATCCCTAGCAACTCTCCCTGAGCCTTAGGGATAATGCTTAGATAGCTCTCAGGGTCAATATTCAGGTTGCGCAATTGTATCAATTTCAATCCCGTTCTGCGTACAAATTCGATCATCGCCTCGATCTCTTCTTCCCGATCGGTAACACCAGGGAATACGAGATAGTTAATCGATGTGATAACCCCTTTATCCGTAGCGTAACGAAGGGATTTCTCTACATTCTTGAGCGTATAAGCTCTTGGTTTGTAATAAGCGTTGTAGTGATCATCCAGAGCACTGATCGTACTTACACGCATGAGATCAAGCCCGGCATCCACAATACCGCGAATATGGTCCGTAAGGCCCGCATTCGTATTAATATTGATGTAGCCCATCTTGGTTTGCTCGCGCACTCGCTTGATGGCATCAATAATGATGACAGCTTGTGTACTAGGTTCCCCTTCACAACCTTGACCGAAGGAGATAATGCTCTCCGGTGTACGGAGATGTTCCAACATGATCTCCGTAATTTCTTCGACCTTCGGCTTGAAGTTCATCCGCGTTTGCGGAGCGACAAAACCACTCTCGTCCGGCTGCTCCGAGATACATCCGAAGCATCCTGCGTTGCAGGAATAGGAAACAGGGACAGCCCCTTCCCAACGTTGCAGGAACGTGTTCGAAGCCGTTAAGCACTCGTAGCCCAGTGCACAGTTAGACAAATGCGCATACAAGCGATTCTCCGGGTACTTGGCGACTAGCCGCTTCACTTCTACCTCGAGCTCATCCGGATCACAATGAATCGGGTTCCAGAAGTACGGGTTATCAGTCAGCCGCGCGGCCACGTAGAAGCCATCTTCTTTCCACACGACAGCCGTATATCCAAACAAAGGCAAAGCCTTCGTCTTATCGGATTTCACGTACCCCGGAAGAAGCAGCCTTGTGAAGCCTTGCGGAAGCAACGCTCCTACCGCGTGATAGTCACCTTCTACCAGCTTCATTTCACCCGTTGCGGCATCTATGCCTACAGGACGCGTGAAGGGCAGACTAACGAGTGTCGAACCCTCAGGAAGTGGGATCAGTTCTTCATCTAATATTTCGGTGATCATCTCTGCATTTCGACCAAGGGCGAAATAATCAGGATGATCAAATACATTTCCTTGTGAATCTGAATAGACCAAGTTCATAACGGTACTCCTCTTTGTACGTTAAAGTAAACGACAACTTCAACTTTGCTACTAGGTGTCGTTTAACTAATGTTTATGATGCTGAGTTCTTCACTTTACCTTTGTGCTGCGGGGATGGCGATCCCGTTGTTGATGGGGATGCCAGCGAGTCCAAAAACTCTTGATTCGTCTTCGTATCAGCAAGCTTCTTGATGAAAGCTTCTGTATATTCGTGCGAATCATTCATACCTTTGCGAAGCGCCCATACTTTCTCTAGCTCATCTTTACTCAGCAATGCTTCCTCACGACGAGTTCCTGAACGACGAATGTCGATAGCAGGGAAGATACGACGCTCCGCCATTTTGCGATCAAGATGAAGTTCCAGGTTACCTGTCCCTTTAAATTCTTCATAAATGACGTCATCCATACGCGAACCTGTTTCGACAAGTGCTGTAGCAAGAATGGTTAAGCTACCACCTTCTTCAATGTTACGAGCAGCTCCGAAAAAACGCTTCGGACGATGGAAAGCAGCGGGGTCAACACCACCGGACAATGTCCGGCCAGAAGGCGGTACGACGAGGTTGTACGCTCTTGCTAAACGGGTAATACTATCGAGAAGGATAACGACATCTTTCTTATGTTCAACAAGACGCATAGCCCGTTCTAAGACAAGTTCCGCAACTTTAATATGATTCTCTGGAAGCTCATCGAAAGTTGAAGCCACGACTTCACCTTTGACAGAACGCTGCATATCGGTAACTTCCTCAGGTCGCTCGTCAATCAACAAGACAAAAAGTTCAATTTCTGGATAATTCGTAGAAATGCTATTCGCAATCTCTTTGAGCAGCAATGTTTTACCTGCTTTAGGAGGTGCAACGACAAGGCCACGCTGTCCAAGACCTACTGGCGCCAGCAAGTCCATGATTCGCATGGAAATCTTGTTGGGTTCTGTCTCTAGCGTAATGCGTGTATCTGGGTAGAGAGGGGTCAACGCTGGAAAGTGCAAGCGCTCCGCAGCCGTCTCTGGCTTCTCTCCGTTGACTGCTTCAACTTGAAGCAAACCGAAATAACGTTCATTTTCCTTCGGCGGGCGGCATTTCCCTGATACGATATCCCCTGAACGCAAATCAAACTTGCGAATCTGAGAAGCTGAAATATAGATATCCTCTGAACTTGGCAAATAGTTGATTGGACGTAAGAATCCGAATCCCTCTTGCAAAATTTCCAGAACACCTTGCATGAACAAGAATCCACTCTCTGCTGCTTGTGCACGTAAAATGGCAAAAATGAGTTCTCTTTTCTTCAGCGTACCGTAATAAGGGATCTGATGTTTCTTCGCTAGTTTATATAATTCAGTAAGCTTGAGTACTTCAAGCTCAGCAAGCTGCATGCTCATGTTTCAACCACCAAACTATTAAATTTTCAATTGGATTCTAGCATTGCCTGTTGTATGGCACTTTATTCCTCGGTCTCACGCCAAACTTCGGCTCCTAGGGAAGATAGATTAAATACTAAATTCTCGTATCCGCGATCAATGAATTCTACGCCGGACACTTCGGTAATCCCGCCTGTCATCACGCTCAAACCTGCAATTACTAACGAAGCTCCTGCGCGAAGATCTGTTGCTCTTACTTTGGCCGAACTCAACTGCGAGCCTTCGATGATGGCAGAACGGCCTTCAACTTTCATTTTGGCACCCATGCGCACAAGCTCTGGGATATGCTTAAAGCGATTGCTATACACATGATCAGTTAAAATACTAACACCTTTGGCTTGGCACAATAGACTAGCCATAGGAGACTGCAGATCGGTCGCAAACCCTGGGTAAATTAATGCTTTCACGTCTACGCTTTCATAAATAGGCTGACCAACAATGCGAATGGATTCATCCATTTCGTAGACATGAACGCCCATTTCTTGCAACTTTGCTGTCAATGCTTCCAGATGCTTCGGAATCACATTATCAACTGTAACATCGCCGCGCGTCGCCGCTGCAGCAATCATGTACGTTCCTGCTTGAATACGGTCAGGGATAATGGAATGACGGCAGCCGTGAAGTTCAGAAACCCCTTCTATACGAATCGTATCGGTACCAGCGCCCTTAATCTTCGCACCCATCGAATTTAAAAGTGTTGCCACATCTATAATTTCAGGCTCTTTCGCCGCATTTTCAATTGTCGTTAATCCCTTAGCACGTGAAGCAGCCAACATAATATTAATCGTAGCACCTACACTCGCCATATCCAAATAAATCTTAGCGCCACGCAGTTCCTTCGCCCGAATATGAAGGGCTCCATTTTCATTACTTACCACAGCGCCTAGTGCTTCAAATCCTTTGATATGAAGATCAATCGGACGCGGTTCGAAATTACATCCCCCCGGAAGACCAATCGTTGCCTCGCCGAATCTACCTAGAAGTGCCCCCATCAAATAATACGAAGCACGCAGCTTCTTCACTTTGCCATTGGGCATAGCCATAGGCTTCATATGGCTCGGATCAATCGTCATCCGATCCTCGTTCCAATCGATTGTTGCTCCTAAGTCAGTCAAAATTTCTGTATATATAGCCACATCGCTTAAATGTGGAAGGTTATCCAACGTTACTGGTGTTTCTGCAAGTACTGCGGCCGGAATAAGTGCTATCGCACTGTTCTTTGCTCCACTAATCTGAACTGTTCCCCGTAGTGGGCGTCCGCCAACCACCATTAATTTCTCCAACATACTTCTCCCCCTAAACCAGGTGCCTTCTCACAACCGTTAAATCAACAAATTCTACTATATCTCACAAAAACTCGACGGAAATCCACAAAATAAGGAAGTAAACAAAATAAACGGCTACGCCGTCCTTCAAGGACAGGAGCGTTTATGGAGAAATATAGCCAATTGATTATGTGAAACATATATTTTGTAATATTTAGATAAGTGCGAGGTAACTTACAACAAATAGAAGAAGGAAACGCCCGCAATGACACAGACAGATGGCAACGATTGTCGACCATCCATCTGTGCATTACTGCATTTCCTATCCTGTCTATACAATTTGGAATTAAGCTTGGTTGCTGCTTCCGAACAATTGAATTTTGGATTTTACTACTTCGATCATAGCACTACGAGCTGGGGTTAAGTATTTACGAGGATCATAAATTTTAGCATCTTTGTTCAGAGCTGCGCGGATGCTTTCTGTGCATGCCACTTGGTTCTCTGTATTCACGTTGATTTTGCCAACGCCTGCTGCAATTGATTTACGAATCATTTCGTCTGGAACGCCTGATCCACCATGCAAGACAACTGGAACTGGGATCGCTTTGGAAACTGCTTCAATGATATCAAAGTGAATGTTCGGCTCGCCTGCGTACATACCATGTGCAGTACCTACTGCGATTGCCAAACAATCAACGCCTGTTTCTTCGTAGAAGCGAATTGCCTCTTCTGGTTTTGCAAGGTTAGCGTGCTCTTCATCAACGGAAATGTCATCCTCAACGCCACCGATTGTTCCAAGCTCACCCTCAACGGATACGCCCATAGAACGAGCAGCTTTAACAACTTCTTTCGTCAAACGAATGTTTTCTTCGAAAGAATAGTGGGAACCATCGAACATAACGGAGCTGAATCCTGCACGGATACATTTCATTGCTACTTCAAACGAACTACCGTGGTCTAAGTGCAACGCGATCGGAAGACCGGATTTCTTAGCTGCTGCTTCTGCAATAGCTACAGTAAATTCGATGCCCATATATTTCAGTGCGCCTTCGCTAACACCATAAATGAACGGGGATTTCAATTCGATTGCTGCTTCCACAATCGCTTGAGCGAACTCAAGATTGTTCATATTAAATTGACCAACCGCGTATTTCCCTGCTTTTGCCTTAGGTAAAAATTCATTCATTGAAACCAATGCCATGTTTCTCTTCCTCCTAGAACCTCTTTAGTAGATGCGCATACCGCTCTCTGTTCATACCTGAGTTATTATAGCACATAACTTTTCAAATGATAACCAAGCCTTCATTTTTCCATAAACAAAAAAAGACCCTATAACTAGGATCCTACTGCGAAACCACTACTGGATTCATTATTTAACTGCATATTAACAGCAAGACGCAGCTCGTCAATATCAAATGGCTTCGTAAAATGCATGATTGCACCTAAGTCCGTCGCTTCTTTGATCATATCCAGCTCACCGTATGCTGTCATCATGATGACCTTAATAGAGACATCAATTTCTTTCACATGTTTCAAAATATCAAGCCCATCCATACCAGGAATCTTCATGTCTAATAGTATGAGATCAGGCGAAACATTTCTCACGATTTCCAAGGCCAACTTGCCATTGGAGGCTTGATAGGTATCGTACCCTTCGTTACTGAACACTTCCATGAGGAGTACGCGAATTCCATTTTGATCGTCCACTACCAATACTTTTTTCTTCATCAGACAAGTCCCCTCCCGAAAACGAATAACAAGTTCCAATCCTATGTGTCAAGGTATTCGCTATTCATTTTCGTATTCCTTCCGAGGAGAACATTTTTTTTGAAAAGTTTTACATAAAAGTTGATTATCAGGAGAGAGTTCCCCTTCTCACAGGAAACATTTTAACGAGCGATCAATTGTGCAGCCTTCACGAATTCACGGAAAAGTGGCTGTGGACGGTTCGGACGGGACGTAAATTCCGGGTGGAATTGTACAGCCAAGAACCATGGGTGACCTGGCAGCTCAACCATCTCGACGAGACGGCCATCTGGTGATGTACCAGAAATGCGAAGACCAGCAGATTCAACCAATTCGCGGTATTCATTATTAAATTCGTACCGGTGACGGTGTCTTTCGTAAACGAGTTCATCATTATACGTTGTCGCAGCAAGCGAACCTGGCGTCAATTTACAAGGGTATAGACCCAAACGCATCGTACCGCCTAGATTCTCAATATCCTTCTGCTCTGGCAATAGATCAATAACAGGATACGCCGTTGTAGGATTAATCTCGGAGCTGTTCGCGCCATCCAATCCACAAACCGAACGTGCGTATTCGATAACAGCAACCTGCATTCCTAAACAAATTCCGAAGAATGGAATTTCCTTCTCACGCGCATAACGAATAGCTGCTACTTTCCCTTCGATCCCGCGATCACCAAATCCACCTGGTACAAGGATACCTTGCACACCAGAAAGCAGTGAATGCACGTTGTGATCGTAGATATCTTCGGCATTGACCCAGCGAATATCAATCTCGGAATCATTGTCGATACCTGCGTGTCCTAGAGCTTCAACAATACTCAGATAAGCGTCATGAAGAGCAACGTATTTCCCAACGATCGCAATCTCGGTCTTCTTCGTCAACGACTTCACCTTGCGAACAAGGCTTTCCCATTCTGTCATATCGGGTTGATTCGTTGAAAGCTTCAAGTGATTCACAACATAATCATCAAGACCTTGCTCACGAAGCATCATCGGCACTTCATACAAAGTTTCTGCATCTTTGCATTCAATAACTGCGGCTGGATCGATATCACAAAATAAAGCGAGCTTACGCTTCATATCTTCTGTCAAAGAATGCTCGGTACGACAAACGATCACATGGGGTTGAATACCAAGACCGCGTAATTCTTTAACGCTATGTTGCGTTGGTTTTGTTTTGACTTCTCCAGCTGCTTTAATATAAGGAATCAACGTAACGTGAATGTACATGACATTCTCGCGGCCGATATCATTTTTCATTTGACGAATCGCTTCTAGGAATGGCAAGCTCTCGATATCCCCAACTGTACCACCGATTTCGGTAATAACAACATCGGACCCAGCTTCACGACCTGCGCGAATAACACGTTCTTTGATTTCATTCGTAATATGAGGGATAACTTGTACAGTTCCGCCTAGGTACTCACCTCTGCGCTCTTTGGTAATAACAGAGGAATACACTTTACCTGATGTCACGTTCGAGCTTTTGGACAAGTTAATGTCGATAAAACGCTCATAATGACCTAAATCCAAATCCGTTTCTGCACCGTCATCTGTTACGAAAACTTCCCCATGCTGGTAAGGACTCATGGTTCCTGGGTCCACGTTAATGTAAGGGTCAAACTTCTGGATCGTAACTTTCAAACCTCTGTTCTTGAGCAGTCTTCCTAAGGAAGCTGCTGTAATTCCTTTGCCAAGGGATGAAACTACGCCTCCCGTAACGAAAATGTATTTTGTCACTATGTACGCCTCCTTATAGTTGTAAGCTTCCGCTTTAGATTTCGCCAGGTTGCTGGCTTCGTTCGTTATAACATGAAATAAGTGTGAAAAGGTGCTAGAAAACTGGCTTCATCAGCATAAGCTCTTGGGTGTCGCCAGAACAAAGGTGTAATAGCATTAGCTTCTGCTAAATAAGTGTTTTCATGAACAAATTACAAAAAAAAAAGCGCAAAAAAACAAAAAAAAGTGACACCCGTAGTGACGGGGCACTTTTTGAACGCATGCGCGAATTGTTAAGATCTTTTAAAGCCCATGCAATAGTTTACTCTGAACGCATAGTTGCTGTCAAGACAAGTTATTTATCGTCGTCATCATCGTCTTCGTCATCCAAATCTTCTTCATCCTCATCGGAATCCAAATCATCTTCATCCTCTTCCGAATCATCACTATCTTCGATTCCCGCTTCGCCAAGATCCTCTTCGATTTCTTCATCTTCGAAGAATTCAGTATCCTCTTCCGCTTCTTCTTCCTCTTCGGTTTCATCGGTACCAAATGCATCGTACTCGTCTTCTTCTGCGTATGTATCTTCTTCTTCCGCGTACACGTCTTCATCCAGATCATCATCTTCGTCGTTGATAATTCTAGGACGCTTCGCATTCCCTACAGCATCGTCGGACTTCTCAACAGGATACCAACGCTTCAAGCCCCATAGGTTCGTACCGACACAAGCAAAACGACCATCGATGTTGATTTCCGTATATAGTTGGGCGATTACATTCATGACATTGTCTTCAGAAAGCCCTTTTATTTTAGCAATTTCAGCCATAAGTTCTCGGTAGTAAAACGGCGTATTCGCCGACTTCAGCAATTCGAACGCCAAATCCACCATGGGCATTTCGCGTGCTTGCTCTGTGGTGATTTTGAGTGTGTATTCGCTGCTCATCTAAGGCACATCCTTTTCGATCATTTCTTGACTACGTTATCTACCATAACCAATATCTTCATTAAGTAAAACCTATTTTTTCTAAAATTGCAACTACCCTTAAATAAACGGCTATTCCGTCCTTCTTGGACGGATGCGTTTATCAAAAAATAAAGCCAAATTATTACATGAAAACGAAAATATCTATATTTCACAATAAACGTCTATCTTTGCCTAAAAGCACCTCATAAAAAGAAATACAGGCGAAGGTCCCCCTCCGCCCGCGACTGTACCCTAAGGAACCGCTTGCTGATGAACAGCAGTCGTTTCCACTACCTGAGAAAGAGACACTCCTGCCCGCGCCTCTCTATGTATCCTATGTTGAACCTACGCATCTGACACGGCCCTGCACCCATTTTTTTCTATAAGCGCGTATTAAAAAGTCCCGTTTGCAGCACCGAGAAGAAGAGCAGCGGAACGGAGTGGGTGCTACATAAGGATCGAAATTCCCGACTGTATTCAATCTTCGATGTCGAATAAGCATCTTGGACTACTTCGTGAGTAAAATTGGACTATTTGACTACCTCTATAAAGGCGATGACACGGTCAAGTACGATGACCTGTACATAGGATAGGGGAGATATGATTATATGCTGTAACGGGGGGATGGCACGATGGATACAGCCACCTTTCTTCATTTGCTTCATGAAGATCTAGGTCTTACTCAACAATCAGCAAGAAAGCACCTTATCCATTTCACCTCAAAGTCGGAGTACTTTGCCTGCAAATCAGAGCTCCTTCGCATGACGTCTGAACTCCCCAGACTATCCCTGGTTCTGCCTCTAGACATTATTCACGCCTTCTCCTGTACATTGTGTCCAGATACAAAACTCAGAAGCTTCTCCAGCACGACACGTATCGAAGCTGATACGAAATTCATTATAAATAAAGTTAAAAGCAGAAAGACCGTACCGAAGCGAGCTACAATTCTATCTAGCTCACGTACACGCACCATTCCTTGGGGGGTTGATCAAATCGGCGCTCCAGAGATCTGGAGCAAATCCGTTGGACAAAACATTCACATCGGCGTTATCGATACCGGCATCGATTATAAACATCCAGATTTGCACAACTCTATTTCACATGGCATCAACTTATTAAATCGCAGGCTGATGCCACATGATGATAATGGACATGGTACACACATTGCCGGCACGATCGCGGCAACAGGCCGTAATTCAGGTATTATTGGCGTAGCACCGCGAGCGATTATTCATCCTGTTAAAGCTTTTGATCACAATGGAAGCGCCTATGTATCCGATATCATCGCCGGAATTGATTGGTGTGTCCAAAATGACCTCGATATTATTAATATGAGCTTCGGTATGAAGACGTACAATCCCGCCTTGGAGCAAGCTGTTATGAATGCGTATTACAGAGGGAAGGTCATTGTAGCTTCCTCGGGTAATGATGGCCGGAAGAAAACCATTGATTACCCTGCTCGATTCCCCCAAGTGGTCTCGGTTGGAGCGACAACACGGACGGGTCGTATTGCCCCCTTCAGCAATCGAGGGACACAAATCGACATCTATGCACCTGGCGAACGCGTGTATTCAGCTTGGATAGGCGGCAAATATCACGAGCTCAGCGGCACGTCAATGGCAACAGCGCATGTAAGCGGCGTTATTGCCTTGATGCTGTCCATGCGCACCATGTCGCCTCAGCAAATCAAGAACGCGCTGCGCCGCTGCGCGTTCCCGCTAAGCAAGCGCCCGAACGCCCGGTGGCAGCCCGGGCAATTGAACGCCCGCCGCGCAATCCGCGCGGCAGGGCAAGAATAGCTGGTGCTGTGCGGCGCCAGCATTAGATTTAAGCGCAGAGGAAGAACACCTTCTGCGCTTGGTTTAAAAAGAGAAGAAGCTCCCCTTTTGACCAGTGGTCAGGGGAGCTTCTTCTGGCTGAGCGGGAGTTACATCCGCTCAGGGGCGGACACGCCAACCACGCGAAGCGTGTTGGCTAGGGTCGTACGGAGCGCGCCGAGCAGGGCGAGGCGCGCTTGCGTTAAGGCTGCGTCATCTGTGATGACGTAGTGGCCTCTGTAGTAGCTATGGAACTGGCTTGCCAGTTCGTAGACATAGCGGATCATGCGGTGCGGCGTGTACTGCTCAGCCGCAATGGCGATCTCTTCCGGAAGCTCGCCGATCTTGCGCAGCAAGTCGAACTCGGCTTCCGAGGTCAGCTGGGACAGGTCCACCTGTTCTAGCGGGAGCACCGCGATATTCTGCTCTTCCGCCTGGCGGAAGATGCTGCAAATCCGTGCATGGGCATACTGCACATAGAACACAGGGTTCTCATTGGACTGGGAAACCGCCAAGTCCATATCAAAATCCAAATGCGAGTCCATACTCCGCATAGCGAAGAAATAACGAATCGGATCCACGCCGACTTCGTCCATCAAGTCTTCCATCGTAACGGCTTTGCCGGTACGTTTGGACATTTTGACCTTTTCGCCATTCTGGAACAAGCTCACCATTTGGGCGATTAGCACGACAAGGCGGTCGGCTTCAAAGCCAAGAGCCGTCATAGCCGCTTTCATCCGCGGGATGTAACCGTGGTGGTCAGCACCCCAAATATTAATCAAGCGGTCATAGCCGCGTCCGAATTTATTGCGGTGATACGCGATATCGGGCGTAAGGTAGGTGAAGGATCCGTCGTTCTTAATGAGAACACGGTTCTTGTCATCTCCAAGTGGTGTCGTGTTCAACCATGTTGCGCCCTCTTCTTCATAAATATGACCGTTATCACGCAACTCCTGAAGCACAGGCGGGATCAGGTTGTCTTCATAAATGGATGTCTCTGAGAACCAGTGGTCAAAATGAACACCAAACCGGCCTAAGTCGCGTTTAATTTTGTCTAGCTCTTTCTCAAGTCCATACGTACGGAAATAGGCTCGACGTTCATCATCCGGCAAGCTCAGAAGACGATCGCCTTCTGCCGCTGCAAGTTCTGTTGCAAATCCTTTAATATCTTCACCAAAATAGCCATCCTCTGGCATTTCCGCTTCTTGTCCAAGCGCTTGTAGATAACGTGCTTCAATGGATTTCGCCAGATTGATGACTTGATTACCCGCATCATTGATATAGTATTCACGAGAAACGTCATAGCCCGCTAGATCTAATACGTTACAAAGAACATCACCAACAGCTGCGCCACGAGCATGTCCCAAGTGGAGGGAACCTGTAGGATTCGCACTAACGAACTCGACTTGCACCTTAAGTCCTTGACCAACATTCGACTCCCCATAGCGTTCACCAAGCTTCGCCACATCAGCGATAACTGGGTAGAGGTAGACTTGATTCATTTTAAAATTAATAAAGCCTGGGCCTGCAATTTCCGCTTGTGCAATACTCGCTGCATCCTTGTTCAAGTTAGCGATGATTTGCTCGGCAATTTGTCTCGGATTCTGCTTCGCAATACGTGTTAGTTGCATCGCTACATTCGTAGCGAAATCGCCATGCGTTTTCTCTTTCGGCACTTCCAAAATGATTTCTGGCAACTGCTCCTCGGAGACGATCCCCGCCGTTAGAACAGCCTCTTTAATAACTTGCTTCACTTTCGCTTTCACTTCGTTAAGTACATCCATTTGTCTTACTCCTCCTGAATTAACAACTTGATTCGATAGGTTCCCGCATGTGTACCTGATGCATATAGATCATAGCTCCACCTCGTAATTCCGATCCCATGGATGGCCTCCGAAGTCAGCTTGTGCGTCTCGATTTCCAGTTCCATTCGGAGCTGTGGTGTGTGATAAAAGCCTGTCCGCTTCTCCCCAGGAACGAAGGTTTGCTCCGCTTGTACATCCCCTTGGCGAATAATACGGATCTGATTGTCTTCGAGCTTAATGATCGTCACGGTCCGTCCCAGCTCATTCGGTTCTTCTTCATAGCGGATATAGGTATGATCGCCTTTGCGATAAAGATCACCGCGTGCCTTCTGCACCGTGGTCTCGCTCCCGCTTCGACTCTCGATTCGAATCCGCACCCGCTGCTTGTCCGTCATGATTCGATAATCCCCTCTTCTTCTGTTGCTACGAATGGCAACTCGTGTCACAACGTAGGCATGTTAGCTAATAGTGTATATGAAAGGATAAGTAAATTCAATGCATGGTGGGGGATTAGGAAGCTAGCAGAGAAGTCCGCGATTGGCAAAAGAGGATGATATAACCTCTATTGAAGCCATTCAAGGATGAGTGAATGGCTTTAGATGAAGGTTTTATTATGAGAAAAGCCCCCTAATCCGTCAGAAACGGAATTGGAGGCTCATAAATTTATGCCTATAGCGTTGGAACTGGCCTACCGATAGCCGCCCATTGCTCTTTGGCTGGTCCATAGGCACCGATAACGGGAAGTCCCGCTTGACGCATTAG
This sequence comes from Paenibacillus oryzisoli, assembly GCF_001653565.1. Taxonomy (GTDB): domain Bacteria; phylum Bacillota; class Bacilli; order Paenibacillales; family NBRC-103111; genus Paenibacillus_E; species Paenibacillus_E oryzisoli. Next base: position 18,123 of record NZ_LYPB01000082.1, read on the forward strand.
AATTATCAACTGACCACGATGGTGAATCTCATGCTTCAAGAAGCTGTAGAGTGTTGCACTGATCGTCCATTGCATGCCGAACATCGGAACCACAGTCTGCAGATCTTCGTCCGTCCATTGCGTACGGATTGCGTTAAGTATGTTCTGCGTTGTTGTTCGATACGCTTCCGCAATGACTGCAGCCTCCGCAGGTGGCGAGTTCACAGCAGCTGGGGATTCGAATTTCAACCCCGTTCCGTACAGCATACCGCGCTCTGCATGAACCAAATGCCACGCAATGTATCCAAGTGGACGGTAACCTTCAGCTTGTGTTTGTTGGAGTGACTCATCTGTTAATGTATCCAGCAGCTGTTGCGTTGTGGTTGATTCCATTTGGTATTCTTGAATGAAGCTTTCTATTGTTGTAAACATATATCCAACCTCCTAGGGGTGACGGTACAGGGTGCAGTCTAGCTCTGGCTTATTGCTCATGTGGGTTATTGCTCCTTTGCAATGGCGCTTGCTGGGCTGGTGTTCATGTGGCTAGTGCACTGTAGTTGGCGTTCGCTTCGCTTTTGCGCTCAATGGAACTTAGTGCTCACGTAGTTGCTTGTGCCAGAATTGCTGCTAACTCGCTGCTGCGATTCATGTCCTGTCCTTATGTTTACAGTATAGCTAGGTGCTACTGACAGCTGTATGGCAGTAATTGATTAAAGAAGAATTATTACTTAAATGAACGTAAGCGAATTAAATTAGTGGTTGGGTTGAGTTAAGTTGGGGGTTGGGGAGAGTCAAAGGTATTATAGAGAACATCTGGAGGCATTACTCTGGGGCTCAAATGCAGCGGAAAGAAGGGCTACGGTGATAGAAGGAAAGCTTTGTTGAATTAAATGGATTTTCTACATCTATTTCCAGATAAAATAAGGATTTAGTGAGTTTAAATGGATTTTCTACATCTATTTTTGCTCGGAATGTCCCGTTTGGTGAAATTGGACTGAAATAACGGGAGGAAATCCAGTTATTTGGGAAAATGGCGCAATTCCGCTTGAATTAGCTGTATAAAATCCAGTTATTCGCTTAGCCAGCCGACCCTGTGTTAACACCAAGGGTTGGGTTGGGTTGGGTTGGGTTGGGTTGGGTTGGGTTGGGTTGGGTTGGGTTGGGTTGGG
>NZ_LYPB01000082.1:19351-99140 GCF_001653565.1 Paenibacillus oryzisoli
GGGTTGGGTTGGGTTGGGTTGGGTTGGGTTGGGTTGGGTTGGGTTGGGTTGGGTTGGGCTTTTGCGTTCGCCGTTTGAGTTTGCTCTTTTGCGTTTACCTTTTGCGTTCACCTTTGGGGTTACCACTTGTGTTCCTTTGGGGCTTGCTGTTTGCGTTTGCTGTTGGGGTTACCACTCGGGGTTGCCTTTTGCGTTCACCTTTAGGAGTTACCACTTGGGTTTACCTTTTGGGTTTGCCTTTTGGGTTCGGTTTAGATATGAGCAGCTTCGCTTGCCAAAAATAAAAAAGGGAGCCGACAAAGCGACTCCCTCCGTTCAAATACTGCGATAAACAGCTTATTTAATCAAATCTTCGACAAATTTAGGCAATACGAACGCTGCTTTGTGCAAGCGTGGTGTGTAGTATTTCGTTGGGAATTCAGGGATTGCTGATTCTTCTACTTGAAGCGGATCGTGCTTTTTGCTGCCCATGGTGAATGTCCACAGACCGCTTGGGTATGTAGGGATATTCGCACTGTATACACGAACGATCGGGAAAATTTCTTTCACGTCGCGATTTACCGTTTGGATCAAATCGGCTTTGAACCATGGGTTGTCCGTTTGAGCAACGAAGATTCCGTCTTCTTTTAATGCATCGAAGATCCCTTGGTAGAAACCTTTGGAGAACAGCTCAACAGCTGGGCCTACAGGCTCAGTGGAATCAACCATGATGACATCGTACGTATTTTTGTGATCATGAATGTGCATGTAGCCATCGTTAACGATAACTTCAACGCGTGGGTTATCCAATTCGCCAGCGATTGTTGGCAGGTATTTCTTGGAGTACTCGATAACTTTGCCATCGATATCAACAAGAACGGCTTTTTTCACTTTCGGGTGCTTCATGATTTCACGAATAACGCCGCCGTCTCCGCCGCCCACAACAAGTACGTACTCTGGGTTCGGGTGCGTAACAAGCGCTGGATGAGCAACCATTTCGTGATAGACGAACTCGTCTTTCACCGTTGTCATTACCATGCCGTCAAGTGTTAGCATCGTGCCCCACTCTTCGGTTTCGATCATGGAAAGATCTTGGAAATCCGTTTGTTCTCTTACATAAGTTTCAGTCACTTTTGCTGTGATACCGAAGCTATCCGTTTGTTTCTCTGTGTACCATAATTCCATAAGTAACCCTTCTTTCGCTTCTCTATTTGGATGAATAATTCCTGACATTGGTTATCTCTAACAGTGTTCCACCAGCTGGAAAAGTCATACGAGTTAGGGTGCTAATTTCCAGTCCCTTGACACGCCCAAATTGTATTATAGTTCATTACCCCCAAAATGCAATATTTTCCTCGATCTTTTAACCAATTAACAAAAAATATTTACAATTCATTGAATACGGACTGCCATGCTTTTCCATACTGGTTAATAGCGCCTTTGGGCAAGGAGAAGGGAGGCATGGGAAGCATGTCCGAGAATGAGAATGAGAATACGAATGAGAAGACTCGCCAACAAACGCCAGAAACACAATCTGCCAGACGAAAAGATGATATTCCTGCTTCTATGCGGTGGATGAGACGGATCAAGAAGACCTTCTCTTTCTTCTTCACCTGCAGCTTGCTATTGCTCATCGGGACCACCGTCTTTCTCGTTTATTTGCGTGCTCAAACCCTGCCTGTCACCAAAACGATGCAAACCTCTCAGATGTATGATGTACATGGCGAGGTAATTGATACCTTTTATTCAGGGCAAAATCGGCAGGTCGTTTCATTAAAGGACATCTCACCTTACTTAATACATGCAACGCTTGCTGTGGAGGACCAGAATTTCTACGATCATTTCGGTGTGGATGTTAAAGCGGTAGCACGCGCAGCCATTGTGAATGTTCAAGCGATGGCGAAGGTGCAAGGAGCAGGTACCATCACGCAACAGTTAGCACGTAATTTATATTTAACCCATGATCGTACATGGACGCGCAAATTCAAGGAAACCGTGTATGCCATTCAAATGGAAATGCAGCTTAGCAAGGATGATATTCTCGCCGATTACCTAAATCAAATCTATTATGGGCATTCGACCTATGGCATTGAGACTGCGTCTGAACTTTTTTTCGGCAAACATGCCAGTGAATTGACATTGGCCGAAAGCGCTATGATCGCCGGGGTGCCGAAAGGACCGCGTTACTATTCCCCTTATTATGATTTGCAGAATGCGATGGATCGGCAAAAAGTCGTTCTCCAGACGATGGTGAACAGTGGCTTTATTACCCAAAGTGCCGCTGACGCAGCAGGCAAGGAAAAGCTGACGATTCTGCCTTTAACGAAAAAGAAGCCTTCCGCTGCCCCTTATTTCAGGGATTATGTCCGTAATCTAGCGACGGAAAAGCTCGGTATTACGGAAGAACAGTTCGATGAAGGCGGCATACGCATCTATACGACGCTGGATAAGAATGCCCAACATATTGCGGAGAATGTCATTACTAAGCAGCTCGAAGGTAAGCCCGATCTGCAGGCCGCACTTGTTGCGGTAGATCCGCGCACGGGTGAGATTAAAGCCATGGTTGGCGGTCGCGACTATGCGGAAAATCAGTTCAACCGCGTCCTGTCGAATACACGACAGCCAGGGTCATCCTTTAAACCTTTCGTGTACATGGTTGCACTTATGAATGGCTTCACCCCAGTCTCTATGGTGAAGAGTGAACCGACGGTATTTACCTACGATGAAGGTCGTCAGCAATATACGCCAAGAAATTTCAACGATCAGTATACAAATGCGAATATGGATATGCGTCAAGCAATTTCGAAATCAGATAACATTTATGCGGTGCATACGATTCTTGAAGTGGGGCCACAGAAGGTTATAGACTTCGCGCGTAAACTCGGTGTTGCTTCACCAATGAAGCCACTGCCTTCGTTAGCGCTAGGCTCTTTCCCTGTGAGTCCACTGGAGATGGCTTCGGCCTTTGCCTCTATTGCGAATCAGGGGGTGCACCATGAAACGACCGCTATTCTGCGAATCGAGGATGCGAATGGGCGTCTCTTATATGAAGCAACTCCCGTAGAGGAGCAAGTGATACCACCTGCAGTTGCGTATGTGATGACCAATTTAATGGAGAGTGTATTCGAAGAGGGTGGAACAGGTAACCGTGTAGCTGGTACGATTAAACGACCAATTGCTGGCAAAACAGGTACCACTGATACAGATGCGTGGCTCGTCGGATTTACGCCTGAGCTCTCCACTGCAGTCTGGGTCGGCTATGACAAAAGCCGTAATATCACTACGGTAGAATCACATCTCGCTTCACCGATCTTTGCGGATTTTACCGAACAGACCTTGGATGCGATTCCGCCCAAGCTGTTCCCGATCCCTGAAGGGGTATCGACGGTTTATATTGACCCTGTGAGCGGCAAATTGTCGAATGAGGACTGTCCGAATGCTAAAATGGAGGCTTTCCTTGTTGGAACTGAACCTACAACCTATTGTACGGGGAAACCTGCTAATCCAGATACGGCAGGCGGCCAAAAAGCCGGCCCTAAAGGCGATAACGGCTCATGGTGGAACGATCTGAAACGTTGGTGGAACGACTAACTTGCCACTACATGAAAACACAAAAAGGCAGTACTAAGCGCGTCTTAGTCCTGCCTTTTTGCTGTCCTAGTATATGAGGTAACATACACTAGGGTCTAGTATACCCGCTTCGACAATGCGGAACAATGGATGACACATAATGTTCACATTCTAGATAATCCCCGCCTAAAGCTTAGGAGAGTGCATCCTTGAGGCTTCCATCCGAGCGATTCCACCAGTCTTCGTTGTGCGCAATCAAGCAGTTTCGAAGGGCTGACCGCTCACTGTCAGACAAGCCTTCTAGGATGAATTTGCGTTTCATCGCGCCGTCCATTTTATTGACATGCTCCGCAAGAATCTTCCATCCGCGGCGCGCTTCGGTATCGATTAGCATTTCACAAGCAGACATCCCTGCATAGTAAGCGCCCTCTTCTGTACGATCAACCGCTACCCAGACGATCCATGCCTTCCGACCATTCGGAACATCTTCCTTGTTCGTGGAGAATTTGATCCCTTTTTCAATCTTACTCTTAGCATGCAGAGTTCCTTCATCCAGATACGCTTCATCCCCATCAATTATGATACCGGAGACGTTACTAAGATCAATGGCTCCTGCACCGAAGCCTTTGTGATTCACTTTCGAACTTACTATATTTAAGGCCAGCTTCTTCTTATCCGCTTCCATTAGGGCACCTTCCACTCTACATTAGGTTAAAATGACGACATGCTTTCATTGTAGCGAAAGTCACTCAGTAGAACAAGTGGCGGCAGGCTCCCATGAACATTTCATATATTTCTTTCTCCTCGCAGAAATATTCCCTAGGTTGTCTACATATACATGCTGTAGATGCTTGTTTAGGCGGGGTGAATCTCATGGATATGAATGCTCTATTCAATAGCCGCAAGGTACAGTGGTTTGCTGTCATGCTCCTTGCTGCCGGCGCAGTGTTAATAACGAACACCTTGCTCCCCTCCACACCAAGAGGGACTGTTCCTGTCGTCTCTAAAGATGTTCCCTATGTTCAGACACCGGACATGCAGCCTGTAGATAATGGCAAACCGTTAGAAACTTCAACACCACTTAGTTACCGTATTGCCGAATATCACATGAATGTTGCCTACACACCAGAAACGAGACAACTCCAAGGTCAACAAACACTCACATGGGAAAATCCTGGCTCAGTTCCTGTACAAGAAATGTATCTTCACCTCTATCCGAATGCATTCGCCTCGAAGAAAACGACATTCATGCGCGAATCTGGCGGAAAGTTGCGAGAAGACGAAGCGAAAGAAGAGAGTACTGGCAGTATGGAGCTGCTCTCAGTGAAATCAGATGCGGGTGATGATCTCTCCAAACGAATGTCATTCGTTCAGCCAGATGACGGCAATAAAGATGACCACACGCTTCTCAAAATACCGTTAACCAAGCCTGTTGGACCTGGGGAAAGTGTAACGATCAGAACTGAATTTCTCGTTAAGCTGCCTGCAGCTTTTGCCAGAATGGGATATGTCGGTGACTTCGTAATGGCTGGTCAATGGTTCCCGAAGGTTGCCGCCTATGAACGCAAGGGAACTAGGGGACGAGCTGAGCCTGGCTGGAATCTCCACCAATACCACGGAAACTCCGAGTTTTACGCCGATTTCGGCATGTACGATGTGAAAATCCAAGTGCCTGCGAATTATACGGTGGCAGCTACAGGATTTCCTGTTAAACCTGCTGTGACGGACAAGGGCACGAAGACATACCAATTCTATGCCGAGGACGTGCATGACTTTGCTTGGTCCGCTTCTCCTCATTTCGTTTATGTGGAAGAGCCCTTCTCTACGCCACAAATTCCAGGTGTCAAAATCAAATTGTATCTGGATCCCAATCATCAAGACTTGAAGGATCGTTACATGTATGCGGCCAAAAAAGCACTATCCCGCTATAGTCAATGGTACGGAACGTATCCTTATTCTACCCTTTCCATCGTCGTCCCCCCTCCTGGTGGGAATGGCGCTGGCGGCATGGAATATCCAACTTTAGTCACCGCATGGGGTGCCAGCGACAAAGATCCAGACTTAGAACTAGAACGCGTCGTCGTCCATGAGATCGGCCACCAGTTCTTCTATGGACTTGTTGCCAGCAACGAATTCGAAGAAGCATGGCTAGATGAAGGCTTCACGTCATATGCAGAGGATAAAGTCATGGAAGCCGAATACGGGGAAGTACCTAATCTGCCTGTTGAATCCAGTTATATCACTTCACCAAATGGACTTCAGAAAGAAGCATGGGCGTACACAGGCCATGACCAATATGCCGAAAATGTGTACACGCGCGGTAAGCTCGTGCTCAAAGCCATTGAGGCGCAAGTCGGTATCAAGACGATGGATCGCATCATGAAATCTTACTTCCAGAAGTGGCAGTTCAAGCATCCGTCTACAAAGGATTTCCAACAGGTCGTGGAGGAGATTACTAAAACAGACTGGGGCGACTTCTTTAACCAATATGTCTACGGCAATCTGATGATGGATTATTCCGTCGAGAGCGTTCACGTCCAGCCACAGGGCACCAAAGGTTCAGAGACCTACGAAAGCACGATCCGCATCGTGAAAATGGGGGGTAACTCACCAGAAGTGCCGATTCAATTCCACTTCACTGATGGCACAACGCTAGATAAGACATGGGATGGCAAGGAAGGTAGTATCGAATTTAAATTAACCCATGCCTCCCCTGTCGACTGGGTGCGCATTGATCCTAAGTACACACTTATTCTTGAAAATAAGCACATCAACAATTTTTATCAAACACAATTAAATCCGAAGTGGCAAATTCGCTGGAATCTCGGCATTGTTCAATTCCTACAAGCCATATTTGGCTCAGTTGCCTGGTGAGGACTTGGCTTACGTCTTATAACACACACTGAGGAGGGACCCTCGTTGGCCACCTATATCAAATCAGGCTTTAGGGCAGCAATGGCGCAGCCCTTTGCCACGATCATTTTGTTCCTATATCAGATGGGCTGGGGTGTTCTCCTGTATAAACTCGTGCAGGGAATACTCATCCCTCTCATGCATCGGTTCCCTGGCGCTGAGCAGCCCAAGCAAGCATTGCAGATTTTCCTAGCGGAAAGCCAGTTCCAGTTAATCAAAACAGACCTCAGCCATTCCTATTTATGGTGGTTAGCCGCCCTCATGTGTGTTCGTATGGTATTGACGCCTCTCTTCAATGGCGGTGTTTATTATTCACTTACCCATTCTCACCAGAATGCTGGCTATCGTTTCTTTCGCGGGATGAAGGAGCTCATGCTCCCTTTCCTGCTCGTGTATCTGATCCGCATGGCGCTTACGCTGATTCCACTCATTTGGCTTATTCCCAAAGCTGCTTATTTGCTAGGGCATAGCGGCTCCTATGAGCAGATCATAATGAAACTTCTTCCTTGGATACTTGGTTTACTGCTTTACGGTTTTCTCTTGCAACTTCTATTTATGTATGTGCAATTCGCTATTGCAGCCAAGTTAGGGATCCTATCAACCCTCTTCTCTTTCTTTCGATATTCGCTGCCGATTGTCGGACTTGCCATTATCCTGTTACTGTTCACAGGACTTTTGGCAGGGGTCACAGTTACAGCTACATACCTATGGGCAGGATTGGTGGCCCTTATTATTTATCAACTCTACCCACTCTTTCACATATTCGTCCAAATTTGGGGTATATCTTCCCAATATCAGCTACTTTCAGCCAAAATATCCAATTAATTCAGGTAAAAAAAACTAAAAAAACGCGCGTTATCCCCTTCTCATCGAGAATGGGGATTTTTTTGTCTATTTTCCGAACAATTAGACTATTTTTTCGCCTATTATTTACCCGTAAAAGAGGATTTTCAAACATTATGACGAAATAAAAATACTAGCATCAAAAAACCAAATATTTCATGCCGAATTCCTCAGTTTTTGGGGAAACGGGGGAACCACTCCGGGTGAATTGATCTTGCAAGACAGGGATCATAGGGAACCTTCAACCGAACCCTCCAGCTAACCTCGTAGGCACCGGAAGGAGACAAGCAGTTGAAGAAAGTTGTTGGTCTTATTTTTAGTCTTGTTTTGTTTTTGAGCGTAAGTGTAGGAAGCGTTTTCGCTGCATCCGATATGGACAAGGCGGTAAACGATCTTGTTGGGACTCCTTACAAATGGGCAGGAACGACACTCAAAGGATTCGATTGCTCTGGGTTCACATCCTACTTGTTTGACGAGTTCGGCATCGATCTTCCACACAGCTCCAAATCACAAAACAGTGAAGGCTACTGGGTTGACAAAAGTGATCTTCGTAAGGGCGATCTTGTATTTTTCAACACAGATGGCAGCGGTATCTCTCACGTAGGGATGTACCTCGGTAATGGTGAATTCGTTCACTCCGCTACCAATCAAGGTGTTGTTAAGAATAAGTTGAGCGAATCCTATTATGCGAAGCGGTACGTATCAGCCAGACGAGTTCTATGGGATGATATCTACAATCAACTAACTGCTGAATCCAAGTAATATTCTCGGTACAGAATGAAGCCCTGCAAGCTCTGCTCGTAAGAGCGACTTGCAGGGCTTCATTCATTGGAACGAGGCTATCAACGTATACTAGGATATAAGTAGATAACCGGATACGTCCTCTTTCGAAGACGAGAGCTCTCGGAGGAATACAGCCAATTTATGATGTTCCGCATTTAAATTCTGATATTTTGAATAAGGGCCTTCTGGCCTTTAGAAAGGAAAAGAACGCATGGATAACACACAAGACAGTACGTCACCCCCATTTCCTGGCATCGTTCGTTCCATTGATGAAATTAGAGCAATAATTGGAGAGCCTCATCCTGCCGTACAAAATAAAGTAATCAATCAAATTGATGACCACGCCCAAGCGTTCATCGCCAAGTCACCATTATTCTTCTTATCCACTTCGGGTGCGAATGGATTATGTGATGTTTCTCCTCGCGGCGATAGCCCTGGCTTCGTTCGCGTTCTCGATAATCACCGCTTCGTTTATCCGGAAAGACTCGGAAACCGCCGAATCGATTCGATGTATAATCTACTGGCCAATCCACAGGTTGGCCTCATCTTCGTCATCCCTGGGGTTGAGACCGTGCTCCGCGTCAACGGGCGCGCTTGGCTGACGAAAGATGAGGAACTCCTTGCGACTATGCAGCTTAATGGAAAATCACCTGTCGCCGCTGTAGGCGTCGAGGTGCAGGAATGCTTCGTGCACTGCAGTCGCGCTCTTAAGTTGTCCAAAATTTGGGATGCCACCTCGTGGGTACCCGAACAAGAACACCCTGATACGACGGCTATGTTCCGTGCGCATTTGGCATTGAACAACATAGCGCTAGAGGAATAGGGATAAGCTAAGTACGCAGCAGACAAAATGTGTAACTTGACATCGCATGTTAGCGAGCCTATAATAACGGCATGTCGTTTTCTAGGGTTCCGCGGCGTCTCAACGTCGGCTGGTCCAAGGGAAAACACACAGCAAATATGCTGTGGTCACGGAGGGAGAAAAGCCCGGGAGTCTATCGCATTCGTGCGATATTCCCGGGCTTTTCTCTGTTTTTTTGTGACACTGATATCGGTAGATCCCCTCATAAAGGAGTGTTCAGTATGGCATGGTTATTTCTAGCTATTGCAGGTGTATTTGAGGTCGTATGGGCAATCTCATTAAAATTCTCCAATGGATTCACACGACTTGTCCCATCGATTGTTACGATTCTAGGCATGATCGTTAGCTTCTATTTCTTAGCTGTAGCAACGAAAACTCTTCCCATTGGAACGGCCTATGCGGCATGGACCGGCATTGGAGCAGTCGGCGCAATTATCATTGGTACGCTATTTCTCGATGAACCGATCAGTTTGACTCGGATTTTATTTATGGTTTTAATTCTGGTCGGTGTGCTCGGACTGAAATTCACATCAGGGCACTAAGCGTTGAGGAAATAATGTACCGCTAAGTACTGCTCATCTGCGTAACAACATTGGCAATCCGGCGTAGGCGTGTCTCTGGTGTCTTCGCGTCCTCGACTTGGCGGACGAATTCTTTGCGCTTGGAGAAAGCGAGAGCCTCGAATCGTTGTACGGCGCCCTCCACTTCAGATAACGCTGAGTGTAAGTCGGCTGGGACTTCCACTGTTCGAGGAACAAGGTCCAAAGCCAGCGTTACCTCAACAGGGTCATCCGCCTTCAAACCGGAAGCTTGTCTATGGGCTTCACTGAGCGGGATAAGGTATTCACCGCCCATGACCGCGATGGTTGTTCGATATGTGTAACCGTTCAGGGTCACGGATACGCTCGGCTTTTTGCCTCCTGCTAACGTCGTCATAACCTCTTCGGGGATGGAAATCCCCGTGGCATTTTTATTATGGGCTTTCATCACCGTCGTATGGAACGTAACACTCATGGGTATGGCCTCCTTTATTTACGTCAAATAGGGTACCGATAATCGGCTACTTGATTGTATAGCACACATACCAGAAGCTGTCTCCCACAAAGATGCGCAAATGCTGCGACATGGGTCGGAAAATATCACGCAACTCTTCGTAGCTATAATAATTCTTCAGTATTTCATGCTTGGATCCATCGGCTAATTCGCGTCTTTTGTAGGTGTCTTCGCTATCTTCAAGAGTGATAAGCTCACCGCCCCTGCCAGGCACATACACATTATCTGCGATAAACACCTGCGCCCCGCTGCCCAACCGTTCATGGAAACCTTGCAAAAAGCCCTCGATTCGATTCCGCGGGATATGCGAAAACCAGAAGTTCGCCAGTCCGAAGTCGAATACTCCTTGTATCTGGGAGAGCTCATAGGCATCTCCTTCCTTGAAGGACGCATTCCCCCTCGGCCATGTCTTCGACTCCGCGATACGCAGCACCTCTGGGCGAATGTCTACGCCAACCAGATTTGTCGCCGTTTCTGCGGCAATGTGCGTCCAGTAGCCCGTGCCGCAGGCAATTTCCAGCACACGGCGTCCCTCTACCTGCCCCTTCAGAATACCAGACAGAAGCGCCAATTCTTGCTGATACTCCGTATCCTCCCGGTGATACATCCGCTCATACTCCTCTGCCCGTGCGCCGTAGTAGGCTTGCATGTTCAGCTTCTCTTGATCAAGAAGCGCCTGCTTCTCTTTCACTTCGTGTAGAATACGATGTCTCGCTGACAGCAGATCCGCAAAAATCGCGCCACCCTGTGCAGCATAGTTAGCAAGCAGCCCCTGCGTTGCCATGACGATCAGCTGAGTCATCGATAACCCCGTATCATCCGCCATCTGTTCTAACTCAGATTTCACTTTCTCAGGCAAATAAACCGAGAGTCGTTTCGTTTTGTCTTGTTTATCCTCCATGGTTAGTTCGCCTCCTTTAACAGTATTATAACATATAATATATACCATAATAACATTTATTATAATCTAAATATGATGACATCTCGATGATCGCTCTCTATTCCAGCGCTAGATCAGCACTTGAGTAAGGGTGGTTCCTTAGTAGTATTTTGTGGCTTAGGAGGGAGGTTGGTGATGGGCGGGTATTGGCTGGCTGGGAAGGGAGGTTGGTGATGGGCGGGTATTTGTGACTTGGGAGGTATGAAAGATGGAGCTCGGTAATTGTGACTTGGGAGGGAGGAGTGGTGTGTAAAAGTAGCTATATTTGAGGGACTTCCACAATAATAGATGGAAAAACTCCAGTTAAATTGCCCTGATTTGGCCCCTTTTGAAGAATAGCTTGAAAATGTACAGTTAATTATTTCTATTTCAAGCATTTCAGGCAGATGAGTAAGAAATAACAACATAAAATCCATCTATTTGTAAATTCAGTCCATTTTGATCGTAAATAGCTGTAGGTTTTCCAGTTAATCATGAGGAGCCGCCTCTTTGCGCGTTAAATTGAGAAATCTTGTAGCCATCAACGTGAAACAGTACCAGCCTACCGATATGACAGCCACCGTGCGCAGGTGGCGTCCGTGTGGAGCCGTCCTGTACGTGGGTACCCAACAGAAAGCATCGTTAGGGAGGTACCTGCCGCGCAGGCACCTTGCGGGAAGTCCCCTCACGTTAGGTCGTAATCGGAGAGTTACAGTCGCACGAGTTCCTCCACTCCGACTTCCTACAAGGCCAACAAAAAAGCCGAGCTCCACCCTTTTAGATGGACACTCGACTCTCCTACATCAGCTGGCGATCTTCGCCATAGCGGCGCTTGAGCTGATTCAAGAAAAATTGCAGTGAAAGGAATAATAAAGCAAAGCTTGTGCCCGCACTCAGTATGATCCAAGGGTGTAGACGTATATAACGTGCACCGTAGGCGATCAGTGACAGCCACTCCCCCGAGGTGCTGATGGTGATTTGGAAGCCGGCTTCCTCGTCGCCGATCGTCTCTGTTCCACCAAGCACGATATTGAATACGGCTAGCTGCCCCAGTAAGAACAGCACCTGCATGAACTCGCTTAAGAAAGTGAACATCATTTCATTCCGCATCGAAGGGAAGATATGTCGGTGCGTCCGATGCCAGAACGAACCGCCCATGAGACGGGAGGCTTCTATGAACATTTTGCCACTATAAAAGCGTGTCCGATCTGCAATCTGATGAGCCAGCGGGAATATGCCAATCAGAGTGATTAAGACAATGAAGGTGATGCTGAACAGCAGCTTATTGTGCGGATCTGCTTTAGCTCCAAGATCGAGCCTTAGCCCATAATACATCCCCGCAAGCGGCGGATAGAGGAAAATAAAAGCCGGCACCGCGGCAACCGCCCATTGTAAGGAACGGAGAAGGCCACGCCCTCTGCTCGTCATCCCGCTCCATAAACCCCAGGGCAAGGCCACGGCAAAACGAAGCAAGGTCAGACCAAGCGCCGTGCCTAATGTGTATTTTAACCCATTTAATAATAAGCTGAGCATGTCGAATCCACGGTGATCGGTTCCAAGTAAGAAGGTACTATTGGGTGCGTATGGCGGGATGGCATATCTGGTTTTGCCGTCCTCTTGGTACTGAATCATGTTGATTTTATCCTCTGGCGAGATGCCATGCGGCTTCAACCAGGACCCGAACACCATCACCAGCAGGAATAGCGCCAAGATCGCGATGGATATATAAAAAGCGGTAGAAGGACGTTTTCTCATGGCCTCGCCGCCTCCTCCGCACGTACCACGAACCGTTTTCGCAGCAGCGCATACAGGATATGAAAAGCCATGGCTACTACGCCCAGCACCACACAGATAGCGGACATGGAAGTAATCCCCTGATAGATCGGAAGAATGATGAAACCACCTAAGCCACCAATGCCACAAATCGCCTCGGCAACGGCCATACTGGCAAGAGCTAATGTCGTTGCTCTTGGCAAAATAGCCAACACATCCTCGAGCACATTCCGGAGCACATGCGAGACGAGCACTTCGCGTCGCGTCAGTCCTTTGGCTAGTGCAGTAACAACGTAATCTTGCCCCAATTCCCGTGCAATCGCGACGCGAAGCGTTCCATAGATCGTCACCGACGGAATCAATGCAATCGTCAGAAAAGGAATAAGGAATGGTGTTCTTTCACCAACTTGAACGATTAGCAGCACATAGTGTCCGAGGATCTTCGTTGCGTAAATCGCCGCCAATTGAATGAGCACGATCAAGAAAAAGTCGGGTAATCCAACAAGCAGCGCATGAATACCATCCAGCACAGCGCCAACACGTCTTGATATGGAAGCCCACAAGGCAACCAGTATACTGAGTAGGATCGCTAGCAGCAAGCCTGGGATGAAATAGGTGCAGGTTTTGAGCAGCATTGTGGGAATGGCTGTCGTCATCGGCACTTCCTTGCGGGTATAAGGATCCCGGTATTTGCCAAAGTCGCCATGCAAGAACCCTTTCAGTTGATCCTGCACGGTGTAGCCATAATAGCGCCACGAGATAATAGGCTTCTCTAGTGGAACGACCGCGGATCGCAGCACACCTTTGATCGTCATGGCCGTGCCTTGGTACTCCCAGAACTTGCCGTAAGGGACTTCTAATAGTCCACCTTTCTCATTTAAGATCTTGCTGCCGGGCAGCATCTCACTTAGCTTCTGCATGCTAATACTGGCATTGACTGTTACTTTGATCTGATCAGGCTGGACGGATAAGAACATCTGCCGAATATTACTCAGCAAAAAGATACCGATCAACGTAATCGCGCCCAGCAATAGCCATCGTCCTATTGACTTCAAACCGTGCCACCTCTTTTATAATTTACCTTAGGTAAATAATCGTTGTATGGTCCTAGTTTAGCACGAAGGATTTGGGCAGGACTAGTCTATTCTGTTGTAAAAGATTATCTCACCATCCGACCTTTGGGCCAAATCTCTTCCTGGGACGTAGAATCCAGCGATGTGGAAACTTGCAGCCTAAAAGGCACGCAGGAAACAGGGGAAATAGGCTCTCTCAAAAGTTGAATCATAGACTGCCGAATATATATGGAGGCTTATTAGCATACAACTTGGTAAATTTTCACGGAAATGATTGATTTCACTGGTAAGCATCACCCTTTACACAGATAGTCACATGCAATTCCAAAATAGAGGTTTGCCATAACGTTATTTGTCCCACTCTACCGTTCTACTGATAAATAACGTTATGAAATAGTGCTATTCGGACCAAATGAAGCGAAATTCGGCTGTTTGGGATGAATTACGCTATGTTGTAACGCTATTCTTCGAAGTTCTTCATTTTACGAGGGAATAAGGTGTTTCCATAACGTTTTTTTGGGGGAACGAGCCCCTGCGCCATGCCATGGGACGAAACCGTTGCAAACAAAAAAGCCTTCGCCTCCCCAAACAAACAGGGAGGCGAAAGCTTCTTAAGAACTAAACTGCGCCTGATGCAGCCTGCTGTAGACACCTCCGACGGCGATGAGTTCCTCATGCGCGCCTTGCTCGGTGATGCCGTCTTCGGTCACAACGACGATGCGGTCCGCGTTCTTGATCGTCGCGAGTCGATGCGCAATGACGAGCGTCGTGCGGCCCTTCGACAGCTCCGCCAAGGACTGCTGGATCGCCGCTTCGGTCTCGGTATCCAGCGCCGATGTCGCCTCATCTAAGATGAGAATCGGCGGATTCTTCAAGAACATGCGCGCGATCGCGAGGCGCTGCTTCTGACCGCCGGAGAGCTTGACGCCGCGCTCTCCGATCACCGTATCCAGTCCCTTCGGCTGGGACTGGATATAACCCTGCAGCTGCGCGCGCTGCGCAGCGTCCCAGATCTCCGCATCCGTCGCGCCTAGCTTGCCGTACGCAATGTTCTCCCGCATGGTGCCGGAGAACAGGAAAACATCCTGCTGCACGATGCCGATTTGGCGGCGCAGCGACTCTAGCTCGATTTGACGAACATCGAGCCCATCAATCGTAATGCTGCCTTCGCTAACATCGTAGAAGCGCGGCAGCAAGGAGCAGATGGTCGTTTTGCCTGCGCCAGAAGGACCTACAAACGCAACCGTCTCCCCTGCACGAATGGAGAGGGTTATGTTGTTCAATACGCGATCCCCTTCCCCGTACCCGAAGGAGACGTTATCAAACTTGATCTGACCATCCAAGTGGTCTACCTTCCGAGCATTCGGAGTATTATCCACTTCCGGCTCAGTATCAATGACTTCTACATAGCGTTTGAAGCCCGCGATCCCTTTCGGATAGCTCTCAATGACGTTATTGATTTTCTGAATCGGGCCTAAGAATACGTTCGTTAATAGAACAAAAGCAATGAACTCGCCATAAGTAATCTGCTTATCGATAACAAACCACGTTCCACAGATAAGGACGAATACCGTCACGGAGCGCATTAAGATGTAACTTAATGAAATGTTCCACGCCATGATTTTATAGGAAGCCAACTTCGTCAATCGGAATCGGCCATTGTTCACCTCGAACAATTTCTTCTCATGGGCTTCATTCGCGAACGCTTGTACCACACGAATACCACCGATGTTATCTTCGACTCGCGCATTAATATCCGCTAGATCGCCCATCATGCGACGGAAAGTTTTGGTCATTTTCTGATTAAAGAATACCGCAATCCACAACAGGAATGGTACTATAACAAACGTTAGCAGTGCCAGCTTCACATTAATCTGTAGCATCAACAGAAGTGCGCCAATGAGCGTCATGACTGCAATAAATAAATCCTCTGGACCATGATGCGCAACCTCGCCAATTTCAAGCAAATCATTCGACATCCGCGACATGAGCTGCCCGGTCTTGTTATTGTCGTAGAACCGGAAGCTCAGCTTCTGCAGATGGTGGAACATTTTCTTCCGCATATCGGTTTCAATGTTAATCCCCAACATGTGACCCCAATAGGTAACGACAAAGTTCAGCAATGTATTCAGCGCATAGACAGCCAACAATCCTACGCACGCCCAAATGATCCAGCCCCAAT
This sequence comes from Paenibacillus oryzisoli, assembly GCF_001653565.1. GTDB lineage: Bacteria > Bacillota > Bacilli > Paenibacillales > NBRC-103111 > Paenibacillus_E > Paenibacillus_E oryzisoli. Next base: position 35,302 of record NZ_LYPB01000082.1, read on the forward strand.
TCCCTGCAGGAAGCAATTTATCGACAACCTGATTGACCGCTAGCGGGAACCCTAGTTCCAGTAACCCAGCCACCACCGCACAAGTGAAATCCAAAATAAATAAGTGCTTATAGGGCCGATAGTACGAAAAAAACCTTCTTAACATGCGTCTATTCCACCTTTCCTCTCATTGACAACCAACCTGGCTTCGCTCTTGTACTGGTTGCAACATGCCTATTATACCTGAAATCCTCCACAAATAGGCAGTTGTCGGAGGACATGTATCCAATATTTTCATATCAATAGGTATATCTGATCCTGGCTGTGGAGGCATGTCATCATGTTCAACAACTCTATGGATACGCGAACTGCCCTTCGCCTCGCAGCGATGTGCGGTCAAAGCTATACCCAATTGGCACAAGGAACCGAAAGCGTTATTTTACCCGCTGCCTATCGGATCGTGACCCCATTCACGGCGAATTCCGCTTTTGGAGGGCGTGAGCTATTTGGCTTTATTACAGAATCCGACAGTCAAATTGTGATTGTATTTCGAGGCACATCCACCACATCGGACTGGATTTCGGATGCCATTGCCAGACAGACCGATTACCCTTATGCCAAAGATGGCGGTCTCGTGCACCAGGGGTTTCTGGATATTTACCAATCCGCTCGCAAGCAAATTGTAACGGCCATGAGTAAACTATCCCCACAGAAACAACTCTACCTCACAGGTCACAGCCTTGGCGGCTCACTTGCTACCCTATGTGCGGCAGATTTGGCAACGAACACCAAGTTTAGAGACCCTTCTGTCTACACATTCGGTTCACCCCGAGTCGGCAACACAACATTCGCAGGTCAATTTAATCGCAAAACAGGTCCCCACTATCGCGTGTATAATCGCAATGATATGGTGCCTTCACTGCCGCCTCTTGTCTATAAATCACCTCGTACAGGTGACCTCTATCACTATATTCATGTTAAAAAAGCCGTTGAGCTCGACTTTCCAACCGGTTCATTCGCTGGTAATCATGCCGTTAGCAGCTATTTCACAGAGCTTGCCAAGCTCGATCCGAAGTATGCAAAGCTCCTCTGCGCCAAGACACCGGGCTTCTGCCCCGAAATAAACGGCTACTCCGTCCCATAAGGACGGGAGCGTTTATCCAGAAATATAAGACACTTTAGAAAGTGAAACTTATAAAGTCTTATATTTGAATTGAAAGAGACTACGGGAAGGTCCCCATAGTCTCTTTTTCCATCTATATATACGAATCAATGCTGAGTTGGGGCCTCTGCGGCATTCTCTTTCACAGCTTAATCCCTTCAGGAATTTTCACACTGAAAAACCAGTTTGCAAACATATATTCAACCTCAGCATTATGACGAAGCATATAACCGATGGAAGCTGAACCTAATTCAAGGGTCAAATCAGCTTCAGGGAGCTTTTGGACTGTTTTATGGAATTCCGTTGGATTTCAGCACGCAAAAAACCGTGAAAGGTGCGATTTCACTACCTTTCACGGTCTATTCGGCTGTGTGAGTATGATTATTCGAGCTCTGCAAACAACGCCGATGACAAATATCGCTCCCCTGTATCCGGCAGGATGACGACGATCGTCTTCCCTTTATTCTCAGGTCGCTTCGCCAGTTGAACGGCAGCGAAAGCTGCAGCTCCAGAGGAAATACCAACGAGAAGCCCTTCGCTTTTGGCCAATTGGCGCGCCGTTTCCATTGCCTCTTCATTGCTAACCGTGAGGATTTCATCCACGATGGCCCGGTTGAAGTTCTCCGGCACGAAACCTGCGCCAATGCCTTGAATCTGGTGTACACCTCGCGTGCCACCGGACAACACAGGGGAATCCGCAGGCTCAACAGCCACAATTTGAACATCAGAATGCCGCTGTTTCAGAATCTCTCCTACCCCTGTAATGGTGCCTCCTGAACCTACGCCTGCTACAAAAATATCAACCTTCCCGCCCGTATCTCGCCAAATTTCTTCGGCGGTGGTCGTGCGATGAACCTCCGGGTTGGCTGGATTGCTGAACTGTTGAGGGATATAAGCATTAGGCAGCCCAGCAGCCAATTCCTTCGCCTTGCGAATAGCCCCCTGCATACCTTCTGAAGCAGGTGTGAGGACAAGTTCTGCACCTAGGGCTCTTACAATTTTGCGACGCTCTTCACTGAATGAATCCGGTAAAATAATGATCAATCGATAACCCAAGGCTGCTGCTGCAAAAGCCAGACCGATGCCCGTATTTCCACTTGTCGGCTCGATAATGACAGTATCCTTATTGATTCTCCCCTTCCGTTCTGCTTCCTTCAGCATGGCATAACCGATGCGATCTTTCACGCTACCCGCCGGATTGAAATACTCTAACTTCGCGATAATTCGCGCATCAAGCCCTTGCCGTTTATTGAAATTCCAGAGTTCCAGCAGCGGTGTATTGCCGACGAGTTCTGTTAAATTATTATATATTTTGGTCATGGGGGACCTCGCTTTCATGGGGTAGTATTAAACCGATACGTTTAGTAGGATATATAAAGTATAGCATCTGCTTCAAGAGAAATTAAATCAATAATCCTGATGAAGTCGTATGGGTTTTTCTTATATTGGGGAATTGGGGGATCTGATTGACAGGCCGTTGCGTCTTCCTGCGTACCTGATGATGGAGATGTTACCCGCACTAGCAGGACAAAGGAAAAGTCTAACTGTATAAACTACAGCTAATTTTCGTGATCTCTCGGAAAAAGTGAGTTTAGATGGTTCGACCACCGCCATGCATCGGCGACATCGCGCCCAGGATTCGAGTGCGGCGATATACAGCACCCAATGCGTGAAGATTAGAAGAGAACTCTGGCGCGAAGATATGGTAAACTAATTTCTAGATGTAAACTATCATTAATAGAGCAAGGAGTAGCAACTATGAAACTAGTATCTTGGAATGTGAATGGCTTGAGAGCCTGTGTGAATAAAGGGTTTACGGATTATTTCAAAGAAGTGGATGCAGATCTATTCTGTTTGCAGGAAACGAAGTTGCAGGAGGGGCAAATCGACCTCGATCTGGGTGAAGGTTATAAGCAGTATTGGAACTATGCAGAGAAAAAAGGGTACTCCGGCACAGCCGTTTTCTCCAAAGTGGAACCACTTTCTGTCCGATACGGTATAGAAGAAGATTCCGAGCCTGAAGGTCGCATTCTGACCTTGGAATTCGAGAAATTCTATCTCGTAACTGTATATACGCCGAATGCCAAGCGCGATTTATCCAGACTGCCCTATCGATTAGAGTGGGAAGATCGGTTTCGCGATTATTTAGTCGGGTTGGATGCGATCAAGCCTGTGTTGGTTTGCGGTGATTTGAATGTGGCCCATCATGAAATCGACTTGAAAAACGCCAAAGGCAATCATAACAATTCCGGCTTCACCCTCGAAGAACGTGGCAAAATGACGGATTTATTAGCCGCAGGCTTTCTCGATACGTTCCGACACCTATATCCGGAGAGAACTGACGTGTACTCGTGGTGGTCCAATATGCCTGGCGTTCGTGCTCGGAATGTCGGCTGGCGCATTGACTATTTCCTCGCATCTGTGCGCTTAGCACCTAACATCACGGAGGCATCGATCGCCTGTGATATTCTAGGGAGCGATCACTGTCCGGTAGTTTTGGAGCTAGACTTGGCGTAAACGTGATAGCAGGGTGCCTGAAACCAATCCCCGACTTAAGGAGGAGCTCCCGATCCGACCTCGGTCGCTTCTGGAAATAACCCCCTGAGTGGTAAGATCGAATCAATAAGAATTTCGATAAGCTGTGAGGGATGCGAAGTGAAGAGAAACCGAAGAAGAAGACGGAATTGGTTGTTTGGTATTCTAGCTTTCCTAGCCGTCGGGATCGCGGTATATGCCTTGTTACTCTACGGAAACCCCGACGATATCCAAGATCAAGGCTTTGTTACCGCGAAAGGTACCATGCCTGATCTATGGTATACCGTGCTATGGTTTCACGCTGTTTCAGGTGGGATTGGGCTCGGCATCGGCTGGCTGCAATTCATCAAGAGGATTCGGCTCCGAGCGCCGAATGTCCATCGCGCATTTGGCTATGTATATGCAACGATGATTGGGATAGCAGGTGTGACAGGTCTCTACATGGCCTATTATACGAGCGGTGGCTTGAGTGCTCAGCTTGGCTTTGGGGCACTTTCGCTCATGTGGTTGTACACACTGTATCAAAGTCTCAAGAGCATCATCGCTGATCGCAACCCGCGCGCGCATGGTCAATGGATGTTGCGAAACTACGCATTGTCCTGCGCAGCGATCTCTCTCCGCATCATGATACCGCTAGCTGCCGTGTTCTGGGGGCTTACAGATACCAACGATACGTTCGGCGTCATCGCTTGGATCTGTTGGCTGCCAAATTTACTCCTTGCAGAGATGATCATTCGCACTGGGATTCACAATTATAATAGAAGTAAAGGAGCGATGTTGCATTAAAGTAAACATGAGCCACGATACTCTTCCGCTTATAGAAGACACTGCACTTATAACGGCTTGTTTCCAACCGATTATCCTCGCCTATAAAGAGATTCAAACCCGAGGCGAGGATTTCACCTCCGGTTTATTTCAAGAGCTTACCCCAGGCCAACAAGCCTTGTTCGCCTTCAACGTCTATCACACCCATGTTATTAAATCACAAGCTGACTTCTATTGGTGGAGCGCTTATTTCCTCGCTCAGCCAGCGAGATGGGCAGGTTTGTATCGCGCGCTGCGCTTTTTCGAGGACCGCGCCACGCTTCCGCTCGTCGAGCAGATAGAGTCGCTCCTTCGGCAGCGAAACCACCCGGGAAATATTACTACCTTCGATATATCTACAACAGATCTTGAGCAAGACGCCGAACTGATGTCGGATGTCAGACCGCTCTATGCAGCTTTATTAGAAGCTTCGGAGATCACTCTACGTGGCATTGCTGCCTACATTCGAAACCACACCGAGGCTTTTGTGGACTTACACTGATTCAGGATTAACAGCAAACAAGGAATGGATATTCCCATCCGGATCGGCAAAAAAGGCCGTTACATGTCCCCAAGACTTAACTACTGGCTCCATAATCGCTGTAGCTCCTTTGGCAACGTACTCCTGATAAAGAGCATTCAATTCTTCCGGTGAATCACATTGAAAATTGAACTCGAAAGATTGTCCTTTGCGCTCTTCTAGAAACGAAGGATGATCTTTCGTATTATCCGCCATAAGTGGCGTCGAGCAAATGGCTAGACGAACACCGCTATTATTAAATTCGACATAATCCGCTTCTTCCACCACGATATGAAATCCAAGCACATCCTGATAAAAACGGGCCAACCGTGCAACATCCTTCGATAACATCGTGATACCTTCTAATTGAATTCTCATCGTGCAATCCCACCAGTTCTCGTCTATTTCCTAAAATTGTAACACGCACAACCGGATGGGATCAAGTGTTCTTATCGCAATAATTCTACTCAGCCAACAGCCCCTTAATGACAGTTCTCATCTGATCCTCCGTTAATGTCCCTACTCGATTATAGGCGACTCGACCCTGCTTATCGACAAAGATGGAAACTGGAATCGAGCGGAGTTTGTACGCTTGCGTGACCTTCTTATCAGGATCGAGCACGACTCGGAAGGAATACGGATGTTCTTTCAGATATGCCGTTACCTTATCATGGCTTTCTCCGACATCAACCGCCAGCAAGACGAGATTTTCATCTTTGTAGTCGTGATAAACCTTCTCCATATCCGGCATTTCTTTGATACACCATTTACACCAAGTTGCCCAAAAGTTGATATACACGTTCTTGCCCTTCAGATCGCTTAACGTCACCCGCTCGCCGTGTAAATCCGTTACCGTGAAGTCAATTGCACTCTCTCGTTCCTGCGCGTTAAGCACTAACGCATTGGGTGTTGTAGTCTCCTCTGTACTTTCCGGATTTGGTGACGCCGGCTGCAAGCTGGAGGATTCCACTTCTGCTTGTTCACTAATGCTATATGAGCTCGTTATAAAGGAAAGTGACTGATTCATCATTTCCATTCGATTCGTGAAAACGAGAAGACCCATAAAGATCATAATGACACCGCTGATGATGGAAAAGATGGGCAGATATTTGGCTACCTTTTTCAACAATCGGGATATATGTTCGACTAAAAAGGCCGAAAGCACAAAAGGAACCGCCATACCAAGCGAGTAAGCCGTGAGCAGAAGGACGCCCTTCTGGATGGTTTCCATACTGCCCGCATAGATGAGGATCGTAGATAGCATGGGGCCGATACAAGGTGTCCATCCTATTGCGAAGGCCATGCCGACTAGGAACGGACCTGTTTTTCTCACAGATGGGCCGCTAGTTAGGAGCCTCTTTTCGGAATACAACAGTTTGATCTTAAATATCCCTGTCATATGAAGCCCAAATAGAATGATAATCACGCCGCCAATGTGTCTGAAGATCGATAAGTTGGATGTGAATATTTTACTAATTGAGCTTACGGAAATCCCTAGCCCTATGAACACAAGAGAGAAACCCAATATAAAAAACAAAGATTTATAGACGACATGACTCCTGCCTTTGTTTGTAACCAAATCAGGCAGAGATGAGCCTACGATATAGCTGAAATACACAGGAATGAGCGGAAGAACGCAAGGGGATATGAACGAAAGCAGCCCCGCTGAAAATGCCAAGATGAAATCCAAAACGCCTCTCCTCCCATGATCTTGTTCACCCTAATGGGCAAAATGGGCAGCCTTGCGGCTACCCATTTCAACTCTTATTTAAGTAAGTTGTATAACACTTGAGCAGCTTCAGCTCTCGTGGATAGGTTTTGCGGGTTAAGCTTAGCGTTATCCCCTGTAAGGATTCCACTCTCAACAAAGGACTTGAATGCTTCTTGTGCAAATCCTGCGATTTGGTTAGCATCCGTGAAACTAGACAATGTAGCTGCTGCAGTGCTTTTTGGAAGCTTATTTAGTACACCTAACGAGCGATGTAAAAGAGTGAATAGCTCCTCACGAGAGATGCTTTGATTCGGTGCGAATTGGTTTTCGCCTACTCCACCTGCAATGTTAAGACGTTTGGCCGCTGCCAAATAAGGCGTGTAGTAGGTGTTGCCTGCATCCGCGAAATTATCTTTCGCGTTCTCTTCCGGCGCAATGCCGTATGCTTTTAATAGTAGCGTAATGAACTGCCCTCTCGTCAGCCTGTCATTCGGACTGAAATGATTCTCATCCGTGCCGCCGGCAATTTTATTCGCTGCTAAAAAGTTAATCGCTTTAGCATACCATGCTGAATCGGCTACATCTGCAAAGCCAGAGTTCGTGTACGTAATTACAACATCCGTCGCCGGACTTGGGTTATACCCGTATTTGGCTGCATATCGCACTTGATAAGTACCTGTGGATAAGCCTGTCGTTTCGGTCGCTTTGGCTGCTGTGTATTTGGCAGCTCCAAAAAGTTTGTATTCCAACTGTGCGGTTGTGCCTGTGATTTTGCCATCCGCGCTCAATGAAGTTACTGCTGCTGTCGTGCCAAGTCCCGTAGGTGCTGCAGGTTGTTCCAAATTCAAGTCAATAATCGTAGATGGGCTTGGTTTGAAACCCGTCTTAGCTGCAACTCGCACGTAATACGTACCTTGTGTAAGTCCTGTAAGGGATGTGCCTGTTACGGGTGCATAGGCCTTATCTTCTGCGCGTTTGTATTCAAGAGCTGTGGATGTACCAATAATTTGACCATCTTTGCTCGCATCTGATTGTGGAGCTTTCCCAGTCAGTCCTGTAGGAGCACCTTGGTCAGCCGCACCTTGCAGTTCGGAGAAAGCACGATCAAGTGCTTCAATATAGTTGTTGTAATTTACGCCTTTTTTCCCGTTCAATTCATAATTAGGTTGAATATCCTTCCACGTGTACATTAATTCCACATGATCAAGAATTGGGGCTGGTTTGCCTTGAGCATCCTTATGATCCTTATTGTAAATAAAGAAGTAAGGCACTTGCAGTTTGTTAGCCACATGTTCGGTACCATTCGCGTCTTTGTAGCTGACATTATTGCTTGCTTTGGCATACAGCGTTTCGATATTCGTTAAATAAGTATTGACTAGATCGACGTAACGATCGGCAAATGCTGCTCCAGTGGCTCTAATTTGAAGGAAATTGCTGCTATCCGTTCCTGCTGGCACATCTGGCGTTCCGCCAATTCCCCCGTCTAGCTTCGTATCCCAGTTGTACACTTTGGTTACATTGTATTTCTTCGCATACTCATTGACATACTTCGCAACTGCGCGCGTATTAGGGCACCAGGAGCATCCGAATAGGAACACGTAGTACCCTTCGCTTTGCAAGACGCTGTTCAGTTCGTCGTAGGTTACAGGATCAAGCACGATATCTTTATCCGCTTCGCCAAAGATCGTTTCTCCCGCGAATTCATTATAGGAGGAGGCAATATAGTTGTTATTCGTTTGTTCAGCTTGCAAGCCTGCTTTCAGGTTAGCTGGAACTGCATCGAATGCCGCGCTAACTTTCGCTTTATAGGCATCAGCTTTGGCTGTATCCACCACACCATCTGTTAAAAGGGCATCAATTCCCTCTACAGAAGCAATGATTGGGGCATTGTCAGAGCCATTTTTGTTGTTTTTGTTGTATACGAATAAGTAGGGGGTTTGAATCTTTTGAGCTGTACCCGTCAAAGTTTTGGTAACTACGTTCGGCGCTTTGCCTGACGTTACGTCATTGCTGTATGTAACACTTTCTGAACCTTCGATTTGCGTGCTGAGATTGGTCAAATACTTGTTAACCAGATCAACGTAGCGTCTCGAGATTGGATTATTAGCTGAATCAGCGATATCCGTCGCTGGATCCGCGCCATCTAACCGCGTATCGAAGTTATAGACGGACTTGATTCCTTTCGCTTGCGCGACTTCATTAATGTAACCGACAACGGATTGTGTATCTTTACTCCAAGCACCACCGAACAGGAAAGCATAGGTTCCATCGGAGTCTAGTAAATAATCAAGTTCATGATAGGTTGTTGTTTTAAAAACGTTCTTATCGTCAACGAGATTATCATATTTTTGGTTAAAATAACTTGTATAAGTGCTGTTGAGTGGGGGTGTTGATGTTGCCGCGCTAGTTTGGTTCGTATGTAAAAAAGGGAAAACGAGCGTAGCAGCCAAGAGCAGCGTTGCGGCTTTTTTCGTCGTCGATGATGTAGTCATGGTATTCTCCTCTGTGTTAGTTTCGATTGTTCTCTCTATTTATCTATCTTCTATTTACTGATTTCTGATTGTGACTCCGACTAGCAACCCTCTTCTTCGATATCGCAGTTCTCTTCATCTTGTGCAGCAGGCGCAGGCGTTGCAGCTGCTTTGGCAGGTGCTGGCGTAGCTGCCGGCTTCACTTGCGCAGGTTGTGGAGTCTCTGCGACTGCGGCTTTAGGCTCTTCTTTCTTCACCGGCTCGGCTGTTGGTTTAGGCTCTTCCTTTTTCGGTTCAGCCGTTGTGGTTACGGCTGCTGTCTTTACTTCAGGTGCCTTCGTGTTCACAGCAGTAGTTGCTGTATTGCTAGTTGTAGGTGCAGTTGTCGCTTCTACTGTTGCTGTAGCTGCTTGTGTTTGTGGCGCTTCTGCAACTGGCGTTGCAACTGCTTGCGGCTTCGTTTCAGCAACCGCGGTTACAGCAGTGGCAGTCTGTGTTGAAGATTCCACTTTGGGATTTGCTGAACTGTTTTGCGTAGATGCAATAGAAGCCACGCCATTATCCTCTGTACTCTTCGAAGCAGATACCGTGACCGCATAGATGGCAATAAGTACAGCAATCGCTGCGAGTATTGCCAATAATTTAATTTTTGATCGTCCAATGTTAACCATGTTTGAACATCCCTCTCCATGTAAAATGTATGTACTTCAATTACTAGCCAGTTGACTTCCCTCTTCGCTGTAACCCTCCTTATATGCATCAGAAGATAAAAAAAAGAGACACAACGAAGAGCAATAACATCTGCTCCTGTTGAATCTCTGGCTGTCCAGTAGATCACAATCCATATTCTGTTGAGATGCATACGACATGTGTGAATCTCAATGTAAACATATCTTAAATGGCATTGCGGTTTATGTCAATGATTTTTTAATTAATTCCTATCGGTTTTCTTGGAATTAGTTTTTTGAACTTTCTCGCCCATGTAGGGGCCGGGTTCCAGCAAGATAGTCGAGTTCTTCGACGATCTCGACCACACGGGCGGCGGGTTCCTAGTCGAGTTTTTCGACGATCTCACATGTTCTCCAGCTAGTGACCTCAAACTCAAGAAGCTAATGCGGCGGAGCCAGCACCTCATTTATAAATTCTGCTCAGTGACCCCTGACACTGGATCAAACGTCAGCATTTTCGTGCCGATTTTATCAATAAAGAACCGGTCGTGGCTGACTGTAATTACTGCACCAGGGAAATGAATCAGCGCCTGCTCCATGACCTGAATACTCATAAGATCGAGATGATTCGTCGGCTCATCCAAAATGATGACCGCGGCGCCTGAGAGAAGACACTTTGCTAACGCGACCCGCGCCTTCTGACCACCGGAGAGGTTGCCAATAAACTTGCTAAGGTCCATCTCCGAAAATTGCAGCATGGCGAGGAATTTGTTCACCTTTTTCCGCGGCGCATCCAGCCCGAGGCCGTACGTATTCACCGCATGGCTAACGGTATCCTTCGGATTAAGCTCTTCCCACATCCGGTTAAAATACGCGTAGCTAACGCCTCTCTCCCAGATCACCTCGCCGGACTCCGGCTTCTCCTGTCCCGTAAGCACCTTAATGAGCGTGGATTTCCCGCTTCCGTTCGGGCCAACGATGACTAGGCGGTCTTCCTTTTGAATATCGAAGCTAACGTTCTGAAAGATGGTCCGATCCTCGTACGTCTGACCGATCGCTTTCACTTCGCACAGCTTGTCCGGAAACCGCAGCCGCTCATAAATATCCGTGATCAGCACGTTGACGGGGTGCGGTTCGATCCGTTTCTTGTTATCAGCTAGCTGACGGGAGAGGCGGTCCTTGGACATTTTCTTGCTGGCGCGGCTATCAATGGCCTCCGATTCCATGAGGAGCAGCTCTTCTTCCCACTCGAATTGGCGGTCGAGCTCCTTTTTGCGCATCTTCTTTTTGCGGATATAGTCGGTATAATTCCCCTCATAGTCCTGAAAACGATAGTTCTCGATCTCGATTACTTGCGTGACCACTTTATCGATAAATTCCCGATCATGAGAAATCAGAATCATCGCGCCTTTGAACCGATAGAGCCATTGCTCCAACCACGCGATCCCTTCGATATCCAAGTAATTGGTTGGCTCGTCCAGCAGGACAATATCAGGCTGTTCAATGAGCATTTTGGCAAGCGCCGCACGGTTTCTCCAACCACCGGACAACTCATCGACAGGTTGATACCGCGACCGCTCATTAAACCCAAGCTTCGTTAGAACGGTGTTGATCTCAACAGATACGTTCCATCCGTCCAAATGTTCCATTTGCTCAAACAGCTCAGCTTGCCTCGTCAGCAGCTTATCCATCTCGCTGTCATCCGTGACGGTGCCGAGCCTTTCACCAACCTCTTGCAACTCGCGTTCAATTAGAGCAACCTGCTCAAAACACCCCTCCAATTCTTGCTGAACAGACAAACTACCGGTCATTTCTGAGAATTGTGAGAAGTACCCTATTTTAACCTCAGGATCCACTTCTACTTTGCCCGACGTTGGTTCTTCCTTACCCATAATTAGTTTAAAAACCGTCGATTTCCCCGCACCATTCCGTCCAATCAAACCGATTCGTTCACCTTGACTTACCTTCCAATAAATATCGCGAAAAATCATCGCGTCCTCATATTTCTTCGTAACGTTCTCCAGACGAATCACGCTCATGGCTATCCCCTTTGTCCTGCTTCTACTTCAGTTCTAGGCTGATTATATCATGTTTGGGGTCACGACACTTTTAATAAAATGGTGTACTGTATAGTTGACTTAATGTATAGTATAAGTTACATTATGTATGGATTATTATACTAAATATTAAAATAAACATACAGGAGGCATGAAGTAATGTCCTACCAGGAGAACAAGCATATCGTCTCATTTATAAGCACGGTGCTGATTTTTAGTTTCTATTGTTGGTATGTCTTTCAAAAAGTGCAGGATACGAATATGGATACGATGGAAACTCTCCGCTTTTGGGCAGCTGCCATTCTCATCCTAATTCCCGTGTCTGTTGTAGCCAAAATCATCATCGCGATCATCTTTAATATCATTTATCGCATTACAACCAAAGAAGTGGAGCCTTCTTTCTCCGATGAACTCGACAAATTAATTGATTTGAAAGCTACAAGAAATTCGCATTATGTGTTTACGTTTGGTTTTCTTCTGGCCATGGGATCGTTGGTAATGGATATGACGCCTGCCACAATGTTCATCATCCTTATCATCGCAGGGTTCTTGTCAGAAATGGCCGGTGTGTTCACATCGCTCTACCATTATCGGAGGGGAGTTTAAGATGGGCAAAAGTTTGATCAGCAATCACATACGGAAGTTACGATTTAATCAAGATGAAATGACGCAGCAACAGTTGGCAGATCTAGTTGGGGTAACCAGGCAGACCATCGTCGCCCTCGAACAGGGCAAATACTCCCCTTCTTTGGAATTGGCTTTCCGTATTTCGCGAGCTTTTAAGATACCGCTGGAAGATGTTTTCTTTATCGAGGATGAGCAGGTGTGAGCACGACCAACGATAATCCGTCCAGGAGGGATATGAATGAGAGCGATTGTTTGTACAAAGTACGGAGCACCCGATGTTCTTCTACTGAGAGAGGTGGCTAAGCCAGAACCTAAGGACAATGAAGTGCGGATTAAACTACACGCGGCCGTTGTCACCCCGTCAGATTGCGCTTTTCGCAAGGCTGATCCTTTCATCATCCGATTGATGTATGGGTTGCGCAGACCCAAACACACGATACTCGGCGTGGAATTCGCAGGTGAGATTGATGCTGTGGGTAAAAGCGTGACAGCCTTCCAGATTGGCGACCGTGTTTCAGGTATTAGTCCGACTAGTTTCGGAGCTTATGCGGAGTACGTCTGTCTACCAGAAGCTGGCACCTTGGTTGGTCTTCCAGATAATGCGAGCTACGAAGAGGCTGCAGGTCTCTGTGACGGCGGCTTAACGGCATTGGTATTCCTTAGAGATGCCGCACAAGTACAACGCGGGCAAAAGGTATTGATCAACGGTGCTTCCGGCTCCGTGGGGGCTTATGCAGTTCAACTGGCGAAGTACTTCGGCGCAGAGGTGACGGGTGTGTGCAGTTCAACGAATACAGCCTTAGTGAAGTCGCTGGGGGCTGACCATGTTATTGACTATACCCAAGAGGATTTCACCAAAAGCGGTCGGACTTATGATGTTATTTTCGATGCGATAGGTAAAAAGTCGTTCTCCCAATGTAGAGGCTCTTTATCCCCGCTAGGGGTCTACCTCACCACCGTTCCTTCGCTAGGCATTATACTTCAGATGCTATGGACATCTAAGTTCGGCAGTAAAAAAGCGAAATTCACAGCTGCTGGCTTACAGCAGAAGAAGGCGAATCTCGCGTTGCTCGCGGAGCTTTTTGAGACAGGTCAGATGAAAGCTGTGGTGGATAGGCACTTTCCGCTGGAACAGATGGCCGAGGCTCATAGGTATGTTGAAACAAGGCGTAAGAAGGGGAATGTGGTGATTACGTTTGGGGGATAGATGAGGCTCAAAGGTAAGACCGTATCCATCTTTTGAAATCATCCCTTGTTATCGTCCAGACTCTCTATGGTCCGAAATTACCGAACTAAACTCGCTTGTCGCGTTGGCTAAAACCCCCCTCATATAAGGAGAATGACTATTTAATTGGGATATCACGGACTATTCCAATTCCAGGTTTTGCCTGGAGATTGTGTATTGTGTGAGCTATAGTGAGCTTGGGCACATGGGTAGGCACCACACTTCACTCCAAATTCGCATACAAATGCTGCGTATACTCCTTAATAATCTCAGACACTTCAACATCCTTCTTCGTGATGCGCCAGAGATAGTTCGGGTATTTGCGATATTTGCCAATCGGTATAGCCACGACCCCGTTCTTGAATTTCTCTGGCATCGTAGTCACGATGTAATCTGTCGCAATGGTAATGGCATTCCCGCGGCTAACCATTTGCATGATGGCTTGGGTGTTGTTCGTCGTCAAGGCAATCCGGTTGCCTGAATCCCCAGCAATTAACTCCGCTGCAATCCGCTCAATATAGGCATCTTTATAAATAACCAACACTTCATTATGTAAGTCGGAACCCGTTATCGCAGGTAGAAACCGCAAAGGTGATTGCTTATTCACCACAATGACCGCTTCCCCGCGAATCACGGGCTCCCAGGTGAAAGAATCATCCTGACTCTCGCGCGACAAGGAAACGAACCCCATATCCGCCTCCCCTTTCATAACTTGATTCATAACCGCTGTATTATCCCCCTCCAAAAGTTGAACATTAATATGAGGATAGATTCCCATAAATGTAATCGTGGTGTCCGTTACCAAAGAAACCATGCCGGGTATCGTAGCGATGACGATATTGCCTGTGTTGATGGGTTTGGATTTAGAGAGCTCATTTCGCATATTGCGGATATTAGTCAGAATCGTACGTGTATACTGCATAGCTTTAAACCCATCTTGTGTAAGAACAATCCCTTTCTTGGAACGGGTAAAAAGCGTAGCTTCCAACTCACTCTCTAATTGAGAGATGGATTGACTGACGGCGGGAACGGTTATCCCGTGCTTTTTGGCCGTTTCTGTAAACGAGCCCGATTCTGCCGAATCCACGAAATACTGAAGCTGTATAATATTCAATGGTATCCATCCTTAATTAATTGTTTATATTAATAAATTAAACTTAAATATATTTTATCATCCGTCAGTGGTATTATACAGTAATCCTATTCACCTTGCCGAGTCACCCTAGATGGAATCTTGCATCTTCGAATAAATGATTGGAATAAGGGAACATCATTAACGACGATTGTCATAAGTAAAGGAGCATTGCAATTGAAAAAAAACATATTTAGCGTATTTGCATCTGAATTTCGCCGCTTTATTAGGAACCCCATGATGATCATTACTTTCGTAGCTGTCGCCTTAGTTCCTATTTTATATAGTGGCTTCTTGCTAAAAGGGACATGGGACCCCTACGGCCAACTGGAGAAACTGCCGATCGCTGTCGTCAATTTGGATCAAGGCGCGGACTTCCAAGGCGAGTCACGAAATGTAGGCAAGGAATTTATCGATGAGCTGAAGGAAAACAACAACTTTTCGTGGGGATTTATGAGTGCCGAAGAAGCCGCACAGGGAATGAGAAATAATCATTATTATGCGACGATTACCGTCCCCCCCACATTCTCAACAGATGCAGCGTCCATTACGAGCTCAACACCGAAGCAGGCAGAAATTATTTTCGAATCCAATAGTTATTACAATTTTGTCGCCGGTCAAATCGGAGAGAGCGCAACAAAAGAATTAAAAAACAAGTTATCCAAAACACTGACAGAAGCTTATTCAACGAGTATTCTCTCTGAATTTGAAACGATTTCGGATGGGCTAAGCGAAGCTGGGAAAGGTGCCTCCGATCTTCAGGCTGGCGCACAGACGCTAAGTGACGGGATCCATGAGGTTAAAACCAATTTGGTTATTCTTGCGGATGGCACCAAGCAACTCGATGACAGTGCTGGCTTGTTACAAAAGGGGGCGACTAGCCTAAGCTCAGGCGCATCGGAAGTTAGCAAAGGTGCAGCTGCATTGGCTGGCGGGGTGAGTCAATTGCAAAACGCAGGCGCACAGCTAGAACTAGGTGCTCAGAAGTCAGCAGCAGGCGCTTCTTCCTTAGTTACAGGTTTGCAGGCCTCCCAAACGGGAGCTGATCAATTGGTTACTGGATTAGCCGCATCTTCCAAAGGCACTACACAATTAGTTGAGGGTCTTACATCAGCCCTAAGCGCTAGTGATAAGTTAGAAGACGGCTCTGCACAGCTCGCCTCCGGTCTTGAGGCATTCGTCGCCGCGCATCCTGATCTCGCTTCGAATGGAGCAGTAACCAAGCTCCTTGCAGCCAGCAAGGATGTCGCGGAAGGAAACAAGAAGCTGCACGATGCGGAGAAGAAGCTCCTTACAGGAGGGCAGTCTGTCGCTTCTGGCACGGAAAAGCTAGTCACCGGCGCTGAGAAGCTCCGTGACGGCAACAAGCAGCTCGTTGCTGGAGCAACGCAACTTCAGACAGGTGGGCAGCAGCTTGCGGATGGCTTACACACCTTCAATGCGAACTTGCCACAGCTAGCTGCTGGCGGCACGAAGCTAGAAAGCGGCGCGGCGCAAGTCAGCACCGGAGCTACGAATCTGGCCAGCGGCATGACGCAAATGACCGCAGGTATTCACAAAGTTGCCAGCGGCGCGGCGCAGCTGAATGATGGAGCTACTGCGCTTGACGCAGGTGCACCGAAGTTGGTTGATGGCAGCGGACAACTCGCCACGAAATTGAACGATGCCGCGAAGCAAACCGCTGCCGTCAAAGCGGATGACAATACGATTAAAATGTTAGCAGAGCCTGTGAAGATTACTGCCAATGACGATCGCAAAGTTGCGATTTATGCAAACGGCATTGCTCCTTACTTCATATCCATGGCGCTGTTTGCAGGCTCGCTAGTGTTCACGACGATCTACGCAGCCAGAAGTACTTTCACGCCAGGGGCCCGAGGGTTTCGATTGCTGGTAAGCAAGCTTCTTACTTTTAGTCTCATGAGTATTTTCCAAGCTGGAATTGCAACGACCGTCCTCACCTATGTGTTAGATTTGAAAGTGCAGAGCATTCCGTTGTTCTATATCTTTACCTTCGTCGTCGGCCTAACCTTCATGCTGATTATCCAAATGTGCGTTACATGGTTGGATCAACCAGGTCGATTCGTGGTTCTGCTGCTGATGATCCTGCAATTAGCTTCAAGCGCCGGGACTTATCCACTCGAGCTTCTGCCGAATTGGGCCCAAGCCTTACACCCTTGGCTCCCAATGACGTATGCGATTCAAGGATTCCGATATGTCATCTCTAGCGGTCAGTACACGGACATGTGGCATCAGGTGGGCTACTTGAGTATCTACCTTGTTGGTTCCTTGATTCTAACGAGTGTTTACTTCCTTACACGTAAAAAGACTGAGAATAACAAAGATGATGAGCATGAGCAGTTGATGCCTGTTACGGTGTGAATATAGCAAGGGAAAGGGCTAGGAGTCACCATAAGGTGATTCTTAGCCCTTTTGTTCGTTCAGGCACTCATCTTCGAATGAGGAGTAAATTTTAAACAAGTCCTAATAAAAATCGGCAAAAACCAACAAATAAATTCCAATTTATGATACGATTTGTGTATCTAAAGAACTATTAAAGGATCAGGAACAGATTTCTGTAGGAGAGATGTACATATGAGAAAGTTAAAGATTTTTATAAGTATTTGTTTGCTGTCTAGCACGTTACCGACATCGGTACTTGCCAGCTATAAACTCGATCAAGACAATAATGGCGTTGATATTCAAGATGTGTATAATACCCTTCAAAATGAAGAAGCCATGCGCACCATTACAGGGAAGAATATTTTTGATCAAGCTGATATTCGCAATTTATTACGCCAAATTCAGCCTAGTAATCATCAGGCTATTCTAGGAACCGTTACAGGCTTCATCACGGATGAAACTGGGGCCGCGGTTAGTGGGGCTACGATTAAGATTGATGGAACTAGTTTGGAAATACTGACTGATGCATCTGGTCATTTTCAATTTATTAATGTCCCTACTACTTATCAAACGAAAGTTCATGTCACTAAAACTGATTACGAATCGATTGCCTCAGAGGTTTTTAATATACAGACTGGCGATATCCGCAATTTGCCCAATATGGTTTTGAGGAAAACTCCTGCCTACGGTTCCGTTTCTGGCTATGTGTATGGCCCTGATAATGTGGCACTGGCGTCGGCATTTGTTACAATCGATAACCCCACTACCCATTTGACTGGGTATACCAGTTCTACTGGATTTTTCATCTTTAGCCAAGTACCGACTGGCGAACAAAGCCTCACCGTAACGAAGGACACCTACACGCCATTTACTACATTTCCTTTTAACGTAACAAAAGACAATTTAACTCCTATACCTACCATTCATCTTGCCAAAACAGATAGTCCACAACTGAAAGGCAGCATTCAAGGTGTGGTTACGTCAGACAATAATCAACCTCTTGGGGATGCTTTGGTTAGCGTCACTGGTAGTACTTCTCCCATCCCGACTGATAATAATGGATCATTTACTCTCTCCAACGTACCTGTAGGAATAGTTCAACTACAAATAGTAAAAGATGGTTACCAACCTAGAACCATTTCTGGCATTAACGTTTCAGAACATATGTACGATGCAGGAACTATCAAGCTCTCTCCTGTTAAAGGTATTGTAAAGGGAACGGTTATTGACGAGAACGGAAATTCCGTTAGCGGAGCTCTAGTCTCACTTGATGGCGTGTCGGCAACCACGAACGGAAGTGGGGAGTTTACATTCAACGATGTTACACCCCGCAGCGGCGCGACGCTCATCGTTACGAAAGATACCTATGAGACGGCAACGGTACCTACCTTTGATTTAACTCCGGGTCAAAACAAGGAACTTGGCAATGTGGTCCTGAAGAAGGTCAAAGTTTCTATCTCAGGCAATATAACTTCCACTACGGGAAGCAGCCTATCATCCGTACAACTCCATGTCAAAGGAACCGAAATAACGGTATACACAGATGCTTCTGGCAATTTTACAATTCATAACCTTCCTGTTGGCAGTCATACGCTTCAGATCTCAGCGGAGAATTATGTCGGGCAAGACATATCTGTGAATGTTCTGCAAACTGGGAATTCCCCAGTCTCTGTAAACCTTGCGCGTCAAACAGCTAATGTACAGGGCTACGCTAGATCTACAACCGGTGAGCCCATAACGTATACACAAGCTACAATTCCAGGGACTAGTTACACAGCATATGTAAACGAAAGCGGTCAATTCACATTCTATAATCTGCCTGTGGGATATACCATTCAAGAGATTGCTATTGCAGACTATCAGCCAAAACTTCCGCTAACTGCGATTACAGTGACACCAAATCTTAACAATATTGGTTCAATTGAGTTTCAACCCATGGGATCAATCACAGGCGTAGTACGAGCAAGTGATGCAGCCAATAATAATCCCTTATTATCCAATGTGACCGTCACTCTGCAGGAAGTTGGCGGTAGTTTCGTGCAAACCGTTCATTCTGATGCCGAAGGTGCTTTCTCCTTTACAAATATCCCTGCAAATGCAAATTATACCCTCACTGTTGAGAAAGCAGGCTACATTTTATATCCGTTGGAGCCGTTTGCTGTTAATCGAGGACAAAATTATAAGTATCTTTACTTACAACAAGGTGTAGCCGTAACGAATGAAACCCAGCTGCTAGCGGCATATGCTGATCCAAGCGTTCCCTATATTTTACTGCTTAATGATATCCAACTAACGGAACCTTTCAATTTCAACCGAGCGATATCGCTTAGAGGGGCATCACTTTCCAATTCCAACATCAAGCTAACCTCTCCTAAATTTTCAATTTCATCTGCTGACGTTGGTTGGAGTGGAATTGATATGTATTGCGAAGTTGGCAATGACGAAACGAAACTGCAAGGGGCACTTTACAGCTTCGTAGGGGCAATTAAGTTAAACGGTCTTGGAAATTACGATGGATTCATCCGAATCGTATCGCAAAAGAATTACTTCATCACCGAGGGTACTAGCAATCTCACTGCATTTGTAAACAACGCCGAAGGATTAGGAAATGCACTTGCCAATCCAGATGTATCCACAATCTATGTAGCTGAAAACATCTATTCTTACGGCAATTTAGATTTCCCAAACCGTCCGATCCACTTTATTAGCCAAACGGAGAAGACAATTCAAAAGGATAGCTATTCCAACACTAGCCAAGTCCAACTGACGAATGTCAGATTATTGCCAGAGCACGATACGGTGCCACCTATCCTAACTGCTGTCTCTACGGGTGTCGTTGAACTAGATCTACGTGATGTAACAGCCACATTAAATGAGTCCGCTACGCTTTACTTGGTGCCAGAAGGAACAACACGCGTATTAGAAGAAATTACCTTGCAGGCAGTTTCAAGTGTGTTCGTCGCAACAAGCGGGCAAGCTTCAGTGAAGTTAACATCAGTGCCTCCAGGGGACTATATCCTGTATGCCGTTGACTCTGCTGGCAATATCTCGACAGCATCAGCAACCATTAATGTGCATAAATCTTTATCAAAGGTCATGTCGGATATCCGCAACGCCTTAACTCTTGCGAACATGGCGTGGATAACCAAATATGATTTCATACGGGCAGGCATTCAAAACATAGATGGAGCACAGCTCGAGTTGTATCAAATCGCACTCTCCATGGATAAGGACGAGCTGCTTTCAGCCCCAAGTAATCAAGATTTTGTTGCAATCATACAGAGCTGGGTGGATACTGCGAATACCGCGCCGATCATTCATCGAGCGTTAATGTCGGGCATTAACAATAGCCCTTATGACTGGTCAGTGCTCAATAGTAATGCTGAGGCCATCCTCAGTGCTTATCAGCTAACTGGGATTTCCTCTTCCTCACAGCTTGCTGTAGCTGAGAATCTAATGGAACTGGCCTTCCAGCGCGGCAGTTATAAGCTTCTAACAAAGACTGAAATGCAAGAGGCCATCTATGACACATTGCCTTCGACAGAATTGTCCAACTGGGTAGGAACACCGCTTCAACAAGGGCTCGGGACGAGGCGTGTAGCTCTCAGTTTTAGTATGAAGAACGCTAAAGGGGTCCCACTACAAGGTTATACAGCGGACGATCTTACAATTAAAATTAACGACGAAGAAATCAACCTAAGCAACACCGAAACTTTCCCTTCATTTGCATACGATACGGACAGCAGCTCCTACCAAATCGTATTTGAAGGCAGCGAGAGTTCGACAACGTATACACTTTCGGATCTTTCACTTCGTGGAACAGTCATCCAAGGCGAAGCGTTATCCGTAACGACACCAAGTCCAGGAGTTCCTGTTACATCGATTAGCTTGAGTATTTATACGAACTCTACTCGTATTCCTACCCGTAGTTCAAGTACAGTCACCTTAATTATTGCGCCGTTTACGGCGACGAATAAGGATATCGTCTGGCATATCGAACCAAGCGAAATTGCGACAATTTCCCAACAGGGGAACCTGAGTGTTACAGGCATTGGGCATTTCACACTCACAGCAACAAACCCGTTATCTGGGATCAGTCAGACACTGGAACTGGAAGCTGTAGATACGGATTCTGCACTGAGTGCCGTACAGGCTTACGCAGCAAGCGGAGGAACTTCATCCTTAACCTTGGAAGTTTTTAAGAATACGTGCATCGGGAACATCGTGGATAGTGCATTCGAGAATTACAAAAGAGCAATCGTAGCAAAACGCGGCGAATTCGCGGGCTTACAAAACTATCAAATTTCTAATTTACTACAAGACATTATAAGTGAGTACACCTCTACCGCAGCTCTTAACCAAGCACTCTACGCATATATCGATGATAACACTACAGCTTGGGACGAACTAGATAAAGATGCATTATCCACTATGGGTGTTTATCAAACGGATGAGACCAACTATCCGTATGTAAAGCAGGTAATCTTGGATACATTTATAGAGAATGGCGGGCCATTCAGTCGCACTCAGTTGACTACATTGGTTACTAAGGTACCTAGCTTCTCCATTAGAAGCTATAATCCAACTGTCTATGCCACTCAGATGATCAGTCAACATTTGAATAGTACAGGCTCTAATGTTGTCGTGACATTCAAAGTAGCTAATTTATACAACGAGGGTAATACAGGTCTTACTTCACAGGATGTGAAAGCACGGGTTGGTGGGGAGACAAGAGGTTTATATGACTCTGAATTGTTCACGAACTTTCTAAATCTTGGTGGTGGTGTATACAGTGTTGAAGTCTTGGCGTCTGCTTTGGCGAGTCCTCTCCTGATCGAGGCTTTAACGGTTCGAGTGAGCCGCACAGATATACCAATTGCAACCGACATTTCAGTAAATAGACAAGCTGCGTTGATCGAGCGATCTGTCGCGAATCATACGCTGAGCATTGTAGATGAATTGTTATTCACTGTAGGCAACCTGCCAAGCTTGCTTGGACTTAACTTTTTGGATCTTATAACTAAATTGGAATCGGCCTACGTTGCACATGGTAATGTACTTACGGAAGCGTCGATCCGCCGAATTATTAATGGCATGCATGTTGTAAGGTCGTATCATCAAACCCAATCAGCGACCACAGACACTTACAGCCTTGAATTTCAGCAAAATATTACTGGCAGCTTAATGTATTCGGTATTTGCACGTAATCAGAGCGGGTATCTAGCTACGAACGGGACAGGCTATTCTACCAATGTGTATGACCTCACATTCGGACACACATCATCTTTCCCTGTCGTTATATCATATATTTCCAGTCCAACGGAAAAGCTGAGATACAGCAGTGATAATTCCCTTGTGCCTGATTTTGAAATTATTTTTACAAACTCCTCCTCATAAAAATAACTAAATAAATCCCACTCTCCTATTTCGGAGGGTGGGATTTGTGCTAACTTAGGCCAGAGTCCACCTCAATCAACTCATACAAGTCTCTCACTTGGCAACCGATGGTATCTGCAACGGAAATAGCCACTTGCAACGGCATAATTCTCTTATTTTCTATATAGTCATTGATCCGCTCAGGCTTATACAACAGGGCTCGAGCCAGTTCTTCCCTCCCCATTCCGTGCTCGGCCAAACGTTCTTGTAATAAGCTACGACCCAGTTCAAATTTCATTGGCTCTCTCCTCGTCCTTAAGAAAACTACCAACATCCTTGCCAAGATTAGTCACCTTTATTCGCAGCAATAAAAACCGTCAGGTATATTTTCCTGACGGTTCTTATCACTCGAATTTGTTTGTTTCATGCACAATTGCTAAGGACATTCGTATCAACTGGAAAATGTACAGTTATTTTTCGGTAAATTCCTCGTAAACTCGATTTAACTGTAAAACATGTAGTTAAAACCACCCATTTTATTTTAAATGGTAAAAATGATTAAAATTAGCTGTACATTTTCCATCTATTCTACGTTTAATCGGAAAAAACTAAAAATCTAACTGTAGAAAATACAGTTATTCGCCTGAAGCACAGAAAATTCGAAGAAATCCCCATTGAAGAGCCTAGGCCGCGTTCATTTGTTTGTAGCGTTACTGTTCAACCTTTAATCCGTCGTAATAAACCAATCCGCCTTCTGTGCGGCTAGCAGCTTTCTTTGACCTTGGAATTCGTCATAGATACTGAGTGTGTACTTTTGAAGGAATTTAGTATTGTAAATGAGGCCAGGATCTGGAATGGTTATTTTGAAATTATCACGTTTACCAAGACGAATCTTCGCATCTTCATCCGCTGTTGAATCTCCATTAATAACGTCGAAATCTTTGAAATCGAATCTCTTCTCAAATCGCTTAATCCCGCCGCCATCTTCAAAAACAACTAGCAAGTTATGACCTTCGGTATTAATTTCCGTCATTTTCTCTTTGGTTAGCTCATAGTTGAATTGCAACGTGAATACACCGTCGGAAATGGATGTTCCTATTTTATCGACTGAGATCGTATACGGGAACAAATCTACATTTTTAAGTGTTGTTGCTACATTGGTTTTCTCGTCCGGCAGCCAGTATGCAACTGGATTCACATAGGAATCTGGAACCGCCTTCTCACCTTCTGACAGCTTGCCTTCCGTGACCGCTTCTCCTAGAAGTAAATTCATATTTGTCGTGGGGAACCCTTTAGGAACCGATGCCCAAACATTGAGCAGCGCTTTGCCAGTAGGACTGATCTTATTCTTCACTTCCACAACAGTTGCCGGGAAAATTGTACCGTCTGATGAACGGAAATTCGCAACGAGCTTGGACACATTCGTGAACCGCTTCTCCAAATTCGTGGCTTCTACCATCGCGGAGTACATGATATTCGTTTTATCCTCATAAGTGGATACGTTTCGAATTCCGTACTTCGCCTTTCGCCCAATATCATTCGACGTATAGGTTTGCCCCATACCGATGAAGGGAATGGCTTGAAGTTCAGCTTGTGTGGAGAACTCCAGCACATCCGTTGCTGTCGAACTACCAGTACTACCAGTACTTGTACCTGTTCCCGTTGTTGGTGCTTCTCCCTCATTCTCTTGGAGAACTAATTTAATTTTGGAAAACTCGTACGTATAGGGTACTTTGCCTGCAATTTGTAAATTGACGCTTGCACCCGCTGCCAACCCAATCACTTTAGCTGTCTGGATAAGCTTAGCATCAATTTTCACTGCGTCATCCAATAAGAAATACCCGGATAATTTCGGGATAGGCAGTGATTCATCTCCGTTATTGCTTAGCGTTAGATCGGCTGTAAGTAGGTCTTGATCTTCCCACGGTAATCTGTGCAAACCGTTCAGCTGCGTCGTATACACACCTGATTTATTGGTGAAGGTATATGCTTTACCAACAGAGCCACCCTCACTCTGAGAAACAGTTGGCAGCTGGAAATTGGCAACCGCGACATTCATTTTCAAGTCAGCAATCGTTTCCGCAATCGCTACTTGCCAAGCATCTGCAGCAACAGCAACTGGAATAGAACCAGATAGCTGGATTTCCTTGGTCTCCTTCGGATTGATTTGCAAATCCTTTAATCCTTTGGCTTCCATCGGATACATTAAGCCTTCTGAAGTACGGATTGAGAAGAGGTACGCAGGAATAGTTACGGTATGACTTCCAACGTTCTCCAAGCTTACATACACCGTAGGTACATGATACTTCTCATTCTTGTTGCTGATAAACTTTGTAATCGAAGCCTTCACGTTAGTTCCACCAACCGAAATCACAGATGCATGATCAGCCGGTGTTACATCTGTATAATCATCAGGAACGGCTACCTCGCCTAAAATTCGTTCAAAATTCGTTTGATTGAAATCCCACTTAATAAATTGCACAACAAGATCTTGTAAGTTCGTACTCGTATCTACCGTTGCATAAAACGTTACATCTGTCGTAGAACCGGGAGCTACCCGGTTCTTATCCTTATCTGCTGGAAGTAACCGCACGGAGAATTGCTTGCCGGATTTGCTTTTCAGACGTGCCCAATAATCAATAAATTGCAGTTCACTGCTGCCTTCGTTATGGATAGTAATCGTAAATGTCGCTAACTTCCCACTAGCATTCTGTTGAAGATGAATTTGTTGTAACTCAAAATAACTGCTTCCCGTCATGGTTACCTTGCCCACATTTAATACAGGCGTGGAGGGGCTGCTATCAGCCCAGACGGGGGTAGTGGCTCCTAACACAAGCAGCGTAGACAAGGCTATAGTCACTAGGCGCTTGTGGTGATTTTTGATGATCATGATGGATTCTCGCCTCCTTCTATATCCTTCTTACCCTGCTGGAACTGCAATCGCTGGACTAATGATTGGTTGCCCGGGTGCAGTTGGGTTCTCTTTCATTTGTTTGAGCATGGCATCGCCATCCGTTTGCCATTTCTTAAGCGCTTCTCGTGCCGCCATTTTCCCTTGTAGAACATCGCTAAATAGCTTACGACCAATCTCCTGCACTTGATAAATATTAGGATTATTGCGATAAATTTTTGAATTATCTTCTAGTGGAGCCGGTGTTACATTGTAGAAAGCTTCCATGTGAAAATCCAGTCCATCTGTCGGTTTTAAGTATTTGGAGCGTGCCACCAACATATTTTGACTACGCGATTTTAGTTTAGCCCAATCATCGCCATTAATGAACTTGATGAACTTCCAGGCATCGTCTGGATTTTGCGACTTAGCGTTGATGCCCATAATGCCATTCATATAAATAGAGCCGCCAACACCTTTGGCTTCGGGGTGGGAAGGAATCGTTACAACATCCCAATCAATGGGTGTGTAGCCCTTATAGTTAGCTGCATTTTTATTGGCGTTGGTAAGTTGTTGAATTTGACCATAATTCAGAATCGACATGGCCAAGCGACCCGACATGAAATCATCGTAGGCAAATGGATTATTTTGATCAAACCTTTGATTCATTTGTTTCTGAGGATCAGCTACCGGCGGGAACACATTATCTTTTTGCAGCTGAGCCATTTTGGCCCATACTTTCTCCCATTGGTCCGTATCTACCGTCATTTTCTCGCCAGCATCATCAAACATGCTTAGCTGCAGAGGAGCTGTATACATTTGCATGCCGTAGAACAAATCTCCACCTTGGGCTTGGGTTGTAAAAGAGAACCCATTGATTCGCTGATCTCCTTCCCCTTTCGCCAATCGCTTAGAAAGATCAAATGTCTCATCCCATGTCATGCCGTCTTTCGGATAATCGACTCCTGCATCTTGAAACATTTTCTTATTATAAATAAGTGCAGAGGAGCTGAATGTCGGAGCAAGGGCATACAGCTTGCCGCCGCCCGCATTTTTCATTCCATCTATCACGGCGGGAACAATGCCTGCTGTATCGAATTTATCTTTCGTTATACGAGAATCCAATTGCAGCAGCAGATTACTTTCGATAATCTCTGGCAACTGTTCGTAACCAAGCATGACCACATCCGGTGGGTTATCACTCTGCATCACTTCTTTCAGCTTCTCCATCGGATCTGGCATCTTCTCACCAGGCTGAAGGCCACCGTTCATGAGCTTTTCATCCATCGTCGAGACGATTTCCAGCTTAATATTCGGATTAGCAAATTCAAATATTTCAGTGAATTGCTGTGTGAAATATTCATAATTACCGCCATACCCCATATTCGTTGCGATCCTCAGCACACGCTCTTGGTTATCGTCTGCTTTCTCCCCTTTGGTACAAGCAACAGCAAGTGGAGCCATTAAAGCTAAAGTTAAGGTTGTAACTATCATTTTACGTTTCATTTTGATTTTCCTCCGACCGTTTGTGAATTAAATGGAGCTTTCTCCTCTTCTGCCGGTAGTGCTCTTGGTGCTTTAATCGTGATGGTCTCGCCATCAAACTCCATCGTAGCCTTCCCGTCAATGTTCAGAGCGGTCAAATACGCTTTGGGCACCTGTAGACGGCCTGCACGATCCAACACGACGTATTCTTCATGAGCCTCACTTGTGAGCCCTGTCGAAGTCCCCTCTTCGGCCGAGCTCGAAGGATGGCGAGCGATAAACTCTGAGCTAGTCATTCCATCTCGGATAGCAACGACGCGCCCTACCTTGCCGGCCATGGACATATCGTGAGTCACAATGACAATCGTGACACCTAGTTCCTTATTTAAACGTTGAAAAATAGAAAGAATCATATCCGCTGTCTTCGTATCAACAGACCCCGTTGGTTCATCCGCAAGCAGCAACCGCGGACGATTGGCTAATGAAATCGCAATGGCCACGCGCTGTTGCTCTCCACCCGAAAGCTCTTGTAGTTTATTATTCAAGCGGTGACCCAGACCAACCCATTCCAGCAATTGCTTCGCGTATGCAGGATCATAGTTCCCGCTCAACATCATGGGCATTTCTACATTTTCAAGTGCAGTCAAGTAAGAAACGAGATTCCGTGCATTATTTTGCCAGATGAAGCCGACTGTATGTCGTTTATAATCAACGAGCTGCTTATCAGTAATCTTCAGCAAATCCCAATCCCCGACTTTCACTGCGCCTGCGGAAGGGCGATCAAGACCTCCTAGAATGTTCAGCAAAGTAGATTTACCGCTTCCACTGTTTCCGATAATTGCCATTAATTCACCGTCGTCAATCTGAATATTAAGTCCTTGCAGCGCGACAACTTCGATCTCGTCGGTTTTGTAAATTTTCACTAAGCCTTCGCAAGTTATCATGCTATTTCTCCTCTCCCAGCTTCACTGCCTGGTGAACACGCAGTCTTCTAATATGCAAGAACAGCAACATAGCCCCAGTTAGCATCATGAAAGCAACCACGATATATAACTGATAGGTGTCCTTGGAATCGAACACGACTCGGAATGGCGGCACTTGTGTCTTCACATTCTGGGACGTTTGCAGGAAGGGTAAGAAGAAATAACTCGTTAGCTTGCCAATTGCAATACCCAACACAATGGATAATCCAGCCGTGAACCCTTGTTCGAGCAACAACATACCCGTTAGTTGCTTACGGGAGAGTCCCATCGCACGCAGGACACCGAATTGTACAACCCTGCTAGATAAGTTAAAGAACCAATACAGCATGTAGCCGATTAAAGATACTACGACAGAAACAAGGAAACCTAAGCTAAGAATACCGAACACGCCGCCTCTTGCTGGGAGCTTCTTCTGGACGATGAGCTCATTGCGAACATCCTTGACCGCAGCAATTTCAATCCCTTTAGCTTGCAACGCTGTAACGATCGGCGTCACTTTAGCGTCTGGTTTCATTTTGAGCCATACGTCATAGGGTATCATTGGTGCTTGATCGTAGATATAGTCTAGATTCGCTATGAAGAATGGCGTTTGATCTGGATATTGTGCCGGCCAATATGGTAATATCCCCACAATCACGAATTCCAAAGGCTGTTGGCCAATCGTAATGGATAGCAAATCACCCGCTTTAAGTGCATATTTGCTGGCGTAACTGGAAGGAATGATAACGGCCTGCTCATAGCTGCCCAGTAAATTCAAGTATTCATTGGGATGAGCTGGGAATAAATCAGGACGGAACCATGCTACTTTAGCGAAATCCGTGTTATCGATCCCCATGACCGTTCCCTGCCCTGTAGATTTACCGGATACAACTACATTGCCTTTGGTCTGCATGACTCTAGCAGCTGCCTGAACACCTTCCAAATCGCGGAACACTTGAAATGGCGGCTCTACATATCGGATTTTGGAAGGAGTTTCCTCGCCAGGCTTCTGACCACCTTGACCTTGCCCCTGACCTTGGTTTTGGCCGCCACCCGTACCAGAACCTCCATTTCCGCCTTGGGCTTCGCCACCGTTCCCTCCGGCGTTCGGATTCTGTGGCACATCATCGGAGAAACCCTCCCACACGGTTTGAATCACGACATCAGTACCATATTGGTATAGGATACGCTCCGAAGAGTTCAAATCAATCGTACGTGCTGCCGAAGAATTGTACACGCCAAGACCCAGCGTGAGAATGAGCAGCAGCATTAACGGGTAATACGCTTTAGCTGAACGTGACAGCTGTACAAGGGTTAAATATAACGGCACAGGCAAGAACTTCCGGCCAAACCAACCGAACAATCGCAGCAACCATGGAAAGATGCGTAGAAAGAACAGTCCCAGCGCGAAGATCGAAAGTGCCGGTACAAAAAACAGCAACGGATGCACCTGAAGTTGATCGGTTGTCATGCCTGTTTGCACAGCTAGCACTTGACGCTGGTCAAATAGGTAGAAACCATAACCTACCAACCCCAACAGAACGATATCGAGGAACCACCGCTGCCACAGTGGCGAACGATCTGACCTTGCGAGCTGCTGCTTGTAGTTGACGATTGAAGATCTTGCAAAAAGCACAGCTGGAATGACGCTGGCGAGAATGGCAATAAGAACAGCGAGCCCACCATAGAGCATCGCTTCTGCTGTAAAGCTAATCGGAATTGATTTGCGATCCACGAATGTTAGGAATCCACTGGTGGAACCAATGCTCTTCGCCATAAACCAGCCTATGCATGGTCCAATCAACAGCGCAATCACGCCTAATAACAATCCTTCTAGGAAGTAGATTCCCACAATTTGCTTCGTGCTGCCCCCACGGCTTCGCAAGATGGCAATCACGCCGCGCTGTCGATCTAGCGATTGTCTGGCATTCATCATAATGTAATAGAAAACCATCGCAATCATCGGCGCCGCTAGTGTGAATAAGAGAATCTGCATCTGTAAGCTTTGTGTTTTAAACTCCGATAGAATTGGCTTGAAAGATACATCTACCTTCGTGTTCTTAAGCTTCTGGAACAAGTTGATATCTAGTCGCTCCAAACGGCTCTCAAGCGGCGACAATTGACTAGTTTGAATGTCACGCAGATCAAAAGCATAATACCAATTCGCAAGTTGCAGTGGAATTTTCTTCTCCGTCAACAGCGTCTTGATGAATGCATCATCGCTAATAATAAGTGCATTGACTAAACCCTCTAACCCTTGGAACCAGTACGCGCTTGTTTCATCCTTCGGTTTGAAGGAACCAACGATCTTCACCTTGAGCAATTGACTGCCGCTTGCACTGGCAACGGAATAATTAAAGACATCTCCTACGTGCAAATCGTTGCGGAACAAGGCTTCTTCCATCACTACTGCTTCGAGTTGGCCATTTTTCATTTCTCCAGAAGCCATTTGGCCATTGGACCATTCCACTTCGTCCTTCAACCCACTTAGTGACGTTAAAGTCATTTGACGACGTTTACTGGGATCGGCTTTGGTCCCCTCAGCAGGGGATAATTGCGATCCTTTAATTGCATAGCTACTTGCATATGTATGTATAGGAAAGTCAATATCTGTGGGAACATCCTGTTGAATATACGTCTTGACGCTCTCTAGATCATTCAAATCTGCACGTTCTGTTCCTACTGCTTGATACCGCATGAGCAACGAACCTGCCGGAAGTCCCTCGCTCTTAGCTTCTAAGGATTTGGCTACGACACGCTTCAAGGACCCATTGGCATACATGGGAATGCTGGTAGTGAAAGCCACAGCCAAGACAAGACCAAGCAGGGTGCTGAGCGTTAGCCAGCGGGTATTCCACATTTTCCGAAATAAAAACCGCAGCATCGGCATGGACATTAGCGACCTACTACTTTCTGTCCAGCTGTAAGACCTTTGATGATTTCCACATCCGTTGACGTCTGCTGCCCAATCTCCACGTCCACTTCTTTCTTGTTGCCTTGGGCATCAACCACTTGCACATAATTTCGGCCTGAATAGGAACGAAGTGCCGCAAGAGGAATTGTCGTGGCATTTTCTTTTCTCTGCGTAACAATCGTGACGCTTAGCGGTGTACCGCGGTTCAGCCCTTTGGGAAACTCATTCAACTGCACAACCAAATAATTATCAATCGTATCTTGCTCCCCTTGCTGCCCCTGACCAGGGAATCCACCATTATTCGCGTTGTTTCCAGCTTGAGGGTTCGGAAGCTGCTTCACTTTCCCTTTGTGCGAACCAGCTGAGTTAATATCCACCTGAACTTCCATGCCAATCGCTACTTTCTTCGCATCATCTGCACTAATGCTTGCGGCGACAGTTAGTTCATTCAGATTGGCAATAACGGCTACGGATTCACCTGACTTCACGGTATCCCCTTTCTTAGCCGATACGGTGACAATCGTTCCACTGAAAGGTGCGAGCAGCTTCGACTTGCCGACTTGTGATTCAAGCTTCGTGAGTTCCTCTCGTTTCAGTTCAAAATCAATCTTCGCTTGTTCAATCTGTTCTGGCGACATTTCGTCTGCCTTACGAAGTGTTTCGATCATCGTCAGCTCATCCTTGCGTGTTTGAAGCTTCTTGCGCTTCAAATCGCTTTCGATATCCGATACGTCGAGCTCGGCAATAGGCTGCCCCTGTTCAACAGAATCGCCATTCTTCACAAGTAGGGCACTTATCCGTTTGGCAGACATATCCTCGGAGAAGAATAATTTCTCTTCTTGCAAGGCCATTAGTCGCCCACTCCCTCTTACTTTCGTCTCAAGGGTTTCTGTTTTCACCGTATACTCAGGCTTCTTGGATAGCTTAGGTGGATTAATTGACGGAAGCGCCTCTTCATCCTGTTCCTTAGGTAACAGTGCGCATCCCGAAGCAAGAAGGAGGGTAGAACTTAATACTAATGCAGCTAGTGGTTTCATCGTCCACTTACGTGACGAATCTTCCGTCCACCATTTCATAAACATGATCGGCATCCTCCAAAATTGTAGGGTCGTGTGTCGTCATACAAATCGTAACTTGCTCTGTCGCGATGATGTTGCGAAAAACCGACATAATTTGCGCGCCCATCTGTGAGTCCAGCTCAGCAGTCGGTTCATCTGCTAATATGAGCGATGGCCTATGTGCAATCGCTTTGGCGATCGCGACACGCTGCTGTTCACCACCGGAAAGTTCATAGGGACGATGATGCATCCTTTTCCCAAGACCGACTAGATCGAGACAATGATGCACCCGCTCTTTCCATTGAGAGCGAGGTGTACCTGCCATCCGCAGCGCCAACTCAACATTCTCCCACGCAGATAGCAACGGCATTAACGCATAGGATTGAAAGATAAA
This sequence comes from Paenibacillus oryzisoli, assembly GCF_001653565.1. Lineage (GTDB taxonomy): Bacteria > Bacillota > Bacilli > Paenibacillales > NBRC-103111 > Paenibacillus_E > Paenibacillus_E oryzisoli. The sequence continues at coordinate 67,672 of NZ_LYPB01000082.1, forward strand.
ACCAATTTCTTTACGACGGACCAACGTCCTCTCATCATCGCTGCTGTGGTGAAAGGCATGCTCTTGAAACACAATCTCCCCGTTCGTTGGCAGATCCAGTCCTCCGATTAAATTGAGCAGTGTTGTCTTACCCGAACCTGATCGCCCTTTGAGCATGACAAGTTGCAGCGGCCTCAACTCCATCTCGATCCCTTTCAGAACATCGATCTGCCCACCACCAACTTGAAAGGAGCGATGTACATCACGTACCGTCAACACAGGTAAATGGGGGTTGATAATGCGGGAGGAGGCGCTGTTGGACAACGATTCTTCGTCGTCAACAGAAAGAGCCTCTAGAGTGCTTTTTTTACGAAACCAGCTTGCCATATAGTCAGTTTCCCTTTCATTCCCAAATTTCACGTATGATAAAGTAGACGGAGTGAGACGCTAAAAAGTTCCACTGAAATTAATTTGTATTTTATTAATTTATTTTGCATAAAAATCCCATTTAATAGAATCTATTGGAATATACTATTAAATGGAAAATACATCCATGCAACTAATTACCTATTTTGTTACATAGCAAAAAAAAGAGGGTGCACCGCCAACTTTCATAGCAGTGAACCATCTTTAAATGGTGAAATATTTATGTTTAATCAACGCCTATTTAACCCCTCTTCGCGACCATATCACAACAGGGACTAACAACAGAGACAAGAAGCCTCCCCCCAAGGAGAGCCACGCAAAGCTTGAATGCGCAACAACCATGCCTGACAAAGCTCCGCCAGATGCACCCGCCAAAGAAACTAAGACATCGACCGTTCCTTGCGTCCTCGCACGTGTCGCAGGTGTTGTCGCATCAATAATTTGCGCCGTCCCGCTGATCAAACCGAAATTCCAGCCAAGTCCGAGCAGAGCGAGCGCGACAATGAGCCCGAACATTGAATCTGCTGGCGCCCAGGCGGCAAGCAGTCCAGCCAACAACAGCGTAACTCCCGAGGCACAGGACATAAAGAGGCGCCCTAATTTGTCCACAAGTATACCTGTTACCAAGGAAGGCAAGAACATCGCCGCGACATGGATACCAATGACCATACCGACGGCATTTAGGCCATGCCCATGATGCTGCATATGGATGGGCGTCATCGTCATGATGGCAACCATAACAATCTGCGTCAACACCATCACCGTGGTTCCGATGAGAATCCCCCGGTTACGCCCGGCTGGCGCTGAAGAATTCGCGGAACCCGCTCCTTGCGCTGGATTGCTCGCCTGCATTTCGGCTATCGCCTTAGCCACAATATAAGGATCAGGACGGAGCCTGATCCACAAGACCAAACCCGCCAATACAAAAGCCGTAGCGGCTAGCATGAATGGCCCAGCGAGCGCTGGTGCACCGACCGACGTCGCGAATCGCCCCATCACGCCGACTAAATTCGGCCCTGCGACTGCACCGAACGTCGTGAAGACCATGGCTAAGCTGATCGCTCTTGCACGCTGCTTAGGCCCGGCTAAGTCCGTTCCTGCATAGCGCGCTTGAAGATTCGTCGACGTTCCTGCACCGTAAATCAGCATCGAGAGAAACAGCAGTGGCAGGCTGTTCGCAATCGCCGCGAATACGACCCCCATCGCCCCTATTCCACCGGCGAGAAAACCAGCTGTTAAGCCCACCCTCCGACCGTAACGCCCCGACAATCGCCCAACGATCCAGGCAGACGAAGCAGCACCTAGCGTCAATAAGGCGGAAGGGAGGCCAGCTAAGCTGTCCGTCCCCAACATATCTTGGGCAAGTAACGCTCCGACCGTCACACCTGCGGCAAGCCCTGCTCCGCCGAAAAGTTGCGCCACGATGACAGTGCGCAAGGTTTTACGATAGAGTTGCTGTTGTTTCTCAGGCGAATATGCATAGGCTTGGATCCCTTCGCTGCTCTCCGTCATTTCCTCATCTTCCTCCCCGCTGCCAAACACCTTTTGTCATTATCATACCTATGTTCGGCGTTATTGACCAATTCAAATTACTTATACTCGTTGCTTTATCCTCTTGGCCAGGATGCCCTATGGTAGGCGCCGATGCGTAGGCTGCATTGAGCATTAAACGCTACGCCAAACTCCGCAACAAAAAGCATCCAAGGATTAACTTGGATGCTTGCTTTCCACCTATAGCTAATTCACCCAATCAGAGGAGCCCCTTGACCAAGCGTTCCTTCTACCTCATTGCCTTCCTTCCGCCAGTACTCCATGCCTCCTAACATTTCTTTCACCTTAAATCCGAGACCTGAGAGACGAGCCGCTCCTTTGGTTCCGCCATTGCAAGCTGGTCCCCAGCAATAGACGACGATCGTTTGACCTTTGGAAAAAGAAACCGTCGTTTCGGCACTGATCTCGTTGGAAGGAAGGTTTATCGCGCCAGGAACATGGCATTCACCATAGGCTTTAGCGCTGCGAACATCGATGAGCAGGAATTCATTGTAACCATGTTGCATATCGTAACGTACATCGGCAACGTCCGTTTCCACCGAAAGCTTATTCATATAATGCTGGTGTGTATGCTCTGGTGATGCGGCTGGCGTTTCTAGTACAAGCGATTTCATTGGTTGAATCGTCATTGGGATTACCTCCAGTGGGGTTGTTGATTTCTTACATTGACTGTAACACAGCCCCAAACACTGGAGTTATCGATAGTTATTGAACCTATACTTCAATCATTTCGATAGTTGATACCGCCGAGCAGCTCTAGAAAACCTAGATAAGCTTTCGATTTCCATTTTTTCTTAGCGATGATGAGTTGTGTGTAGAACTTGCACGCCGGATCAACAAAGGGGATCGCGACGATCTGGCCTTTACGGATTTCCTCAGCAACCGTTATGCGGGGCAACAGCGCAATGCCAAGCCCATAGGTTACGCACTGCTTAATCGCTTCCAGATTACCGAATTCATAAGATAACTTGTAGCTCACTTGTTTTCCTTTCAACACCTTAAGCAGCATCGCTCGGTACGTACAGCCATCCTCCGTTAGGATCAGAGATTCATTCTGCAGATCTTCCACGTGAACTTCGCTATGCCCGGCCAATTTATGATCAGGACTAGCAATGATGACAAGTGGCTCTTCTCTCAGAATCGTGCTATCCAGCTCTGTGTCCGTAAAAGGAGGATCCAGAATGATGCCGATGTCCAGAACGCCTTCTTTTACCGATTCAATAATGAAAGGTTCATTCCCTGGTTGAATGACAATATTAACGTCTGGGAAGTCACGTCGATATGCCTGCAAATACGGTGGTAAATAAAACGCCGCTAACGTCTCAATCGTTCCTATCGTCAGCGTCCCTTTGGATTGCTGGGATACAACTTCCTTGGACTCTTCATGTAACTTATAGATCTCATTGGCGTATTGCAGGAGCGCTTCTCCAGCCATCGTTAATTTCATAGTCCGTCCAAAACGTTCCAAGAGAACAGCGCCGTAGGATTCCTCCAGCTTCTGAATTTGTGCCGTTATGCTTGACTGGGCATATCCTAGCGTTTCCGCAGCCCGCGTGAAGCTTCCACACTTCGCTACTTCGCGAAAGGTTTTCAAATAGGTCATTTCCACAGGCGTTCACTTCCCTCTCCATCAACTCCATTATTCTTAGCATACTAGAAAAAGCGCTCACTCACCATCCAGCGGGAGAACGCTCTCTATTTATGAATATAAGGTCATCTTCCCTCGGCGGCGAAGGAAGCCTCTAATGCTTTTGTATGAGTACAATGCCAGCAAAGCCATCTCAAGTCCCCAGATGATATAGATCGACGTATCACTGACTTCAATTTGCAAATAGTCAAAATCCGCAAACTGCTTTCGCACGAATTGATCTGCCACCATCTGAGCTACATGATCTACGATCGGTACGAAGTCCTTGCCATAGCCCTGCTCCATCATATAATCCTGAACCTCAAGTTTAAGCATATCCACTTCACTCCATGAGAAAGCATAGACCCATTTCATAGAGCCATCGAGCGCTGGGCTAAAGCTTACAATGAAATCATTCTTGTTGCCATTCTCCCATTTATCCTGAAGGGCGAAGCCATATTCTTGGGGCAGATCCGTTCCCATGTTCACAAAAATGAGATTGACCTGCTTCCACGACTTCGTCTCTCCCGGTTGCTCAGGGTCTGGCACCTCTCTGTTCAGCTCGGTATTCCATGCGGCCAACGTTGCCAACGCTTTGGGCTTATTAGGTACATTCCCCACAATGCGATCGACATGCAGCACCTCGGAGACGAATCTTGGATAGGTCGGCAGACCGGAATAATCCTTCAGATCAATGTCGTTATGTTTAAAAAGACTATACGAACTTCTCACCTTATTGACATAGTGGTGAACAGAGGCCGAAGGTGTTCCTAGTGGATAATACTGCGCCAACTCTCTCGTCGAATTCGGAGAGCGACTCGTGAATGTCGTTCTTCCATCCATGGATTCATTGACCTCAAACCACCCGTTGTCCGAGGTTTTGATCTTATTGATCTCCTTATGATGCTCGGTGTGACCTGGCTTCTTGGTACACCGTTTGCGCCCATCGTCGTCTGTGGAACATTCTTCCTTGCCTGGGATCCACTCATCCCACTCTTCGATATGTTCCACGTCGATTACACGCCCAGACCAGACCTCTGAATCCACCGTCCGGAAGTAAAAATCACCAGCTACTACACCCGCAAATAAGATAGCCGCTGCTAGCGATGTCAGCACATACCGCCACCATTTGCGGCCCGTTACAAGTTCAATGGCAAAACCAACAATCAGAACGAGAAATAGTGCTGCCCAATATGCCATGGCTACCTCAGCTTCACTTCGTTATCTTTGCCAGTTTGATACGCATCACTCGTACGTTCTGAAGTAATAATAAATTTCTCCGCATCCATCGTTTCAAAATGGAAAATTGCATTCATCAGCGCGTGTTTCCGAATATGGGTGTTGTACTCCCGCACTTGATCGGCAATTTTCTTCTGATTCCGGTCGAACTCAGTTCGTGCTGAAGAGATTTCGTTTTGCAGCTTCGTATACAACGTACTGCTCATTTGTGGGTTCTGCTCTTGAATGGTTTGAAATAGAGCTTGCGTATTCGTGTATCGACCTGCAATGAGATCGGTATATACCTTTTTAATATCATCTGCTTGCATGTCGGTCACTTGCGCCATTTCTTTGAATCGTTTCCACATGTTATCGTAGTTGGATTTATTCGCAACATGTTGCGACTTGATCTTCTCATCCAACGCAATCGCCGTCCCCCGTTGCCCCCATACAACGACTGCTGTAATAATCCCAATTAACACGAGTATGCCGATAAAACCAAGACAACCCACTACGAGAATCCCACTCTTGTTCCTCATCTAGAAACCCCTCTGCCTAATTATTCCATCTAATTCTCTTATTCTAGCATACTGAGGCGACATCATAGATCAAATTTCTACAAAATTTGTGAGGCACAGCAGAAATGACAATGGGATATGTTTTCATAAAAAAAAGGTTGTCCCATAGGTTTTCTTGACCTTGGGACAACCTTTTTCTGTAAGTCATGCAAATAAGAAGTTTGCCAATCTGCGATTACTTAGTTATTAGCTTTGCGATTGGATATATGCAGCCAAGCGCAGCAGGAGAACGGCAGCTTCCGCTCTAGTCGTCGTAGCTATCGGGTGGAATTGATTTCCACTTTGCCCTTGCACGAGACCAGCCTCTTGTGCTGCGCTAACATAAGGCATGGACCAGTCAGCTATTGCCGCATTATCCGCAAAGGTGGTCTTCTCCCTGCTAGCAATCTTCAGCTTAGCAGCCTTGGCAATTAGAACCGTCACTTCCGCGCGGTTAATGTTCGTGTTCGGGTGGAATGTATTGTCAGGGTATCCACTGACAATACCTGTATGCACAGCTGCCGCCACAGCACCGCTTGCCCAGCTTGGAATGTCACGCTGATCTTCAAAAGATAACCCGTTCCCATCCGGCCAAGCCATGATCCGTTGCAACATAAGTGCAAATTCAGCTCGGGAGACGGGAGTGTCCGGACGGAAGGTGCCGTCGGGATAACCATGAACTAGCCCTTTGACAACACCGTCGCGAATCGCCTGCTCAGCCCAATGACCCGAGATATCCGTGAACCCCGGCTCCGTCTCCTCAGCAAGGGCAATCACCGCGAACTTGGTAAAGTGATCCGTTTTGCCTGCCAGGGTATTTCCATCCGCACGACCTCCTATGCTCACCCATTGCAGGGTTGTTTCATCGTAGTAGGCTAATACAGGCCGCTTCTGCGCACGAACCAATTCCGCATCTGTCCAATCTATGCTGAGTTGCACAGGAAGCTTAAATTTACCTGGCACATCTTTCTTAAATTCATATACGTCGCTGAGAAGTAGCTGCTCCGACTGGAGCAACGCTTTTACGTCATCTGTTATCTTCTGCATCGTGATGGTCATCGGCTGCTCGATAGCGCCAATGGGAATGAACAGTGTTGCTCCAGCGATTTTCAAGGTGTATTCCTTACCCGGAACGACAGCGAAGGAACCCGGCGCCCCAGCTGGTGCACCCACCTGCTCATCTGTTGAAGAAGAAGGACTGACAATATTCGCAATGTTGATCGTCTTGACCTGCTTATTGCCTACGGAATCAGCCGCGAATATCGTATAGGTACCGTTTTGGGTAATACGAATGATTCCCGATAACGGCACATCCGTACCGAATGACGGGGCAGCGAAGTCCCCATCTGTATGCTCACCTTGCGCCCAGCGTAAATCAGTCAGCGCATTACCTGCTGCCGCGTTATAAACGGCTGCCGTTACAGTTAAGTCTACACCCGTACTTACAGGAGTCATTGGTGTATAACTCAGTGTAATTTCGGGCGCATCCGTAATAATGTTTGTAATCTCAATCGTCTTGACCTGCTTATTTCCTGCGGAATCAGCTGCGAATACCGTATAGATACCGCTTTGAGTAATACGAACGATGCCCGATAACGGCACACCCGTACCGAATGATGAGGAAGTGAAGTCCACAGCTGCATATTCACCTTTCGCCCAACGTAAATCAGTCAATGCATTACCCGCTGCCGTGTTATAAACGTCTGCCGTTACAGTTAAGTCTATACCGGTATTAACAATCGTCAGCGGTGTATAGGTCAAAGTAATCTGCGGAGCATCCGTCAAGATATTCGTAATTTCAATGGTCTTCACTTGTCTATTACCTGCAGAATCAGCCGCATATACCGTATATTTGCCGTTCTGAGCAATAGGGACGACACCGGACAACGGCACATCCGCTCCGAATAATGGGGAGGTGAAGTCCCCAGCAATATGCTCTCCTTCCGCCCAGCGCAAGTCAGTCAATGCATTGCCAGCCGCCGCGCCATAGACAGTTGCTGTTACAGTTAAGTCTACCCCCGTACTCACAAGCGTCATCGGCGTGTAGGTCAGTGTAATTGCGGGAGCATCCGTAACAATATTCGTAATCTCAATGGTTTTGACAAATGTATTGCCACCACCATCTCTGGCGAAAACGGTATAGGTTCCATTGGTGCTTACCTGGAAGGCTCCTCCTGTGAGGACTGTTCCCGAAGTCGTGAAGTAGACTGCATCCTGAACACTTTCGGCCCATTTGAGAGGAGCTAGCGTGCTGCCAGTTCCATCCGCATTAACTGTAACTGTGATAGCATTGTTAGTCGGAACAGTGACAGATGGCGTGAGGCTGATTGTCGGCGCTATTCCGTCAACGAGAATATGACTCAGACTCGGGAGTGAAATGGGCAGATCCAACCCAACAGTGTCTCCCAACGCCGTAATAGCTGCTGGAGAAACTGCCCCAATTGCAGTTCCGAGCTCTATGCCATCCGTGTCCTGATCCCCCGATTGGACGGTATAGCTGAATTGCAGTTTTTCCGGGTGCCCTGCGAGTTTTCCTGTATAAAGGGCGGCACGATCAACGCCGTTCAATTGCAAAGGCAACTCTGGTGTACCTGCAACATCGACGGGTTTCGTGAATGTGACCGTAAAGTCAAGTTGCTGTCCGACGCCATAAGTGCCATTAGCTGGAACTTCTACAACAGATGGCTGCGGAGTCGGTACGATAATTTTCAGACGGTACACGCCTTGCCACAGTCCGGCTGCATCCGTGACTCGAATTTCAACGGGATTATCCCCTAATTTTAAGTTGATATCTCCCGTGCTGCCAGCCGTGCCATTCATCGCTACATGCGCGCCCGCTGTATCTGCTGCCGTAACAGCTATATGTGCAGAGGTAACTGGTGTGTTAAGCGTTGCAGCGTAACTGCCTCTGAGACTGTCGAAGGCAGCGTTCAGGGACACGGTTGCCCCCGGAGCTGTGACTGTCATTCCGTTTAGAAGGACTCCGCCTAAACTCGCGTATGGCATGGGATAGGTCGTCCCTTCAATCATCCCCCACTGCTTACCGCTGCCGAATTCCCAGCCTGCAGCAGCAAATGTTGCCTGCTGCATCATTTGCCCCGTCGTCAGACCAGTTCCCCCTGCTAAGTCTGCTTGGCCGCTGTTGGTAATGTCCCAGAAGGAGTCCGACACAGTTCCTCCATTTCGGTATCCGATCAGACCTCCCTTATCAACGCTCCCGCTAACAGTCGCAGCTGAATATGACTTACTGATGGTGAATACTCCGTCAACAACGCCGGCTAAGCCGCCAACCTTGTTAACACCGTAAACAGCTCCTTGTACGGACACCCCACTCACTGTTGTGTTGACGGCCTCCCCGATCAACGCTCCTACCTTGTCCTTGCCGTGGATATTCGTGCCCAACAAGGCTATGTTCTTTATCGATGCACTGGAAGTAGAGCCGAATAACCCGATGCCGTCCGTTCCCGCTCGTTGAATGCCGATGTTTGCTATCGCATGATTCTGCCCATCGAAGCTTCCGCTAAAAGGGGCCGACGTATTGCCCACTGGCATCCAGCCCGCACCCGCACTGAAGGCTGATAAATCAAGATCATTTTCCAGCAAATAGACCTGACCCATCCCGTAACCTTCAGCTGCGTTGCCGATCTTGGAAAGCTGTTCGGCTGTTGTGATCCGATGCGGATAGCCCGCCGTGCCCGCATCACGGATAACGGTGAGTTTGTAGATCGCGTTAAGCCTTGTAGGATCAGTTGCATCGCTTACTTTTATTTGAAAATCATTGGGTCCTGGGTTCAGAGACAGTACCTTTGTGCCAGAGCCGCCATCTACGGAAACATTCGAGGTTCCGCTTAATGCTGTTCCCGCTACGGTCACCTGATCCGTCTTGCTCACGACCCTCACGACGTAAACTCCGTAATCGTCACTAAACGCACGGTCCAGTGCTTGCGGAGCATTATCGGCCGTATCCTCCACAGTCAACGATGCCAATGCTACTTTGGTGTAGTCGCTGCGCAAAAGCGGGTAGGTGGCCTCTTCAATGAGGCCCCATGTGTTGGTGAAGTCCCAACCCACATATGTCGCTTTGCGCTTCATCTCAGCAGTGGTCTTGCCGTCTCCACCATCGGAAGTACTCATCCCGCTTGTCTCCGTATTCCAGTATGAGGACGTAACTGCTCCGCCAGGTCTTTGTCCAATCAACCCTCCGGAATAGGAGCCAGAACCCACCGAAGCGATAGAGTAAACTCGGGTAACCAGGCCGCTCGAGTAGCCGATCGCACCGCCGAAGCTATCTTCAGGAGAGGGACCGATACTAACCTGCCCTTGCGCATAGCTATCAGAGATGTTGGAGAAATCGTTGTAACCGACTAAAACGCCAACGGATTCATTCCCTGTCACATTGCCTTCAGCGTAGGAATTCGTAATAGAAGTTTGAGACGCATCACCTGCGATCCCGCCGACATATCTGTATCCTTTAACTGTGATATTCGTCAAATGGACATTAGTAATCGTCGCATTCGAGGTCTGACCAAATAATCCAACGTTATTGTTATTAGCGCGATCGATCGACATATTGCGGATCGCATAACCATTACCATTCAGAGTTCCAGTAAATGGGGAACCTTGTTTACCCAATGGCAGCCATCCCTCGTGATCTCCGTTATCGTATCCGGCCAGATCAATATCGTTCGTTAATCTGTACTCCCCCGCCAAACTCAGCGTAGAGGCATTAATTGCGGCCAATTCTGCTGGCGTACTGATGTCAATCACAGCCGCCGAAGCTAGCCGTACAGGCAAGAACGGATTCGGCAGGAGCGATACGACAAGCAAGGCCATCAGCATAACGGCACCTATTCTTATTTTCATCTCTTTTCTCCCTTTACATAAAAATTCAAAATGCTTAGAACAACTTCATGGAATTATTGCGCTGCAGTGATCAAATCTCATTTTCTACTTCATTACGAATCTCTCAATCATGATAGAAACAGGCATCATTAATAGAAGCACGAGTTGCCTCAATGCTTATACATAAGCTAGTAATCTCCCTTTATTTCAACAATATCTGCTAATATTTTACACGATAATTCTGGTAAATTAAAGTAATTTAAGAGGTTTCATCCCTTGCTCGCCAACGATTTGCAAAACAACCTAAAGAGGACTGCGACAGGTCACTTGCTCATAACCTGTCACAGCCCTCTAACCCGCGTTCGCAGCGGTTTCTATCCTTGCATCTTCAAATTTCAATGGAATGAATAAGTTCCTTCATCTTCTGTGCTGACCGGTGAAGTTGCTCGCGCTCCAACTCCGAGATCTCTAGTTTGAGCACTTCGCGCACGCCGCTGCGATCCACGACGCAAGGAACGCCCAGATAGACATCCGATACCCCGTGATAATCTTGAAGCAGCGTCGAGACATTAAGCACAGCACCTTCATCGCGAAGAATTGCGGTACAGATACGGTCGAGAGCGAGGGCAATCGCGTAGTAGGTAGCCCCCTTGGCCGAGATGATCTCATATGCCGCATCCCTCGTGTTCGTGAAGATTCTCTCCTTCGTCGCCTCGTCCAATGGAATGCGGGTTCCGGCAATATTGGCCAGACTCCACACCGGGAGCTCGGAATCGCCATGCTCGCCGATGATATGGGCATGCACGCTGCGAGGGTCGATGCCCAGCTCTTCCCCGATCAGGTAACGGAAGCGCGAGCTGTCTAGCAGCGTGCCCGAACCGATGATCCGCTGAACAGGCCACTGCGACTTCCGCCACGAGAAGTAGCTCATGATGTCCACAGGGTTGGAGGCGATCAGCAAAATGCCGTCCTGATTATACTTGAGCACTTCTGTCATGATGCTCTCGAATATGCCGACATTCCTTTTCAACAGATCGACCCTAGTCTCGCCTGGCCTTTGGGCAGCGCCTGCTGTAATCACGATAATGCTGGCATCGCGACAATCCTCATATTCGCCCGCCCATACCTTCGTTTTTCCTAAGAAAGGAAGGCCGTGGTTCATATCGATGGCATCGCCTTTCGCTTTGCCTTTGTTGGCGTCAATGAGCACCAGCTCATCCGCCCGCTCCCTTAGCAACAGTGTGTACGCAGTCGTCGCACCGACGGCTCCTACTCCAATGATCACAATCTTCGTTTTATTCATCCAAATCGCCCTCCGTAAATGTAGTAGTTGAATTGAGTTCTTCATCCAAATAGGGTTTGTTCACATAGTGATACATTACGCCCATCAGTACCGCGCCGCCAATGATATTGCCCAGGGTGACCGGAATGAGATTATGAAACACTCCGCCGATGGATATCGTCCCGGGATGGTGCAGCACCAACGCAATTGCGAATGTGCACATATTGGCAATGCTATGTTCGTAGCCGGAGATAAAGAAGCAGAACACGAAGAGGACCATGGCAAACATCTTCGCTCCATCTCCCTTAAGGGACAGAGGAATGAAGAAGGCAAGACAGACGAGCCAGTTACAGAGGATGGCGCGGAAGAACAGCTCCCCCATCGGCAGATTCATTTTTTTATCCACGACACTGAGCAAGAACGCGTTGACAGACGACTCCGCGAATAAGCTGGTTGTATAGATCATGAATGCGAAAAAGGCTGCACCGATGATGTTGCCTATGTAGGTATACAGCCATAGCTTCAGCACGGTACTCCAACGCATTTTCCGTCTCAAAGCAGCGTAAGTGAAGTAAAAGGTGTTGCCGGTGAATAAATCCCCTCCCCCGTAAGTGATTAGAATGATGGCTGCACCGAAAGTAATTGCCGCCATTGGATACGTAAGAGGAGAATGTTCCCCATAAAAGAAGCTGCCCGTCTTGAACGCAACGATGACGCCGAAGCCGATGAACATGCTCGCGAGTGCGGAGCGCGCGATATACCGTAGGCGGCTCATCTTGAATACTTTGAGCTTCTTTAAGGCAAGCTGCTCAACCTTTTCGAGAGCGGCAATTTCCATTTACGCTCACCTCCGAATTTATGTCAGGCAGAGCAACATCTGATGAATAAGATTGAGCTCCGGTAACTCTCTTCCTTAGAACAGATACTAAAGGAGTATGTCAGATCTGGCTGTGATGTTTATCACATCGTAGTCGTTAACATCTGCGTTATACCCAAAATGCCAAAAAGAGCTGTGACAGGTCACTTGCTCACCACCTGTCACAGCCCTCTAACCCGCGTTCCACGCGGCTTATTGCCTACTTCTCCTCACCCGTGGCATTCGGGTTAACTTCCCGCGAGATCCAGTCGCTCCAGCTCAATGCTAAGCCAGCCACCTCGACTATACGGTCATCCTCACTTGCAAGATGCTGGAATGCGGAAGTCAGACTGTCTACGAATTTCAATTGAATCGACCCATGCCGCTGAACTTGTCTAGCTGCTGCAGTCTCTTTGATGGCATCCGGCAGCACGATAACAATCCATTTCAAGTGCGTATGTTCGAGGATCGGCAGAGCTTTCAACATCGAATCCAGCGTGGCGACCGTCCTTTCGGCGATAATCCGATTATCGATCAGAAGGTGAAAGGGCTGCTTCGCCTCTTGCAAAGCCATGTGCGCATCCGTTGCGATATCCCGGAAATCCTCCATCGTTACCACCGGTTCATAATGCGTCAACGCCAAAATATGATTCTTCACCAGCCAGCCTGCTTTATAGCGCATGCTTAACCTCCTTGGTTATGTGGTCAGATATATTGTCGACTATATGCCCATAGCGCCTCGCCTTCTTGGCCTTCGGGCAAAGGAACGTGGAAACGCATGGGGCGATCTTGCTTCCAATGTACCCCCGAATGATTCTCTAAGATCAACCGACCTAGATACGCGCTACCTTTGGCTATCGGCTGGCCGAATATTCGAGACAACAATCTGAACAGCAATGGCGCCTCGTGGAACAAATTCGTTCGAACCATTCCCGGATAGCAGGTATGCACGCGTAACTGCGGATATCGTTTGGCAAGCTCGGAAGCATAGAGATCGACCGCAAGCGCTGCCTTCATAGCGGCCTTCAGACCGACTTGGGGTTCAGCCCAAGCGGTTGAAACATTCTTGTGGACGCCATTACCTCCTACCATAACGATGCATCCGCCGGGTACAATCTTGTTCTGCTGAAGAAGCATCTCCGATAACGCGAATTTACTCAAATAGTTTGTTGCGAAAGTCGTCTCCAACCCTTCATTGGTCAGCCGGACCTCTTTGTCCGTAGATATTCCTCCTGCACACAGCGCTAACGCATGAATCGGACCTTCGAGCTGATCCGCTAATCGACGTACATCCGGCATTTTGGACAGATCCGCATAGAAGTAGTCTCCCCCTAGCTCGGCGGCAATCTTTGCGCCTTGAGTTCGATTTCGACCAACGATCGTCACCTTCCAACCGCTTTCAGCGGCTAAGCGCGCCGTCCCGTAACCGATCCCGCTTGTTCCTCCCGTAACTATGATTCGCATAATACCCCCCCTATATTAGTTAGGATCCTAGCTATCAAACAAACGTTTTTCATCTTCGTTCTTACCCACGCATCATTGCACTCACCCCCTCTCATATTGTTAGGATGCTAGCTATTAGTGAAGGCTACAAGCCCCTATTGATAATATTCCTTATCCCCTAAGTTCTTGGCCACTCGTTGCAGCCACTGTCCCAACAAATCCCTCTCGGCTTGCGTGAACCCTTTAAGCATCTCGTTCTCGAATTCCAAAATAAGATCCACCAGCTTACCGAACACCTCGTTGCCCTGCTGCGTGAGCGTCACAAAGTTGGCCCTTCCGTCTGTATGGCTAGACTTGCGAGAGATATATGACCGAGCCTCCAGCTTATCTAATATTCCAGTCAACGTCGCGGATGTAATCCCGCTATGATGCTGGAGCTTCTGCTGCTCTAACCCTCCTGATTGAGCCAAATAACCCAGGATCTCGAATTGCGAAGTCGTCAGATTGAATGTGCTTAACCGCACGTCAAGCTCTTTGCGCATGATAATATAGGTTCTTTTTAAGTAAAGGACGGATTTAGACATGTGGTAGTGCTCCATTCTGAGATCGTATCAATATTGCTAGCATCCTAATTATATGTTGGATATTTCCAAGATGTCAACTGAATTCGGTTGTTAACTTCCGGACATAAAAATACATCGCCAGGGCTTATAGACCGCATGGCGATGTATTCATCATGTAATTACTGCTACATGCTCTTCAGTTCTCACTCTTCACCCGTCGCAATCGGGTTGTCTTCCCACGAGATCCAGTCGCTCCAGCTTCCGCTGTAGAGCTTCACGTTATCGAAGCCCGCTTCGCTAAGCCCCAGTACGTTCGGGCACGCTGTCACGCCCGAGCCGCAGTAGACGATGATTTCATCAGCGTCACGCAGTGCGGCAAAGTGCTGCTCCTGCTCCGCAGCTGATAACCAAGCGCCGTTCTCGCCGAGAACGCCCTTCCAGAAGAAGTTGCGCGCGCCTGGGATGTGGCCCGCCGCCGCATCAATCGGCTCTTCGAGGCCGAGGTAGCGGCGCTCCTCGCGCGAATCTACCAGCACGACGCCTGGGCGACCGAGCTTGTCCTTCACTTCATCCATGCTAGCGAGCATGGAGCGGTGCACCTTCGGTGAGAAGGTGCGCGGGAATACCGCAGGCACCTCAGCAGTGACCGGATATCCCGCGGATTTCCATGCGGAGTATCCTTGATCCAGTACGTATACCTCGGAATGGCCGAGGAATTTCAGCATCCACCACAGGCGCGATGCCATAGCTCCACCTTGATCGTCGTAAGCAACGACGGTCTTCGTACCGTCTATGCCGAGACTGCCGACGAGGATTGAGAAGGCACCAAGATCCGGAAGCGGATGACGTCCGCCATGTGCCATAAGGGCACCGGAAAGATCCTTTTCCAAATCGACATACACGGCGCCTTCAATATGATCCTGCACATACTGTTCACGGCCTGAATCAGGCTTGCCGAGCGCAAACCGACAATCTGCGATAACGATATTCGCATCCCCTAATTGTCCCAGCAACCACGACTGACTTACGATATTTTCCACGGTTTCTGCCACCTTCCCCTACCTTTAATTAATCGCCCATCCCACTTGTGGGAATCACAGAATAGGTCAGCCAATGACCACGATCTCCACCCATTTTATCGTAAAAAGCTTGCGCGCGTAAGTTCTCCGGGGCTGTTTCCCAGGTTATTTTGGCATAATCATGTCTAGCCGCATAGCCTTTGCAAGCTGCAAAAAGCTTCGCCGCCGCACCATGTCCACGCTCTGCTTCCACAACAAACAAGTCATTCATGACGGCAATCTTGGCGGCACGCAGCGTGCTGAAGGAAAAATATAGCGTCGCAAAGCCGACAAGCGCACCTTCCTCGGTCTCAGCCACAAATTGAATGCCCACTTTTTGTTCGAGCAATTCATGAATTAAAGCATTTAGCTTCTCATCCTCCGGTTGTCGGTACTGATAGAAATCGACAATGTAAGTGAGCATTAACGTTTTGAGCTGGGGGATATCGGATATGACGGCTTCGCGAACGGTCACTTGTGTCATCACGGGTGCCCTCCTTATTGGTATTTTATGATAAAATAGCGATCGAACATGTGTTATTTGCCTTGCATTTCGGAAAGTTGCGGAACGTAGTTCCCTTATTCCCCCTGAATCCACATGTTTTACAAAGTTACGGAACGTGGTTCCGCTATTTTGCCATTTTCCGAATAATTATGCGCGTTTCAAAAGAAATAGAGGAACGTAGTTCCTCAACTTCTCCCAATTACGCGTTTCCACCCAAATAGCGCCCTCTCGTTCCGTATCTTCGCGTTATCGGGTAGAATAAGGGAACGGCTAATCCCTAATAGAACAATGGCCAAAAACCATCTAAAGAAAGGTTGCCCAAGAAATGCCACAACCTATTACCTTAATTTCATCTTGGCGCGTGGTTCCACTAACAGAAACAGCTTGTCAGGAGCTGTGTGCGTGGAGCTACCCGGATCCTTATGCCGTATACAATTGGCCATCCTGGACCACGATGCTCGACAACAAGTCAGAATTCGCCGATTCACAAATCAGGGACGAGCAATATCGTGGCGTAGTGGATCACAACGGCATACTAATCGGCTTCGTTCAGTTCTTCCCGATCGTTGGCGTTACCCGCCTGGGCCTAGGACTTCGTCCTGATCTTTGCGGCAAGGGATATGGCACAAGCAGCAGCGAAGGTCGAGGAACGGTCGGCAGCAACAACGGGGACACACCTGTCAGCGCACAAGGACTCGGCACCCAATTCGTTCAGCTGCTTGTTGCCGAAGCCCAGTATCGCAACCCCGAGCAAGAAATCGACCTCGAGGTACTCGTTTGGAACGAGCGAGCTATTCGCGCCTACCAGCGTGCTGGCTTCACCATCACGGATACGTACGAGAAGTGGACGCCAACCGGAAGTGCTGACTTCCACTGCATGGTTTATACAGGTCCGCTGATTGTGATAGCGGAACACTAAGCAACAGTATTGCAACTTACTCTGCGTTCCCCTCCACGTAAGCTTGATCAAACTTCGCAGCAGTCGAGAAATCGAGCTCGGTCAAGCCTCCGGCACTCCACGAGGTCAGGCGCAGGGTTACCATTTTATAATCAATGGCGATCATGGGGTGGTGGTTCACAGCTTCTGAAATTCGGGCAACTTCGCCCACGAAAGAGATGCCTTGCATGAAGGAAGTAAATCGATACTTCCGCACGATCCACTTGCTCTCTTCAGCTTCAAGTCTCCATGTTCCCAACGCCGACAACCGATCATCCACAGTTACTCTATCTAGCTTCATTCGTAATCATAGGCAACAACGCCCATATCACTCTCACCCGCATACGTGCGAAGCAGCTCCAAGAATGGCTTCCCGTAGTTGCGATATTTCACTTCACCGACCCCTTTGATACGCAGCATCGCGGCTTCCGTCGTCGGACAGCTCTCACTCATCTCACGCAGCGTACTGTCGGCGAAAATAATATAAGGCGGCACCTTCTCGCGCGCAGCCATTTCGCGACGCAGCAGTCGCAGCTGCTCGAACAACGTATTATCCATCGCAGCGACAGCCCGGACAGGCTGCTTCCGTACCTTTTGATTAACGGTCAGCTTGCCTTGGAGCACTTCAGCAGCAGGCTGCATCAACCGAACAACCGGGTATTGACCATCGGATAATTGCAGGAATCCTTCGGAAATGAGCACATTGATCAATTCGGCGATCTCTTTTTCCGGCAAATTACTCATAATCCCGTGTGTCGGCAGACGATCGAACCGATAGTCCATGATTTTCTTCGCCTTGGAGCCCTTCAAAACAGAGGCAACCATCGAAATCCCGAAGCGCTCGTTCATGCGCCGAATGCAGGAGAAAATCTTTTGTGCCTCGACCGTAATATCGACGGTGTCCCGATCATCCTTGCAGGAACTGCAGTTCCCGCAGGTATCTTTAATATTTTGCTCATCAAAATAATGTAAAATAGCGTTCCGCAAACAGCGCGGCGAATAGCAGTAGTCGATCATGGTTTGGAGCTTCTTGTACTCGTTCGCTTTGCGCTCAGGCGACAGCTGGTTCTGCTCGATGAGGAACTTCTGCGTCATAATATCCTGCGCACTGAACAGCAGAATACACTCGCTCGGCTCACCATCACGCCCCGCACGGCCGGCTTCTTGATAGTATGCTTCCATATTTTTCGGCATATTGTAGTGAATCACGTATCGAACGTTGGATTTATCGATGCCCATCCCGAAAGCGTTCGTCGCGATCATCACGCGAATATCGTCATAGAGGAACGCCTCCTGCATGTAGGAGCGCTCATCATCGGACATGCCCGCATGATACTTGCCTGCGGCGAAGCCTTTTTTGCGCAACGTCTCGTACAAATCCTCAACATCCTTGCGCGTCGCAGCGTAAATAATGCCGGGCTGATGGGTATGTTCCTTCACGTAGTTCTGTATGTAATCCCGCTTCTTCTCTCCGCGAAGAATGGTTAACTCCAAATTGTCTCGCGAGAAGCCGTTGATGAAAATCCCTGCCTCATCCAAATCCAGCAGCCTCGCAATATCCGCTGTGACCTCTGCGGTAGCCGTTGCCGTAAACGCCGCTACGATCGGCCGGTTCGGCAGCGCCCGAATGAAAGGAGCAATCGAAACGTAACTCGGGCGGAAATCATGTCCCCACTGCGAAACGCAGTGCGCTTCGTCAATGGCTACCAGAGGCAGATTCAACGCTGCCATTCGTGCGCGAAACCGTTCCGATTCGAGACGTTCTGGTGCTATGTAGAGCAACTTATATTTGCCCTGCATGGCTCCCTGCATCCGCTGTTCCACTTCTCTAGCTTCCAACGTACTATTAATGAAGGTCGCTGGAACACCGAGTGCGCCGAGCGCATCCACCTGATCTTTCATCAAAGAAATAAGAGGGGAAATGACTAACGTCACTCCCTCCATCAGCAGGGCCGGCACTTGATAGCAGATCGATTTCCCGCCGCCTGTCGGCATAATGCCCAGCGTGTCTTTCCCTTCGAGAAGGTTCGTAATAATATTCTTCTGGCCTTCACGGAACTCCGGATACCCGTAAACCTGTTGTAGAACCTTTCTTGCGCCATCCAACATAGCTTCTTTACACCTTTCTATCAATCCGTTCTACCTGTTTCACACCAAATAAATGACGGAAACCAACTTCTCGCCATCGTGCACTTTGAGCACGTGATTACCCGCATCATGCCGAACTGAGCCTGCTCCAACCTGCATCACCGGCGTACTGCCTAGTCCATAGAATATATCGTCAGCCAGCGTACGCAGGCATTCTTCCTGTTCACTCTCGTCTAGCTCCTGCCAGTCTTCTGCACTCATCTCCAGCAGCTCATAGAAACCATTCACCATTTCGATCCCACGTACAAAATCTGTAACAATGTCCTTATACTCACGACCAAATTTAATACCCACTCGCGCAGTCTCCCTTCAAGAAGCATTTCATCTAGCTTCACTTTATCATATTCTGGATAAGAATGCAGGGTTAACCCCTTTCGGATCGGATTAAAAATATCGCCTTTGGCATAAACTGTGGAAATGGGCAATTTCGGAAAAAATCTGTTACTATGGAAGAAGGAATGCGCCGCTCGGAGGGTAGGAACGATCACATGTTGAAACTTCAAATTCCCAAAAATCGAATGAACTACCTCATCAAACAAATCCCGCTGCACTTTGACGCCATTCGTCTGGAGCAAGGCTGGGAGTATTATCATAAAGGCCGTGTGACTGAGGTTGATCTCAAAGGACTTAGCGTTCTGGCGACCGTCACAAGCAAACAAGTTCATAAGGTAGACGTCCAGTTAGAAAATTTCGCTGCGAGTACCTGCACTTGTTCTTTCGAAGGCTTCTGTCAGCATATTGGCGCTACATTTTTCAGCTTATACGCCACCTATGGTCGTCCAGAGCTTGTCCTGCAGCAGCTCAAACAGCAAATTCATACACGGAAGAAACCAGCCCGCAGCGCTGCGGCTTCCGTTATACAAGAACGTAAAGCAGCCGCACAGGCGAACGTGCCTTTGGAAGAAAGTATGCCTAGTGATTGGCACCGTTTTTTTGAAGGAAAGTTCCATGGCTTCTCTATCTCGCATCAGCATTCCATTGAAACCTTCTATGAGTCTGCTTTGGAGTCGTTGCCGCCTTATGCAGTCAATTGGCGCGATACGACGCGAGAACTCTACATGTTCCACATCGTGCTGTTCATGATGCGGAAGATCGAACAATTTTATCAAGAAACGAAGAGCTCTTATCTAAGCTATTATCATGAAAACGGGTGCAAAATTTCCGCCAAAGACTGTGAAGATAAGCTTGTCGAATTCGTTGATCGGATCGATGTCAACCGCTCTTTCCTGGCGGAGCCTAAGATATGGTTAACCACGATGAAAATGGTCGGGGAATCCGCCCTGCAAGGAAAGGACAGTCCTGTTGATTGGTTGTTCGTGTATCGTTTCATCTGGTGGAAGCTAACGGATCAACCTAGCGCTCAGAAAGAAGAAACCTCACGCCTTGACGCTCTTCTGGCCAAGAAGGAATTGCTTCCGAAGAAGAAGGATGCGTTGCTTGCGGCTAGGGCGCATTTTGACATTATGCAGGGGCATACCGAGCAAGCTTTCGAACGACTTGGGCAGCTTGTACATCCCCATGCGAAGGATTTCTTCCTCTATTTAAATAAATTTGCGAATGATGGACAGTGGGATCACATGCTAGTGTGGCTTCGTTGGCTATTCCCTGCGATAACGAATGCCAATCATGATGATTTCCGTACCTTCTGCCAATATTGGCTGGATACGACGAAGCATCTGGCGAACGATAGCGAGTGGGTACAGGTGATGGAGTCCTTACTCCCACGTTCCTATTACTATTACACTGCCTATTTGTTGCAAACAAAACGGTATCGTCAGTGGGTCGATTTGCAACTGGCGAATCGGATTTCCCCCTTGAATTTATATGGGGCGGAGCTTAAAGCGATCGAAGAACATGACTCCGCGCTGCTCCTTCCGCTCTATCATCAAGCAGCCGAACGGGCTGTTCTGGAGAAAAACAGGGCTTCTTATAAGACGGCTGTCCGCCTGCTTAAGAAGCTGAATGGCATCTATAAACACATCGGCCAGGATGACCGCTGGGAGCACTATATTTACCGCTTAGCGGATAAGTTCTCGCGTTTGCGTGCTTTCCAAGAAGAGCTCAAGAAAGGAAAATGGATTCGATGATCGAAACCAGCGCGCTGACCGTTCACGTTAGTTCCTTACCTAACGGGTCCTTATTTCTATGGGGTTCCCGTGAAAACGGCGGTATTTGGGACGCTCTTGATTTAAAACATATGTTATTCGCCTGGCATCGCGCCTCCTTCTTCGGCACCTTCATGGAACCGAGTGAGTGGCAAAATCGGGAGGGCATCGAGCTGCAGCCATTGGAAGCGCTCGATTATTTCAGCGAACCGCAGCCTGTTCAGCACTTGCAATTGAAGTGGCATGCTTCTTGCGCTGACGTGATTGCCCTAGCTCCCGCTATTCGCGAGTCGCTGGCGACAGGCCGTTTCATGCCGGACTACGAGAAATGGAAGTCCGGCGAAATCGGTTGGAAGCTGCAGCTGCCAGAAGAGCTGCAACTGCTTGAAACGCCAGCGATATCCCGCTGGATTCATGCCCTGATCCCGGAATGGGTCGATGCCGACGGGGTCATGAAAGACAATTTACGCAAGCTGGAAGCTGCGTATCCGTTAATGCGCCGCGGCGATGTCAGCGGCGAGGTGTGGCTGGACGAGGAGGACTGGCTCGTCAGCATTGGTTGGCGCCAGGATCGGACGCCGATGCGGACGTGCCTGCAGCTCGTCGAGCCGGACCTCGCGCATGGCGCGGGCTGGCAGCTGCGCGTGCTGCTGCAGGACCGGCTGGCGCCGGAGGTGCTGCGCACCGTGACGACCGTCGGCGAGCCGGTCGCCGGGGAGCAGCCACTGCCGGAGGCTTGGCTGCCCGAGATTGGCCGCGTCGAACGCGACGCGGCCAAGTGGGTGCGCATCCTGCCGTGGCTGGATGCGGGCGAGGGCGTCCTCCGTCAGACGTTGACGGAGGAGGAGGCTTGGCGCTTCCTTGCAGAGGGAAGCGTCCGGCTGGTTGAGGCAGGAACGAGCGTGTTCCTGCCGGCGTGGTGGGAGCGCATCCGCAAGATGCGGCCGAAGCTGCGCGCGAAGATCAAGTCTTCCGTCGGTTCTGGACGGGAGACGATGTTCGGGCTGACCCAGCTGATGCAGTTCGACTGGAAGCTGGCTGTTGGGGATTTGGAGCTGACGGAAGAGGAATTCCGTCAGCTGCTGGAGGAGAAGCGCAAGCTGATCCAGATTCGCGGCAACTGGATTCAGCTCGACCCGCGGTTCATGGCACAGGTCGAGCAGATTATGAAGCAAGTGCACAAGAAGCAGGGGCTTTCGTTCCGCGATGTGTTGGAACTGCATTTTGCTGGTGATGCAGGGGGCTTACTACCTGCTGAGGATGATCCGGATGCTGCGCGTTACCTCGACATGGAGGTGGAGCTGAACGAACAGCTGCGTCATATGATCGAACAGCTAACGCAGACCTCCGCGATCCCGGCGATGGAGCCGCCTCCAAGCTTTCATGGCTCTCTTCGCCACTACCAAGTGGACGGTATCTCTTGGTTGTTGTTCTTGCGAAGATTTGGACTGGGCGGCTGCTTAGCCGATGACATGGGTCTCGGAAAAACGATCCAATGGATCACTTACTTGCTCACGGTCAAAGAGACCGAGCAGCCCGATACACCTTCGTTGCTCGTATGTCCGACCTCCGTGCTGGGCAACTGGCAGATGGAGCTGAAACGATTTGCGCCTTCCTTGCGCGTCCATCTTCACTATGGGCCGCAGCGGTTAAAAGGGTCTGCCTTTAGCGAGAAAATCGTTGGCAACTACGACTTGGTCCTGACATCTTACACGCTTTCCCATCTAGATGAGAGTGAGCTTGGCGCAATTGCTTGGAACTCGATCTGTTTGGACGAAGCTCAAAATATCAAGAACGCTTATACGAAACAGGCGACGGCGATTCGCCGTTTGAATGGATTTCATCGCATTGCTCTAACAGGAACGCCGATTGAGAATCGGTTGACTGAGCTGTGGTCGATCTTCGACTTCGCGAATCCGGGTTATCTCGGCACCGTGCGCGAGTTCACGACCCGCTACGTGAATGCCATCGAGAAGACGCGCGACGAGGCCACGATTGGCAAAGTTCAAAAGCTGATCCGCCCATTCCTGTTAAGGCGCGAGAAGAAAGATCCCGCTATCCAGCTGGATCTGCCGGAGAAGAACGAGTCCAAAACGTTCATCTCGCTCACAGCAGAGCAAGGCTCGTTGTACGAGAACTACATCCAGGATATGTTCGATCGCCTGGATAAGCTTTCTGCGATGGAGCGGCGTGGCCTCATCCTCGCTGCATTGACGAAGCTCAAGCAGGTGTGTAACCACCCTGCTTTGCTGCTCAAGGAAGGGCTTGGCGCCCCATGGAGCGGACGCTCCAACAAGCTAGAGCGCTTGCTCGAAATGGTGCAGGAGCTGCGCCAAGAGGGCGACAAATGCTTGATTTTCACGCAATTTGTCGAGACCGGCAACCTGCTGCAGCATGTGCTGCAGGGGGAGCTGGGCGAAAAAGTGCTGTTCCTGCACGGCGGAACAGCCAAGAACGGGCGCGATGAAATGATCGCGCACTTCCAAGATGCGACCTTGCCGCCCCTAGAGCAGCGCAATGTGTTCATTCTTTCGCTGAAGGCCGGCGGCATCGGTCTCAACCTGACGGCGGCGAATCATGTTTTCCACTACGATCGCTGGTGGAATCCCGCCGTCGAGAATCAGGCGACGGACCGCGCCTTCCGGATCGGCCAGACGCGTCACGTGCAGGTGCACAAGTTCGTGACGCTGGGCACGCTGGAGGAGCGCATAGACGAGATGATCGAGCGCAAGCTTGGCCTCAGCCAGCAGATCGTCGGCTCTGGCGAGAACTGGATCACCGAGCTGTCGACTGACGAGCTCCGCGATTTGTTCTCGCTCCGCCGCGAATGGGTGGAGGCGTAAAACGGGGTTCCGGGGTTCCGGGGTTCTTCAACTACCACACACAAAAGAGGTTATCCCAAGCTTCACCTGGGATAACCTCTTTTGTGCTCCATGTGCATCCACCATTCTATCTCTTTCCATCTCTGTTCTATCTCTATCTCTATCTCTATCTCTATCCCAATCCCGATCTCCGCTCCAGTTCCCAAGCAACCTAGTACACGACACCTTATCTACTCTACTGCCCCATCCTCCCACTACGGCGCACCTTTCACCATTTACCTCCTCCCCTTCCACACTACCTCATTCACCAACAAGCTAATCCATAGAGTTAACTGTATAAACTCCAGCTATTTTCATTCCAATCTGCTCTATAAATCAATTAGCTGTAAAACCTACATCTAATCTGCTCAATTCTGGTGAATTAGGGCTAATTGCCCGAAATTAACTGGAGGTTTTCCATTTAAACGTTTCATTCCAATATAAATGCTCGGATTAGATGTACTTTTTCCATCTATTCGTGAATGCGAAGGAGTGTTGGTGAATATTTCGGGTCCGCTGAATGGAGAAGCCTGCGAGAAGGCTTTATGCACCATTCCTCCACTCCCACTCAGATCGACAAATCCAAAAACAAATAATACCCCTCACCCATCGCACAGGAGTAAGTCTGGATTTGACGCGAGGTATCCAAGTCGGTATAGGCTTGGGAGAGAATGCCTTGTTTTTGAAGATTCATCATCAGAATGTTGGAGATGAAATAGGGCCGCCACGTCCAGTTTGCCTGACGGTAGCTCTCGTCTTTGCTCCACCCCACTTCAGAACGTGTGTAGTTAGAGGAAATCTGGTAGCCGTCCCCCTGGCAGATGTACATGCGGATACAGTTGTCCGTAACGTTACCGATGGATTGCTCAATTACCGCATCAGCTTCCTCGGCATTGGAAATATGAACCGAGGCGTTGATTAACGCATCCAGCCTTTGGTGCACACTCAGCAAGCGATGGTAGCGCTGAAACTCATCTTCACCGAACGATTTGATTTCCTCTTCCAGCATGGCTTTGTACGCATCTGGTTGCTGCAGGTTTGGCTCTGCCTTTGAAAATAAGAAACCTTGCACATATCTCGCTCCCACCTGCAAGGCGCTGCGCAGTTCCTGCTTGGTCTCGACACCCTCAACGAGCAGGGAAGCCCCAATTTGCGCTGCAACAATAGAGAAAGACTGCATAACTGCCCTGTAGCCATCGTGAACGATACTTTTCTTCAAAATATTCAGGTCTACCTTCAAGATCTTCGGCTGCAAGCTTGCAATTCGATCGAAATTACTAAAACCGCTCCCGACATCATCTATGGCGATTGTGCATCCGAATTCACGATATAATTCAACAATCCACGTCAACTCTTGGAGCTTGCCCGTAAATTCTTCTTCGGTGATCTCAATGACGATTCTCGAAGGATTAATCTGATATTTTTTTAACAATTCAATTGTTGGCAATACACCCGTCCGCTTGTAGGTTCTATAGATCCAAGAGGGCTTAAGGTTGATAAATAGCTCACTCTCGTCCGATGCAGCGGCGATTCGTTCAATAGCCTGCTCTCTTAAATGACGATCAATCATGAGATGCATGTCTTCAGAAATATTAGGATCTTGGAAAAAGGGTCCTAAGCTCTCCACACCATGCTCGCGAACCCATCTACCTAGTGTTTCATACCCCACAATTCGTTGATTCTGCAAAGAGATAATAGGTTGGAAATAGGGACGTACTTCATGACGCGGCGGAATCCTGCTGTTTTTCACCTGCACAGTGCGCCTCCCTCTTAGAAATTTATTCATGTCATAGGAATTAACATACCAATTCGTTATTGACTCATATTTTAAACGACATCGCCATTTTCTGCAAACTATTATGTAAGAAAACATAACATCGTCATTTTTTAGAGGATTTTGTTGATGTTTGTCGAATTGCTCCCTGATATATTAATCTATGAGAAGTTAGGTGACCGATTGAAATGAAAACTTTCACGAGATCGCGGATCTCCATGTTATATGTCATTTTAATAGTACTTTTATTAGCCTTCGTCAGTGTGTCCAACTACTTGGCCTCTCGAAATATGGAGAGAGAGAACAATGCGATCGTGAATCAGGCTCTTCCGATTCTAACGACGGCCAATAGTCTATTAACCAGCATAATTAATCAGGAGACAGGTCTCCGGGGTTACCTATTAGGTGGAAGCGAACAATTTCTTGAACCTTACACAACAGGAAGAGCGCAGGTCGCCAGTAGTTTAAATATGCTTTCAACCTACGACAAGAAATTTCCGACTCTACAAATTATTATCGATACCCAAGCTATACCTGCCATTACCAATTTGCAAAAGTACTATGATACAACCTTGGACTTATACCGTACAGGTAAAATTGAAGAAGCGAAAGCCCGTGTCACTGGTGGCAAAACGTTGATGGATCGCTATCGTGTCGTTCATACGAGTATTGAAAACAATATCGAACAGATTACCTCTACCTCCTATGAAGCTTCTCAACAAGCAGGTAAAACCTCCCGTTTAATCACAATTGTCGGTTTCCTGATCGCGCTTGTGGCCGGAGCTATGTCCATCTTCATCTCCTTACGATCCTACGAAGCAGAGAAGGAACTGCGCAAGAGCGAAGAAAATTACCGTTATATGGCCGAAAGTCTGGAATCCCAGAACGAGGAAATTATTGCCCAACAAGAGGAACAGCAAGTTACACTGGCTAAGCTATCTGAGCGCGAACGGGATTTGGAACTCATTTCCTCGTACCAAGAGAAGCTCACTGGCTATGTGAAATTAACAGATTTCTTGAAACATACGCTGCCAGCCTTATTAAATTCGCTCGCGCAGGATGCCGCCTTGGTTGTCCTCGAGGATCTCACAGAGCACGGAGTTAGTTCCTACAATGTTATTCATTCCATCGGATATCCCAAAGGACACATTCAAGCTTCTCGCAGGGAGCTCTTCGGCCCAGCCAGACGCGTGTTCGAAGAGGGGGTCTCGATCACACATACCCGTGATGTAACGGGCAGTGAGCAAGGTGTCCATAATGGCATGACACGTGCCATCGATCATTACATTCCACTAACGGATGACAAGCAAGGTGTCATTGGTTTTCTATTACTGACGAGTTACCAATGTTCGAGCTTCCAAGAAGATAATCAGCGTCTGACCAAAGGTTTAGTTCGTCAATTCGGACTTGCCTTCTATGCACAGGTTGTGAATGATGAGAAATTGCAGCAGGCAGAACGCCTAGCCTTGCTGAACGATCAACTCACGGCAGAGAAACTGCTCTTAGAAGGTCAACATGATCTTATTCAAAATATTCTTGAATCCGCCCACGAGGGCATGATGATGTGCGATTCCGAGGGCAAGATCCTCTTTTCCAATCATCGTATGAATCAGTATTTCGGGTTGAATGATCGAATTGGCGAGAACCTTGTTAGTTGCAGCTCGGAGATTGTAGCTGAATCACCTAGTTTCCATGGGGTAGCCTCTTCCATCGAAGCCTTGATTGATCGCTCCCTGTCCCATTTGACACAGCGCTTCAGCTTCCAACAGGACGAGCAACTCCAACATGCAGAGCTCTACGCCACCGTTGTTAGCGAAGGTACGGAGCAGCAAGGTTATCTCTTCGTTTTCCGTGACCGTACAGAAGAAGAGCGCGTCGATGAAATGAAGAATGAATTTATCTCCATCGTTTCACATGAGCTGCGGACTCCACTAGCCAGTGTACTCGGCTTCGTGGAGATTCTACTGCACCGCGACCTGCCGCAAGAGAAGCAGAAACGTTACATGGAAACCATTTATAACGAAGCGCAGCGACTGTCGAATTTAATCAATGACTTCTTGGATCTCCAGCGGATGGAGTCCGGTCGTCAATCGTATAATTTCGCACCGATTCATCTGCAGGCACTTGTCACCGAAATCGCAGACCAATGGCAAGACAAGCAGTTGCATCAAATCGTCGTTCACCAGACAGAGCCTGAACTTTGGGTACGAGCAGATATGGATCGTATTCGTCAAGTCTTTGATAACCTCATTAGCAATGCTATTAAATACTCGCCGGGTGCCGATCATATCGACATTCACCTATTTGCACATGAAGATAAAGTATCCATTGCCATTCAAGATTACGGACTGGGCATCCCACCTGAAGCGAATGAGCATATGTTCTCGAAATTCTTCCGTGTCGATAACTCCGACCGCCGCCAGATTGGCGGGACTGGCCTGGGACTAGCCATTGTAAAAGAAATCGTCGAAGGCCATGGCGGCCACATCTCTTATACATCCGAAATGGGACAAGGTACCACGTTCCGTATTGAATTCGATCTCTTTGAGATTTCCGGATTAGACGGGAAAATCGTTATTTTTGAAGACGACGATAACCTCGCTAAATTAATTCAAGTCGCCTTGCATAAACTGAGTCTGCCCTCTATCCAACTGCGTTCCGCCGAAGAAGGTATGATTGCACTACGTCGGTGTGAGGGCGAAGGCCCCATTCTGTTTATCGTAGACATTCATCTGGAGGGCGAGAAGACAGGTTGGGATTTCATCGCAGACCTATATAAACATCCCGTGCATGCCCAAACGCCGGTTATTGTTTCAACAGCACTCGACCCGCCTCATGATTATCATGAGAAGCAGATTGAGAAATATCTGAAGAAGCCGTTCACGATGGAGCGACTCGTACAGGTAGCGAAACGCTTGCTCGACAATAAGAGCAGCCTAGCCTACGTTTTTCCTGTTCAAGACAAAGAGGCACTCTCCACTACCTTAGAACGCAACGGCATTAATGTGCTCAAAATGGAAGAGAATCAGGACATGATTGAAGTTGATATCATAAAGCCCCCATCGGACAAATAAACGCAAAAAATCTCTCCTGCCTACTAAGATGGGGGAGATTTTATTTTTATTGTGAAGAGGAGGGATTTCCCTCCAGAACCGCCAATATAATAGAGAAATAGAGGTAAGTGAAGAGAAAGGGTGTGCCCTTATGGCAAAACTTGAATCCGCTACCAACCCCGCACGTGGACGAAGTGTTTGGGCGTTATTTTTTTCCCTGCCAATTTTTGCATGGGCGATGTATGATTTTGCTAATACCATCTTTTCATCCAATATCGTAACTGTGTTCTATCCGTTTTACTTAAAAGAAACCTTAGGCAGCACGGAGGAAATGAATCAGATCGCAAGTACGTTCATCACGTACTCTAATGCGCTATCCAGCTTCTTCTTAGTGCTTCTATCTCCCTTATTCGGTGTATGGATTGATCGTACAGGTAAAAAGAAAGCCTATCTCGTCCCCTTCACACTGATCGCGATTCTCGCAACATTTCTGATGGGAGCATCCGCTCTGTGGGAGACTGACCAAGAGTGGCTGGGGCTTAACACATCGATTATCGGTGTCATTTTATTTTTCATGATCGCCAAATTCTTCTATAACTCCAGCTTAGTTTTCTATGATTCCATGATCTCTGACCTGGGCAATGAACGCGAGATTCCTCTGATCTCCGGATTCGGCGTAGCCGTCGGTTATGTAGGTACGCTTGTCGGTCTTATTGCTTTCCTGTTCGTTCATGATAATCACTTCGAAAGTACATTCATTCCAAGTGCGGTCATGTTCCTCCTCTTCTCACTGCCAATCATGTTCTTGTACAAAGAGAAACGGCAGAAGCCAGTCGCTAGCAACAAGTCCCTGCTCAGCGGTTATCGCGAGATCTGGACGACGTTCAAAGAGGCAAGGAAGTACCAAGCAGCCTTCACGTTCATGATCGCCTATTTCTTCTTCAATGATGCCATCGCTACTGCGATTGCGGTTATGGCCATTTATGCGAATACTGTCATGGGCTTCTCGACAGGGCAGTTCATTCTACTTTATCTAGTATCCACGGTGTCCAGCGTGATCGGCTCCTTCCTCTTCGGTTATGTGACACGCAGCATTGGGCCTAAGAGGGCAGTAGCCATTGTAGCTTTGATCCTGATTGTAGCCATCTCCCTCGCTTCCTTAGCGACAAGTCAAAGCATCTTCTGGGTAGCAGGCAGCTTGTATGGCGTCTCCATGGGTGCAATGTGGGTGACCTCTCGTACGTTAATCGTGCAGCTAACGCCGGAAGAAAAGCGCGGTCAATTTTTCGGCCTATTCGCCTTCTCGGGGAAGGTGTCCTCCATTGTCGGACCACTCTTATATGGAACCATCACATGGGCAATGGCCTCCACTGGCAACTTAGCGAGCCGCGTCGCTCTGGGCTCCTTGTTAGTCCTTGTGATCATAGGACTTATCGTTCACATGCGCGTTCCGCAAAAATTGCATAATCCCGCTTAATTCATGTACAATTACTTCTAACATGACGAAGCAGACACAACAACACTAAAGCATTTGAGGCTTTAGTGTTTTTTTTGCAAGCATCCGTTGGCTGCCGCACAACACTTCCTAGTCAGACATAATGAATCGTACAGGCGTTCTCATCAGAGAGGGGATATGGTAATGACTTTACGGTACAAGCGCGTCCTCATTAAACTTAGCGGCGGTGCTGTCGCAGGTGACAGTTCCTTCGGATTTGACCCTACACAACTGGATCATATCGCCAATGAAATTATGACTGTCGTGAATTTAGGCGTTGAAGTGTGTCTCGTGATTGGTGGAGGTAATATTTTCCGTGGCAATATGGGTGAAAGCTGGGGCATCGAGAAAGCAGAGGCTGACAATATTGGCACACTCGCGACGGTCATCAATAGCCTAATGCTGCGCGGGGTGTTGAAAGCGAAGACCGAAGCCGAAGTGCGTGTTATGACAGCGATTCCAATTGCATCTGTGGCGGAGCCCTTTATCCGTTTACGTGCCATTCATCACTTGGAAAAAGGGTACATCGTCATTTTCGCTGGCGGAAACGGACAGCCTTTCGTTACGACAGACTATCCGTCTGTACAACGAGCAATCGAAGTCAATTGCGACGCCATTCTCGTGGCCAAACAAGGCGTGGACGGTGTCTTCGACAGGGATCCGAAGCACCACCAGGAGGCGCTCCAGTACAAATCCCTCCATTACAACGATGTGATTCAGCACAACTTAAAGGTGATGGATCAATCGGCTTTTATTCTAGCACGGGACTACCATGTCCCGATTCATGTGTTCAATTTTGATAAGCCAGGCTCAATGAAAGACATCTGCGTAGGACTGAATACAGGTACAATTATTAGCTCGGCATCTGAGCTCATTTATCACTAATAGATTTGACAGCGTCACGGTGGCATACCAACGCCGAATATTGCGCCACGGTAACTTTACATCGTTAACAACGGTACCACCTCGACATACTATTGACGATTAACACACCAGCTTTACATCGTCCAACACTAGCATCACAACAACATACCAGTGTCGATTAACGCAACACACCAACTCCGCATCGCCGAACATTGCGCCACCGCAACTTTAACTGTATAAACTACAGGCCTGTTGATTAACCAAAAAAAGGTAGCCAAAAAGGCCGCTCATTCGGTATGGTATTTGTACCCCTACAAACACCCGA
>NZ_LYPB01000083.1 GCF_001653565.1 Paenibacillus oryzisoli
CCTAGCTACAAAGGTGGCCTGGCCCCTCCCTTGGTTGGACTTTCACCAACTAGATAATGCGTGCCTCTGGGCACGCCACAACACAAAAGAGCTTGCCGCAGCAAGCTCCCTCTCATTCATATCTCTTCCACTATCTCTTCCACTATCTTCTCCGCTACCTTACCAAGGCCGTTTCCCGCCGCCGAGCTTTGTCAGAACACCATCGTACGCCGCGTCATACGCTTCGAAGATTTTCGCCGCAATCGGGGAGGCCCCGTAGCGTCCGAAACCGCCTTCCGGTACAACGACCGCTACGGCCAGCTTGGGATTTTCCACTGGTGCAAAGGCAATCAGTACGGCATTCTCAACTCTTCCGCCAGCTACATCCTGCGTGGATGTTCCTGTTTTACGGGCGACATTGAAAGGTAATTCGTCAATGCCTTGTGCACCACTTTTCATTCCGTGAATGATCGTATTCCAGTCTGCTTGTGAGAACTCTTTGGATGAATCTTCTAGAACCTCAGGCTCAACGGTTTTCACGAGATTGCCTTGATAATCCCGTATTTCTTCGACAAAGAGGGGTTTCATCCGTTTCCCGCGGCTAGCAAGCGTTGCCGTATATTGCGCAAGTTGCAAAGTAGTCGTTTTCTCATTCTGTCCCCAGGATGCATAAACCATCGCCGACTGATAACTGTCCGTCTTCGCATTGCTGATAAAGTCATTGGACCCCACGATTTCGCCGGGCAGTCCGCTTCCCGTTTTCACACCCATACCGAACTTAGCTAGATATTCTGCCCACTTGGCTGTCACATTGGGATTTTCCCTGCCGTATTTGTTCCAGAATGGAATCCCTACCATCGCGGACATATACGTATTGGAAGAATTCTCAATCGCAGATGATGCGTTTAAGCTGCCATAAGCGTGTTTGTCAGAGTTCGAAATGGCGCTCTTCCCATCCCTACCAAAGGTGAACGTACCTGAATCATAATAAGTCTGCCCTGCTGTAAACAACTTCTCTTTCAAACCTATTAATACGGATAACGGCTTAATCGTTGATCCCATGAAAACAATGGAAGATGGATGCTTTGCATTCTCTTTGGCATCGGGGTATTTGGCTTTGGCTGTCGTAATCGTGCCATTCTGTATGTAAGACTCGATTTCCTTATAAGTAGCTGTTGCCATCCCACCGGTCCATGCGTTCGCATCGTAATCCGGGTAATTTGCCATCGTGATGACACGTCCAGTGTCCACTTCCATCGCTACCGCGAAGCCTGAGGAGGCCTTCACCCCATATTTCAAGTACGCATCATTCGCATTAGACGGTGAACGGAGATATTGAATATGATCATGCAGCATTTTCTCCGTCGCCTTCTGAACGTCCTTATTTATCGACAGATACAGGTTATTCCCCTTAATTGGAGCTGTAACTTCGGCTCTTCCAATGATTTTCATCGCGGCATTCACGGGATACTTCTTACTGCCATTCTTGCCGCGCAGCTCATCCTGATACATCCGTTCGATCCCATCGAAGCCGACATTCTCATTACTTAAATATTCTTCACTATTCGGATTATCCTTATAGATTTTTTTCGCTGTCTCGGTTGAAAATGCATTCGTATACCCAACTAATTGCGTAGCAATTGTCGTCTTGTCGTCTTCCACCTCATAGGTGCGGATGCTTTCTTCCGTTACTTCCAGCCCTTTGAATTCATCCCGGTGTTCCAGTAAATACGCTATTTCTGCATTAGATAAATCCGCTTTAATACGGCGTGGTACGGAATAATAGCTCGGGTCTTTCACTGGTTTTTTATTAATGTCATAGCCCAAGTCCATTGCAAGGACAATCTCTTCCGTTGTAGGACTGACAGTATTCGGTTTCGCAAACTTGTCAAATATTTCGCTCTTAATGCGTTTAGCCAAATCAATATTCGTATCTTTATCCTGTCCTGGTTCAATACGGAAAAATAAGGACTGTACAGGAATGGTATACGCTAGAGGGGATCTTGTAGAATCATAAATATTGCCGCGAATCGGGGCGATCTTGTTCGTTGTATTCGTATTGGTATTCTCTGCGGCCTTCAGATCCTTGGCTTGAACGAATTGAAGAATCGCTAACCGCACGATTAGCACTGAAAACAATAAGAAGGTGACGAAGAAAAATATATTGATCCGAAACGAAAAGTGCCGTTTTTTAGTAATTTCTTTTTTCTTCGGATCATCCATAATGGATGACTTCATGCGGATTCATATCCTTTCTTACTCTCACTTAGGTCGTACTTCACCGGCCACCAACAGGCGCTTGAAACAATTCAAGCAAGGAGCGTATGCCTTCTCCCGTGTGATACGGGTATCGAATAATACGAATGGCATCAATGCCAACTTGATTAGGGGCCCAAATATCATTCGTCTCATGATCCCCGATATACAGTACATCACTTGCATCAACATCCGCCATCTGTAAAGCAAGCTGAAAAATAGCGGGATCAGGCTTCTCTAAACCAACTTCAGTGGATACAAGTACGGGGTCAAAATAATGCAATACCCCTTTGTCAGCGAGAATGGCTTTCAATGTAGGCGCAAAATTAGAAATAATGCCAATGCGGAAGCCTCGTGTCTTCAGCTCTTCCAGAAATGGCTTTACGTCATCAAATAAATCATAATACTCCGGTGCTGTGAAAATTTCATATAACTCATGACAGCAATTAAAGATTTCTTCCTCGGTCCAATCTTCATGAACGCCTAGCTTATGCAGAACATAGTGGTATAGGTTAACCCAGAATTCACGATCTGACTCAGGGCTGCACACCACGAAGTTATCTTTTTTTTCAACATAATAAAATAGACGAAATGCTTCTGTAAAAAGTTCATTAATATGATCTTCATCCCGATCAACTGCGCGCAGTTGCAAGTATTGTTTCAATATCGTTTGAGCTGCTGGAATCGTAACTAACGTATCTCCTGCATCTAAATAAATCATCTTATACGCATGTAACTCTCTTGGCATATTTTCTCCTTTAAACGTCCCTCACATGTGTTTGATCAAAATTCGGCGGATTGAACCAATTGGCTCCACTTGCCACCCAAGTTGAATCCAGAGGTACCCACTTATCTGTTTCTTTCAGATATACTTCATTCCAAGCATGCGGGCCATACCCACCCTGTCCATCGTAGCCTAGACCTGTGACAACCTTCACATCAAGTCCAATGGATCTAGCCATTTGCGCGTATAACCTTGAATAGTCAATACAAACGCCTTCTTTGGTATTAAACGTATCCTCTGGTGTTTGTTCCTTCCAAATACGCTGCTCTTCATATAGCTTCACTTTATTCCAATCATATTGGACTCGGGTTCCGACCCAACTGTATAGCAATTTAGCTCTCTCTTCGTCTGTGGTAGCATTCGCCGTAATTTCTTTGGCTGCATCTGAAATGTTACCTGGGATTTTTGCATCAAGGACTTCATATTTCCGTTGCAAAATATTGGTGAATTCTTGTTCAACAGCACGCGTGAATACAGGTGCCTTCTCCGCTATGAAATCACCTGTGAAGGGTGAAATCACTTCTTGAGCTCCTTTTTGATACATATGCGAGGATTCAATATAAGGGGTTAGCATCGAGTGAGGGAACAAGGAGACATATATAAATAAAATCGCGATCAGCATAAGCGCTCTAGCAAATCCAGCAACAGATCCAATAGCCCCGCCTGAAACCGAGCTCAAGACGGAATGACTCCGTTTGGGCATGGCAAACCGTTCAGCTAACCAACGCCCTAACACTAAATCAACCAAGTGATTCAACATTTGTTTGATAATCACATAGCCAAAAATAAATAAAACACCAAATCGGAGTAACGGAAAATCACGCAAGCTAGTAATGACGGTATAATAAGCTTGTTTTAACGCACTTATGTCTACCGTCGGAATCTGCACGTTCTGATCTTTCAACCATATTTGAATCCAAGGTGAAATCAATTGCACACCTTTCCATGCTATAACCATGGAAAGGATGGCAAGTACCGCTTCCACCAACATAGCCACGAAATGCCTGGCTGAACCAGAGCCGCCACGGAAAAATCCTTGCAATACAGACGTTGCAATCGTGAGAACGATCAAGATGGATATAAAATTGATTGAGGTTGTTTGAAACCACGCGTTATCCGTCATGTGTACTCACCTTCCTTTGATAGGCTAGCCCAGCTAATGACTAGGCATTTGTCTTGGCTTGCTCGATGAATGCTTTCACGGCAGCATTGGCATTCATCTTGAATGTTTTTCCTAGAAAAGTAACTTGAACCTCTTCGGAACCTGCTTTTCCTTCCACTTGCAAGCTTTTCGTCGTAATCAAAAAGGAACCGTCCGGGTTAGCCTTGAATTTCGCTTCTTTGGCTTCGGAAGTCAAGGCACTAACGGCCTTATCTTTGATGTCATCACTGACTTGCGAAATAACAGTTGTCCCAATATCTTTTATTTTATCCTTATAACTCGCTCCATAAACGATAAGTGCCCCAACGATAACAAGGACTACGAGCCATTTCACCACCGTTTTTACAATTCCAATCACAATAAATAAAACGATGATAGCTCCTACAATTAAATACCAACGATCCTGAGCAAACGAAATCCACTGATCCATCTATAACCCCTCCTCATAATCCAAAAGTCCCTTCCTATCATACTACATGGACTCCTTAATCTTCATCTCTTTTTTTCCTTAACTGTGCTAGTTTCTCCTCAATTTCTTTGGTCTTATCTATGCTTTTTCCAGTCCTGCGATACGATTGTCTTAATCGGAAAACAAGAAAAATGCCAACAGCTGCCAAAAGTATAAAAACGATAGGATCCATGGGTCCTCCCTGTTTCGAATTTGTGTCATTTGTCCCGAACGGTCATATCCTTAGGACGAGCGGCGTAAAACTTAAGAAGAGATGAAACTAAAGGATCGAGGTGGGAAAACTGTGAGAACAGCCATATGGTTGTACTTATTTATGTTTGTTGCATTTTTTGACCTACACGCGCAATACCCAATTTTGTCCCCATTCGCCTTATCGCTGGGAGCAGCTCCTTCATTTATCGGGCTCATCATGGGCGTATATTCGCTCACTCATCTTCCAGGCAATCTCATTGCAGGCTATGGTGTAGACAAATACGGCAGTAAACTGTTCATTGTCTTTAGTTTAATTGTAGCAGGGATCATCTTACTATTTCAATCCAACGTGAGAGATCCGTGGCATCTACTCTACATTCGTTCCATCAGTGGATTTGTACTAGCTTTCCTATCCCCTGCTTGTTTAACTTTATTAGCTCGCATTGCTCGTGATCGTATTCATCAAAGCAAGCTCATGGCAGGCAACGGTCTCGTTCATACCCTGGCATCTGTGGTTTCACCTGCGGCAGGCGCTGTCTTAGTGGCCAAAATAGGCTTTACAACTGCTTTCTCCGTGTTAGGCTGGATCCTGATTATCACAGGTATTCTTGCCATTTTCGGTGTCAAAGAGAAAGAAATGCTCTCTCACAAAGCGGACAAGTTGAGCTCTAAAACCGTCTTAGACTCGCACGGTCACCATGCCCCTCCGGAAATTAAAGAGGGTGATGATGAGGGTGTTTCTATTCCTTGGCTCTTCTTCCTCATTCCCATGGCCCTCTCTTGCTCCCAGGGGATTCTGTTCTTCGAACTGCCCTTAATGAAATCGGCACGGGAATCCATTCTTACTTCTGGTGTATTTTTCACCTTAGTCAGTTTAGGAGCACTACTCAGTATTTCTTTCTGGTTTTTGAATAAAATATCACCATTTCTACGGACAATCGGCGGGAGTATCGGACTTGCCGCAGTATTCTTCGGATTAGCCATCCAGTGGCCCATTCCATTAACCGTATCCCTTTTCTTAATCGGTATGGCCAAAGGTGTCATTTATCCCGCGCTTGCCGCTTTACTTGCCAGTATTACTAGCAGCTCTCGATATGGTCGTGTGTTCTCACTGCTTTCGATTTCTTATTCGGTCGGTGCCTTTATTGGTCCGATGATGGCCGGTCAACTTCGCGATCATATTTCCTCTTATTTCATTGCATTCTTCATTCTCATGTTAGCCCTGTCACTATTGCCGTTTCGTACGTTCAAATCACCTATGTTAACTTCATAATTTCGCTTCTCTAACAAAGGCTTGATGTTGTCAGGCCTTTTTTCATGTGTCACACGCTGTAAATCCTTGTCATTTCCCAGGAAATATTGCACCTTCGCATGACTTGGATCGCTGCTCCAAACGGGGTATACTACTCTAAAAGGAGTGAGGGTGATTCCATGTCCATTGCCATAATTGTTGAAGGAAAAAATGATAGAAGTCGCTTGAAGCGAGTCGTGGATGATACCGTCATCATTCATTGTACCTTCGGCACGCCAAGTTCCCTTACACTTGACTCGTTGCGCAAAAAAGTAGGCGATCTGCCTGTATACATATTCACCGATAACGATGCATCCGGCAAAAAGATCCGTTATTTGCTCCGCGATACATTTCCGGACGCCGAACACATCTATACTCGTAAGGGTTATGCAGGTGTAGAAGGAACGCCTGAAGAATATCTCATCGGGCAATTAGAAAAAGCAGGACTGGACGCATATATTGTCTACCCTGCGCCCAACCCTGCTTATGAATAATCTGATATTACTTCCCTTTGGATAGGGTAACAACATCCTTGACGATATGTGCGGCATCCAACTCTGGATTGCTTGCATCATAGTAATTTCTTAGTTGCCCTTTCGGATCCACTAACAAGATCGCATTGGAATGTGAGAAATTGCCGTCCTTCTCTTTGATCACCATGATACCGAAGTCCTCAGCAAGCTTATGTACCTTCGCTTCCTCACCTCGGAGGAATGTCCATCCGCCTGGAACCGGCTTCGATTCGAAGCGATTTCCGAAGGCCTTTAACACTTCAGCCGTATCCCTTACTGGGTCCACAGTTATCGATAGAATTTCCGCTTTGGATCCCAGTAAATCCTTTTTCTTCAATTCATCCTGTATCTGCGAAAGTAAGAAACTTGTTGGCAAGCATACATCCGGACAGAAGGAATAGAAGAAATAGACGAGTCTCACTTTACCTTCCATATCTTTCGAGGTAACCGTTTTGCCATCTAAGTCCTGAAGTTGAAACGAAGGCGCCGCCTTCATGGCTGTTAATCTTTCATCCGGCTTACTGCCGTTCGACACTAATTTATAAGCGAAGGATGCAATCATCGCAATTAAAATCGCAGCAATCGCTAGCTTAAACCAGTTTTTCTCCAAAAACGTCCCCATCGTTTTCGTCCCCCAAACTAAAATTTCGCTGTCGTATCAATGACCATCAAGAACGACAACAGCGTTAAATATAAAAGGGAGAACAAGAACATGCGCTTTGCCCATACAATTTCCGCTTCCCCAGTTGCTTTGAACCCTTTGACACTCATGAATACCCACGTTAATCCAAGTATTGTAGATACAATCAAGAAAATTGTTCCTACGTAACCATATGCCGTCAACATCACCGTAACGGGTACTAATAGAACGACATAACGAACCATACTAATTTTAGTAACGAAAGTACCTTTGACTACCGGCAGTAATGGGAAGCCCGCTGCACGATACTCTTCCATGCGGCGAATACCAAG
Source organism: Paenibacillus oryzisoli (assembly GCF_001653565.1). Lineage (GTDB taxonomy): Bacteria > Bacillota > Bacilli > Paenibacillales > NBRC-103111 > Paenibacillus_E > Paenibacillus_E oryzisoli. The sequence goes on from NZ_LYPB01000083.1 coordinate 7,618, forward strand.
CGCCCAGAAATGCGGTGGCTGCCATAAGAACAAGAAGAGGAAGATCAAGATTGCTCCTAAATCTACTGTACCACTAACTGCACAATATCCGATGACCGGCGGTGTCGCACCTGAGAACGCACCAACGAATGTACTCCACACGGAAGTCCTTTTGAACCATGCTGTATAGAGCCACACATATAAAAACAATCCGAGTAAACCGATCAGCGTTGCTAGTGGTGATTGCGCTCCGAAATATAGAACACCTAAACCAATAGTCCCCAATATGATGCCGTAGCCAAGTACGAAATTCGCGGTAAGTCTTCCGCTAGGGAGTGCTCTATTCTGCGTGCGCTCCATCTTGGCATCCATCTCACGGTCCAAGTAATTGTTCAATACGGTACCACCAGCCATTACCAATGCTGTTCCCAACATGGTCATAATCAGATGAATCCAGTCTACATCCCACTTCGCAGCTAACCAATATCCAGCAAAAGCTGTCATCAGATTGGAATAAATAATACCCGGTTTCACCAGTGTGTAAAACTCTTTCAGGGTCACAGGTTCTGCTGAACTTCTTTTTAAGCTGGCATCTATAGAATCTGTTCCGGCGGAATCTTGTGATGATCCTTTCGAAACGGTTTCGTAGGTGACTTGATTATCCATGTTAAATTGACCTCCTCTATGTTAAATTTCCGATTCTACATCTTAATGAACATTCCCATCATACCAACCCCTACAGCATTTGACAATGAAGCACAGGCAGTTGTCATCATATTGTCGATTCTCCCTTCCAGTATGCGTGGAAAATGCGCTTACCATTCGATGCCATTTCGGAATATGTGGAAAAATTGTAAATCGTACTCAATCAACTTATTGCAGGAATCCTCATTATCCTGGTTTCTTCGGTCAATTCAAACAATTTTTATCGATAGAGCCGGTAACCTCCATAAAGCTTTCTATCGCCATTATCCCATTGGCTCAGAATAGCAGCTTCGAGAATCCTGAGCCAATGGGATAGTGCCCATAAGCTTCAGCTTGAACATATGCCCCGGTCCCAACCCCAGCCGCACGCAATAAATAGAAAGAGGAGACAGGTCATAACCTGCCTCCTCTTTCTATTTATTCACTAGCAATGGCGTTACATCAAATAAGCTCAGCCGGATTTGATGCCACGCCTTCGTCAGAACATCTTGCAGCTCCCAAGCATGCTTGCCCATGACAGTCACCACCAGCCCATGCTTATACGTTAAACTGGCTCCCATACGAACCCGGCCATCTTCCAGTTGACTTAATTTGTCGACCAGGGTTTCAAGGTGACGTGGCACAAGCCGGTCAGAGAAAATAAACAGACTACCCATATGCGTTTCATCTTCCCAGCAACCTGGTGAAGTCAGCTTCATGATCGCGGGTTCAATTCGCTGGTTTTGGTAGAAAATCAACTCACCTTCATACCATACCTTCATCCGGTTCATATACCGCGTATAGTGAAATATTTCCCCCCGCTGCGTGCGGCCAGGGCAGAGGATATCAGAGAAAATCAATGCTGATCCTCTTGATAGATACGCTTCTGTTTCTGCGAATAAAACTGCGTCCTTATACAGCATTAAAGGTTCAGGCACATACTCTAGCAGCGCGTCGACTTCAAGTCGAAGTATCTGATGCTGCGTGCTTCCCTGAGCTTCAGTCGAAGGATGAACTTTCGTGAACGACTGGTTTGTTAGAAAAACACGTGCGCCCTCTTCAAGGCGCACGTTAATTTCATAATGATCACCGGCCATCAGGCCAGGTGAGCAATCCATCATATAGACGCCAAGTTGATCCAAGGGGGCGGCCCCTTCTGTTAACGTTTCGTTCTCGTAACGAAACGTTTTGGCTATTTTGAGCGGGGAGGCATGATATTTGTGTACGAGCCGTGTGATTCCGCTGCGCACTGCAAATTGTGCAGATATCTCCCCAGTCAGCTTAGGCATGGCTGTACTCCGTCTCCACCCAAGTCACGATATCATCTAGCCCAGTACCACCCATTAAGTTGGAGAAGATATATGGTCGTTCACCGCGCATCTTTTTCGTATCGGAATCCATGACTTCCAGAGAGGCACCGACATAAGGAGCAAGATCGATTTTGTTAATGATCAACATATCCGAACGCATGATGCCAGGACCGCCTTTGCGAGGAATTTTCTCTCCTTGGGCCACGTCTATGATATAGATGAAGCGATCCACAAGCTCTGGACTGAAAGCAGCCGCCAAATTATCGCCGCCACTTTCAATGAAAATAATATCGAGGTTCTCAAATCGCTGCTCTAGCTCCTCAATCGCTTCGAAATTCATTGAAGCATCCTCACGGATTGCTGTATGCGGACATCCACCTGTCTCTACTCCGATGATTCTCTCCTCTGGCAGAGCCTCAGAACTAATTAGAATGCGCGCATCTTCCTTCGTATAAATATCGTTAGTAATCACAGCGATACTATAGCGGTCGTTCAGCTTTCTTGCCAAGCGCTCTACAAGCGCGGTTTTACCTGAACCTACGGGACCGCCGATCCCAATTCGCATAGGACGCGTCCGATCTACAGATGGCTTCTCCCATTGATGGTGATGATGATGACCGTTACCTTGACACATTGTCATTCCTCCTCAGATATATTGAAATGTCATTAGGACATAAATAACCGTGAATATAATGTTTCATGCTGCATCATCGCAAGATCAGCCGACGGAGAATTCGTGCAGGCTTCCATAGGATCGAGCTGTGAAACACGTTGCCATTCACTTCCTGTCAGTGGAACGAGCTTCGCAAGCAACATCTGACCTTGTGTCTGTCCAATGGACATCAGTCTGAGCGCACTATTGATACACGTCATGATACAGGTATATAGATAGCCTTCAGCAGCTTGGTTCAACGGAACGCCCAGATGGTAGCTCACCCAACCATGAACAACGGGATGATTAGAGCTGCATCTCCCCGCACTAACTTCATCATCGAGCGGCTGCCAATTCAGCTCCGGATACAGCGAACGCGATAATTGGAGCAGTCTGCGCCCCATTTTCTGAACGCCGCTCCGCGACTCACTCCCTACCCGCTGCACATGCAGCATATGGTCGAGTTCCCACAGCTTCTCCAGCTCCCCTTGAGGAATGTGCAGATAAGCCGCTTTGATCACCATGGCATCCGAGGATGCCCAACTGCACGCAAGCATCGACCGAATATAGGCTTCCAGTTCAGAGATTGTCGTCAATCTCCCTTGTTGAACGAGCGTTTCCAATCCAAATGAATGTGAAAACCCACCAATCGGAAGCGCCGAATCCAACAGCTGCTGATAGGCTAACCAATGGAACGGAGGATGTTCTGCTGCCCTCAATGCCCTCACCTCGATCGGACTTTCTTCTACGCTACCTAAAATAAAAAGTACAACTGAGCCATTGGCAATTCCGTCGCAGGCTCACAAGTCACGGCTTCCCCATCAACCTTAACCTCGTAGGTTTCCGGATTCACTTCTATAGAAGGAGTTTCATGGTTATGAATCATATCTCGCTTCGAAATGCTCCTGCATCCCTTCACGGGCTCAATCCGCTTCTGCAATCCGAATCGTTCACCGATTCCATTGTCATACGCTGCCTGAGAAACGAAAGTAATCGAACTTTGCGTTACCGCTTTCCCAAATGCAGCGAACATCGGTCTACCGAAAACAGGCTGCGGTGTTGGAATAGAGGCGTTCGGGTCACCCATTTGCGCATACGCGATGCTGCCACCTTTGAGAACGAGATCCGGCTTTACACCGAAAAACATCGGACTCCAAACCACCAAATCTGCAAACTTGCCTGGCTCAATCGACCCGACAAGATGCGAAATACCGTGAGTAATGGCTGGATTGATGGTATATTTCGCGATATAGCGTTTAATTCGGAAATTATCATGTTCTTCCGTATCGGGGGCTAGCGATCCGCGTTGTTTTTTCATTTTATCCGCCGTTTGCCACGTTCGAATTATGACCTCGCCAACTCGCCCCATCGCTTGGGAATCGGAGCTCAGCATACTGAACACCCCTAGGTCATGCAAAATATCCTCTGCTGCAATCGTCTCAGGACGAATCCGAGAATCTGCGAAAGCGACATCCTCTGGAATTCGGCTATCCAAGTGATGGCACACCATCAACATATCCAAATGTTCTTCGATTGTGTTAATCGTGTACGGACGAGTCGGATTGGTCGAGGAGGGTAAGACATTCATCTCAGCGGCCGCTCGAATAATATCCGGTGCATGACCGCCGCCCGCTCCCTCGGTATGGTACGTATGAATGGTACGTCCCTTGATCGCGGCAAGCGTATCTTCAAGAAATCCCGCTTCATTTAAAGTATCCGTATGAATCGCCACTTGCACGTCATAACGATCTGCCGCTTCCAAACACATGTTGATTGCTGCAGGTGTTGTTCCCCAATCTTCATGAAGCTTTAAGCCAATAGCGCCTGCTTCAATTTGTTCCGTCAGAGGTTCCAAGAAGGAAGCGTTCCCTTTGCTGGTAAAGCCCAGATTCATCGGAAATGCTTCGGCTGCCTCCAACATCCGCTGCATGTGCCATGCACCTGGTGTACAAGTTGTGGCATTGGTCCCCGTTGCCGGCCCCGTCCCCCCGCCGATCATCGTCGTCACACCAGAGGAAAGCGCGGTTTCAATTTGCTGCGGACAAATAAAATGGATATGCGCGTCGATGCCGCCAGCCGTTACGATTTTACCCTCACCCGCGATAACTTCGGTGCTTGCACCTACGATCATATTCGGATGCACGCCATCCATAATATCCGGGTTACCTGCTTTGCCAATGGCAACAATATGACCATCCCGAATACCTATATCGCCTTTGACAATGCCCCAATGGTCAATAATGACAGCATTTGTTATTAAGGTATCTAGTATACCCTGTGCACGAGTCGCTCCGCTGGATTGCCCCATGCCGTCACGGATGACTTTCCCCCCGCCAAATTTACATTCATCCCCATATACGGTGTAGTCATGTTCAATTTGCGCCCAGAGCTCCGTATCAGCTAATCGGATGGCATCACCCGTCGTGGGGCCGAACATGAGTGCATAGTTCTTACGATCTATTCGACTCATCGAACATCCCCTCCCAGACCTGCCATCTTGCTCTCGTTTCTTCCGGCATTTTATCTTTCTCCGCCAAACCTTGACTCAAATTATTCAGCCCATAAGATAGTTTCGCTCCACCTAATTCAACAAGTTGAACGGGTTTCTGCTCACCAGGCTCGAAACGGACAGCTGTTCCCGCTGGAATGTCCAGCCGCATCCCAAAGGCTAACTCTCGTGCGAAATCCAAACCCCGATTAACTTCAAAGAAATGAAAATGCGACCCCACTTGAACTGGTCGATCTCCTGTATTCGTAACAATGATTTCTATTGTCTGTCTGTTGGCGTTCATTTCTATATACCCTTTGGCTGTTCGATATTCACCGGGAACCATGGAAGCGCCCCTCTCATGATTAATTAAGTAATTGGTTCATGCACAGTAACTAATTTGGTGCCATCAGGAAACGTTGCTTCCACTTGCACCTCATGAATCATGTGAGGTACACCCTCCATTACCTGATCTGCCCTCAATATTGTGGTACCCAACGCCATGAGCTGTGCAACCGTCAAGCCATCCCTAGCTCCCTCCATAATTTCGGAAGTCAGTAGCGCCATACTTTCTGGATAATTCAGCTTTAATCCTCTGGCGAGCCTTCGTCTAGCTAAGTCAGCAGCTACGGTGATGAGTAACTTCTCTTTCTCTCTTTCCGTTAAATGCACGAATCTCACCTCTTCGAAATCCGAATAATGGTTATCCTTTACACTCATTATATTCGTGTATTTCATGATTGTAAATCACAAATGTCATATTTACTTACATGTAAAACTAAAATTTTCACCTTATCCATCGTATTTTATGTGATTTTCACAATGCCTTTGTTTGAATTTGTGCGTTTTTACCAAAAAAATCTATTTTAGTGTCACATATATTGACATTAACTTGTATCGCCATTTATCATAAGCCGTGTAATCCAAATCTTGTAAGGCAAGGGAGTGGGACGTGAATGAGAGAGATAAGAAACAAGGGTAAGCTTACAGTTGCACTAAGTATGGCTTTGATGTTAGTAGCGGCCGGCTGTGCGAAGACAGAAACTACCACCTCAACAACGACTGCACCTGTAGCTGGGGCAACATCAGGCGACACCGTACCCGTGGGTATACTTCACTCACTAACAGGTACAATGTCCATCAGCGAGGTATCCGTACGAGATGCTGAGCTCATGGCGATTGACGAAATTAATGCAGCTGGGGGACTATTAGGCAAAAAGATTAAACCCGTGATCGAAGACGGGGCATCGGATTGGCCAACTTTTGCAGAGAAGACAAAGAAGCTCCTGCAAAAAGACAGCGTAGTAACGATTTTCGGTTGTTGGACATCGGCTAGCCGTAAAGCCGTCCTACCGGTCGTCGAGCAAAACAAAGGATTATTGTGGTATCCGGTTCAGTATGAAGGCGTAGAATCATCACCAAACATTTTCTACATCGGCGCAACAACGAATCAACAAATCATCCCCGCAGTCACATGGCTCCTGCAAAACAAAGGCAAGAAATTCTTCCTCCTTGGTTCTGATTATGTCTTCCCTAGAACAGCCAACAAGATCATTAAAGAACAGTTGAAAGCAGATGGGGGAACTTTGCTTGCGGAAGAATACACACCGCTTGGACACACTGACTACAATACAATCATCAGTAAGATCAAAAAGGAAAAGCCAGACGTTGTCTTCAACACATTGAACGGTGATAGTAACGTCGCCTTCTTCAAGCAACTGAAAGATGCAGGCATTACATCCAAAGATCTAACAACCATGTCCGTGAGTATTGCCGAAGAAGAAGTTCGCGGTATCGGTGCTTCTGTTCTTGATGGTCACTACACTGCTTGGAATTACTATCAAACAACAGATACACCTGAAAACAAAAAGTTCGTTGAGGCTTACAAAGCCAAATACGGCAAGGACCGTGTAACGGATGATCCGATTGAAGCTGGGTACACAGCTGTGTATCTGTGGGCTGAAGCTGTGAAGAAAGCTGGTTCCTTTGACGTAGAGAAAGTAAAAGCAGCAGCCAAAGGCATCGAGTGGAATTCACCTGAAGGTAAGGTCACGATTGATGGTGAGAATCAACATATTTACAAAACAGCACGTATCGGCCAAATTGCAGCAGATGGTCAAATCAAAGAAATTTGGAATTCAGGTAAAGCACTCAAACCCGATCCATTCCTCAAAACATACCCTTGGGGCGCAGAAGTAACGAAATAATTCATACCGCTGCAAGTTGGTACTCAGAAACCAGGACTGCCTCACCGCAGTCCTGGATTTCATTATTTTACTCCGGGTTCTGAAAGGAGAGGTCTTCATGAGTTTGCTGCTGCTTCAAATATTTAACGGACTCAGCTTAAGCTCCATTCTGCTTCTGATTGCTATCGGTCTCGCCATCACCTTTGGTCTCATGAACGTTATGAATATGGCGCATGGCGAATTTATTATGATTGGTGCTTATATGGCCTACCTCGTGCAGAAAGGATTCCAATCCTATTTGCCTGCCTCTGCTTTCGGCTGGTATTTCGTCGTATCACTCGGCGTAGCCTTTGTTGTCGCTTTTGCCATAGGGTGGCTGCTCGAAGTTGTGCTCATCCGCTTCATGTACGGCAGACCGTTGGACAGTTTATTAGCTACCTGGGGTGTCTCCCTTGCCTTGCAACAAATTGCGCGATCCATCTTCGGCGCTCCGAATGTCGCTGTGAAAGCACCGCAATGGTTAGAAGGCGGCTGGCATGTAACGGCAGACCTGATCCTTCCATATAAGAGACTGTTCATCATTGGACTTGTAGCCTTATGCATCTTGATCATCTATCTATATCTCTACCACTCTGCTGGTGGAAGACGTATGAGAGCCGTTATGCAGAATCGCCAAATGGCTTCATGCTTAGGAATATCCACGCGTAGAGTCGATGCGCAATCTTTTGCTTTCGGTTCCGCTATGGCAGGTATCGCTGGTTGTGCGCTCTCTTTACTTGGACCCATCGGTCCCACCATTGGGACCTACTATATTGTAGATGCCTTCATGGTCGTCGTACTTGGCGGGATCGGCAAGCTAATCGGTACCGTAGCTGGGGCACTTGGCATCGGTGTTTTCAATACGGCATTGGAGTATACAACCAGTGCTACGCTCGGTAAGGTGCTTGTGTTTACACTCATTATCGCCTTCCTACAATGGAAACCAATGGGACTTGTAACGATGCGTTCGAGATCCTTAGATTGAAGAAAGGATGTGACTTCCATCTATGCTTTTGGCCAAACAATCTAAGCTCAAATTAACGATCTATGGGATCTGTCTACTTCTTATTGCGCTTGCCCCCCTATTCTTGTCTGACTTTCGTTTATCCTTACTCGGCAAATTCCTGGCTTATGCCATTATCGCGATCGGAATAGATTTAATATGGGGATATACCGGTATTCTAAGCTTGGGCCATGGTGTTTATTTCGGGCTCGGAGCATATTGTATGGCCATGCACTTGAAGCTGGCTTCCACGCCTAATCAATTGCCTGATTTCATGTCCTGGAGTGGGGTCAAAAGCTTGCCATGGTTCTGGATGCCGTTCCACAGTCCAGCAGCCGCATTCCTATTAGCGCTCATTGTACCGATGATCGTCGCCTTCATCCTTGGCTATTTCACGTTCCGCAATCGGATCAAGGGTGCATTCTTCTCCATTTTGTCCCAAGCCTTAGTCATCATTACTGTGACACTCTTCGTTGGGCAGCAAGGGTATACAGGCGGAACGAATGGATTGACGAACTTCACGTCCTTTCTCGGTCTGAATCTGCAATTACAATCAACCAAACTGTTGTTCTTCTACCTCACCTTAGCTGTTGTACTCGTTGTATTAATCCTAAGCACCATGCTCGTTAGCAGCCGCCTCGGCAACATTCTGACTGCTATCCGCGATGGTGAGAATCGGGTTCGCTTCATCGGTTATAATCCCGTTACGTATAAGGTGTTCATCTACTGCCTATCCGCGGGGTTGGCTGGACTTGCCGGCGTACTCTTCGTACTTCAAGAGGGGATCATCTCCCCTGCACAAATGGGTATCGTACCCTCGATTGAAATGGTGCTATGGGTAGCCATCGGTGGTCGTTCAACAATTGGCGGCGCTGTTCTAGGGGCATTAGTTACGAATGCAGCTAAAACAACCTTCAGCGAAGCCTATCCGGCTTGGTGGCCCATCATGATGGGCGCCATGTTTATCATCGTCGTACTGCTGCTTCCGAAGGGAATCGTCGGCACACTGACCCCTTATTTCTCCAATTGGAAAAGAAACAGAACTCAGCATCCGAAACCCATCTCTACCACGCAAGAAGTTATAGAAACATGACCGCACTTATGCAAACCGGAAAGGGGAACATTTCAATGCTAGGACAATTAGCGAAACAACAACCGACAACTGACGAGACCATCCTGAGCGTCAAAGGACTTGAGGTGAACTTCGACGGTTTCAAAGCCTTGCGTAACCTAGACTTCTCGCTACAACAAGGTGAACTCCGCTTCCTTATCGGTCCTAATGGCGCTGGTAAAACAACGCTGCTTGATGTCATTTGCGGCAAAGTAAAGCCATCCCAAGGACACGTCATATTCAAGGATTCGATTGATCTCACCAAACACCAGGAGCACCAAATTGCCCAGCTTGGGATTGGCCGCAAATTCCAAGCGCCGACTGTTTTCTCCACGTTAACGGTGTTTGAGAATTTGGCGCTGTCCATGAAACAACAGCGCGGCCTCCTCAGCGCGCTATGGGCCAAAACTACAAATGAACAAAGAGAACGACTTCAAGTCAGGCTCGACATGATTGGTCTGACAAGCAAAGTCAAAGAACGTGCAGGCTCCCTCTCTCATGGAGAGAAGCAATGGCTTGAGATCGGCATGCTGCTGATGCAAGAGCCTGATCTCTTGCTGCTCGACGAACCTGCTGCTGGCATGACGGATAGGGAAACAGAGAAGACGGGCGAACTGCTGCATGAAATAGCAGCCAATCAAACCATTATCGTCGTCGAGCACGATATGGCCTTCGTTCGCCAATTCGCAAGAATGGTAACGGTTCTCCATGAAGGAACCGTCCTGCGCGAGGGAACCATGCAAGACATCCAGAACGACGACAAAGTAGCGGAAGTCTATCTCGGAAGGAGAGTTGAACGCGGTGCTTAAATTACAAGGCATAGAATCTGGCTATGGCGAAAGCATGGTCATCCGTAACGTCAACCTCGAAGTAAGACCTGGTCAAATCGTTTGCCTAATGGGCCGCAACGGGGTTGGGAAATCAACTCTAATGAAGAGTATTATGGGGCTCATTAAACCTCGTTCCGGTTCCATCCACTACATGGACGCAGATCTCACTTCATCTTCACCAGATCGCCGCGCCAAGTCGGGGATTGGCTATGTACCGCAAGGCAGGGAAATATTTCCCCAGCTCACTGTCGAGGAAAACCTTTTACTAGGCTTAGAAGCTTCATCCGATCGCCGCAAGAAACTACCAGACACGATCTTCGATACGTTTCCTGTCCTACGTCAAATGCTCCACCGTAAAGGTGGAGACCTCAGTGGCGGTCAGCAGCAGCAATTAGCCATCGCAAGGGCATTGGCCCCTGGACCCCAACTGTTGCTTCTAGATGAACCTATGGAGGGGATTCAGCCATCTATCGTCATGGAGATTGAGGCCATCATTGAAACGATTAAACGCAATCGAGAGATTGCCGTTCTTCTAGTAGAGCAAAGCTTAGAATTTGCTACAAGCATCGCTGATTACTACTATGTACTCGACCGCGGCACAATTGCAGCGGAAGGAAAAGATGCGCTTCTGAGCGAAGACCTCGTCCGTAAACATTTGACGGTATGATCGAACGCCTTCTTATCCTCCTAATCGAATGAAGCTGACTTCCTTGACCTAAGAACAAAGGTTCAAGTAAGAATCAGCTTCTTTCTTCTGTTTGAAAAAAAAGTTAAAACTGGACGTCACAAAATGGATAGGATAACATGTCATATAGATAGGATCGATTATTGCGGGAAGGCATATCGAGCACCTAGCCTTTTAAAGGAAAAGGAGGGGAACCTGTATGTCCAAAATATTAATCATCGAAGACGACTTAAGTATCGGTGAAATGATGTCTATTTACTTATACGAAGATGGCTATGAAGTGAAACGAGCAGAGAACGGCCGACAAGGCGAGGTCTTATTCCGGGATTTTCAACCTGATATGATTATTCTTGATCTTATGCTGCCTGATATGGACGGCATCCAACTATGCACAACCATTCGTCAAACTTCCACCATACCCATCTTGATGGTATCTGCCAAGAACGAAGTTTCGGATCGTGTGAAGGGCCTTCAGACAGGCGCAGATGATTATTTGTGCAAACCCTTTTCGATGAGAGAGCTATCAGCCAGAATACAAGCCTTGCTTCGACGTTCCAACGCCTACCCACCACTGGTCCCACCGCCATCCGATGCGCTTAATCCAGAAGGGATTCACTTAGATTTAGACAAGCGTTGTCTATATGTAAGCGGCAAGAGTATCGAGACAACCTTCTCTGAATACGAAATCATGAAGCTATTCTGGCAAAATCAAGGCAGGGTTTACAGTCGAGAAGAATTGTTAAATCGTGTTCGGGGTTTTGATTCCCAAGTAACAGAGCGTGCAATCGATGTACATATCGCCAACCTTCGCAAGAAAATCGAGGATGATCCCAAAGAACCCAAGCACGTTAAGACCGTGTGGGGTGTCGGTTATAAATTTCTACTGTGATAAAGCTCCTTCGGGAGCTTTTTTTGTTTTGCAAAAATGCCCACAAAATTCGTCACCAAATAGGCAGAAGCACAATATGATGATTATGGAAAATGACCTTTTGGATCGTTACATCACATTACATGAAGGAAGCTTTCGTATGGAAAGCTCAAGGAGGAAATTATCATTATGTTGAATAACCCTTACAAAATAGGTAATCAAGCAATGCCGCAAATGCAATATGGCACTCCCTATCCGGCTTACCCTGTTCCAACTGCAATTACGAATAAGATTGTTCCCCAAACGCCAGCCGGATCTGTCCTCACACCCCCAGGAAGTGGATTACAAACAGGCGTGAATATACCGGGAATGCCAGCACTCGAAGAATCCTATATCGAAAATATTCTTCGTTTGAACCTTGGTAAAATGGCAACCATCTACATGACATATGAAAACAACTCTGAGTGGAACGCCAAAATTTTCAAAGGAAGATTAGAAGCTGCAGGCCGTGATCATATTATTATCAGCGATCCTGTTACCGGCATGCGTTTCCTTCTACTTATGGTGAACTTGGATTACATTACATTTGATGAAGAACTTAATTATACCTACCCCTTCCGAGGCGGAGCAATCTCTAGATAATGACTGAATTGCAAACAAAAACCCGTTGCTCTGATAGAGCAGCGGTTTTTTTGTTTAAGAATACTTAATGGGCGAGAAATGCCACATGTGCAATTTTGAGATGCCGCCTTTGATCCATTGCTCCCAGTCGCCATACTGCCCATCTCGTAATCGCTCAATATTCAATCGTTCCTCCTTCATGCTCAGATAGTCTTCATACGTTACATCATGCCAAATTTCTACATAAAGTCCTTCTTGATCAGTTCCCTCCAACAGCTCCAAACGCCCTTCCCGTAGCTGTTGGCTTTGCATATAGATGAGAAAAGAAGCTCGAAATTCAGATTTTATGGCATACTCTACAAAAACTTTAGACATTTTTAGATCTCCTTCTGATTTATTTTTTGCTCTAAAATGGTAAACTAAGAGTAAGTTGTAAATTTGACCCCTCAGCTCAGATACAGAACAAACCATGTGTACAGAACACTTAGGAGGATAACCAGTTGGATACAGGCACTCATCTTGTCATTGGCTTAGGATTAGCAGGGCTTTCACAAATTGATCCTAGCATTTCCGCAAATACTGCTGCAACAACTGCTGTTTTCATTGGAACTGTCGTCGGCTCTCAAATTCCCGATATTGACGGACTGCTGCGATTCAAGGGCAATGCCCTTTATATTCGCAATCATCGCGGTCGCTCACATTCTTTGCCTGCCCTCCCCTTATGGACGTTGTTGATCACTGGTGCACTTGCGCCGTTTTTCCATGGCATATCCTTCCTTCATCTCGCGATGTGGATCGGTATCGCGGTTTGTGTTCATGTGTTCACTGACTGTTTCAACACGTATGGTACGCAGGCCATTCGACCCTTTTCGCAAAAATGGGTATCCTGGAACATCATTCACATCTTCGACCCATTCATATTCACAAGTCACATCGCCGCGATCTTCATGTGGTCCTTTGATCTAGCGAAACCGCAGCTAATTTTCCCAACCTTATACGGCTTACTTGCGCTGTATTACATCTGGCGGACGCTTGACCATGCTATCATTGAAAAAGGTCTCTATCGTAAAGATGCCACTTACCAACCGGGTGATAAATATACCCTTATTGTAACATTCAATCTCTATGTCTGGAATGTAGTGAAAGAGCGCGCAGACGGGGCCTACCAGCTAGGCGAGCTCAAAAACGGCAAGCTGAAATGGCTGGACACCGTCACCAGCTCTAACCATCCTGCCGTCGAGATTTCCAAGCAGCACGAAGACATCCAAGCTTTGCTCTATTTCTCTTCTTTCACTTGTGCTGAAGTCAAAGAGCATCGGTGGGGCTATGAAGTGAGGTGGGCAGATGTCCGTTATCGCCATCGCAAACAGTTCCCGTTCGTCGGCGTCATTCGCATGGATCGTAATTTCCAAACGCTTGATTCATATGTGGGCTGGGTGAACGATACGAAGCTTGAGAAGAAACTGAAAGTTGATCTGTATTGATAATCTTTGCGGTTTTGAAATTGGCCCTTGCTTAGCTGCAAGGGCCTTTATACTATGCTTGGCGTCACGCTCACCTGGCTGAACGCACCAAAACCCAGGAGCTATTTAGGCTCCTGGGCTTTCTTATTACATAATTCGGGTATGCTAGTACGAAGACTAGTTTCTAATTAACGGAAATTAGAACCAGATTGCCCCGCTAGCGTTTGCTCGGCGATTTGCACCAACCGGCGAGTAATTGCTCCACCGATAGACCCAGTGTCGCGAGTTGCCATGTTTCCATAGTAACCATCTTGAGGAATTTGAATGCCCAGCTCTTGAGCTACCTCATATTTCAATTGATCTAGAGCTTGAGAGGATTGAGGAACGACTAGAGAGTTGCTGTTGTTGTTACGAGATGCCATCAGGATCGAACTCCTTTCAGTCAGCTATAATCTTTGATGTATTTGCAAGCTTGCAAAGATAGTATGTGGAGGAAATGAATTTATATGCACAGCGCTCAAAAAAGTTTAATATAAGAAGATGTCATGAACTTCAAGAAAGTAGGTCGCTTATATGAGTAAACCGCTTGCACTCCTATTCGCAGTTGTTGGAACGCTGCTGCTCGCTAGTATTTCCCTATTCATTGCTCTGCGCGAGCCTTGGATGGTACTCCTCTTTACCTTCATTTCGTTAGGCTTTATCGGTTACGGTTTCGCAATGAAAGCCAAGATGCGTCGGAAAAACAAGCCTTCCGAATGAACAAAAAGCTCAAATCCCCAATCATTGGGATTTGAGCTTTTTGTATGTGTACCGCTATGCTTAGCGAACAATAAAGCCCATCCGCTTCTTTACTTCGAGCAGCGTTTGATTCGCCACTTCAGCAGCCTCATCCGCACCCCTTTTCAAAATGTCAAAAATCGCTCCAGAACTGCGAATCTCACGATAACGTTGCTGAATCGGCTCCAGAACAGAAACAATCTGTTCGGCCAGTTCCTTTTTGAAAGGACCATAACCTTGCCCCTCATATCTAGCCTCGATCTCCGCTAAACTCATCTCCGCAAAGTGGGAGTAAATCGACATTAAGTTACTGACCTCAGGTTTGTTCTGAGGGTCATACTTCACCTCACGCCCAGAATCCGTAACAGCACGACTTAACTTCTTACGAATAACATCTGGCTCGTCAAGCATTGCGATGTAACTGCCGGCATTTGGACTGCTTTTGCTCATCTTCTTGGAAGCGTCATCGAGTGACATAATGCGTGCGCCCACTTCAGGCATATACGGCTGCGGCATGACAAACATGTCACCAAAACGGTTATTAAAACGGTTAGCCAAATCACGCGTGAGCTCCAAATGCTGTTTCTGATCGTCTCCAACAGGAATAAGATCTGCGTTATATAACAAAATGTCTGCAGCCATTAGTGATGGATACGTAAATAGCCCTGCACCTACGGATTCCTTGCCATCTGACTTATCTTTGAATTGTGTCATGCGCTCAAGCTCGCCCATATGCGTCAGCGTCGTCATAATCCAGCCCAGCTCTGCATGGGCGTGAACATGCGACTGCAGGAAGACAGAAGCTTTATTCGGGTCAAGACCCGAAGCGATGTATAGCGATGCGATGGATTCGGTTTGTTCCCGTAGCGCGGCTGGGTCCTGCGGTACTGTGATCGCATGCATATCGACTACCATGAAATAACAACGATGCAGTTCTTGCAGCTTCACAAAGTTGCGAAGCGCCCCAATATAATTCCCAATCGTCAGCTGACCGCTGGATTGCATACCTGATAATACACGTTTCATTCGAAAAACCTCCAATTCGTATAAGTAAAAAAAGACAACAAAAAGGCCTCCCTCCGCAAGGGACGAGAGACCGTGGTACCACCCTAATTTGTCTACTTGCCTAACCATAAGTTAAGCGCATTGTAAACCTTCAGGCTCTGATAACGGAGAGCTACCGTTTAGCGTAATTAACTGTGGTTGCAGTCCGGCCTAGGTTCCGGTGATTGGACACAGTGTTCAGCCTCAAGCTCAAGGATCCATTCGGTTTGCTTGTTTCACCGGTTCGCACCAACCACCGGCTCTCTGAGAAACGGGAGACAAACGTACTTGTTCCTATCATCGCAATTGATTTCCTATTATTATACACCCTTAAGTATCAATGTCAATCAAGGACATTGTCCTAGATAGCCCAGCATGTACATAGGATAGTTACATACCAATTCCTTCGGCAAAGGGGTGTCATAGCATTGTCCTCGACTTTATACCGGTGGAGCCTTCCCGTCTCCACGGTGATTTGCATGTTACTCTTGTTTCTAATCGTTACAACAAGACAACTCCCCCCTATGGGGATGGTCATGGAACCTATCAGCCATATTTTCATGGCTTTCATGGACATCTTCTTAGATGCGCTTCCATTCATGATTCTCGGCGTACTGTTATCAACAATCGTTGAGAACTTCATTCCTGAAGGGGTTATTGCGCGACTGACTCCCAAACACCCGCTCGGTGGCGTCTTATTCGCCTGTGTGCTGGGAATTATGTTCCCTCTCTGTGAGTGCGGTATGATTCCTTTCGTTCGCAGGCTGATGCGCAAAGGTATGCCCGTCTACATCGCAGTCATTTTCATCCTAGTGGGGCCTATCCTTAATCCTATCGTCTTTGCTTCGACGTGGATGGCTTTCCGCGGCAACCCAGCCATGGCTTATTCTCGTATGGGTCTCACCTTCATCGTTGCGCTAGTCATCGGCTTCTTGCTCACCCGTTTCCTCAAAAGCAACCCCTTGCGGCATCCGATTGAGCCTGCAACAGCCAATTTAACACATGGCCATAAACACGCGCATGGAAGTCAACACATCGAAACGCATGATCATCATCACAACCACGATCACAAGCTCGATCATAGTCATGATCATGATCATGGCCATACTCATACGCATGATCATCATGGACATGACCATCATGGTCACAATCACGTCCACGGAGGCAGCAGGCTCATGACCATGGTCAGCCATGGCTCCTCCGAGTTGTTCGAGATGAGCAAGTATTTGATGCTAGGCGCCCTGTTGACCGCATTGATACAGACATTCGTGGCACAGGACAGCCTGAGCGCCATCGGCCAAGGCGCCTTCGTCTCCCATGTATTCATGATGGGCTTCGCCTACCTGCTCTCACTATGCTCAACCACAGATGCCTTCGTCGCAGTCTCCTTCGCCAAGTCATTCTCACCTGGCTCTCTGCTCGCCTTCCTAGTATTCGGCCCCATGATCGATGTAAAGAGCACACTGATGATGCTATCTATCTTTAAAGCACGATTTGTATTAACGCTTTCCATTGCTGTTGCGATAATAGTTCTGAGCGGCTCGCTTCTGTTTATGCACTTTTTTCTGGCTTAAACGGTGTTGATAGTCTTGGAATGAATTCTATGGCCACTATCCCTTTCGCTCAGGTTGTTGTCTCCAACGTGCTAAACTGAGCTTAGGGGATAGTGATGATAGGGTAACTCATCAGGAAACGATACCTCTCCCTCACCGCTTCTTTCTCCCCACCTACTGAACTGAGCTTAGGGGATAGTGATGATAGGGTACTCATCAGGAAACGATACCTTTCCCTCACCGCTTATCTCCCCCCACCTACTGAACTGAGCTTAGGGGATAGTGATGATAGGAAATCTT
The DNA here is from genome assembly GCF_001653565.1 of Paenibacillus oryzisoli. Classification (GTDB taxonomy): domain Bacteria; phylum Bacillota; class Bacilli; order Paenibacillales; family NBRC-103111; genus Paenibacillus_E; species Paenibacillus_E oryzisoli. The sequence goes on from NZ_LYPB01000083.1 coordinate 25,211, forward strand.
TTTTAATTGTAGCCTGTATTTGCACAAAAAGCCCTACCCGAACAAGTCGGATAGGGCTTTATCTTATGACCAATTAGATTTTCAAAATAGCGCCGGCGCTAGCGTTTGTTACCATTTTCGTATAACGAGCTAGGTAACCAGAAGTAATCTTCTGTTGGAATCCTGCCCATGACTCACGACGTTTAGCAAACTCTTCATCGCTGATTTGCAATTCGATTTTGCGTCCATCCATGTCTACGTCAATGATGTCACCATCATGTACGAAAGCAAGTGGTCCACCTTCCGCAGCTTCAGGGGACATGTGACCTAGTGAGATACCGCGGGAAGCTCCAGAGAAACGTCCATCCGTAATCAAGGCTACTTTCGCGCCTAGACCCATACCTACGATTTGGGATGTTGGTGCCAACATTTCTGGCATACCAGGTCCACCCTTCGGTCCTTCATAACGAATGACAACAACGTGTCCTTCTTTTACTTTACCGTTCGCGATACCGTATAGAGCTTCGTCTTGGGAGTCGAAACAGATCGCTGGGCCTACGTGACGTCCGCCAACGGACTTGTCAACAGCACCGACTTTTACGATACTGCCTTCTGGCGCCAAATTACCGAATAGAACAGCTAATCCGCCGCGCTCACTGTGAGGGTTCGTAAGTGGACGAATCACGTCAAAGTTCTGAATTTCACGACCAGCCACGTTCTCGCGAAGTGTTTGTGCTGTAACGGATAGACAGTCACCGTTGAAAGCACCTGGTTTTTTGAGCAACTCATTGATTACTGCACTCACACCACCAGCTAAATGCACATCTTCAATGTGGTAGTCGGAAGCTGGTGCGATTTTCGCAAGGTGAGGAACGCGCTCTGCTACTTCATTAATACGGGCAATCGGGTACTCGATACCTGCTTCTGCCGCGATAGCCAATGTGTGAAGAACCGTGTTCGTGGATCCACCCATCGCCATATCCAAAGCAAATGCGTTATCAATCGCATCAATCGTTACGATATCACGCGGCTTGATGTCTTTCTCGATCAGAACCATCAATTGCTTCGCGCAATCTTTAACGAATTGCTTGCGCTCTTCTGCAACAGCAAGAATGGTTCCGTTACCTGGCATAGCAAGTCCAAGACCTTCAGCTAAACAGTTCATGGAGTTCGCTGTGAACATACCAGAGCATGATCCACATGTAGGACAACCATATTGTTCAAGCTCTTCCAGACCCGCTTCATCCAATTTGCCCGCTTGGAAAGCTCCAACGCCTTCAAATACGGAAGAAAGGGAAATGGATTTACCATTTTTATCTTTACCAGCTTTCATCGGTCCACCACTTACTAACATCGTAGGGATGTTAACGCGGAGAGCACCCATGATCATACCCGGTGTAATTTTGTCACAGTTAGGAATACAAACCATGCCATCAAACCAGTGCGCGTTAACCACAGTTTCCAAGGAATCCGCAATAATCTCACGGCTTGGCAAGGAATAACGCATCCCGATATGACCCATGGCAATACCATCGTCAACCCCAATAGTGTTGAACTCAAAAGGAACACCGCCAGCTTCGCGGATCGCTTCTTTCACGAGCTTACCAAATTCTTGTAAATGGACATGTCCAGGAATAATGTCTATATAAGAGTTACAAACCGCAATAAACGGCTTGCCGAAATCTTCCTCTTTAACGCCGGCTGCACGTAGTAAGCTACGGTGTGGAGCGCGGTCGAAACCTTTTTTAATCATGTCACTGCGCTGTTTTGGATGTGCCATATTATATTCCTCCTAGAATTCATATCTGTTATGAAAAGAATGAAACTATCATACCACACTTCTCGCAATTTTTCTCCCTTTAGTGTGATAACGCATCAAAGTAAGTTCGGTATAGTTTTTACAATAATCAACTTGTCACATTCATCGACTTACTTCCTACCGAAGTCAGCCTTAATCTCGCCCCATTTTTTCGTGTCCCATTTGGCGATTTTATTCGTATACGAATTCGTATGCAGCCATTTCAAGGCGCGATCCACTAAAGTCCATATTTCCGCCGTAGACGCATCTCGCACTAAATTAGTAGATACTTCCTTCTTCCGAATCCAACTTAGTGCTGTAACCGAATCCGTATAAATCGTTTGTTTACTTCCTTTTTTCTGGAGGTAAGCTAGAGCATGTACGATGGCTAGGAACTCGCCAAGGTTATTCGTTCCCTTAGATATCGGTCCTTGGTAAAAAATGATTTCACCCGTCCGCGTATCAACGCCCTTGTACTCCACGATTCCTGGATTTCCCGAACAACCTACATCCACTGAAATACTGTCATAATCTACCTCAGGCGCCGACTCAGGCGTCGCTGATTTTTTAGCAGCACCTTGTGTTCCGCCGGTACCTTTTGCCGCAAAATTGAGTGACTTCTGCCACCCTTTCTCAAGTGCTTGACGAGCTTCCCCTTCGGATTCATAAGATTTGAACTTCGCTTGTGGATAGCCATTCGTTTGTGCTTGGCATTCTGCCCAGGAGCGGTACACACCTGGCTTGTGCCCAACCCAAACCACATAAAACTTCGATGCAGCCATATTATTCACTCCGTAATGTAAGTTGTAATTGCTTAACCAGCTCTTCGACGACTCTCACCGTATCCTGAAAATATGGACGGTAATCCAAATCTGCAACGAATCGCAAATAGGTTTCCCCAATGTCCACAAGTTGTTCGCGATAGACGCGAATCGGGATAACATGTGTCTCTAGTTCACGATACGAACCGTTTGTTCGTTCTTCTACAGAAGACAGCTCCAGCTGCTCCCCAGGCAAATGCCGAACAACGAAGGAGAAGCCTCTGCACTCTGGGTCACCGCATCCGCACACAAAGAAGGGCATCCGCTCCCATTGATCAGCAGGGGCAAACCGGTTTGGTGCTGTGTCATGCAGCGCACTGTGTAACAATGCAGGCAGACCAACATCAATGCATAAAGGTTCTTCAATAATCAGACTATCTTCCACAGACATATGAACATCCGCTTGAATGATTTGCAAATCTTTATCTAGGGACCAACCCTTAATTGCTAGTTCAAACATGCCCTCTCCCCGCTTTCCTGACGTCCATTTCTCCATTATAACAAAGTCGTATCAATCCTGCTTTTACCCTTTTAACAAAAGGATTAAATTTCCATAAAAAAGCATGAGTAATATTTACAAAACTGTTCATACTACCTATTACTGGAGGTGATATCAGATGGCTACAGGACAATCTCGCAGCAGTAACTCCTTAGTAGTTCCTCAAGCTTCATCAGCCCTAGACCAATTGAAGTATGAAGTTGCTCAAGAATTGGGCATCCAAATTCCTCAAGATGGCTACTACGGTTATATGACGTCTTATGACACAGGTTCTATCGGAGGCAGCATTACGCGTCGTCTCGTTCAAATTGCTGAGCAACAACTTGCTGGTTCAAGCAATAAATTCAGCAGATAATTTCGCTCCAAAATACTTAAGCAACAAAAGGGCCTTCATCCGGATAATACTCGGAGAAAGCCCTTTTTTTCAATCTATTTGATGTCGTAGATTTTGTACAAATCATCCAACATGATGTTGGCTGATCGAACGCCACCGCCTGTATTCCAAGTAGCGTCATTCACTTTAACTAATTTATTTTCTTTCACGACTTTTAAATTTTTCCAAAGCGGATCATTCATCCACTCTTGCTCTTGTTTATTTCCTTTGCCATCACCGGTTTCATACGTAAAATAGAACACACGGTCTGCGGCATCCAGCTCAGTTAAACGTTCTTTCGTAATGTCTTCGAATGATTTCTCGTTACTTTTGGCATCCGAGCGAGCGAAGCCTAGCTGTTTGAAGACAACACCTGAGAACATATCATCATAATAAAATCTCGTTTTACCACCCATAAACCGGATGACTGCTATTTTTTCTTTCAGCTTATCGCCTGCTTTGGCTTTGAAATCATTGATTCGTTTATCGAAATCAGCGATGACTTTATCGCCTTCTGCCTTCTTATTTACCGCGTCTGCATACAGACTGAAGTTGTTTTTCCATTCACCACGCAGCGTTTCGGAGAAAACGGTTGGCGCAATGGCTTTCAATTGCTCATACACTTTCTCTTGGCGGAGCTTATTACCAATAATTAAATCGGGTTTCAACGATGCAATAACTTCCAAGTTCGGCTGACCTTCAACACCAAGGGTAGTCACACCTTGCATGTCCGCTTTAAAATGATCATACCAAGGATTACCATAAAAGGATTCAACAGCGCCAACCGGCTTAATTCCTAGAGCAAGCAAAGCTTCTGTTCCTTCATTTGTTAAAATAACAACACGTTTAGGATTAGCAGGTACTGCTGTTTCTCCCATAGCGTGCTTAATTGTACGAGGTGCATCCGATTTCGCTGTTTCTTGTGGTGCTGCGGATCCAGTCGTAGTTGATTCTGATTTCGCTCCACAAGCTGTTACAACCATGCTCAATACGAATAAACATGCAATAAGAGCCCATGTTCTTCCTAATGTGCGACGTTTTTTACTTACCATTCTGTACGTGTTCCCCCTTAGTTGACTATGAACATGATAACGATTCTCACTACCTTGCACATAATACTAGATTATTAGTAGATTTGTCAATGTTTTTGATAATGATTCTCATAATCGTTGACTTCAACTTCGGTAAACTTTAAAATAAACGGAGCGAGAAAGCAGGAAGGAAGCAGACAACCATCATGCGTACATCAACAACAGAACGACTCTCTCATTTTTACAAAAGTATCGGATTACTAGCGGCCGTTTGTGTACTCATCGCATTAATTCTCAGCAGTGTCCGGTTCGGCCTCAAAACGTACTCTTGGGATCAAATAACCACCTCCTTTGATCCTTCTGATAAACCCACAAATGAATCCATTATCATTCAAACTGTGCGAATACCTAGAGCCTTGATTGCCGCTCTTGTTGGCGGAAGCTTAGCCGTCGCAGGTGCCCTGATGCAAGCCATGACTCGAAATCCACTCGCTTCACCCAGTATTTTTGGAATTAATTCTGGTGCAGCATTTGCTATTGTTATAGCTGTTAGCTTTTTCAATGTATCCAGCCTCACGCAATTCACTTGGATTGCTTTTCTAGGGGCTGCCGTGAGCGCTACCTTGGTCTATGGGCTTGGATCGCTAGGACGCGACGGTTTAACACCGATGAAAATCACACTCGCAGGTGCTGCGATGACAGCTTTTTTCGCTTCACTCACACAGGGAATATTGCTAGGTAATGGCAAAGCCTTCGAACAAGTACTCTACTGGCTTGTAGGCTCTGTCGAAGGGCGGACAATGGCTATGCTGCAATCTGTGTATCCCTATATGCTGCTTGCTTGGATCGGTGCGCTCCTGCTATCCCCCCACATCAATGTCTTATCCATGGGAGATGATATTGCCAAAGGATTAGGACAACAGACCGTGTACATCAAACTAATCACAGCACTTATCATTATTATTCTTGCTGGCGGCTCTGTAGCTGTTGCAGGCCCAATTGTGTTCGTCGGCCTTATGATCCCGCATATAGTTCGCTTTCTTGTCGGGATTGACTACCGATGGGTAATTCCATATTGTGCTGTGCTAGGTGGCATACTGCTAGTTAGCGCTGACATTGGCGCTCGCTTCATTATAATGCCGAAGGAAGTTCATGTCGGTGTCATGACCGCAATCCTAGGTGTTCCTTTCTTTATCTACATAGCACGTAAAGGAGGACTCCTAAAATGAGTACTTCTAAGCGAGATATTATGATTCGAAGTAAACGTTACTCTTTTTTAATTAGCAAAAAAGCCATTATCATTACACTATCTCTATTGCTTGCCCTCATCCTCATGATGATTATTAGCACAGGTGTTGGTAGCATTACGATCAAACCTTTGAATGTCATAAAGGCTGTATTCGGCTATGGCACAGATTCAAGTACGATGATCGTTCGTACATTGCGTTTGCCTCGTGTTATCGTAGCTGTGCTAATCGGCGCATCTTTGGGCGTAGCTGGCGCTATTCTACAAGGGATTGTGCGAAACCCGCTCACATCACCAGACACGATTGGAACAACAGGCGGTGCAACGCTTGGCGCTGTATCTTTCTTCTTTTTTTTCTCAGATAAACTCAGTATTCATTGGCTGCCAGTCGCAGCTATTCTAGGGGCATTCCTTGCAACCCTGCTGGTGTACCTCTTCTCGTGGAAAAATGGCATTACGCCACTGCGACTTGTCCTCATTGGGACGGGACTTACTGCTGCAATGAGTGCAGTATCTTATCTCATGATGCTTACTGGTCCAATTGTACTAGCTCAGCAATCTCTAACATTCATGACTGGCAGTATCTATGGCGTATCTTGGGCCAAAGCGGTTTATCCCTTGCTCCCTTGGGTTGCAGTACTAATTCCTGTTATCTTCTTTTATGCGCGGCACATCACTATCCAATCACTTGGTGAGGATATTGCACAAAGTGTAGGCAGCCAAGTACAGCGCCAACGGTTTCTATTAATCATGCTTAGTGTTGCATTAGCCGGGGCTGCTGTCGCCTTTGGCGGTGCTATTAGTTTCATTGGGCTTATGGCTCCACATATATCACGTAAACTTGTCGGTCCTAGCTTCGGCTCCTTAATTCCTGTATCTGCACTCACCGGCTCTCTGCTGTTGCTGGTCGCGGACTTATGTGGTCGTTCCCTATTCAAACCACACGATATCCCAGCAGGCGTTTTCACAGCAGCCATTGGCGCACCTATTTTCATCTACGTCCTATACCGCAGTAGAAATCGCGGATAATTAGCATTTGCACGAAAAAGGAGAACGAGCTAATGACAACCTCAGATCAAGCACTCGAAGCCCAGTTGCTTCAATTGACATATGGCGATGCAACCATTTTCCAAAGTTTAAATCTGACCATCCCTAAAGGTAAAATAACAGTATTTATCGGCAGTAATGGCTGTGGCAAATCTACGCTGCTGCGCTCACTTGCTCGGCTCATGAAGCCTACTTCAGGGAATATTTTATTGAACGGCCATGAGATCGCTAAGCTCTCTACCAAAGAAGTTGCAAGACGAATGGCGATCTTGCCTCAAGGGCCAACAGCCCCAGAAGGTCTCACCGTCAGACAACTTGTCAAACAAGGACGCTACCCTTACCAAAGCTGGTTGCAGCAATGGTCTGAGGAAGATGAGCGCAAAGTGTTAAAGGCACTCGAGCTTACCGATATGAAGGAATTTGCTGATCGCACTGTGGACTCACTTTCTGGCGGGCAACGTCAGCGCGCTTGGATTGCCATGACCCTAGCGCAAGATACGCCTACTCTTCTGCTCGATGAACCGACCACCTATCTCGATCTTACACATCAAATTGAGGTATTGGACTTATTATTTGAACTGAACGAGAGAGAACAGCGCACCATTGTCATGGTTCTGCATGACATTAATCTAGCTTGTCGCTATGCGCACCATATTGTTAGTATTCAAAAAGGCACCATTTATGCCGAAGGCAAGCCAGAGGATATCGTCAATGCATCTTTGTTACGTGACGTGTTTGCTATGGATTGCCAAGTTACAACCGACCCTATCTTTGGCACACCGATGTGCATCCCCTACGGCAAAGGTCGTAAATTGTTAAGAAAAGAACCCCAGTCACAATTGTGATCGGGGTTCTTCTTCCACGAAATATGAAGGGTATAAGTGCTAAATCGTTCTTGCGAATGTAGCCATATTGTAATTGCTTTCGAACATGATGCTAATGGAAATAACATTCTTCCTTACCGCGAAGTCGAACATGATTTCCCCATGCGTCCAGCTCTTCTTGCGCTTCAGTGACTCGATTGCCATCTGACGAAAAGTTTGAAATTGTAGTTCAGTCAACCCCGCGTTAGTAACTGCTGGCAATACACCATCTGAGCTTTCAAAAGGCAAATGTTTAATGCCAAATTTGCCAATGTCATTGTTGCGAATATGAACAAAAACTGTACCTGAGTTCACATGGGAAAGCTCATCTTTAATCTTACGAAATACCACATCAATTTGTCTCGCGAGTGTCAACTGTTCCAATTTTGTATTACTCCTCCTTAAATTACGCTTATTTACTAATTATGTTAATTTTTGTGACTGTAGACCTATTATACCTAGTCATTTTACATAATTCAACAGTTTATTTCCAATATTTTAACAATTCTCCATATTCTTTATATTCACTTAATATAATTTCCAATTTTCTTGTAAATACCGAACGATTGTTGTCGAAAAACTGTAGAATGTTTCCATGTTCGGTGATATAATTTTCAAATACACCTATTATTTTTCTCCATAAGTAAACAAATTTTGCAGAGGAGTCGGTCGGATTGGAACAAATCTCATCCTTATCGTTCAGAAAGAAACTACAACTTGGTTGTTTTGCACTAATTGGTTTAAACTCGCTTTTCATGTTAATTGTAACTTTCGCCTCAGACTGGAACCGCTTACTTGGCATAATTTTCCTGGTTATCATTCTAGCTGGAAGCTTTCCCTTCATCCGTTGGTTTGAAGGTCAACTTACAGAACCCATCGATGGTATTTCCCGGATTGCCCTTAACATCTCCAAAGGCGACTTCTCTCAAAAGGTAGAAATCACATCTGACGATTCACTCGGTCAACTGGGCCAATCCTTCAATAAGATGATTGACAAGCTCCGCGATATTTTACGTGATACAGGATCGATATCCAAACAAGTTTTCCAAACAAGCCGTGATATCTATGTGAAGAATGAAAACTTTCGCAATGTTCTTGAGCAGGTGAGTATTTCGGCCCATGAGCTTGCTGCTGGTGCGGGACAAATCTCCGAGGAGATTTCCGGTGTATCCATCACTTCCAAGGATATTGAAGTGAAAATCGTCAATTACGCTGGATCAGCTAAAGAAATGAAAAACCGTTCCGATCTAATGATGACACTTGTTGAAAAAGGCCGCACTTCGGTGGAGAGCCAAGGCGTCGGTATGAAGCGAAATGTAGAAGTAACGAAACAAGTATCTGATACCATCGACATGCTAGCTCGCCAAGCTGCTGGGATTACGAGCGTTACGCGCTCCATTTCCGAAATTGCTGAGCAAACTAACTTGTTGTCGCTTAACGCTTCCATCGAGGCTGCTAGGGCTGGTGAACATGGCCGCGGTTTCGCTGTCGTAGCACAAGAAGTTCGTAAGCTTGCCGAAGAATCCACTTCCCTCACACGCGAAGTTTTCGGATTCGTTAAGAGCATTGAACAAGGCATTCAAGATGCAATTCGCAGCATTGGCGTCAATGAAGATGTCGTTAAGAAACAAACGGTCCTCATCGATCAAACTGAAATTGTATTCGCTGAGATTGTTGGCAGCGTTGGCTTCATTTCAGAGGAAATTACTCGATTCGCAGAAGAAAGTGAAAGCATGCTTCAAAGTTCTGGGCAAATCTCTGCTGCGATGGAAAATATTTCAGCGATTACAGAAGAGTCCGCGGCTGGTACGCAAGAGGTATCCGCATCGATGAATGAGCAAATTTCAACCGTTCAGGGCATCGTCTCACAAGCGGAAGAAATGACGCGGGTCGTGACCCAGTTGCAACAAACCATTCAAATCTTTAAGCTTTAAGTTTTGATGTGGAATTGAAAAAGGACCGTCAGATGTGACGGTCCTTTTTCGTTTACGTGAAAATTGAATTACTTATATTCAATCGGGATGTCTTTGTAGGCGCCGTTCTACAGTGAGATAGTCGAATTTTTCGACTATCTCACCCTCGCTGGCGCCAACTTACGACTCATTCAATCCCTTATTTTACACACGTACCTTCGATTCAGTTAATTCCATGAATTGCTTCACATCTTGCGCGGCCATGTCGACAGCGCTTTGCCAGAAATCCGGCTGCGTGAGATCCACGCCTAGATGCTTCTGAGCGAGCTCCTCTACGTTCATGCTTCCTGTATCTCGAAGCAATGAGATGTACTTGTCTTCGAAGGATGCACCTTCCTGCACAGCTCTTGCATAGATGCCAGCACTGAACATGTACCCGAACGTATAAGGGAAATTGTAGAATGGCACATCTGTCGCATAGAAATGCAGCTTAGCCGCCCAGAAATGCGGATGATAGCTGCTCAAGGCATCCTTGTATGCGAGCTTCTGAGCATCGACCATGAGCTCATTCAAGCGCTCCACACTAACTAAGCCTTGACTGCGTTCCGCGTAGAAGTTCGTCTCAAAAATAAACCGCGCATGAATGTTCATGAAGAACGCGATCGCTCTTTGGATTTTATCCTCGAGCAACACTATGCGCTCATCATCCGTCGAAGCACTTTTCACAACTGCATCGGCAACGATCATCTCCGCAAACGTAGACGCCGTTTCTGCCACGTTCATGGCATACTCCTGCGCAAGCGCTGGCATATCCGTCATCACATGCTGATGATAACCATGTCCTAGCTCATGAGCAAGCGTAGAGACGTTATTCAGCGTCCCGCCATACGTCATGAATATACGTGTCTCACCCGCTAGCGGGAATGAGGTACAGAAGCCGCCAGGGCGCTTGCCAGGGCGATCCTCCGCTTCAATCCAGCGCTTCTCGAAAGCTTCCTCAGAGAAGGCAGCAAGCTTCGGACTAAACTGCTTGAATTGCTCTATGATTAGACTTGCACCATCGTCATAGGAGATCTTCTTAGAGGAATCCCCAAGCGGTGCGTCCACATCTACCCAAGCCAGCTTATCGACGCCAAGCAGCTTCGCTTTTCGATTTAGATACTCCACGAATAGTCCCTTATTGCGGTCAATAACGTCCCACATCACGTTCAAAGTCTTTTCTTCCATGCGGTTGATGGCTAGTGGTTCTTTATGTATGCTTTTCCAGCCTCTTGCCTTATAAACCTGAAGACGGAAGCCAGCTAGATGATTTAATGCTTCTGCACAGTATTCTTCTTTATCCGTCCATGCCTGTTCCCATTTATCAAATAGGTCTAAACGTTCTTCACGATTCTCCGTATGCAGCTTATTGAAAGCTTGACCTGCGGATAATTCTACCTGCTTACCGTCAACTTCAACAGCCATACTGAATTGACCTACGGTCGAATTATACAAATCGCTCCACCCATGATAACCGTCAACGGCCAAATCATTAATCAAAGCTTCTTGCTCTGGCGGAAGTTTCTCCTTCGCCAGTGCGCGACGTTCATCGAGTGAGAAAGCGATAGCTTGAAGCGGCTCTTGTTGTAACAAGGCTGCCCAAACCTGATCGGGAACCCCCGTCAGAATTTGATCAAAGTGAGTAAGGGAAGATAAATGCTCCGCATACAGGCTTTTGACTTGTCCGCTTAACACAGGTGCCTTCTTATCCTTCTGGTTGTCCGCTTGCAAACACCCCACGAATGAATCCGCCTCGTGAATGTGCATCACATTATGCTGAAGCAATTCAATCAATTGTGCCAGCGCCGAGGTATCCTCAACACTTTGCGGAGAAGCTGTACGACGTACTTGCTCTTGAAAAGCGGCAATCGACTCCTGAAGTTCCTTCAAGTGTGTAGCGAATGCAGGAGAATCACTTCCTCCAGGGAAAAATGTTTCAAGATTCCATGTTTGATTGAGAGGTAATGTTAACAATGTGATCACCTTTCCTTTCCACTTTTAATTAAATCATATCCCACTGCTTTCGCCAACTATCCGCATCTTCCTCATTGCTTCTCTTCACAAAGTATGATTCAATTATGTATAGTTCCTTCGGACTAAATCGGAACAGGATGGGTGATTTCTCAAATGAAACCGTTACAAATTTCTCCTGAAACAGCTGTTAAGTTAGCGGAGCAGCTTAAAGTACCATTAGAACATCTCATGCATATGCCACAACATATTCTTCTACAGAAATTAGCAGAGCTCGCGAAAAGCACATCGTCAGACACGAGCGAATCGGAATCGAAGTAACTCTTGATCCCTTTTGCCAACACTTGGCCTTACGACATTATCATGAAGGACATTTACGTGGCCCAATGTCCATTCTGTCTAAGTTCCAATGTCTTGCTGCCGCTCAGAATTCATGAGCTTGAGTCCATACACGAGGGTAAGAAGAAACTGCTTGTCTTCCCTTGTTGTCATAACAAGTTGACGCTCGTGGATACAGATCGAGATTATTTACTAGCGGACACGGCGGTACGAAATAAACATAATTCATAGTTCATTGCAAGGAGCAAACGAACCTTTATGAATGAGTACCTCATTCCTTTGACAAGCGCATGTACCTTAGTGACTTTAAATTATTTGGCCTTGAAAGTTCATAGCAAGATGTTAATTGATTCGCACGAACACTTATTCGCCTCGTTGCTTACGGGATTAGCCAGCATCACCATGATGCTGGTTCCACTCCCAGAAACATTCGGCCTGATTGATCTGCGCTCGTTACCCATCTTCATGGCTGGGTTGCGATATGGACTGCCTGTAGCCCTCTTCTCAACGCTATTGCCTGCTGGTTCTAGTCTAATCTCTCAAGAAAGCCAAGCCTGGTTCATCATCGCACAAGACCTCATTGCCCCAGCCTTCATTAGCTCCTTTTTCCATAACAAAGAATATCGAAATGGCTTCATGGACATCCCTATTCGCATTGCGCTTCAAATATGTGGATTCGTTTTCATTATGCGTATACTTACCCACAGTTTTCTCGAACGCAGTTTATCTTGGTCTTATACCCTTGATCAATTGTTCATGTTTATGATTACATCCGCCACCCTCTTCATGATTATTATTATGGTGAATGACGAGAACAATAATTGGCGACTGCAGCGCAAGCTCGAAATGCAAGCGAATCAAGATGGGTTAACGAAGCTGCCCAACTTAAGAAGCTTTATGCCCATCGCTCAGAGTACCCTACATAAGCGTAAAATATCTATCATGATGATTGATCTCGATAACTTCAAACTATATAACGATCGATTCGGACATTTAGAAGGCGATCAGTTGCTTCAAGAAATTAGCTCTGTACTACGTCAATTAATTCATGAGCAAGATTATCTAGCTAGGTATGGGGGGGAAGAATTCATCCTGCTTTGTACCGAAACAGATCCTGCTCGCGTCCTTAGCTACGGCCAAACATTATGTGCCTCCATTGCAGAATTATTTCTCTACAAAAAAAATGGCTTGGAAGCCGCTCCCATCTCCATATCTATCGGGATCTCAACTGCTGACTCTCCACGCATGGATCTTAAAACACTCATTTCGGAAGCTGATCACGCCCTATATCAATCCAAGCATACTGGCAAAAACCGTCCCACATTGTTCAAGCATCCACAGGGAATTGCACAAAAAATGAACGCTTAACCATCCCGGTCAAAAACCGTTTTATGGCTAAGCGTTCATTGGGGTGTAGTACCCATCTATTCGCAATTACGTAGCTTGCTTCATCTCATCCGGCAACTCTAGACGCATAGCCAGCATATCTTCTCGCGTTGTGACCCATTGTTCACGACTTGCCCTAATCATCCCAGCATCCATAATCTTACGATCATTAATGACCCGAGAGAACCATTTAACAGCCTCTTGGAAACGTTTTAATCTCCGGTTCAGCTCGCCTAGTAGATACATAAGCTTCGCATTATTCAGATCCATGCCTTCGGTTTCGAATACATTCACATAGGCATCTAACGCAAATGCAAGAAAACGTTCTTCTTGCTCCCAGTCGCCTTTGTCCCGGTAATGCCAAGCCAAATGATGCAATAAACCAGCAACAACACGTGACTTCTCGTTTTTAATTTGAGCGCTTAAAAGCGCCAGCTTAAAGCACTGAATCGAATCTTCCCACGTTCTCTCCCTGCAATAATCCCGCATCGACCAGTTCTGAGCTACTTTTTCGTGGAACATGGCTCGTTCTCCCGGAGTCCATCGATCCGAGAAGTTCTCCGTATGCGCATACCCGCAAAAAGGACAGATCCGCACAACGTAGAAATCAGGATTAATATCCTTATAGTAAAGACAGAAATCCGCATCTGTTCTGCTTGCCTTCTTGAAGCTAGGTCGAACCTTCTTCGTCTTAAATGTATTGGTACAGTAGGTGCATGTTACTGATATCTCATATAAGGGTTCGACCACTTGAAATCCCGCCTTTTCCCTAATTCAGGTAGTAGGAAGAACGGACTAGTCTTCCTCAGGTGTGTTGATGAAATGATACGCAGAACCTCTAAGCCGTTCTATAAGAAAAGCCTGTAAATCATCCGGCATGCCGATGTCTGCCATTGCTTCTGTCATACAAGATAACCATGCATCCGCACGCTCTCTTGTAATCGGGAAAGGCATGTGCCTAGCTCGCATCATCGGATGACCATGGCGATCGGAATACAAAGTTGGGCCACCGAAAAATTGAGTCAGGAACAACGTTTGTTTCTCTATAACTGGATCTATGTTAGCTGGAAAAAGCGGCGAAAGTAACGGGTGCTGCTGTACTTTCGGATAGAAGGCCTCTACCAAACGACTTACCGTTTCCGCCCCCCCCATTAACTCAAATATCGTTCTGTTTTTGCTCTCTGACATACAAAGAAACCTCGCAATTCGTATTCAATAGTTCTCTAAATCCTCGTCCCCTGCTTGCATGAGCGTTTCTCGAATGACAAACACGAACATACAGACAACCAATCCGGCAATGACACCTGTCATTTGAATCACTCCCGACGTATAGGATTTAAGTTTTACTAGTTCTATTTTACCATAAAAACAAGGACTGAACAGTCCATAGTTTAAAATAAACAGACACATAGTCCTACTTCAGTGTGCATGTTTATCTACTTACTATGCCAATAAATTCGGGACGGTATGTATGTCCAAGCTTATTCATATAGTTGAGTAAGAGGAGGTATCCACCGTTTATGCCGAAACAAAACTTCACCCCAGCCTTACTTCTGTCATTTGTTACAATAGCCATCCTTGTATGTTTAGTCCTATTCCCGCATGACGGGTTTGGGGCCGCTTTGCGCGGCGTTTCCATTTGGTGGGATGTACTCTTCCCAGCCCTATTCCCATTCTTCGTCATTTCCGAAATTATGCTCGGCTTCGGGATTGTTCATTTCTTCGGTACACTGCTTGATCCGATGATGCGCCCTGTCTTCCGAATCCCTGGGATTGGCGGATTCGTGATGGCGATGGGTTTTGCCGCTGGATACCCTGTAGCGGCTAAGTTAACTGCACAGCTCTGGGAACAGAAGCTGGTCAACCGGGAAGAAGGTGAACGTCTTGTCGCCTTCACAACGAGTTCAGACCCCATATTTCTGATCGGAGCCGTTTCGATCGGATTTTTCCACGACGCCACCTTAGCTTTTATTTTGGCCATTGCCCACTATGGAGGCTCGTTTATAATTGGTCTCATCATGCGATTTCACGGCAGGAAAGCCCTGCCTACGCCTGGGCCAACTAGGGAGAGGGGATCTATATGGAAACAAGCCTTCCAGACGATGCATAACGCGAGATTACAGGATGGAAGATCATTAGGTATCTTATTAAGTGAATCGATTCTCCATTCTCTCCGCTTAATGTTCGTTGTAGGTGGACTTGTTGTCTTCTTCTCTGTCGTTCTAGAGGTACTTACCTCTGCTCAGGTAATGAATGTGTTCTACCTGTTGATTACTTCCCTCTTATCCATCACAGGATTACCTCACGAGCTCTCGCAAGCGGTCATGAATGGGTTATTCGAAGTCACACTTGGCGCAAAAGCTGCAGGAGGTGCTCCCGCTTCGCTTGCCCTTTCCAGTAAAGTAGCAATAGGCGCCTTCATTCTTTCCTGGGCCGGCATGTCCGTCCATGCTCAAATTGTTAGCTTGTTAAGCCATACGAATATGCGCTATCTCCCTTTTCTATTTGCCCGCCTCCTTCATGGCATTCTCTCTGCGGCTATTGTTCTCCTGATTTGGGAGCCTATGCAGCAATTTCGAAGTCAACAGGCTGTATTCTTGCCGCAGTACGAAGCAAACTCACCCGTATTGAGCTATCTCCAACTTATTTTCCCGATAAGTGCGATGGTCTTTGTTGGTGCTTTTGCTGTCATCATGAGTCTCTATCTTGCATATTCCTTACTTAGACTGGTGTATGAAAAGGTTGGTGGAACAAGATAATATGGGAAACTACGATCATGTTTATAAAGGGAGAGAATATTCAGATATGTTAGCAGCTGACCCCCAAGAGGCCAAAGCTTTACCACAGGCGATTGAGCGACTTCGCGAGCTATCTTATAATTTATGGTTCAGTTGGAACTATGATGCGCTGCAGCTTTTTGAAAGCATGGACCCTGGCCGTTGGAAAGCCCTCGGTCACAATCCCGTTCGACTGCTCCATGAACTAGAGGCTCCTCAGCTTGAAGCATTAAGCCAGAACGCTGATTTCGTCGAGCGCTATCGCCAAGTCATGTTAAGATTCGATACGTATATGAATGAACCCGGTTGGTATTCAAACAACTATGCTGCCGGAGATGATGTGCAAATTGCTTATTTCTCTGCTGAGTTTGGTTTTCATGAATCGCTTCCGATTTATTCGGGCGGGCTTGGCATTCTTGCCGGCGATCACATCAAATCTTCGAGTGACCTAGGCATACCACTTTCAGGTGTGGGCTTACTCTATAAGAAAGGCTATTTCACGCAAAAAATCGATGCGAACGGCAGTCAGCAAAGCGAATTATTCCCCTATGATTTTGAGCAATTACCCATTCGTCCTGTACTTCAAAATAACGAGCAGCTCACCGTTTCACTTGATATCTCCGGCCGCCAAATCACCCTCTTGGTTTGGGCTGCTAAGGTAGGACGCAATCTCGTCTTTTTACTGGATACCGATCATCAAGCCAATAATGACGGAGATAAAGCTTTGACCGCGCAGCTGTATGGCGGGAATCAAGATATGCGGATTGCCCAAGAAATGGTGCTGGGCATCGGTGGAGTCAAGGTACTTCGAGCGCTCGGCATCTACCCGAATGTGTACCATATTAATGAAGGTCACGCAGCTTTCCTGACGTTAGAACGGCTGAAAGAACTGCTTCACTTGGGTCTTCCTTTTCATGTTGCGGTAGAGACTGTTCGCTCTGCCACCGTTTTTACGACCCATACGCCTGTTCCAGCGGGTCACGATACATTCTCCACTCAGATGGTGGAACACTATCTCGGTCATCTTTTGGGCGAGCTGCCTCAGCATAGACAAAGCATTCTTTCATTAGGACTTGATCATAAGTCTGGTCAATTCAATATGACTCATTTGGCGATGAATACGGCAGGACTGCGAAATGGTGTCAGCAAGCTGCATGGGCAGGTTTCACGCGAAATGTTCAAAGAATTCCATGGTCATATTGATGCCGGTGAGGTTCCCATCAGTTCGATCACGAACGGTGTTCATTTGGACACCTGGACCGCCCCTGCTTGGAAGGAACTGTTTGATCGATTCCTCCCTGGCACATGGCGTGAGGAGCAGTCTAACGAGCACCAATGGGCGCAAATCGAGGTTATTCCGAGCGAATCCATTTGGAAGGTTCATCAGCATTTAAAAGAAGATTTAGTGCGTTATGCACGGAATAATCTCATGGAGCAACGCAGGCGTAACGGTGAATCCGAAGAACGGATTGAAGAAGTTCGGCAGTATTTAAACCCTAAAGCCCTTACAATTGGGTTCGCCAGACGCTTCGCCACCTATAAACGAGCCAATCTCATTTTCAATGATTTGTATCGTCTCAAGAAGCTAGTCAACGATCCCGAGCGACCTGTGCAATTTATTTTTGCAGGCAAAGCCCACCCTGCTGATTACCCCGGCCAAGATCTCATTCGAGAGATTTACCGTATTTCTCAGTTAAAAGAGTTTCTAGGTAAAGTCGTTATTCTCGAGAATTATGATATCAACATGGCCCGCTATCTCGTTCAAGGCGTCGATGTCTGGTTAAATAATCCCCGCAGACCTCTTGAGGCAAGCGGTACCAGCGGCCAGAAAGCGGCCATGAATGGCGTTCTTAATTTCAGTGTCCTTGATGGTTGGTGGGAGGAAGGCTACGACGGCAACAACGGCTGGGCTATCGGATCCACAGGAGCCGCGGACTGGGCCGCACAAGAGAAGGAAAATACGAAAGCGATTTATCACCTTCTGGAGAATGAGATTATCCCTCTATACTACAATCAAGGTGAGATTCCTCATCAATGGATTGGACGCATGAAGCGATCCGTTCAATCGCTCAGCCCGGTCTATAACACGCACCGAATGGTGCAGGACTATACGAATCTTTCGTATGTACCAACAGCCAAACGTGCTCGTCTTTTTGTAGCAGATCATTATGATGTGGCGACCAAAGTTGCCGATTACAAGCAGTTCATCCGCAGCAACTGGCATCAGGTTCGAATTGTAAATATTGAGGACCATGCCGATAAATCGACTTCCGACCTTCCCTTAGATGAGATTCAGCCCTCTACGAAAGAAATCTCGGCGCAAATCCATTTCGGCCCTATTTGGCCGCAGGATACGGCAGTAGAAGTCATTTATTATGCAGAAAATGGCGAAACGTGGGAGCAGAAAATCGTCCTCATGGCTCCCATCGGGGAACTTATTGAGCAATCCCAGCATTTTCAAGCCACCATTCCAGCCCATCTTGTTCATGGGCCACACTTCTCAATTCGTGTACGCCCCATCTCAATCAACTTTGCGCATTCGTTTGAACTCTCACTCGTTACCAGCACCTTAACTTCATAATGAGAAAACTTCTACCGAAGCCATTTAATGATGAGCGATATAGGAAAGCGGTTTTCGGTATCGAAAACTTAACTTTCCTATGTGGAAAAATTGGATAACCTCTGTTAAAGCCCCGTTTGGGGCTTTTCTTATTGACTTAGATAAATTATGATGAGAAGAGAATTTACAGGATGTATAGGCAGATGTGAATGTAAATCTAACGACTTGGTGATGCTATGGATTGGAATAAGGTACTAGAATTGGCTTCTTTTTCGCCAAATCAGGATTGTCATATTATCATTGTTGGCGAATGTAAAGATGGACAACCTTTCTGTTTTGAAGATAACTTTGCCCTCGACAAAATAAGTGAAGATTCGATAACCGTATGTCTTGAACAATTAGGCGTTTACCCTTTCGACAAACTCGAACATGTTTCTTTCGTTGAATTTTCTTTCAAAGATGGTGCCATTTTATATTACGCTTATGTCGATTTGCTTGGGCTTGAACTCAAAAAGACAGTCTGTTTCCTGACATTATCCCTTCCTGAAGAAATCTTTCAGCATCAAAACCGCAGACATCCACGTGCTAAGCTTACACTGCGCACACCGATCACACTGCGCGTCGCTGGTATACGAAGCTTATCTGCCCAGAAGGGTGTTGCTTTTACAGGACAACTCCTCGATATTAGTGTTGGCGGATTATCATTTGTTACATCCAACCGACTCTTCTTTCCCTTGATTTTGGAGTTCAGCTTCATTCTCCCGAATGTCTCTCAACCTATGACTGTCTATGGTGAAATTGTACGAGTTACGCATTTCAGCAACGACAGCTATCGGGTTGCCGCAGAATTCCGGTATACTCCTGAATCCATTCTCCAAGAAATTGATGCTTTCTGCTCCAATTATTAAGAAATAATTGTATGAGTACTCAGACCACGCTTACGAAGAAAGTTTCGCTAATGAACAACTCTTAGGAGGAACAAGTTTGAAATATAACGTCATTGAACGAGGCGATGACATTTCCAAGGAGCTGACCGAACGCTTCCACGCTCTCGCCGCTAAGCAAGGCATGCCCAGAGATGAAGATCGTCCCGATATCGTCCTGTCCATTGGTGGGGATGGTACGATGCTCCAAGCATTTCATAAGTATGTCGACAAATTGGATCATATCGCTTTCGTTGGGATCCATACGGGGCATCTTGGATTTTTCGCAGATTGGAAGCCAAATGAGTTAGATCACCTAGCATCACTCATGTTCAATGTCGCTACACCAGAGGAGCTGCACGTCGTGCGCTATCCTGTTGTCGAAATTGAAATTACGACGGACAAAGGTGTGGAAACACATCTTGCACTTAACGAGTTTACGATTCGCGGGATCGAGGTATCACTAGTCGCAAGACTCCACGTCAACGATGAGATGTTCGAAATGTTCCGCGGTGATGGTATTTGCATCTCTTCTCCCGCAGGCAGTACCGCGTACAACAAGAGCTTGGGCGGCGCTATGGTCCATCCGTCCCTTGAAGCTATTCAAATTGCCGAGATCGCATCGATTAATAATCGCGTGTACCGCACATTGGGTTCATCGATGATTTTACCGAAGCATCACCACTGTGACATCTATCCGAAGGCCCAGCAGAATATGCTGCTGTCCTTGGATCATAAATATATGCAGCGTGCCGATGTCGTTTCCATTCGCTGCCGTGTTGCTTCTCATGTCAAAGTGAAATTTGCTCGGTTCCGCCCATTTCCATTCTGGAATCGCGTTCGCGAGGCCTTTGTTGGGCTTGAAGTCAAATAGGGCCTTGAACAACATAACGCCATCTGCGCTCCATACTTACTGGAGTTCAGATGGCGTTATTTTATTTCCTAAATTGCTTAGACTGTAGTTGAACTGATGACTTCCGCTGGTGTTTGCTGTTTAGGTGCATTTACTTTCTCGATAATAAAGTAAGCACAGCCGAAGTTGCAGTACTCGTTCAAGTAATCTTGAAGAGCTGCGATGGAGGATTCTTTGGTCGCCTTCGGGTGGATTTCTTTGAAAAAACCCCTTAGCCGCAATTGACTGTATCCCCAATCTCCTACGATATAATCGTATCGCTCCAATACTTCGCTGAAGCGTTCCTTGAACACCTCAAAATTCCAACCATTTTTGTGGTCAGTTACAAGCTCATATGTTTTATTGGCAATATGAATCATGGTGGTAGGAAGCTCTCCTTTCTATGATCCGTTCAATGAATGCTAAACGCTAGATGCTGCTTTCACCTGTTCGTGCGCATGATAGGAACTACGTACTAGCGGGCCTGATTCCACATGCTTAAAGCCCCGTTTCATGCCCTCTTCCTTCAACATGGCGAACTGTTCAGGTGTATAATATTTGGAGACAGATAAATGTGTCGTAGACGGTTGTAAATATTGGCCGATTGTCATAATATCACAATCCACTTTACGCAGGTCCTCCATCGTTTGAAGCAACTCGTCCCACTCTTCCCCTACACCAATCATGACACTAGATTTTGTTGGGATGTTAGGGGCTAACCGTTTAGAACGCTGCAATAATTCGAGTGAACGATGGTATTTCGCTTTGGAACGAACCCGATCAGACATCCGCTCGACCGTTTCCATATTGTGATTCAGAATATCTGGTTTGGCCTCAAGCACAGTAGCCAGTGATTCTTCACGACCAAGGAAGTCAGGAATTAACACCTCAACTGTACACATCGGCAGTTTACGTCGGATCGCCTTAATCGTCTCTGCGAAAATCATGGCACCGCCATCCGTTAAATCGTCGCGTGCCACCGAAGTAACAACACAATGACGAAGCCCCATTTGCAGCGCTGCGTCTGCAACACGTTCTGGCTCTTCCAAATCAAGCTCAGTAGGGAGGCCTGTTTTAACTGCACAGAAGCGGCAAGCACGCGTACAAATATCACCCAATATCATAAAAGTCGCTGTCCGGTTCGCCCAGCATTCATGAATGTTCGGACACTTGGCTTCTTCACAAACTGTATGCAACGTCTTGGAACGCATCATAGATTTAATTTCTTTGAAATTCTCATCGGTCTTAAGATTAATTTTTAACCAGTCTGGTTTTCTCTCTAATACTTTTCTAGGCACTGTAATTCCCGCCTTTTTATTTGGTTTCTCAATGATGTTATTATAACATGAATGACTGACAAAACAATCCACTTTGGGGGTCACTTGTGATACACTTGTTTAGATGGACCAAAACAGCTCAGCTTACTACATCAAGGCTGTATGGGAGGAAAGAAACATGAGCATAACTGAAGTGACGCGCGAGAAAGATCGCAAGCTTGGCGAAATTTTAAGAAACATGGGCCGTGTCATCGTCGCCTTCTCCGGAGGGGTAGACAGCACATTCGTCCTCAAACGCGCACAGCAAGAGCTTGGTGATCAAGTACTTGCCGTGACCGCAGCATCGGAAACGTTTCCCACGAGGGAGTTCGATGCCGCTGCACAACTAGCAGAGCAATTCGGCGTTCGCTTGCACAAAACAGAGGTAAAGGAATTGGAGAATGCGAATTTCGTAGCCAATAATCCTGACCGTTGTTACCACTGCAAGACGGGGCTTTATTCCCATTTGCAAGATATTGCCAAAGAACTGGGTTATCCATATATCCTAGATGGCTCCAATGTAGATGACTTAGGCGACTACAGACCAGGTCTTCAAGCGAAGAATGAGCAAGGCGTCCGCAGTACACTGCAGGAAGCTGGCTTAACCAAAGACGAGATCCGAGCGCTATCCAAAGAGCTTGGTCTAAGCACATGGAACAAACCTTCTTTCGCCTGCTTATCTTCTCGTATACCGTATGGTACACAAATCGAGAAATGGAAGATTGACCAATTGGATGAAGGAGAATACTTCTTATCCCAGCTTGGTCTCTACCAAGTTCGCGTACGCCACCACGAGAAAATTGCCCGAATTGAAGTCATGCCAGATGAAATTCACAAGGTCGTTGAACATCGTGATGCGATCTATGAAAAATTCAGCAAGCTTGGCTTTACGTATGTCACCTTAGACCTGCAAGGCTACCGTACGGGCAGTATGAATGAAGTCCTGTCCCAAGAAACCAAAGATAAGGTGAAAGAAGCTTCCTTATGATGGACTTAGAGAAGATCTTAAAACTTGTTCAGGCCGGCGATCTGGACATTGACGAAGCCAAGAAGCAAATCATCAAGGAAGGCGGCTCAGGTCCCGCCAACCTTGATCTAGGATTTGCGCAGCTCGACATCGATCGCGAGAAGCGTACAGGCTTCCCCGAGGTTATTTTCGGGGAAGGCAAGACGCCCGAGCAGATCGAGGCTATTTTCCGGCGGCTGATGGAGCACACCGACCGCGTGCTTGCCACGCGCGTCGACGCGGCCAAAGCCGCCTATGTCGTAGCCAACGTGGAAGGTGTCACCTACCACGAAACCGCACGGGCGCTCACTTGGTTTAAGCGCCCGCTGCTCAAAGTCCACGACGGCTATATCGCCGTCGTATGCGCAGGCACCTCCGACCTCCCCGTGGCGGAGGAGGCGGCCCTTACGGCAGAATGCCTGGGCAGCCACGTTGAACGCGTGTTCGACGTGGGTGTCGCTGGCATTCATCGGCTTTTCCGCCGGCTCGAGCTCATTCGCGGTGCGAATGCGATTGTGGTTGTAGCCGGCATGGAAGGTGCACTCGCCAGTGTCATGGGCGGGCTTGTGTCTAAACCCATCGTCGCGGTGCCGACGAGTATTGGATACGGAGCGCACCTTGCCGGGATCGCCCCTTTGCTGTCCATGCTGAATAGCTGCTCGCCTGGCATCTCCGTCGTTAACATCGACAATGGTTTTGGCGCTGGTTACTATGCAGGACTCATTAACAAAAATATGTCGAAACGAGCGTGAACAACGACTATGCGCATTTTATATTTGGACTGCTTCTCTGGCATTAGCGGCGATATGACCCTTGGCGCTTTGGTGGATGCGGGAGCAGACCGTGCTTATATCGAGGATGAGCTTTCCAAAATCAAACTAGAGCCATACACCTTGGAATGGAAGCGAGTTGTGAAACGCGGCATTTCTGCCCTTAAACTAGATGTCATACTCGATCCAGAATATCCTCCTAAGCAACACAGACATTATTCACAAATCGTCGATGCCATTCAAAAAGCAGCATTCAATGAGCGTGTTACAGCCCTAAGCTTAGCTATTTTTGAGAAAATTGCGATTGCTGAAGCTAAGATTCACGGAACCCCTATTGAAAAAGTACATTTTCATGAAGTTGGTGCCATTGATTCGATCGTCGACATCGTAGGTGTTGCCTTAGCCATCGATTCCTTGCAGATCGAGCGTATTTTCTCCTCTCCGGTACCTCTAGGATCAGGAACCATACATATCGATCATGGTATTTATCCAGTTCCCGCTCCTGCCACACTGGAGATGATGAAAGGCATACCTATCGCTTCAACTCCTTATAGTTTAGAAATGACAACGCCAACTGGGGCCGGTATTATTTCCGGTATTGTTGATGAGTTCTCCAAAAGCTTCCCTCCGATGGTCGTTAACCAAATCGGTTATGGTGCAGGCACAAGAGACTTGCCTAAACAGCCTAATGTTCTACGTGTTGTCGTTGGCAAAATTGATCCGCTCATTGGGAAGTGGCAAGTTAGCCACGAACACCTAGCACATGATCATAGTCATGAACATACGCATACGCACGATGATCATCATCACCACCATGACCACAATCACGATCATTCACATAGCCATAATCATGACCATCATCACGATCACTCACACAGCCATGATCATGACCATCATCACGATCACTCACACAGCCATGATCATGACCATCACCACGATCACTCGCACAGCCATGATCATGACCATCACCACGATCACTCGCACAGCCATGATCACACTCATACACACACACATCATGGCGCCGCACCTAGCTCACCTCAATAGTCGCTTACATGACAAACGCCCTTCCATTATTTTGGAAGAGCGTTTTTTTCTCTTTTTTGCCCAATAAATAACATTCTTACTTCCTCGTATACCTTCTTCAAAGGAACGTCATGTATCCGCGCCACTTGTTCACATTCTTTAAACTCAGGTGCGAATTGCACCAACTTCCCCTCATGATAACCGACTTTTACCGTTAAAGGTCCCCAAGGTGTTTCAACATGCTCAAATTCTCTTGCCAATCGATGACATGATGCATGGAGATAGCGAATGCCCAGCGTAGTTGTTTCACTAAAAATAATATCTTCAATTGAAGACAGTCGCCCTTCATCCACTAATACATTCAGCATCACACCTGGACGCCCTCGTTTCATAATAATGGGTACCATATAAACATCGTTAGCTCCTGCGTCAAACAGCTTATCCATCACATACGTCATCCACTCCGGATTCATATCATCCAAATTAGCTTGTACTAACAACATATGATCGTCAACATGCTCTTCTCTATGGTTAAAAGACACTCATCTCACCTCTTACTGGCATCATAGCAAATATCCCGGGGCAACGAAAGATCGAAGGATAAACAACAAGACATCCGTACATCCTAAGAACTAACATTTCAGGAAGGATGATAGAGATGCAAAGCAGAGCATTTTGGTCAAAGGTTCTCGTCCTTAGCCTCCTCCTATCAACAAGTGCAATACCACCTTTTTCAAATATTGACGGAACACTCGCTAGGGCTCATAACCAGATTACACCAATTCCAAGCTCCCAACCGACCAAACCATCACAAGCGGAGCGCAAAGAGCTTTTTGAGAAAATAAGCTTACTCTCTGGTATTCCTTGGACGTACCTAGCAGCTGTAGACCAATATGAGAAAACCATCAATATTGCCAAAAAAAGAACAGTTCAGCAAAGCCTCACGAACATTTATTTTTCAGAACTTGTATGGGCGGGCATACTGAATCCAGATCCACAAGACACCAATTTGAAAAGTGTTTCCTTCTTCCATGGCTTAGGCCGAGATGGATCGGGGGACGGCATTGCTGACCGGAACAACGATTTAGATGTATTAGCGGCTATGGCAGCGATCTTAGGCAACAATGGAACAAGAGTAGATACTTTACAGACGAACCTTTGGAACTATTACCACAACGCACGTAGTGTTGAACGCATACGTCAATTCACTGCGATCTATGAAACATTGGGCACATTAGAGGCAAATGCTCATGCATTTCCACTGCCTGTTACATCCAACTACTCTTACCGCAGCACTTGGGGAGATAGTCGCGGTTGGGGAGGCCATCGTACCCACGAAGGGACTGATCTTTTCGCTGGCTACGGCGTCCCAGTTAGAAGTACGTGCTACGGTATCGTTGAAATCAAAGGATGGAACCCCTACGGTGGTTGGCGAATTGGTATTCGTGACCTCAATAACATTTATCACTACTACGCCCACCTATCTGGCTTTCAAAAATCTATCAAAATAAACGATATCGTCAAACCCGGACAAACCCTCGGTTGGGTCGGCAGCTCTGGCTATGGAAAACCAGGTACATCCGGCAAATTTCCTCCGCATCTTCATTTCGGGCTATATCGCGATAACGGTACTACAGAGTGGAGTTATGATCCCTATCCATCCTTACGAAGATGGGAGCGCGAAGAACGAGGCAAGATGAAATAAACCCGCCATCTTATGGTGGGTTTATTTTTTAGAACTTTTATTTAATTACACCATCCTTAGGTGTAGCATTTGTTGCCCCTGTGTGCGGAATAGTAGGTAGTGTTATGCTCGGTGGACTGCCTTCCTTCGAACTTCCCACCGGATTTCCTTTATTATCATAATAATAAGTTGGAACATCCCCCACTACAAGCGAATAAGAAATAGGAATTTCTGTTTCTACAATTTCTGTTTCTGAATCGAAAGGAATAATAACAGATACTTCTGCAACAATGTGTACATAGACTTCAAACATCACCATATTAATGCCAACATTTTGAGTTCGCGTATTTAAATCCACTTTCACACTTCCAACAGGCAGTAATCTAATCGGGATATCTGGGCCAAAAGAGGCAAGAATCGCACTATTCATAGCCTGCCCGAGGGGAATATGATCTGCAATACTTTCCAGATTGTTCAACTCACCTTGGACCGTTTTAATAGCCTCCGAAGTAATCCTCATATGCTCATTATAATTCAACATAAAACCTGTAATCTTATTGTTTTTATCCATTTTCCAATCAATTAATTGCTCCGCATTCGTTCCCCCTGCCACATGATCGGCAATTGCACTATTTATCGCTTGAGTTGCAATCTGCTTAACCCTAACCTTCGCTAGGTTCATCAAAGGCGGTCTTAAATTTCGTTCTATAAAAATAAAAAACTGAATACAAAACAAGACTAAGATGAGCAAACCAATCCACAGTACCTTTTTACGGCTTGTTTTCACAGTTGGCCTGCTTCTCCATCGTCGCCTCTGCAGCATGCTTCTCCCCCTTCCTCTAACCTACTTATTCGTATAATTCATTAGTACTACCTTATGCGGACATGTTTTGAAAAAGACGATCCAATCCTCCACCATCCCTCACTCCATTCAAACTAACCAAAGCCCAATCACATATTCCCTACTTACTGGATTTGCCTCAACTGCTCGATCCCATTTCCTTCACACTACCTTTCCCCTATTGCAATACACTTTTTCACCCTCACAACCCCAGTTGTACTCCCCGTTTCCCCCTCTTCCATGCACTTCCTACTTGCCCTTCGCCATACACTACCCTAACTACATTACTCGGTCACCTTCGCCCCAATACTCTACCTACTTCCTCACTCGGTCCCCTTCGGCCTTCACCAATGCTCTACCTATTTCATCACTCGGTCCCCTTCGGCCTTCACCAATGCTCTACCTATTTCATCACTCGGTCACGTTCTCCAGTAAACTACTCCATCCCCCTCTGCCTGCTTTCCAGCTTTCGCCATCCCCCAGTACAATCTCTCTCAATCCGTATCTCCACTATCCCCTTCACTCAGGAAAAAGAATAACTTATTTTATCCAAATTATTGAAAACAGATCATACGTTTGGTATAATTAACATAGAGAACAAATGTTCCGTTTTGTTTTTAAGGGAGAACTTTTATGGAAATTTCTAATTTGTCTTACGAGCAGTTTCATAATTATTTTTCTTCTGAAGATACCTGCATCGACTTTCTTTTTAAAACAAAATGGCCCAATGGCTTTCAATGCCCACATTGCGATAATCGTCATGCCTACGTAACTACAACTCGACGTTTACCGTTGTATGAGTGTTCCCGTTGTCGTTTCCAAGCCTCCTTACTTTCAGGAACGATTATGGAAGGCTCTAGGACTGAACTTCGCAAGTGGTTATTGGCAATCTTCCTAATTTCGCGTACTCATGTTGGAACTACTGCCATGGAGCTTTCAAAACTTATTAGCGTCACTTACAAAACCGCCTGGTTAATCCTACATAAAATTCGCACTTCCATCCTACAGGCAGATAACCAAAATCAACTGACGGGAACAGTACAAATTAACTCCGCTATCTATGGAAAACCCTTCAACCCAAGCGTTCATAAACATCCTCAAGAACATCTCCTGCTCGTAGGCTCCTCGCTCAATGATTTAGGCGAACCTACATATATCAAAATTAAACATGTTATCCCCTTACATCCTAGAAATAAGCATATTACTAGAAGCGATATTTCAACCTTCCATGAACAACATATCGAACCAACTGTAAATGAAATTCATACGACTACTGGTTTTTATGCCCCCAAGCGGCAGCGCCCCCTACTTGAAGTTGCTAAACAAGCAAGCACTTGGATGAATACTACCTTCCATGGCATCGGTGCCCGTCATCTTCAGAATTATTTAGCCGAGTTCTGCTACCGAATAAATCTAACTTCATTGAACATGCCTATCTTCGAAAACTTAATTAAACGCTGCATATTTAATTTCACTGTACCTCCACCGACTACTACATCTTAAGCGCGCGACTCGCATTTTCCCTTTTCAACTCATTCAAACTCTTCATGTTATTTAGTTATCACCAACTACTAAAATTATGAACAAGTCGCTTAAAGTTGTGATGGTCTATTAAGTTCGTTCAGTAGTTGAGTTGTACAATAATTTGGTTGTTGGGTCTGTTCATTCCTTCTTGGTCTGTTAGTCTTATTCGGTTGTCGCCTCTGTTTCCCTCATTCTCAGTCAGTGGGCTTATTCGGTTCTCTGCTCTGTTCACTCCTTCTCGGTCAGTTGATCTTATTCGGTTGTCTCCCCTGTTTCGCTCCTTCTCAGTCAGTGGGCTATTTCAATTGTCGAGTCTGTTCACTCCTTCTCGGTCAGTTGATCTTATTCGGTTGTCTCCCCTGTTTCGCTCCTTCTCAGTCAGTGGGCTATTTCAATTGTCGAGTCTGTTCACTCCTTCTCGGTCAGTTGATCTTATTCGGTTGTCTCCCCTGTTTCGCTCCTTCTCAGTCAGTGGGCTATTTCAATTGTCGAGTCTGTTCACTCCTTCTCGGTCAGTTGATCTTATTCGGTTGTCTCCCCTGTTTCGCTCCTTCTCAGTCAGTGGGCTATTTCAATTGTCGAGTCTGTTCACTCCTTCTCGGTCAGTTGATCTTATTCGGTTGTCTCCCCTGTTTCGCTCCTTCTCAGTCAGTGGGCTATTTCAATTGTCGAGTCTGTTCACTCCTTCTCGGTCAGTTGATCTTATTCGGTTGTCTCCCCTGTTTCGCTCCTTCTCAGTCAGTGGGCTATTTCAGTTGTCGGGTCTGCTCACTCCTTCTCTGTCAGTTGATCTTATTCGGTTGTCTCCCCTGTTTCGCTCCTTCTCAGTCAGTGGGCTATTTCAGTTGTCGGGTCTGTTCACTCCTTCTCTGTCAGTGGGGCTTATTCGGTTGCTTAGATTATTCCTAAATCAAAGTACTTCTGTTTTCCTGAGCTAAGGGGATAGTGGAGATAGGTAGCTGTAGAAGATATAGTACGCTAGATAAGAACGCGAATAGCTTTTATAATGGTTCAAAAATTGGGAATTTTATAGCGGGTAACTAAGGAGCCGGCATTCAATAGTAGACTAATCGAGGGAGTATGGGAAAATTAGAAGTAGCAAGGTAGAAGAACGAAAAACTTTCGTCCCCATCACTTGGATAGTTTCGAAAGTTTGGAATGCATGAATATGTAGCGGTTAGAATGACTAGGGGCTATCGTCTGTAGCAGCTGTCCAATTTAGTAGCGATCCATAATTAATTGTGTCTTCAAAGAATCTTGGGCCAAGAACCAACCCTTGCCTTGTAGATAGGTAATTAACTCATCATGTTTGGTAGATGCTGTCGTCTGGCTTGTTGTTTTGAAAGAAGCTTCCACAACGTATTCTGTGCCTGTCCCAGCTGCATTCTTAATTGGCCAAACTTCAATGTACAACTGCAAACCACTCCATGTACCAATGGAACGTTTAGCAAGAACTGGACCGAAAACACGCGATGTGGATAGTTTACTGGTTCCCCAACCGCTGGAAACCCAGTTGTTAAATTTATCAGGAGCGTTATTGATTAACAAACTGCGAGAATCAGCTAGGTTAGGCAGATCCATACCGCTATATCCTGATTTACTTCCTTTTTTTGAGCGTGTAATACTTAGCGTTTTCTTTTGGTAACCCCACTCGATTTGCGCTTCGTAACCTGTATCTCCAGAATTAAATCCTTGTTGATTCGCCAATGTGAGCGCACCATTAATGTCACTTCCTGTAATGGCATATCTCTTTTTATAGCTAAGTTCAAAATCACTTTCGCCTTCTGTCTTACGTATGCGTGGACTCCAGCCATTGTTATAGATATCTTTGGTATTTGTATCTAGGAATTCTACGTTCATCTTGGTGACAGTCTCCGGCATGCCAAAGGCTGATCTTACACTGCTTGTCAATTTGAAATCAGTTCCAAGTACAACACTTGGGTTAAGGAGAAGCTTTACCTCGTAATCTGGAACCATGTTGCTTGCTGCACTCGCTGGCTGTGGTGCCGTACCCAGACCAGCCAGTAAACTAGTCCCTACTACGGCTGCCATAATGACCGTCATTGCATTTTTCTTAAACATCATTTCATCTCCTCTACGTTTCTGGAAAGTTTTACCCTTACAGACATGAGCATAAAGGTGAATTGTTCGAAGATTGTCATCGTTAGATGATCTTTTTGTAAATCACATTAGTAGGCACGAACGGAATCATGTAAGCAAGCAAGAAAACTATCGAAGAAAGAAGAACGGATTCGGTCCGCGTTGTAAGTGAAATAAATGTAACGTTTAAAAGGATTCTGAGGAATACTGCGGCAACTTAATTCCCCTCGCTGCAGCTCCTTTGCGATAGCAATTTTGGAGATGACGGAAACACTTTCTCCAGTTAAAACAGCTTGTTTGATCGCTTCTAAAGAATCCATTTCCATGACTGGTTTGAGCTTAACCCCCAAAGATTTGGCCCAGTTCAAGGTCATAGTTCTTGTGCTAGACTCTTGCCCATGCAAGATAAAAGGAACTTCGTTTAATAATTCAGGGTACAACGTTTCTTGTCGAGCAAAGCGGTGATTGGGATTAAAAAAGAAAACCAGTTCATCTTCACAGAGTGTTTCACCTACGAGCGGAGACCACTGAAACGGTTCTGCGGACATAATGCCAATATCAATTTCATGATTAAGCAGCATGTCTTGAATGATCGGAGTTGGCCGAACTGTTAAAGATACCGAAATTTGTGGATATAACTTTGAAAATGAGCTTAACATTTCCGGAAGCACATACGTACCAGGCACCGAACTTGCTCCAATTTTTAAATGACCACTCCCTCGCTCATCAAATTCCTTCACAACTCGTTCCGCCTCTTGTACTAATGCATTAATCTTCTTCGCGTAATGATTCAACGATTGCCCCGCTTCGGTTAAATGGACTTTTCCCCCTCTTGAATAAAATAACTGCACACCCATCTCTTGCTCCATGGATTTCATATGAAAGGATACTGTCGGCTGCTTGAGTCCTAGATGTTCAGCAACAGAGGTAATGCGTTTGTGCTTATCCAGTAGTTCAATAACTTGAAATTTTAACATATGCCAATTCATTTTTGCGTATCCCTCTTCTTCCTTGTTCTACCTAACTGGGGCCAATTATAGATAAAATCTATGGAGTTGAATAGATACACAATAAAAACTTAACAATCTATTTACCCAGGATTGATACTTAGCTGACGCTCGGCTTCTACACTAAGGGTGAGATCAAAAGCACGGAAGGAAGCATGCGATGTCTCTACAACTTAGCGGTATAAGCAAATCTTTTGGTTCCATGGCAGCATTGGAAGGCATTGGGCTCAGCCTCGCCAAAGGAAGATTTACGACGTTACTAGGCCCTTCTGGTTGCGGTAAAACAACCCTTCTTCGGATCATAGCTGGTCTGGAGACGCCTGATGCAGGTGAACTTCATTTCGGCGATGTCTGTTTATTTTCGAAAAAGAACAGAATTAATCGCCCTGTACACAAGCGTAATTTTGGTATGGTCTTTCAAGATTTCGCACTTTGGCCTCACTTAACAGTGTTGGAAAATGTAGCGTTTGGTCTGAAGGCAACAGGAGATAAAACGAATTGGCGTCATAGAACGATGGAAGCCATTGAGTTGGTGCAACTGCAAGGAAAAGAAAAGCGCTATCCACATGAGCTTTCTGGAGGTCAACAGCAACGTGTTGCACTCGCTCGTGCGATTGTAGTCCAGCCTCAGCTCGTGTTGTTCGATGAACCCATGAGTGCTTTAGATGCTCTTCTACGAGAAGAAATGCGACTCGAGCTGATGAATCTGGTTCGAAGAATTGGTTTCACAACCGTCTATGTCACGCATGATCAGACTGAAGCGATGTCAATGTCGGACGAAATTATCGTCATGAAAGATGGACGTATTTTACAAAAAGATACGCCTGAAATCATTTACAGAAAACCTTCGCATCCCTTCACGGCTCGATTCATTGGCAAAACCAATTGGTTGGAAGTGGACAAGCGACTAGTGCGACCTGAGCATGTGCGATGGGAGTCGCTTTCGGACAACGACCTGTCTTACACAGGCGTCGTACAAACGGTCAGTTACATGGGAGAACGTTATGAAGTCACTGTGCAGCTAAGCACGGGCGAGTCCTGGATGGCCTACCATCCCTTACGGTTAACCGTTGGAGATTCCGTCCAGTTGTTTGTTTCACAGCAACAGATTCATGTGCTTTAACGAGCAGTTACCATAATCATACATGAGAGAGGGCGTTTAAAAATGAAAACGAAAATGAAGAAGTCTTTGCACACGAGTACATTAGCTTTAATGACGATTTTGGTCGGAGTCGGATTAACGGGGTGTGGAACAGCTAGCCAAACAACAACTGCCGGGACAGCATCCGCTAAACCAACAGAAGCTGTGGCGACGTCATCCGCATCAACAGCTCCAACGGCAACACCAGAGGCAAAAAAGTTAAGCGGTAAAATCGTCGTGTACAGTGCAGGACCTAACCCGCTTGCCGTTAGCATTCAAAAAGGATTCACCGCAAAAACAGGTGTAGAAGTTGAAATGTTCCAAGGCACAACGGGTAAAATCATGGCACGTATGGAAGCTGAAAAGTTCAATCCTGTTGTCGATGTTGTTATTCTCGCTTCGCTTCCTTCTGCTATCGGGATGACGAAAAGTGGGTTAACGCTTCCTTATAAAGAAGCAAAAAATGGCGATATGCTGATTCCAACTTACTCGGACAAAGATGGCAACTATTTTAGCTACAGTCTATCTGCCTTAGGGATTGCTTATAATACGAAGCTTGTGACGAATCCGCCGAAAGAGTGGAGCGATCTAACGAAGCCTGAATGGAAAGATCAAATTAATATTCCAGACCCTGCTCAGTCCGGTTCCGCGCTTGATTTCATGTCTGGTTACACGAATAAGAACGGCGATGCTGCTTGGGACTTGTTCGGTAAAGTGAAAGCGAATGGCGCTATCATTGCTGGTGCTAATCAAGAAGCCATGGATCCCGTCATCTCAGGTGCCAAAAAAATCGTTATGGCAAGTGTTGATTATATGACCTACGCTTCCAAAGCCAAAGGTGAGCCTATTGACTTGATCTATCCAGCAAGTGGAACGGTTATCTCTCCACGACCTGCAATGATTATGAAAACATCCAAAAACGTAGATGCATCCAAGGCTTTCATCGATTACCTGCTGTCAGATGAAGCTCAGAAATTGGTCACTGACTCTTACTTGCTATCAGGTCGCAGCGACATTCAAATTCAAGGCCGCATAAGTGCGAAGGATATCCCTGCTTTGGATGTGAGCTGGAGCTGGATGAATGAAAACCAAGATGCCATCACACAAAAATTTACGCAATTATTTAAAAAGTAAGATGAGGTTGGGGATGACGACAAAATGATTGTTAAACGTACGGGGACGTACTTGGCATTGCTGCTTCTAGCTATGCTAGTCGTCCTTCCTCTTCTATTAGTAGCTTGGAAAAGCATTTGGACAAAGGGGACATTAGATCTCTTAGCCCCTCTACGGGTTGTGATCGAAAAAGATTTAACTGGTGTTTTCAGCAACTCGTTTATGCTGGGTATTTGGGTAGTAATGGGGAGTACGCTTCTCGCGTTGCCGCTCGCATGGATTATGGCAAAAACACCGCTTCGTCAGCATCGTTGGTTGGACATTGTGCTCCTGATCCCCTTCATGACACCTCCCTATATCGGTTCAATGGGGTGGATTCTCTTCATGCAGCCGCGAGGATATCTAGAGCAGTTCCTGCCTAGTGCGCATTGGGTAAGCAGCCATTTCTTCACCCTTTTCGGCATGATCACGATTATGAGTCTGCATTTATTCCCGTTCTTGTATCTCATACTTCGAAACGCAATTCAACAAATCGGTGGAAATAAAGAAGAAGCTGCTGCTGTACATGGAGCTAGTTATGCTTATACCATTCGACGAGTGCTTCTACCACTTGTGTTTTCGAGCTATGTGATGGGAGCCTTGCTGATATTTGTTAAAACATTGGCTGAGTTTGGCACGCCTATCACGTTCGGTAAACGTATCGGCTATTTCGTTCTCACCACGGAAATTCAAGCTTCTATTTCTAGTTGGCCTGTCGATTTCGGCAAAGCGACTTCCTTAGCTTCGCTCCTTCTAATGGCCTGTCTTGTAATCTGGTATGTCCAATCTGTCATTGTTCGCCGACATTCCTATAACCTTGTGAGTGGTAAAAGCTCGCAAGGTAAACTGATGGGTTACCGCGGCTGGCAACGCGCATTGGCTTGGCTGTATGTGGTGCTTGTGCTCGCTACGGCGATCGGCATCCCTTACTTCTCTATCATTTCCGCTTCGCTTATGAAGCTCAGAGGCAATGGACTCGCTTGGACGAATCTCACCTTCCGTCACTACGGTGAGCTGTTGACTTGGGGCTCGCCAAGCATGAAAGCCCTAACCAACAGCATGGGGCTCGCTTTGCTCGCCGCATGCTTAGCGGCGGCGCTTGGTACTTGGTTCGCCCTCACGATCGGGCGCGGCAAGCGCTTGCCGGAACGGATCACGGACATGTTCAGCCTGCTGCCGAACACGGTTCCCGATATGGTCCTCGTCGTCGGACTCATCATGCTATGGAACGCACCATGGATGCCGCTCCACCTCTACAACACGTACGGCATGGTTGTCCTCACTTACGTGGTGTTCTTCCTGCCGTACACCGTACAATACGTCAAGGCACGCAACGGCCAGCTCGACGAATCCTTGCGGCACGCCGGGCAAGTGTTCGGTGGCCAGCCGTGGTACGTGTTCCGACGTATCATCCTGCCCTTGCTCCTACCGGGTATCGTCGCCGGCTGGATGATGACCTTCACCATCTCGCTGCGCGAACTCGTCGCCTCGATGATGGTGCTGCCGCCGTCGATGCAGACGTCGGCGACGTACATTTTCGCTCAATTTGAACAAGGTCAAATTTCGCTGGGTATGGCGATGGCCGTCGTTTCAGTCGGACTTACGACAATCTTGCTCTTGATCGTCAACAACATGAATTCAAACAGAAAGTGGAATGCGCAATGATGCATGTGGAAGTATGGGGCGGCGCCGGTGAACACGGACGCTCCTGTTATTGGGTTGGCAATAAGCAGAGCAGCGTGATGCTCGATTGTGGCGTGAAGCGGGAAGGAACTGGAGAGTATCCGCTGCTGGATCCTTCTAGAGTAGCTGCACTAGATGCCGTATTTCTATCACACGCCCATGAAGATCATTCAATTGCAATCCCTTGGTTGTATAAAATGGGCTATACAGGCGTCGTGTGGGCGTCGCGCATCACGGCTGAGCAGCTTCCCGGTTATTTCACAAGCTGGGGGAATTATGTACGTCAACAAGATGGAGAACTTCCTTATGAGGATACCCATCTTGCTTCTGTCAGGTACGCGTTCATCGAAGATGCTGCTCCGGCACAGCAATGGTTTACGATCTCTCCAACGCTTCGCGTATGTTGGGGACGAAGCGGCCATATGCTTGGCTCCATCTGGCTCTTGATTGAGATGGAGGGCAAACGACTTTTCTACTCCGGAGATTATAGCGAGGATTCGATCTTGCTTGGTACAGATACGCCGCAGCTAACCGAATATGCTGCCTTGGACGGTGCTATCTTAGATGCGGCCTACAGCACGGACACGGATGAGCAAGAGACGAAGCTGGAGCATCTCAACATGGAAGCAGATCGCGTACTAGCTGCGAACGCTCTGCTATTGCTACCCGTTCCTGTTTGCGGCCGCGGACAGGAACTGATGCTCTTGATGAAGCAGCACTACCCTGAGACGCCGATCCGGGTGGAGCTCGAACTGATCCAATCCATGGAGCTTATGCTTGGGCATCCTAGCTGGCTCAAGACCGGCATGGCAGCGCTGTTAGCCGAAGCTTTAAGCAGCTCACGTTTCACCATCATCGCTTCCGATGCTGATCGAGAACGTCTCCTCCAGGAGGACATCACAGGTTCTCGCGCGGCTATTTGGTTCACGACGGATGGTATGATGCAATCCAACAAAGCACAGCGGTATTACGATGTGCTTCGTCATAACCCGAGCAATGGCATCTTGATTACGGGCCATGTAGCTAAAAGCACGTTCGCGTGGCGGCTGCTCGACCTCCCAGACGCAGCAAGCGGATGTCGCATCCGCGCCATCCGCTACAAAATCCATCAAGGACTCCCCGACGTCCGTCGGATGGTCCGATCTATGCGCAGCAACTTCAAGCTGCTCGTCCATGCACCCAAACGGGATACGGATGCGCTGCTCCAACAGCTCACCAAAGAGGGAGAGCAAGATCTGCTCTCCCTTGGGCCAGGTGCTCGAATCGTTTTGTAACGATGCGAGCATCTTCATTTTTTAACCCTTCATAAGCTCGTCCAGCTCATCCCAAGATGAAATCCGCGGCAAGGTCAGATCTCGATTATACGATCTATCCTTCACACAAATGCGTACAGGCAGATGGGCTAAAGTCTCCAGGACAGTCGGTTTGTCGTCAAAGTAATAATCGAGGCCTAGCGCCTCTATAATGTGTACTTTCTCCGAATCACTCATCCCACAGTAGAAATGCCCGTCCGCAACAGGGAATCCATGGTCAAGCAACCATTGTCGTGTGCGCTCCGTATGCTCTTTGTCTCGAGCCGTAATGTAGTACACTTCATGACCTTGCTCCACCAGTCTGTTCAAAACCTCACGCGCATGGGGGAATATCGCACAGTCCGAATAATATATCTCATCACGCAAGCTAAACCACAACTTTCCGCCATCTTCTTTGCTCAATCCAAAAGCACTGTGAATTTCCATGGATGGCAAGGCATCAAACACATCCAGCCCAATATTCTGTCCCAGCTTCTGATTATAAATATGAAACGCATGCTCTCTTAGATTAATGAGGGTATCATCAATATCAAATCCTAGCTTCACCGTCTAACCCTCCATTTCAAATTACCGCTATTCCTTTAATTTGATCCCAAAAAGACTGACAAATACCGAAGCCTGTTCTCTAGAAATAATACATCCGCGCAAATCCTCAATACTCACGCCTAAGCTTGTAAACTCACATGTGCTAAGGTCAATCCCTTCCAGTTTCGTACCTGTAAATTGGGCTTGCTCCAATTGACAACCCTCAAATTGTAGCTTTTGCAAAGTCGCTTCATAAAAATCAGAGCTGTTTAAAGAACACGTTTGAAATGTGATTTGTTTAAGATTTGCCATGCGGAATGTCACAAAGTCCCCTAAGCAATCTTGAAAAAGGATGTTTCGTAATGTGGATTCTGTCAGATCCATCCCAATAACTTTGCAATTCCGAAATTCTGTTCTATGTATCGTTGCTTCTGTAAAGTCGACATTGGATAAGTCGCATCTATCAAAAATAACATCCGTAAATTCAATTTCTTTCATCGCAATGCGTGTAAAAGTCACGTTACGAAAAATAACTTTATCAAACGCGACTTTATAGGCAGACTGATTATCAATAACACAATCACTAATGATGCCAGTATGAAAGCTATCTTCAGGCTCAAATTTCCCTTCCTGCAAAGTAATAACTGGTAATTCTTTGGGCATTTTGGGTGCATCTAATTTAGGGATACTCATGAGAAGCTCCTTATCATAAGGTAATGGGCAAAAAAATAAGCCTTACGGCTTACCTTATAAAATAATCATTGTAGATAAACTATGCAGCATGAAGAATAAGGATCCCCATTTTCTTTTGATATAATTTCGGCCACGGAAAAGCCTAGTCTTTATCGTAGAAACAGGTAGATTCACTTCTCGGCTGATGTCTTCTAGCGACATGTCCAAATAATATTTGTAAACAATGAGATCTTTATATTTATCGGGCAGATCTTGAATCATTTGTTCCACCTGGCTATATGTTTCCTGTTCAATAAGCTGAAGCTCAGGTGTCTTCTCATGACTCACCAACTTCTCAATGAGCGGTCGTTCATCCTGGGAAGGGAACCCACTCGTATCCATGGAGAGTTCTTTTTTCTTCTTCCTCATCAGATCAATCGTGACATTCTTGCCAATGCTAAAGATCCAGCTGGAGAAGTTCTTGGTAGCGTCAAATCGATGAGAATTCAAATGTGCGCGCAAAAAAGTCTCCTGAACAACATCTTCGGAATCTGACTTATTTCGAAGCATACGAAAAGCTAATCGATAAATTCTGTCCTTATACAGCTCCAGAAGTCGATTAAACGCTTTCGCATCTCCTTGACTCCACATTGTTGCAAGTTGACTATCGCTTAATTGCAGCATGTTAAATCTCCTTCGCCTAGTAAACTACCTATCTTCTATTCTACCAAATCAAAGCAAAAAAAAGAAACCTTTTCAGGCTTCAAAGATGACTATTTATCGATAAAATTGGACACATATTCCGCTTTCTCTGCACTTGCTATGACGATTAACGTTACAATAATGCCGAATAAGATAATTCCGCCT
Organism: Paenibacillus oryzisoli; assembly: GCF_001653565.1. GTDB lineage: Bacteria > Bacillota > Bacilli > Paenibacillales > NBRC-103111 > Paenibacillus_E > Paenibacillus_E oryzisoli. The sequence goes on from NZ_LYPB01000083.1 coordinate 64,292, forward strand.
ACGATCATACCGCGCACCCTCTTTGCTGATTGATACGAGTGATCATCTCTTAACAAAGATATGATGCGCAGTACTGATTATTCACCGATATTCATAATAACATATTGTTCAATATGGCTTGCCAGTAAGCCGAAGGTTGGTTTCTGGACCTCAACATGTTCGCCAAGGAGCGATTTCACTGCTAAATACGGGAAGTTAATACCCGCTAAACAAGTGACATGTAAACCGCCTGACATCCGAGGATTGATCTCTAACAGCTTCGGTACACCCTGATTGTATTTAACTTGAATATTATAATTAAAAGGAATGCGGTACGTTGCCGCTACGCGATTAGCAAGTTCAATCAGCTCTGGTACTTCCTCCAATAACCTCAGTCGTCCATCCGCTTTGCGACGCGGGACAGCCGCCAGAAGCTCGCCGGATGCGGAAGCTAAGCAATCGATGCTGTATTCATGCCCTCCTAATACTTCCATGACCATAACGTCATCAAAACGTTCTACCGTTGAGAAGTTCTGATACGCTTGCTCTTTCGTGAGATACGGCATGACGGGCCCAAACATATCACTCAGCGCGTTCCGCTTATTGCTAATAATTCGAAATCCATTACCTCCCTCGCCATTCGTTGGCTTCATGCAGACGCCATGACCAGCCGCTGTAAGCGCATCGTGAGCATTAAGAAACTGCTCAGCCGTATTCACCACATGATAATCAGGAATCGCTACGATTCCCTTAGGCCGAATAGATTCGTAGAATTTCTGCTTTTCCATGAGATTTTCTAAGAGCTCCAGATCACGACAAACCGTTACACGCGTACCGATTTTCTCAAAGTCATCAATATGCTTAGCGATCGCGTACATATGCAGCCTAGGAATAAACACATCAATTCCATGCTCTTTACAAAAGTTTAGTGCGTATTCCACATAGTCATCATCGTTAAGAACAGGCTCTGTATCAGCAAAGTCAGCTGCTTGCAGCGCCATGTGAGTTCGATCGGGATGTGTGGCGTACATCTTAAATTGAGCCCCATCCTCATTATTGCGGATGCTGTTCATGTAATGATAGGCAACAGAGAACCAGCGGTTAAACCATACTTTTTTCATGAGGGCTCCTTTATGAGCAACTTGCGATGCTCGCTGTGTGTGGAATGGACAAAGGATGTAATATCGTCCCCTGCAAAAATACCGGACTCCTCCGTGAATCTATATCTCCCTGACGGTGTCAATTGCTCTTGGCGAAATAACTCTCCGTGGCCTGGAGCAATGGCATAATCTGCGATATCTAGCAAGCTCTGATCCAGCAAGGAGTCACCGGAAGCAATGACTTTCCGGCCATCAAGCAGCTGTTTCAGATGTGTAACCGCTGCTCCCTTGCTCACAGCTTCTGGGACAATGTACACCTTCCTGCCTTGAACAGAAGTCCGCCAGCCCATCTCCTTCAGCTGTTTACTCATATCGGTTATTTCCTGTACTGGCATGCGGTCGCGCTCGACAATATGAGAGTAGAAGAGATCATCACACCAACTTGAGCTGATCACCCAGTCCTGATCTAACACGGCATTCATGACTAGGCGAATATCTTCGACTGGCGCGCTTGACTCACGAACACGCATTCTCACATGATCTTGCCACTCCAAATCCACTTTACCACCAATCAGCATATTCCCCCCGTTGCTCGTCACGGCGTATTGGGGTTTCAGGATTTGACTGATGAGATGAATTCGCTCATATTGGGCAATTGTCCGCGTTGTCACCGGGATGAAAATAAGCTCATTCATCAACGCTTGTAGACGTTGATACGTACTAGAGGACATATACGATCTCACTTTGCCATCGATGAGCTCGGCAACCATGATGCGCTCTCCCAAAAGCTCGGCTCGCTCTGCAGGTTGCGAATAAATTAAGGTCTGGTCTAAATCACTAGCGTAAATCATTCGGCATCCCCTTTCACGGATTGGATCAAACCGCAGCATGAATAGGTGAGGCCTGGATACACCTCAACTGGTACACCACGCGCCTCAGCTAGCAGCAAGATATGCCGAATATGCGGATTATCCATGCGATTTACTAATATCCGCCATGGTACTCTTCGAAGGAGGACACGCGTCGTTTCTCCCACTCCAGGCTTGATCAGATTAATATCAGCCATGGAATAGGCCATCTGAATCGCTTGAATATCCCGTAAGCCATGCCAAGTTATGGCGGGTGGATGCAGCAACATTTCCTGGGCAATCTTCTGGGCTGCCTCTGTCACTCCGCTGAAATAGGGCACGATCGCTTCAATAAAATGGGTAGACTGATCGTGTTCGAGCCATTCCTTATAATATTTGGATCCATGGAAATCATTTGGGCCAATCAAATCGTCGCGCAGTACTGTACGACTCATCAAACCAGAGACTGTCGAGTTCAGGCATGCGCTGGGAATTAGGAAGTCCTCGCGGGTTCCAAACATGTCGGTGCAATGCCCAGGATCGGCAAGAACAGCTAGATCATCCTCCAAGACGATCCCGTGCTTCCTTGCCATTTGATCACAAGCTTGGGTAAGCACTTTACGAATAGCCCCCTTGCCTGTCCACCCATCAATGAACTGCAGCCTTGCTCCTGGATGTTTCTGCAACATGTATAAGAGAGCGTTCTCATCGATTCCCTTACCACGAATAATCGAAATACTGTAATGGGGCAGCTCGAGTCCATGGGTGTCCCTGAGGTATCGCTTGATCAATATGCCCACAGGCGTGCCCGCTCTAGCCAAGGAAACGAGGACCGTATTCGGCCCTTTCTTGGTTCGTATAAGCTCCGCTACTACACCAACAGATAAGGCTACTTTCTCAGCAGACAGCTCGAGGGTTTCTTGATATAGATTCAAGTAATCAGAGGAAGGCAGATGCTCCTGCGGGAGCATTTCGGAGTAGTGTGTACCGGATTGGATAGCACGCTCTCTGGCATCTAAAGCGACTTCCAACTTGATCTTGCTAATATCCTTCAGTAGAAATGTCACATCGCTAGGTGGATAACTCCCCATTGGTTGAGGTTCATCTATGCGTCGGGATCGCCAAGCTTCCATACCTTAGCCTCCTTCCAATCAACCGTTTGAGGCGAGAAGAAGACAATATGCAAGGTATGCAGCCCCTTCGCTTGGAGAATTCGCAGAATCGGCTCCATGGATGAAGGTGACGCTTCTCTTTCCATAAAAAGAAAGAGCTCCTGATACATGCCGTGCGGGATATTGTAGAAGAAATGGACAACTTGTTCATCCTCTGGGGAAGGGAAAGCATGGCCGTATTTCACCGCATAGTCGTCGTGTTCAATGACATGGATTGGACTGCGTGTCGTCGATTGATAAGACACCCCATCCCCCATCTCTGCTGCAATCCGCATCGGGATATACATGAATTCCCCTGTCCCCACACACAATGTGTGAATCCCTGTGCGTTTGCGCTTGAGCAACTCAGCCGTTTGCGTGATGGAACGATCCAATTGTTCCGTATTGGCAGGGGTAAGTCCGAATCTCCCGCTATGCTGCAAATAAGGACGGTTACCCGCATATGGAGCGTGCGAGAATAGCTGATTGGCATAACCTATTTGTAGTTCTGTGTGCTTCTCAAACAAAGGGCTAGGCGCTTGCACGGGCAAGCTCTCACTAGAACCAACTACCTTCGTATTCCCGCGAATTAATGAGATCACGTGAATTGTAATATGTAATTCCCGTTCCAATTGGTCAAATTGAAGGATATCTTCCTCTGTACGCCAATCCAGCAGTGCTAACACGTAGTAAATCTTCTTTGGAAATTTCCCTTGCAGGTCGCGAATGATATTAAGCGATGTTCGGCCTGTCGTAATTTCATCATCGACGAGAACGAGAATCTCAGGCTGAGCAAGAATGGCAGGGTCATTGGAGTAGCCATAGTGCGCTGTAGCATGCGAATGCTCTTCTTCGAATTGAAGAATGGTTGGTGATTCCTCAATCACCTCACGAGTCGTATGCAGATAATGGCTTCCCTGTCCAAAAGCTTCGTATACTGCATGACCAATGGCTGTAGCCGTTTCCGCAAATCCAATGAAAGCAATAGGCTGCTTTAGTGGCAACCGTTCTGACATGATCGCATGATAGGCAGTTTCTGCTTTCTCAGGGCATACAAGCCCCTCAATAGCCCGTTGAACCTTCTCATCTGTATGGTTTCCTTGTAAAGCTTGCTGCAGTAATAGCGCTAATGTAGTACCACTTAGCAGTGACGTATATGGATTCACAGGGATATGCTTGCCTAGCACCTTACTTACAAACAAAAAAGATCGCTTCTTATTAATTCTAGCCGCCATGGAGAATAAAGCATCCAGCGGTATGCTGTAGGGATTTGAAGTAACGGAGACGTGCAGTTCCAAGTCACCCGCTATTTTATACGTACGCTCGGTTAGGTCCAGTGAGTAATCCATCAAAGGTTTGTTGTTCATGCAGCACCCCATAAACTTGTGATCGTAGAAGAATACGTTTCGCCCAATTATAATGGGGTTTGAATTCATTCATTTTATTACCGTATGCACTCTTCATAACACCAAGATCCCCATGATTATTTTTTAGAATACTTACAGCATCTGTATATTCTTCATGAGTGATCGCATAGCGGGTTTGGACCGGCTTAATGTGTGTAGGATGAATGATTGTTTTGCCAATTAAACCATTTTCTTTATCCAGCATCACTTCATCTAGGAGACCTTTCACTCCGAAATATTCATACACAGGTCCAGAAATGACGTTGGAGGCCTCCATCCGACCAAAAATATTAATAATATCAGCAACACAATCCCGTATCGGAGCAATATCATAAATCGTTCTGTCCGGACTTCTTCTCAACCCAAATAAGCTAGAAAAGTCAGTAGCGCCAATCCGAATATTCAAAACTAACTCTTTAAAATTCGTTATGATTTCGTTAATCGCTAGTAAAGTAAAAGTGCGGCTTTCTTTATAAATAATCGAGGCAGATTCCAGAATCGGTAGTCCATAAAGCGTTGGTGCAGATGCCGATTTCTCATCATTGTAATTTTCTAGAACTTGAAAATAATCCTCGCCGTTTTCCACTGTGAATTTCGGGAACACAATACCCGTTAGAAGAGCTACATTCTCCTCCAGTCTCTCAAGCACATAGTTCAATTGATTCACACTTCTCACACGAATGAATATCAGCGGCAGATTCTCTGCACTTACGATGCCTACTTCCATCCAATACGCGATCTGATTCATTTGCCCAATAAGCGATTCTTCAGCAGCATGCACTTCGTTATCGCCTACAGCATCTTCGAGATCTAGGACAACTGATACTAGGCCTTCAATTTTACCAAAAGCAATATCTTCTGCGAACGTACGCCGGGTCGCTGGCATATATAAAGCAGCGCCGACTGAATGAGCTAAAATGTCTTTGTGCGAATGATTATGGAAGGAATTCGGCGGTAAATAAAATAAAGCTTTCTCTTCATCTGCGGTTAAATAATTAAAATATCGCATGCCGATTCCTCCCTCTTTATTTCAAAACAATCCCTCCTTAACGGAGGGATTGCCCATGATTACACGTATGATGTGATTTAAGATCCTTTGACAGATCCAGATTTCCTCTTACGAAGTGAGCTCAAAATAATAGTTCCTCCGAACAAAGCAATAATGACAGAGAAGAAGATAACATGTGAAATGTGGAAACCGAATGCTCCAGCAATCATTTTAAGACCGATGACGATAATTAAAATAAACGCTGTTTTCTCAAGTTCTGGGATCTTGTCAATAAGCTTCAAGAACACTTGCGCCACGCCTCTCATCATAAGGACGCCTAAGATTCCGCCTAAGAACAATACCCACACCTTGTCACTCACACCAAATGCGGCAAGAACACTATCGACACTGAATGCAATGTCCATGATTTCTACGGCAAGAACAGTACGCCAGAAGGAAAGACCTTTATTCTTAACTTCCCCTCCATCATCGCCATGCTTCTTCATGAAGAGGTTACTATAAGCAATCCACAGGAGGTACAACCCACCGGCTACCTTAATCCAGGTAATCTGTACTAAGAACGTACCCACACCAATGGCGATAAATCTAAATATGTAAGCTCCTAGTAGACCATAAAATAATGCTCTCTTCTGCTGTTCCTTCGGTAAATGCTTAACCATAACAGCAAGCACGAGCGCGTTGTCTGCAGAAAGTAATCCTTCGAGAAGAACAAGTGTACCGATAATCCCCCAGTTTACGGGATCCGTTAGTGTTGCTGAGAGCACGTCCCAACTAAAGAAATTCATAAAATTGTCTACAAAACTACTGAAAAAGTCTGACATTTAGATGGACCCCCTGTTTAATTGCTATTCGTCTTTGTGCGATCTATCCTCATCTATCTCAATCACCGATTACACGAATCGTCTACTCGGATCATTGAATTCCAATCCATAACGCAACAAGCTGGTCAAGTGAACACCATTTCATGAGTTGAATTGATTAAGAAGAGTAGGGAAGGTGATGCACCCTGAAAGCATCCCGGTGGCATCACCCTACTATGTTAGACTTCCATCTTAGGAAGTTTGTAAACCATAATCACGTGCCAAGCCTGCTAGTCCGTCTCTATAACCACTACCGATTGCACTAAATTTCCACTCGCCATTATTACGGTAAAGTTCACCGATAACAACGCCTGTTTCAATGGAGAAATCCTCGCCAAGATCGAAACGAATTAATTCCGCGCCAGATCCTTCATTTATCACACGTACATAAGCATTGGAAACTTGTCCAAAGTTTTGCGCTCTTGCTTCCGCATCATGAATGGTAATGCAGAATGCGATTTTCTCTGTTTCTGCTGGAACTGCACTTAAATCAATGGAGATAACTTCGTCATCGCCATCGCCTGCGCCAGTACGGTTGTCACCTTTGTGCTCGATAGAACCATTTGCATTTTTGGTGTTGTTGTAGAAAATAAAATCGGATTCGTTGCCAACTTTACCAGCCGCATTCGCTGCAAAAATGGAAGCATCCAAATCGAAATCCTTACCGCCATCATACTTGTTCGTGTCCCATCCTAGGCCAACAAGAACTTTCGTCAAACCTGGGTTTGTTTTCGTTAAATCGACTTTCTGACCTTTAGATAATGAAATAGACATGGTAAATACCTCTCTCTTATATAGGATTTGGCTGTGCCATTATTGATATCTTTTGACCAATTGTCCAATCGTTGTATCTGTACTGCCTTCACCAATTGCACTGAATTTCCATTCGCTGCCGTGTCGGTAAATTTCACCAACAATAAGAGACGATTTGCCTGAGTAGTCATCCGATAAGTTAAACTTAACCAACTCTTGTTGATTAGAACCATTCAATACACGGATATATGCGGATTGGATGAGACCGAAATCCTGTTTTCTATTCACACAGTCATAAATGTTCACGACGAATGCAATTTTACTCACATCAGCGGGAACTTGTCCTAAATTAATAGAAATCGTCTCATCGTCACCATCGCCATCTCCGGTACGGTTGTCACCAGAGTGGACGACTGAACCATCAGGGCTTTGTAGATTAGCAAAGTAGATCACATGTTTCTGATTCGTAATTTTTCCTTTTTCATCCAAAAGAATGACGGAAGCGTCACAATCGATCTCAACTGCTGATTTCTTGGAGCCGAAGAACCCCTTCTTCTCAACAACAGCAGGATCCCAACCCAATCCAACCACAACTTTAGATAGACCTGCGTTACCTTTTGTTAAATCAATCTTCTGACCTTTGACTAAATTGATTGTCAACGAGGCCACCTCCCTTCGCTTACCTGTTTTAGTGAACTCCCTTATCTGATACGCATAAAATTCAAACACGTTTCACTTTCCTGGGTAAATTATTTGTGAATTCGACTCCAGTAGTCAAAATCCCCCAGAATTCAAAAGAAAAACAGCCACAGGACAGTCCTAGGCTGCGTTTCATCTTATTATAACATCTTATAACTTGTCGTATTCAAAAAATTTCCAATGGAGCCTTTTTCTCATCCAATGATTAACTTTTCCTCTGGATATCGGATTAGAGGCTTCTTCTTTCCGTTTCCGTTCGTAAATAAGGAATAGAACAGAAATAAGCCGATCCTTCCGATAAACATGAGTAAGATAAGCGAGATTTTGCTAACTGTGCCCAAGTCTGGGGTGATTCCCGTGGATAAACCGCAAGTTCCGAAGGCTGACGCCACCTCGAATAGGATAGCGGACACTCCCCAACGGTCGGGTTCTGCTAGTAATAGAATGAAGATTCCTCCCAGTAGCAGGGCAATACCCGTCAAGAAAAACACAAAGCTCTTGAGCGAATCCTCTTGACTGATCGTCCGGCCGAAAACTTTCGGTTCTTTTTCCCCACGCGAAAAAGCAATAAGAGCTAGTACAACTACGGCTACGGTCGTTGTTCGAACACCGCCCCCCATGCTGGATGGGCTTGCCCCAATAAACATTAGAATAGAAACAAGCAGCAAACTTGCCTCTGTAAGGGTAGATATATCGATGGTTGTAAGTCCAGCGCTGCGCGATGTGACGGATGTGAAGAGTGCAGTAAGTATTTTCCCATGCCAGCTCATTCCTGCCAAAGCATGCGTTCGCTCCGTCAACCAGAAGCCGATTGCCCCGAACAGTAACAATACAGATGTCGTAACGAGTGTCAGCTTGGTATAAAGGGAGAAACGGAAATTCTTATGTCCGCCCCACCAATACTCTCGCAACTCCGCTAGAACGGGGAAGCCAATCCCACCTAATACAATTAGAAACATAGTAAGTGCCTGCACGAAGTAGTCATTTGAATAGTTAAGCAAAGAGTTACCGAATAGATCAAAACCAGCGTTCGTGAACGCCGAGATCGTGTGAAACATCCCGTGGTATAGAGCACTCCAAATTGACCCATATTCTCCAGTCAAGTAGAAATACAACCCAAATGCCAATGTGCTGATTGCCTCTAATATCAGTGTAAAGGCCAATACGAGCTGCATTAGCTGAACCAATCCAGATAAATTGTTGCGATTCTGGTCAATCATAATCATTTTACGCTGTAGCAATCCGATTTCCTGACCGAACAATAGCCAGTAGAAGCTTCCCAAGGTCATGACGCCGATCCCACCGAATTGAAAAGCAACGATGAGCACGCCAATGCCGAAACTGCTAAGCGTATCTGTGATACTAACCGTTGTCAGCCCTGTTACACTGACAGCACTGGCTGATGTAAAGAGGGCGTCCACAAAGGATATTGTGGCGCCCGCTTTTAAACTGATAGGTAATTTAAGAAGGATGGCGATAAGAAAGATGCCAATGAAATAAGCGATAACAATAAGTCTAGATGCTGGCATTTTCTGAAGTTTAATGAGCATGAAATATACCTTCAACTGAGAGTATAAGATTAGATACTCTTATAGTGTCCTTTGAAATGTTTTCCCATCCAGAGGCATACATCCCATAAATCGGCAACAGGCTGGTTCGTGAACGGCAACGTGTGCAAATACCCTGGAGGTCCGAATTCTGGTGTATAGGTGATTGTCGTTACGCCTGCCTCCTGCTTCGCTTGGACGATACTGTCCCACCAGCTCATATGCCTTTGCAATTCATTTGCATACTCTGGGGCTCTTGGATCTGGCACTTGTGGTCCTTGGGCATAGCCTACTCGGCCGTGAATATGCTGGACATGGGAGAAAGATTTGCGCAGATTGTCCTCTTGGCTCTCTAAAGTCGTTTCCGTTACACAACACCAATGGCTGTAATCGGCTGTTAGTTTGATGCCAGGAACGGCATCTAACAGTTTTGCCGTTTCCCATGGATTATACAAGGCTCTACCGCGGTGCGTCTCATGGCCGATGGCAACCCCGTATTCGCCTTCAATTTTAACCGTTTCACGGAAGTAATCGATTTGCTCTTCAAAGGGCATCGAATCCTTCGCACTATGTGACGTAATGCTTACTGGTCGAAATGAAACCGCGCGTGCCACTTGCTCAGCAAAAGAAGCTACATGATCCGGCCCCTGTGTAAATACCATCGGGATATAGTCCAGTTGGTGCGTTTCCAGTAACTTGCGGAACTGATCTTCTTCCGCTAGTGCCGGCATCGGTGCTTCAACTCCGACATAACCCGCTCCAGCAATACGTTCAAACTGAGACTCAAGCGATCCTTCCATGCCCCACAATGCTTTAAATAATTTGATTTCCAATGCAAAAGCCCTCCTCATCACATCAATGAGTCAAGCTTAAATCATCAGCCATTATTTGACCAGTGCAAATATTGAACCTAATCTACATTTACTTCAGCTGATTCGACTGGCTCTGCCGACTCATAAACCATAGCGTCAACCAGATGAGAATAAACCCGAGCAACTGGCCTAGCGTTAATGTTTGACCAAATACAAGCCAATTCACACAGACACCCACCGCAGGGAAGGCAAGTTCTGCTAGCGTGGCAAAGAACGCCTTGGTGGAGGACAAACCTTTATAATATAGCAGCATGCTAATTAGGCCAGGGAAAAAGGCTTGGAATAGCAAATTTACCGCGATAATTGCCAGTTCACTGCTCGAACCGTTCAATCGCCAATGGTCACCACTTGCCAATAGCACGATCGTTAATAGTGGAAGTGCAAGCAAGAACCGAAGTGAAGTCACGACAGGGAATTCCAACTTTTTCTGAAGCAAGTATTTCCCCATCACGGTGGAACCGCCCCATAGCACAGCTGCTAATATTGAAAATAAACAGCTAATTGTGCCTAAATCCTTCATACCCATGCCTGGCAAACCAAAACCAAAGGTCAATAGATACGTGCCTAACAGCGCCACCCCGATATAGTTGAAAAACTTCGACGGCAATGTTTCTTTAAGCAACACACGAGCTAGAATGATAGCGAATAATGGCTGTAATTTCTGTAGAAGCAAGATCGCATTAGCATTACCATGAGAGAAGGCCGCGGTGAATAAAATAGTTGCAACTGCCGATCCTCCCCAGGATATGAAGAGCAGCGCACCAATGACGCCAAGGGTAAGCTTACCTAATAGCGTTCGGCGATACTTCAACAACACAGGCACAGCATAAATAGCCAGGAGCACATGTTCAATAAATACGATTTGCGCTGAGGTAAAACTTTTCAATAACAAGATTCGAAATAGCGGATCCAGTCCCCACAGGGTTGCGCCAAGTGCGACATACCAGATCCCACTCATCCCATTCGTACGAGAGCCTAAGCCTTGAGAGGCCGCTCCCTTACTATTAAACTTCACTGCATTTTCCAATTCAAAAACCTCCTAGAGAACGTTCTGAATTGAACCTTCTCGAAGAACAATGCCCCCGCTCAAATGAATGACGGGGGCATTGACAAACAAACCTAATGAATTGTCGCAAGCGCAATTCAACAGGCTGTTCTTCACCTTCTCTCATCCGGACTATACCGTCGGCCTTGGAATCACACCAAGTCAGTCCCAACCATTGCTGGCTGGGAGTCGCGGGCTTAGATACACCGGGTATCCTCACCGCCGGTAGGGAATTGCACCCTGCCCCGAAGGTTCATATTCGATTAAGTGTATACTAACAGGTTACAGTTCAATTGGCAACCCTTGATTTAAAGTCGATCCGCTATTCGGTGTAAATTGGTTAAGCTCAGCTTGACGCAATCCATGGGATTACCTTGACACACATCCTGCTCTACAACATACCACTCCACGCCATTCTGCTCTCCCCATAGCAGAATAGGATCGAAATCAATCACACCTGTGCCAATTTCAGCATACGCCCGCTGCTCATCGTCAGTCATATCCTTAACATGCATCGTTGGCATCCGATGGCTATATGGACGAATGAAAGCAGCTGGATCTTTCCCTGCTTTCTTCACCCAATAGACGTCAATTTCCGCCAATATGGCATTATCCGCAGAAGGCTCCATCAAATATTCCAGAGCATTTGTTCCGTTAACACTTGTTTCAAACTCAAAAGCATGATTGTGAAAGCTGAGTGTAAAGCCGTCCTGATTTATTTCCCTCGCAATGTCATTTAATTGGTTCTTAAATTGACGGTAGCCTTCCTCATTTCGAAGCTCATGGGGGACGGACGGACAGATTAATACTGTCGTCTTGAGAAGTCGTGCTTCCTTAAGGACAATCTCCAGCTCACTGATTAAACGCTGAAAAGAAACATGCATACCTGCCGTTTGTAAGCCTGTTTCCTGCAGCACGTCGGAAATTTCTTCTGCCGAGTAACTGTGCAGACCCGCCAGTTCAACCCCTGCCCAGCCCATCTGCTTCAGTTCTCTTAGCACGTTTGGGAAATCTTGTTCGCATTCGTTTCGCAAGGTATACAGTTGTACTGCAAACTTCTGTTTCATTTTATATGCCGCCTTCGCTATTATTTAGTGTGATCAATCGAGGTACGATTCGTTCTAATGGGTGGGCAAGTGCCCCACCTTGTACCAACCGTGCTCCGCGAAGCCGTGGAGGCAGACCACTTCTGCCATCTAAATGTAATTGTTCTTTAATCTCATGTACACTTTAATATAAGTCGTTTACTACAAATACGGTAGTACTCTACTCATTCATTGGAATAACTTGGAGCCAATCCATGTGCACAATGTTTTCCGTGGATTTAAGTACAATGCGATGTAATCCAGGACTAAGCTTAAATTCTTCATTCAAACGTAGTGTACGCCAAGATTTCCCAACAATCTCTACCGTCTCAATTAATTTATCATCGACTGAAACAGCCATCTGTGCTCTTTCATTGGGTGCAAAAGCACGCAAATCAACCGTATAAAGCGAGGTTTTGGTATCATGACCCACTGTGAATTCATAAGCTAGCCAGTCTTCAGCTGCTAGTTGAACACATAATCGTTCATCCGCCTGCCAAAGCTCCCCTTTGCCATGTTGAAAGTTAGGTATCGTTCTGGTTGATTCTATAAAGCGGATATCTGTTCTGTCATTTATTCGAAATCCAATGTTTTCAACCCTATGATGCTTGGTCCCGTAACTAACCCCTTCTCCCTTGTAACCATAGAAAATCGCGGGTATACGAGTCGAAGGTCTGCGGAAAAGGGAATCCGTTACTTCTTTTTGATACAAACAATGCTCAAAAGAAATGTTGTGCAGGTATTCCCATAAAATGTGCTCGGCCGATGCCTTATCTGGCTTAATTCCGCCTTCTAAGTAGTCAATCAACTGCTGCCAGCCCGCTGGCTGGATCACAGAGCATGGTGAATTATTTTTACTCATTTTTTTCCAAGTCCAAAAGTTCCACGATATGTCATGGTCCTCGAATAATCGAAATGCACCCGCATACCATTCCTTATTGTTCTCACCGCCTTCGCCCATAAAGATCGGTACATTCCATTCTTCACGCTTATCCAGAAATATCTGAATACTCTCTGTATCCGGGTTGTTCCAGTATTTATGAAATTGAAGCATAAGATTATCATCGAACTTTTCATCAAAAATAGACCAATCTGTGGCCCAATGCACACCTTCCAGAATGATCATATGACGATTATCGACTTCGCGAATAGCTTTCGTAATTTTCTTATAAAGCGGCATGACTTCATCATGATAGGCTGAAAACCATTCTGGCAACGGCTCGTTCAAAAGATCATAACCCGCTACAATCCACTCATCTTTATACCGTTCAGCCAGCATTCGCCATAAAGCGACTGTGATTTCTTGATTCCGTTCGTTCATAAACAGCTCAGGTTGATCGAATTCCGAATCATCGATATTCGTTCCTGTCTGTCCTCCTGTAGCACCGTGCAGATCAAGAATCACATAAAGTCGATGCTCACGACACCAATCAATGACGTTGTCCATGATTTTTAAATGGGCTTGATTATATCGAACACCCTCACCCTCACTATCCTCTATCAAAAACCTGGCAAGAATCGGTACACGAACAGAATTGTAACCATCCGCAGAGATTTGCCGAATATCCGACTCAGACGTATATCTATTATAATACATCTCCCAGAATTGCTCAGCCTTCTCTTCGCCAATCAAATCCCTAACCATCTGTTCGATTCGTCTAGGTCGATCGCCTTGATCAGGAAAAAGCCACATGTACCCTTCTGGGAGCATCCAACTTCCAAATCCAACGCCGCGAAGCAAAATCTCCTGTCCTTCACCATTTATTAGCTTTTTGCCTTTGGCCTTTAAAAAACCAGTTACTTCATGCACGCTTGTTGTCACAATACGGTTCCCCCTCTCTAATCCAAGTAATGGCCTTATCCTTTGATCGCACCTTCGGCAATCCCATTAAGAATATATTTCTGTAGAAATAGATAAAAGATAATGACAGGCAGCATAGCCAGCAATAGTGCAGCTAAAATATTGGACCAGTCATTGCTGTATTCACCAAATAACATATTCGTTGATAGTAGCAGCGTATATCGTTCTGAATCGGTCAATATTAACAGCGGCAACAGAAAATCATTCCAAATCCACAGTAAATTCAAGATCGCAATGGTAGCTGTGACGGGTAGAAGCAGTGGGAAAATCACAGTAAAAAACAATTTAAACTCTCCACAGCCGTCGATAACGGCAGCCTCATCCAGATCTCGAGGTATTGATTTTACAAAACCATGATATAGAAAAATAGCCATGGACACACCTAACCCGATATAGATGACGCCAAGTCCATAAATTGAACCTTGGATGTGTAGTTCTCTAGATATTTTCACAAGCGTTATCATGACCGAATGAAAAGGGATTAACATGGAAAGAATGAAAAGTCCAAACAAACAAGCACTCAATTTCCCTTTCGTTCTGGACAGCTTGTATCCAGCCAAGGAAGCACAAACAATGATCCCTAATAAACCAACAACAGCAATCTGAATCGTATTCGATAAGCTTCTTAAGAAATGTATTTTTTCAAAGGCGCTCGCATAATTGGAGAATTGAATATCAGCAGGAAAGGATAGAATATTCGTCAGCATCTCGCTTTGCGTTTTCACGGAATTCAATAACCCCATATAGATTGGAAATAACATCACAACCGTTCCGACGAGCAAGAAGAGAAAAATAAGAGATGAGCCAGCACGACGACCTATCAGGCTAAGACCAACGCGTGCATCTTGACTACTCATGCTTCCACCTCTCTTCTTTTCATGACCCACAGTTGAACGAGCGTGATGATCAAAACAATCAAGAACAGAATCATGGCCTTAGCGCTAGCATAACCATAACGACTACTCAGACTAAATGCTTCTTCATAAATATTAAGTGCAATAACCTGAGTAGCTCGGCCTGGTCCACCGCCAGTCAAAGCAAATACTGCATCAAACACTTTAAAGGAACCGTTTAACGTAACGAATAGGCCAATGGTCAAAGCCGGATATATCATAGGAAGCGTAACATTGCGAAACGTTTGCATCGCATTCGCCCCATCTATAGCAGCAGCTTCTTTCATCTGTTGCGGCACGCCTTGAAGTGCTGCAATATAAATAACCATCAAGTATCCTACCCCACTCCAGAGAGAGAGAATCAAGAGTGTATAAAAGGAGAATCTTGGATCCCCAATCCACGATTGGTCTAAAAAGTGAAAGATCGTATGTTCAGCTATATAAGGTAAAACTTTCGTGAAAATAAACATCCACATAAACCCGCCGATTATTAAGCTAATCATATTTGGCATAAAGAAGATCGTCCGAAACCAAACCTTACTTCGTTGTTGTGATTCGATGAAGACTGCCAAAAGAATAGCCAAAAAATTGGAGAATACGACCATGCATATAACGTATTTGAGTGTAAACCAAATGGCATCCAGAAAGTATGGATCATCTGTGAGCGCTTCGATATAATTGCTCAATCCCACCCTATTATAGGTGGGATTGAGCCCATTCCAATCCGTTAAGCTGTACCAGATCCCCCCTAAAGAGGGAGCGAGTACAAAAACGGAATAGAATAATAGTGCGGGAAAAACGAAGGCTAACAGGATGATGTTTTGCTTCCTATTCCTAGTAAAAATCATTTCCTATCACTCCTAGTTAACCATTGCTCAGCCTTTATTTAGTAGCTTTAACTGCTGCTGCCCATGTTTTATCCATTGTTTTAATAAACTGCTCTTTGGTAACGGTTTTAGCATAATAGCTTTGCAACAATTTAGCTTGCTCGTCTGTAACACCGTTTGGCAGCTTCAAATCCTGATACGCTTTCCCACTTTCTACATAGGCGGAGGATTCCTTTACCCACGGATTTACTTCAAATTTATGAACAGTAGAGATAGGATTGAATTTCAACTGTTTAAATAGCGCGGAAGAATCCTTCTCATCCAGGATATAGTTCAGCAAATCAAGTGCCACTTCTTTGTTTTTGGTTGTTGGCGATACCGCTAAAGAAGTAGAGGTTGAAAGATTAATCATGGTATCTTTGGGATCATTGCTTACAGGCAGTGCTGCAACGCCCATTTCAAAGCTTGGATTTACTTTCAGAATGGCATCCGCGTTCCAAGGGCCTTGCACCCACATAGCGGATTTTCCATTGGCAAATTCAGCGGCACCAGCTTCATTACCAACTTCGAAAGGTTTCTTTGTACCGTTTGCGTTGATGAGATCGATAATGTCAAAAATAGCTGCTACATCATTATAGGAAGCTTGACCCGCGCTCATCTTTTCGATCCAATCTGGATGCTTGGAGGAAACAATACCACCAAGCGATTGTGCAGTCATAAGTTGTGGAACCCATGATTCTTGAAAAGCCAGTTCAAATGGTGCAATATTCGCTGCCGTTATTTTTGCGATAACAGCTTTCATTTCATCCAATGTGTTTGGAGGTGTAAGGCCCAAATCCTTGAATATTTTTTTATTGTACAAGTAACCCCATGTTGTGCTTTCAAAAGGCAGCACGACGATTTTACCGTCGATCGTAACGGTTTTCTTCACGGGTTCATACAAGCTTTTAATGGCTGCTTGACTAGATAGATCACTTAGATAACCTGCTTTGTAATAAGCCGGAATATCATTAGCATGAATAGTAAACAAATCCGGTGCGTCATTCGATGCAAGACGCGTTTGTAGGATCTGCTTGGATTGATCCGAATTAGGCATTTCCGTTTTAATCGTGACATCTACATTTTTCTCGGCTAATTCTTTTGCTTTAAATTGCTCGAAGTATTTTTCAAATTGTTCTTTATACTGGGGATAGCTCATAAATACATTGAGTTCTACTTTTTTCGGAGTTGCAGGAGCCTTTGTACTGACTGCTGCGCTTGCAGGTGCTGAACTACTAGTGTCTGTATTCGTCTTACTTGTACTAGTGCCGCATCCTGCAGCTAATATTAAGCCTAGGATAATACTTAGATTAAGCGTTTTCTTCATGGATCGTTCCCCCCTCTGATTTAACTGCTCCTTCAGTATAGTGGAAGCGCTTTCCGTATTCATTTCAGAATATTAACATCTTCTATTGCACAATATTGATGTGACTCCGAATAACAATCCACTTATTTCCGCAACTCTCCTGGGGCAAATCCATAATGTTTTTTGAACACCCTATAGAAATAGGCAAGGTCTGGGTACCCTGTCATTTCAGCAACGTGCTTAATAGATAACTTATGATCCACAATGAGTTCTTTGGCCTTTTCCATGCGTTTGAGATGAATATAATCGGTAATCGTTTCACCAGTGAATGTTTTGAATGCCCGACTTAAGTGCTCTTTACTGATATAGAAATAAGCGGCGAGTGACTCCAATGTAATCGATTCGTTATAATGTCTGTTAATGTAAGCAGCCACTTCTCGCAAATCCAGCTTGTTTCTATTTTTCCGTGCCTCCAGGAGTAAAGTAATAGCTTGGATATACATGCGCTCAATCTGTCCAATGATCTCTGTCACAGAATTCCACCCCATTTGATCGGATGGCAGTTGTTCCAATTGGGCTATAATATGGTTCCATGCCAGCTCACTTGTCGAAACAAACTCTTCAAGCATGAAAGTAAAGTCGTGACCGATTTTATTCAGCATACTACCATCGAATTGTTCAGCCTGGAACGGCTCCATAAAAGCCCCTAATGACCTCAACGTTTGGATGACCCCTGATGCATTTAAATCCAACAAATAACCGTAGATCAACTGACGATATTCCAAATACTTGTCGAGTGAAGCCGCATCACCAAATACAAGCGGTGTTTTCCAGGATACTTCTGAAATTTGCTTGGCTTGCTGCAGCTCACGAACGCATTGCGCTAGGGCAGCATTGAGCTCTTCTGGGTTCACTGGTTTTAATAAGTATTCCTTCGCTTGAGATCGAATAGCTTGCTTTAAATAAACAAAATCATCATAACCACTCATCACAATGATCTTAAGCAAAGGATGTTTATCATTCAGCGCCTTTAAGAGCTCGACACCATCAATACCCGGCATTCTCATATCTGTTACTACGATATCAGGTGCTAGTTCTGCGACCATTCGCAATCCTTGTGTTCCGTCCTCTGCCTCGCCTATTATCGTTAATTGGAGCTTATCCCATTCTCCAAGCTGCTTGATGACTTTTCTAGACCAAGGTTCATCGTCCACAATCATCACTTTATACATTTTCAAGCTCCTCCTTTTCCAGTACCGGCAATACGAATAAAACGATCGTTCCCTTTCCTGGCTTGCTGAAAATACGTATACCGTATCTTTCGCCAAAATGCAGCTTCAATCGAGCATCGACATTTTTCAAACCAATGCCTCTTCTTTTCCCGCTTTGCTCATCCTCAGAGATTTTAGGTATACTCTCATGACCAGAGCGCAACCCTATTCGTATATGTCCAAGGTTCTCTTCGTCCAAACCTACGCCATCATCTTGAACAGCAACTAGAATTTGATTACGGATTCGTTTGACCCTTACCTCAACGAGCCAGCTGCCTTCTTTTTTATGCAGTCCATGTTCGAATGCATTTTCTACGATAGGCTGAAGTGTAAATTTGGGAAGCTGGCATGCCGAAGGCAAATCATCTTTCTCTACCAACACTTGACATCGCCCAGTAAACCGCTGCTCCTGAATAAAAATATAGTTCTGCATATGCTTGAGCTCATCTCTAAACGTAACTAAGTCGCTGCCCGTACTGATTGAATATCTTAATAGGTCTCCGATCACCCATGTGACTCGATATATCTCAGGCGCATCCTTCTCTAGTGCCATCCCTCCGATTAGATGTAAGGTATTGTTGAGAAAATGCGGATTGATTTGAGCTTGCAGTGTCCTCAGCTGCGCAGTCTTAATGTCTATTTTTCCTTGGTATTCTACTTCAATTAACTCTTTAATGCGCTGCATCATAGAGTTGTAGCCATGCTCTAGCAGACCAAGTTCATCACTATGTTTGACAGATTTTAATTCAAAGCTTTGAATTTCCGCTCTTCTCATGGTCCT
This sequence comes from Paenibacillus oryzisoli, assembly GCF_001653565.1. Classification (GTDB taxonomy): domain Bacteria; phylum Bacillota; class Bacilli; order Paenibacillales; family NBRC-103111; genus Paenibacillus_E; species Paenibacillus_E oryzisoli. The sequence continues at coordinate 83,624 of NZ_LYPB01000083.1, forward strand.
TGCTAGACTTATAATCGGCTTACTAATACGAAGCGAAAAAAGGATAGAAAGAATGATCGAGGCCCCGACAAATAAGCTCCCAGTAACAATACCGGCATTAATTGTAGCTTGAGCGCTGCGATTAATCGTTTCGAGCGGTATGGCTTTTATCAGCGTTAATTTACCATTGCTAACTTTTTGCATAAACAAATAATATTCATTGGTTTTCTGAATGCCAAGACCGCTATCAGGTACATCAAGACTTTTTAACAGCATAGGAATATCTCCTAATACCTGTTCATTCTTAGACCCCGATAATAACTCCCCTTCGTCGTTACTCAATAAAATGGAGCTGTCTGGTTCAGACCCCAGGATACTGCCGACCTCGTCCCACACCTTGCGGTTGATCTTAACGGAGAGCCCACCTATCAGCTTGCGATCCTCAAACCGATTCATACTGTGAAACGCATAAACCCCATTTGGTTCCTGTTTAAAATAAATATTAGTTGGTGTATCCAGCATCCTGCTCCATGGCCCAGTCCGGATATCCATAAAAGAAAAGAATCGGCCGACATAACTTACGGATAGCGCCTGTTTGTTTTCATGAATATAAAGCGTAAAATCATCAATTTTACGGGAATTGCCATGTAATAATGAGGTCAGGGTATCACCCACATATTTTTGCGTTAGATATTGTACATTTAAATTTGAATTCGCTACCTGTTGAAGATTTCCCATTAATTCGGAATTAATCTGAACCGTATAAAATAAAATATTCATCTGCTCAATAAGCTCATTCAAATATTGATTAGCCCATTCCATACGTGAGTTATTGGCACTAATCATTTCTTGTTCCACCGAATGCCGTGTATTGTTGCTTGCAAGCCAGGTTACTGTCACAACAGGTAATGTCGTTAAACAAATCATCAAGACCATCAATCTAAAGCGGATTCCTATTTTTCTTTTCAGTAGTATCTCCCTCTTTTCAATATTACGATCGCTAAGAAACTATTCGTGTAAGATACAGCGAATCCTCTTACAAACAAAAGATGCCCACTCTCGGAATACTATTTCAAAGCTTCCAGACTTGGGGGACCCGTGTAAGTATTCCGATGAATAGCCAAAAAGACCGAAACCACCCATTCTCCCTGGTGATTTCAGCCTCTCTAAAGCTTAGAAACTTAGATAACAAATTCAATAAATTCCGGTGAGCGCAGTCTCCCACTATGCGTCCAGCTCTTGGTCTTGATCCTGGCCATAATGCGAGGTTCCATATAAGCGAAGTTCTTGTCTTCCTTGAAGACCAAACGCCTCTTCACACCTTCTATAGCCTTCATATGAAGAGGAGAGACGCCTGATTCAATAATGCCTACTGGCAGCTTGGATCCATCTGCCCCATCAATGGAGGCTAATAAAGCAAAATTATTTTTTCTATAACCAGAAATGTACACATCCGCATACGTCCAATTAATGACCTTTTGCCAACGAATGGAGCGTTTGTTTATTTCATATATGGAATTTTCTTTGCTGGATTTGATGATAATACCCTCAAGCCCTCTGCCGCGAACTTCTTCAAAGTAATCGATTGCGTTTCCTTCATTCATCTCTATCTTTGTATAATTTTCCGTTTCCTTAAAAGCCTGATCCAATAGCTCTTTGCGCTTAAGCAAGCTTAAACCTGTAACGTCAATCCCTTTATAACGCATAATGTCAAATGCGCAAAAAACCACAGGTTTCTTATTCTTCTTAGATAGAAACCTCGCGGACATCGCTTCAAAGTCAGGTTTCCCTTGATCATCCAGCACGACTAATTCACCATCAAGAATAGTGCCTTCTGGTACAGGGCATCTTAATAACTCGGGAAATTTATGTGTAATTAAGTCATTGTGTCTCGTGTATACATACAGTTTATCCATATTAGAAAGAATACATCGTAAACCATCTAATTTGAGTTCCGAAATATGATTCTTGCTGTTGAATGGTTGATTATTCTTGGCATTGTACAGCATCATAGGAGAAATGAACATATGATTATCACCCTGTATTAAATGATACTTCACTAAGCACCTTCTGCCTATTGGTAACTGTTTCCCACGGGAAACATCCGATTGGATGTCACACATTCGTGCCCTCAGTTGTCTTATAAGTGTCAAAACAAATAGGAGGCAATCACTTATGACACAACGTTTAAATTATATGCAGCAATCACCTGAGCTTTTCAAAAAAATGCTGGAATTCAGTACCGCCGAGCAGGATAGTGCAATTGAAGAGAAGATTCTTGATTTGGTTCACATCCGAGCTTCACAGATGAATGGCTGCGGATTCTGTCTCGACATGCACGTCAAGCAAGCTAAGATCCATGGGGAAGGCGAGCTTCGCCTCTACCACATCGCAATATGGCGTGAATCCACGCTGTTTGCGCCACGTGAACGGGCTGCATTGGCTTGGACAGAGATTCTTACTAAACTTCCTGAACATGGTGTGCCTGACGAATTGTACGATCGTGTGCGTGGTCAATTCTCCGAAAAAGAAATCTCAGATCTGACTTTCTCCGTCATGGCTATCAATGCCTGGAATCGCATCAACGTCGCTTTCAAGAACGTACCAGGATCGGCAGATGTGGCATTTGGACTAACGAAAGCTGGTTTGAGCTAATCTCATACACAGCCATGAAGAACCCTGTGAAGGGTTCTTTTTCTATTTCCCGAAGTCACCATCCGCATTCATGCCAAATTCTGCATAAGCGCTTTCGGCTCTGTTCATACTATCTCTGAGATCGTAAACACGGGAGGGGATCATTTTTGGACGCCATTAGCACATGTATGGAAGAGAATAAAGACTATCTCAGCGAACAATTCCAAGATTGCTCCGATATTGTGTTACGATCCTTTACGTTAGTGGATGAAACCCAACTTTTACTCGTCTATCTGGATGGTATGACTCGACTGCAAAGCATAGAAGATAACGTTCTGAAACCGTTAATCTTCAGCGGCTTACCCCAAGGCATTGATCGTATACAGTCGCTTGCTGAGCTGTTCCGACGCGAATGGCTGCCATTAACAGACATCAAGACTGCCAAATCGATCCCGGATGTCGTCAACCATATCCTTCACGGCAGCTTAGCTATATTCGTAGACGGTGAAGCTTCTGCCCTCATTGCTCATGTCCAAGGATATGAGACAAGGGGCATACAAGAGCCGATGAAGGAAGCAACCTTGCGTGGTTCCAAGGAAGGCTTCGTGGAACATATACGCACGAATACCACATTAATTAGACGCAGGATTATTCACCCGCTTCTCAAAATGGAATCTTTTACAATAGGCAAATACACACAAACTGATGTGATCCTTGCTTATATGAAGGGGCTTGCAGATGAGAAAGTTTTAACAGAAGTCAGAGATAAACTCGGTAAAATCGAAATGGACGGCATCATTGATTCCGCGTATATCGAAGAATGGCTTGAGAATAGTTCCTTCTCCATCTTCTCGGAAATCCAGAACACGGAGAGGCCCGATATCGCAGCGGCAAGTTTAATTGAGGGAAAGGTCGCTCTTATCACGAACGGAACCCCCTTTGTTCTCATTCTTCCTGTTACGCTATGGTCAGGTCTTCAATCCGCAGACGACTATTTCGAGCGGTTTATCTTTGTCATCATCACCCGTGTGATCCGATACATCATGACGTTCATTTCATTTGCCTTACCTGCTATCTACGTCGCACTCTCCACATTCCATCCCGAAATGGTCCCGAGTTACCTCATGATTGGTATCGCAACAGCAAGAGAAAACACACCATTTCCTACCGTCATAGAGGTGTTCCTCATGATGTTTATATTCGATGGTTTACAAGAGGCTGGCGTACATCTACCTAATCAACTCGGGCCAGTCGTCAGCATTATCGGTGCTTTGGTCATCGGACAAGCGGCTGTTGAGGCCGGTATCATCTCCACGCCGATCATCATCGTCATTTCATTAACAGGGGTTGCTGCATATACAATTCCCAGATACAGCGCCACACTCCCCTTTCGCTTAATCCGATATCTGATGCTGTTCATTTCAGGGTTCTTAGGCTTTGTCGGCTTTGCTTTCGGTATTATCCTCTTGTTGATCCATTTGGTATCACTGGAGTCCTTCGGCACACCGTACTTAAGCCCAGTAGCCCCATTCGATGGGAAACGAATTAGAGATCTCCTTATTCGCTACCCCTTCTGGATCAAGAATGGCCGCAACAAGAAAGGACGTTCCACATGATCCGTGTTGTCCTTCACTTATGTGTGTCATTGTTTCTCCTTATGTTATTGACCAGCTGCACAGATTTCGTAGAACCGAATCAATTAGCTTTCGTTATGGGGACAGCGATTGATCATGCTGAGAACGGAAATATGGAAGTTAGTTACCAGATCGCGATCCCCTCTAAAATGAATTCATTTAAAAACGGATCCAGTGATTCCGATAGCTTTATCGTCATGTCGGCCAAAGGGAAAGATGTTTATGAAGCCACGCAAAAAGTACAAAAGGAGATGTCACGTCGATTAATGACGAGCCATCGCATCCTGATTGCAATTAGCGAAGAGTTTATGAACAAGAATGACGTTAGCCAATTATTTGATAAACTGGGACGGGATCCAGCTAACAATCAACGTGATGTTACCTTCATGATCAAAGGGAACAATGCCAAAGAGTTCCTTATGATTAAACATCCTATGGAAAACCTCTCAAGTATCGCGGCTGGCAAGGAACTACATATTAACGGCTTGAAGAATTTCTCTACTAGGCAATTTATTATTGATAGCGTAACACAGGAAACCTCCTCGCTTGTACCGGTTCTCCAGATCAAAAACGTGAAAGTGAACACCCAAAAAGCGGATCCGTTAGCTGCCTTATCCGGGTACGCTGTTGTCAACAAGAAGCTGAAAGTAGCTGGCTTGCTGGATCATTTTGAAGGCGAAGATGTTGTTTGGTTGTCTGGGAAAGGAAGCTCAATAGGCATGACTATTCCATGGAAGAACGGCAATGGCGTCCTCTCGTTTCGACTAACTCATATTAGGCGTCATATTCAATCTGTCCATGGTCACGATCCGCGTCAGGTAGTCATAAAGGTCAAGGCGCAAGCCTATCTACTGGAAAACACAACCTCCCTAGATATGTCTGAAGTAACGAACATGGAAGAGGTTAAGAAGTACCTTAATGAACAGATACAGGCTAGATTACAACTTGCATTTGACAAAGTTCAGCAATGGGGACCCGATGTATTTGGTATCGGTGCCTATCTTCATCGCAAATATCCTTACTGGTGGAGATCGCAAAAGGACGACTGGAACGAGAATTTCAAAAAAGTCGAAGCCAATGTCCAAGCCAATATACAACTCAGGTCAGTCGGAGTGCTTGGTGCCCAATTGGAATAAGGATGGAAAGGGGGACACGAGGGGTATGAAAGTAAGCGGTTATCAAATGTTCTGGTTGGTTAGTATCTCTTCCATCATCGTGGTTTCCTACCTCCCCATCCAATTAGCCGCAGAACAGTCACGTCAGGACTGTTGGATTTCTATTCTACTCGGCGGCCTCCTCATGATGGCTACAACGTGGATGATGCTCCGAGTTTGCATGCAGAACAAGAATAAAACATTGGTCAATTTCATCAAAGACCTACTTGGCACTATACTTGGGAAAAGCATCGTCACGGTGTATTTCCTACTATGGTTTATGCAAATGGCGACAATCTTGAGAGGTACAGCAGAATTCGTCAATTTAGTACTCGTTCATAACACACCGATGACCGTCATCGTCATGTGTATGATATTTCTACTTGCCTTCGCGATTTATAAAGGTGGGATTACAACAATTAGCCGTTGTGCCGAAATGATAGGACCCTTCTTCGTTAGCATGTTGTTCATCCAACTATTCTTGAATCCTCAGGATATGGAGGTAAATCGTATTCTGCCCATTTATGCAGATTCAGGGTGGGCTGCCATTCTGGAGGGCACGTTTCGTTCTTATAATTATATGATGGATCCTTCGATCATTCTCATGCTGTTCTTTTTCGCTGAGAATAAGCGCACCGCTGCAAGAGCCATCCTATGGGGAACAGGCGTAGCGATGATATGGGGCGTACTAACCACGCTAGTTCTTCTATTTGTAACCGGACCTAACGTGGCTGCCAAATTAATTGCCCCCGTTTATTCACTAACCAAGTTCATATCCATTCTTAATTTCGTTCAAAATATCGATGCTTTATTCATCCCACTATGGCTGCTTGGTGCTTTCATTAAATTATCCGTCTGCTTATTTATCCTTAGTTATGGACTATCGGAGTGGACAGGAATACGCAATTGGAAGGTTATTTCGTATGTTCTGGCTTTCGTCTTGTTGGTATACGTCATCTATAGCACACACCATCTACGGCTTTCGTTTACACTTAAAAATATGTTTCTGATTAGCATCTTTTACCCTGCTGTTTACATTGTTATCCCCTTGATTTTATGGGCAATTGGCGGTATACGACTGCGTCATAAACCCTCAAATGGCTAGATGTTGTAGTTTATCTGGATTCACAATAATATAAATTCGTTCGATGGCCGTGGTTTGGTCATCCCATGCAAAACAAATGACGCCCGTTGGCACACCATCTTGCGATAACAGAACCCCAGGCTGATGATTGACTTTAACAAGCTGTGCTTGCGATGCAGGGAATCGGCTGTCTGAGAGCGCGCGCAGCAATTTCAACACCCGTTCTTTCATATATATAGGTTGAACTGCTGCGGATACTTTCCCTCCACCATCTGCAATCAGTGTGACCTCTTCAGTCAACATATCCACCAAGGACTCAATGTTGCCATTCGTAATGGCTGAAATGAAACGGGCCACAAGTTCCTTTTCTTCCACCAAACGGGTAGATGGATTTTCCTGATTTTCTATAGATATATCTACCTTCTTCTTCACACGACTGAATATTTTGCGGCAATTCACTTCCGTTTTATTAAACATGTCACCAATTTCACTATGTTCATAGGCAAACACTTCGCGAAGAATAAACACGGCTCTCTCCAAAGGAGTCAGTTTCTCCATCAGAATAAGGAAAGCATAAGAAATAGTATCGTGACGCTCTGCGCTCTCCAACGGACTATCGTCAATGCCCCCCACCATCGGCTCTGGCAGCCAATTCCCCACATAGCTCATTCTTTTTCTCCGTGCTGACTTTAACTCATTCAAGCATCGGTTTATCATCATTTTGCTTAAGTAAGACTTAATATTATGGATATTCTCATGGATATGACCATGAATACTAAGGAACAAATCTTGTACCATATCCTCTGCATCTGATCTAGAACCAAGCATCCGATAAGCAATGGAAAACAAATGAGGTTGGTAGGATGTATACATATCCTCTATGTTCGTTGCAGGTTGATCCATCGTGAAACTTTGCATAATAACGCCCCTTCTTTCCTAAGAGAAACCTCGGCCATTCTGACACAAATAAGTCTTCTTTGATAAGACAAATGAGGGTGCTCATCTGTGACATAAAAGTTAAGAAAAACATTAAAAAGTTCGTAGGTGGAGGGACTTGCCCTATACAACTTGTACTAACTGTAAAATGTACAGCTATTTATTCATCCGCAATAAGATTGCGACATTCACTACATTACCGCTCTAACGACTCCGCAATCACTTTTATACAATCAAGTGCTGAAGCCGCACGAGGCCATCCTGCATAGAAAGCCAAATGCGTAATCGCTTCTACCAATTCTTCTGTGCTTAAACCGTTCTCTTGAGCCAACCGCAAATGATACGGAAGTTGTCCTATCCCCCCACCCGCTACCAGCACCGCAATCGTAACTAAACTGCGATCTCGCAGCGAAAGCTGCTCTCTTCGCCACAAATCCCCGAAAAGCACGTCTTCCGAGTAGTCCACGAATGCTGGTGCCAATTCACCGTAGGCTTTCCTTGCGGTAGACACTATTGCCCGATGCTTCATACGTCACAACCATTCTTGAGCATTTGAGCTTCTCCGTTGCCAAACGACCAATCCTCAAACTCGTTATCCACCAGTACCACGAACACATCTTCTTGCCGCATGGGAAGCTCGGTGGATAGTTGTTGCGCCAACGCTCTATAGAAACGGCGCTTCTGCGTCGTTGTCCTCCCCGATTTAAGAGAGATTTGAATATAAAGCAGCCCATCACTTCTTTTTACCCCTAAATAACTTGGACTATAATAAAACTCCCCCTCCTTATGAGAATGAAATACTTGAAACCTATCCTCCTCTGGCACATTGAAGTAATCCACTAGCGAATTTCCAATTATTCGGCTGATCTGACCTAACTTATTACGATCATACTGGTGCTCATAATAGCTGACTCTTATGAATGGCATACCCTGATCACTCCCTCAATGAGATAGCTACATTGTACTCCGCATATCTCAATCTATATAATGGAATAAATAAATGATCTTAATCGATTTTGTAGATGGAGGTAGAGGAGATTGGATTTAAAAGAACTAATTACGTTCCAAACCATCCTTCAAGAGGGAACCTTCTCACGAGCCGCGGAGAAATTGAATTATGCGCAATCCACGATATCGAACCAAATGCAAAGATTAGAGAAGGAAATCAGTGTGCAGCTTTTCAACAGAGGATGGGATGTCGAACTGACGAGCGCGGGGGAAAGATTCGCGTTGGAGATTGATAAACTTATTCAACATTGGAACGATGTAACCCAACTTGCCAAAGCGTTGCAGGATGATGAGATCGGCAACTTGCACATTGGTGGAATCGAATCTGCTATGCAGTCACTACTCCCAGCTACTATGCGGCTATTCAACGAACGCAAGCCACGGATCTCCTGCCAATTGACGCTAGGAAATACGGATGCCTTATCACAGTTGATTATCCAAAAAAATCTCGATTACGCCATTTGCGGTGAACCTTCCGATTCGTCACCATTCTTGTTTGAACCACTGTATCAAGAGAAAATAACGGTTATCGTTGATCGAAGTCATCCACTACTAGAACGCAATCAGGTTACTTTCCGTGAGCTTCTTCAGTATCCTCTTATCTCTGGAGGACCCACATGTCTCTATTACTCACAAATAACCAAATTGCTATCGCATTACGAGGTAACGCCTCCCAATCTACATACTATCAGCCAAATATCAGCCATCCCCCACTTTGCAAAAGAAACGCTAGCAATTGGTCTCGTATTGGATTCGACTCCTTTGATCCCAGAAGTGGTGCGCCTGGATGTTGCCTGGGATGAACCTGTCATCCCCATTGGGATCCTACAGCTTCGTGGACTACATACGGTCCCCTTCTCACATAAGCAGCTGTTCCTACAACTGTTGAGGAAGGTGATAGCCGATTGAGCGATTGTCGATCAAAAGATAGACTGAGCAAAATCACGGCGGGGCGATTGGGCATTCCACCATCATATGAACGGCAAAAAATGCACCTGCGGAAGCAGAGGCTGTTGGGAAATGTACGCCTCCATCAAGGCGTTGTATGAACTGCTTGACACTGCACCTCAAGAGCTGTCTTTTGCGGAAATCGTAGAGGGCATCAAGCGCGGCGATTCCAGAATGACCATCGCGGTGTACGAGCTTGGCCATTACCAAATCATAGGTCTCGGCAACGTGTTCAATGCCTACAATCCGAAAGTCATCTGTATCGGAGGGTAGCAACCGAAAGAATGAGAATATGCTGTGCATGAAGGGTTTACTCTCCATGCACAGCATATTCGATATAACCGAATTTTAGAGGTAAACCACTAGGTACAAAATAAGGGAGAATTTTAATCCAACCGCGTTGAAGCATCAGTGTCCTTCCTGAATCATAAACTCTGATAATCGTTTTGCTTGAACATCGCACTGTTCCTTACTATCGGTGTGCGTTTGCCTCAACTCATTATCCATGGTTGTATTCAACCCTACATGCAGAGGAGACTTAGGTTCTTCATTAGAAATTGTTTTCATTACATCAACAACTGCTTCAAGGATATCTGTCACGTTCCCCACCTCGTTTTGTTTTTGTTTATTATGTAAATATCTTCCATAATCTATGCATTATTGCAACGAACCCGGCTCACTTACTTCCAAATTACCCCCGTGCGCCTACTCTTCTATTAAAAGCATGGCTTACCCTACTCGCGTGATATCAGATTTATGGGATAGCGTTATGCAATCACTCTATTCCATCGAAAACTCCGAAATTGATGCGAATAACGTTATGGCAGCACAGCGCTATTTCTACGAGTCACCCTTCTTTGCGACACATTCACGCAAGCAATGCGAGAGATTACCACAAAGTGCTTAATCCATGGTGTTACTTACAACTTGGAACGTTTAATTGCCAGCTATCTATTACCCCATAACCATTATGGGGGTTTCTTTGGCAGTCGCATTTCCCACTGGACAATCGCCAATTTCCTCTAGCTTAGGTAGTTGCATAGTAATACAATGTTTACGGCTCATAGTATATGCATAAAAAGAAGTACTGAAAGAAGTGAAGGTAGCATGCAGATAATCTCAAGTTTTACTCTGATTCGGAAAAGAAAAAAATATCGAAAGCGATTCGGTAAGCTAAACATTGTTAAAAAAAGAAAACGCTCTCTTCGTAAGGCTAAACCGAGAAAAATAAGTGCTTCAAAAAACAAAAAACGTACGTTCAAAAAGCGTCCACTAATCAAGAAAAACAAAAGAATTCTTCAGAAATTTATTCACGTACAGCCCCAGCTCCAGCTCCAACCCCTCCACTCTACTGAACCTATTAAGGCCCAACTGCAGCAGGAGAGATCTCTCGTCGAACCTCACGCGGAATTACCTCCCCCACATCTAGAGTCCGGTGTAAATTTGATTGGCTATACTCGAACAGAAATTGGCTTAGGTGAAGCTTCCAGATTACTAGCTGCGTCATTTGAAGCGGTTCAGCTGCCTTTTGCCATCTTAAATTACAACGATCCCGGTACCCTAAGCGCGAGAAATAATGATACGACTTGGGCCCATAAAGAAATGAATCATGCCCCCTATAACGTAAATCTATTTCATATGAATGCGCCTAACTTACGCTGGGCATATGACCTCAATGCGCTGCCATTGGGGAGAGAACTTTTACATTATCGATATAATATTGGATATTGGGCTTGGGAATTGCCCGATTTTCCCGACGAATGGCGCAACAGTTTTGACCTTGTACACGAGGTTTGGGCACCATCCACATTCATTGTAGAATCTCTCCAACAGAAATCCACCGTACCTGTCATTCGAATTCCACATGCGATTGAAGTTCGAGGTCAGGTAAGAAACAGGTCTATTTTCGGTTTGCCAGAGAAACAATTCCTGTTCCTAACTATGTATGATACGCACAGTCTTAAGGAAAGGAAAAATCCACAAGGCGCTATCGAGGCGTTCAAAAGAGCATTCCCTTCTACAAACACCTCTGTCGGCTTAGTTGTTAAGGTTAACAATTCTCATACGAACCCCGCAGAGTTGGAAATTCTGAAAGATCTTATCCAAGGCTACTCAAATATTTACTTGATTCAGGAAATTTTGGATCGAAACAAAGTTGATCTATTACTAAACGCCATTGATTGTTTCATATCCCTTCACAGATCCGAAGGGTTCGGCCTCGTTCTGGCGGAAGCCATGTATCTCGGAAAACCGGTGATCGGCACCAATTGGTCAGGAAACACTGATTTTATGAAATCAGACAATTCCTGTTTGGTGAATTATTCATTGGCCCACGTGGGAAGGGATATAGGGCCTTACAAAGCGTATCAGCTATGGGCGGAACCAGATCTCGAACACGCGGCACATGGTATGCGCAAATTGGTGAGGGATACCAACTATCGACATTCCATAGCGCGGAGAGGACAGACGACCATTCGAGAAGGTTATTCTCCTAAGGTCATTGGTGAGATGATCCACAAACGACTGATCGAAATAGGTATTAAGTTAACATAGAAACGCTGAACAGGATGCCTGTAATTAAATCCTATACTATTTAGAAGAGTCCTTTGTTCCTGTTACATGGCAGGGAGCAAAGGGCATCTTTCTATTCATTTTATACACGCAAAATCCGATAAACTTAGTATAATCACAAGAGTAACGCAGGGTGGAGGAATGATAGTGAAACGCGAAAATAGGAATAAGCTGCGATGGATTGGCGCAGTTCTTTTGGTTGCCCTCTTGGTTAACTCCTATCTACCGGCAGCTTATGCACTTACGACAGTTGGACAAGTAATTACGGGCCAGACCTCGTCCACTTATGGCGAGTCGGTGCAACTTACTTCTGTTGTGACAGATGGTAGCTTAGGCGGGGCAACACCAACTGGGAGCATCACGTTCTATGATGGGGGCGCAGTGATAGGAGAACCGCAGGAGCTCGTTGCTTCGGAACCAGAGGTTGTTTTTAAGAGCTCAGGTCTTGCTCCAACGCCTGCTGGAAAAAAACTCACTTGCTCGAACTGTCCTGTTATTCAGTGGGGCGGAATCAGTTATTGGGCATTCAGCGATACGGATAATAATACAATTACTTATTTGTATGGGTATGATGCGAGTAACACGTTGGTAAAATCTTGGGAATTTCCAGGGAATCGTTACGTTACGGATATCATTGTAAATAACATCGCTAAGACAGTTACACTTGTAGGACAGAGCAATGCGCAAACGATACGTACTTGGGAGCAGCTTGAAAATTTCAATGCTCACGCCTCTATGTCTTTCCCTGGCCTAGCTGTCGGTACACATACGATAACAGCTAGTTATACAAGCGGAGATGGTATACATAGTGCACAGTCGTCTACCTTTGTACATACGGTTAATGCCATTCAAACCAATACCACGCTTACCTCAAATGCTGGACTCCTATATGTTGGCGAGCCAATTACATTCACAGCAACAGTAACCAATATGGATGGCAGTCAGGTTATGCCGGGGGGAACGGTCACCTTCCGGGAAGGTAACAATGTATTGGACTCTACGAGTGTTAACGGAAGCGGAGTCGCAACTTTCACGACTTCGTCGCTGCCAGTAAGTGGTTATTCCGTCACTGCGACGTATGATGGCGATGCTCAGCATCTAGCTAGTACCTCTAGTAGTCTATCGCAATCCGTTCTAGGAATTCCGACTGTCGTCGCGGTCAGCGCTAGTCCCGAAAGCACGACAATCGGGAACTCCGTGACGTTGACGGCAACTGTAACCAATGGCATGACAAGTATCCTGGAACCGGCAGGAACCGTCACGTTCAAGGAAGGCTCGATTGTACTTGGCACAGGAACGTTGAGTTCAGGGACAGCAACATGGACTGCACCTACATTAGAATTGGGAACCCATTCGATCACAGCACATTACGGTGGAAGTCTTACACATGTTGCCAATAGCTCAAGCTCTATTCCCGTGGTCGTCAATCTGATCCCTACGTCAACAACTTTGATGGTCAAAGGAGCGATAGACGCAGCTTCCACCTACGGAACTTCATTGACGCTACGTGCATCTGTAGCAAATACGATTGGCAACTCCATTCCACCCGATGGTATCGTAACTTTCAAAAATGGTTCAACCACATTAGGGACTGCTCCACTTATTTCAGGTAGTGCTGAATGGACGATGCCCGATAGTTTATCAGCTGGAGCCTACTCTTTTAAAGCGGAATACAGCGGAGACAGCAACCATGCGGCGAGTCCATCAACTGCGGTCGGGCATACCGTAAACAAAGCAAGTACATCAACAACCCTATCATCATCGGGTGCGGTTACTGTCGGTGAAACGACGACTTTAACAGCACAGGTAACACATACACTAAATCCTAGCATCAAGCCTACAGGTACAGTTACTTTCAAAAATAACGGTGTCGTCTTGCAAGCGCCAATCTCACTAGATAACAGTGGCACTGCGGTGCTTGCCACTCACGATCTTCCGGTCGGCGATCTCGTCATTACGGCGGAATATAACGGTGATGGCAATCATAACACGAGTGCTTCGCAGCCAATTACCCAGCCCGTATCCAAAGCACCGGTTAGTGTTCATCTGTCTGTGACACCACAATCAGGGGAAAGCATATACGGACACACAGTAAGCGTCATGGTGCAGGTAGTTAACACAGAGAGTGGTGGGTCCGTTCCAACGGGGACGGTCACCCTTTCAGGTACAGGCAGCTTCCCTAATTGGCCTGATGCTTTGACGCTGACGAACGGAACAGCGACTTGGGAGACCGAGCAGCTTGCTGTTGGCACGCATACGATCGTCGCAAGTTACTCAGGGGACAACGAACACCTGAATGGGGTGTCAATCAGCAGCAGTCTACAGATCAAACCAATCCCTATTACTGTCGTGGTTACCGCTTCAGTAACGGAGGCAGTTTATTATGGGACTTCCCTTACCTTTACCGCTCATGTGACCAATACGAATGGAGAGTCGCATATTCCTGCTGGCCATATTGTCTTTAATGGCGGCAACTTACTGAACACGCCCATACTTCTTGACTCGGCAGGAACTGCTTCTATTACTTCAGCAGCACTGCTGCCTGGAACTTACCCCATTCGGGTTGCGTACGTTCCTGACCAGCTGCACGAAGCACAGACGTCAGCCCCAATTACCCAAGTCATCAAACCGAATACTCAGGGGACAGTTCTCATTTTGAATCATCCGAATGGAACTTTCCAGTTTGGAGAACTTATTCAATTCTCCGTATCCGTAGGGGACTTAATCGGCGATTTGACGCAGCCCGGCTACATTTCGTTGAGAGAGAATGGGGTTGAACGGGCCAGGGTAACGACCGATGTGTATGGGAATGCGGAAATCAGCTTAACAGACGTAAGCTCTGGCACGCATCATTATACAGCGCTGTACGAGAGAAGCGGCCTCACAGATGGCACGGAGTCCCCATCGGTAACAGTTGTTGTGCAGCCTGCTTTAGCGCAGCTTGTGATCACAGGTGATGCCGATGACAAAGTATTGCCAACATCCACACCGTGGATCTCGGCTGTTGTTCATGGCGCTAACTCATCATTTATTTTGCGAGCGGCTTCTTTGGAAGCTGGTACTAGCATCGAGTTGAAGCGGATGGATCCGCAGACCGTCCAGCTAGGCACAGCCATCGAGGTGACCAACGGACAGAGTGAAGTTGTTTCGTTCGTGGAAGGCTTGAACCGATTCCAAGTAAGAGTAGTCAGCGTGGACGGAACAGCATCGACCACACAGATCTTATCGCTCTTTTATCAAAAAGGAGATGGGTTGTGGGACATGACCAATGTTCTCGCAGTAACGCGATTGGGGTATGATATGGATGGAAACAGTACGTTTGATAAATTGGACATCCTTGAATTATTGAAGTTAATTGAGCCGGTTTCCGCGGAATAGCTGTGACCTTAGACTAAACAGTATGGGAAAAGGTATTTCCTTTGTAGTTAACTACTACAGGAAATGCCTTTTTTCGTATTTTCATAATAAATTCTCTCATATTCTTTCCCCCCTAGATTACTTCAGCCAGTTATTCAACATTACACTGATCGGTTTGTATACGAACGTAATCCAATCCAGTGGGTTAGGAATGTTGGCATGCCAAGTGAGTGCGAGGCAGAGTCCTGCTCCAAAAAGAAGCAATACCGTAAATACCGATAATTCCTTTATTCGTTTTTTTCTCAATAGTGAAGGAACCTCAATCATCCCAATCGCGGCAGTTACAATAAGAATACTAGTTATTGTCCACATCTGATCTACTCCTTTAACTCTTCCAATTGTTCCATTATTTCCACAATAATGATTCATAAACTTACTCTAGCCATGCTCATAACGAAGAAAAGACTGGAGATTGATCAGGTTAATTACCTGATTAATTCCAGTCTTTTGTAGATGATGATTGATTGATTGTGGGTTATAGGATCGTTTGAGACCCAAATAGCCCGTTTCAGCCTGTTTTTATCTAATCCATTGAAGAATGTCTATAACATCCGGTAGGACAAACTAACAATTTTCATATGATTTGTTAGGACAAAAGTTACTTACTATTAATAGGTTGAGTAGCAGACTGTTGTTCTTCGTTGCTACGAAGATTTTCTTGTTGGTCAATCAGCATATTGGAGAACATTTCCGATTTTTTTCAAGAAACGTTCGATCATTTTATCTTTCATAACAATCACATCAATTACATTATACCCGACTTGGAACGAAATGTTATCACTTAGAATTACACCAGCAATTCCAAGGCTAACTCGTATTAGTTGGTCTGCCATATTTTGTACACCAAGTAATACTTTTCTCGACATACGATCACAGCCTTTATCTTTAGTATAACCTATTTAGCTTGGTGGTCGCTATGTTTCAACTTGAGATTCGCCGCTGGATATCTCTAAAACACTTACACATCGAACTACTTTATTACCATGACCACAAGTAGATTTAATAATAACACCTCATGAAAGACACCTTATTATGTTTAGAAAAGATTGTTGACTTAACATTTCCCCCTTTATAAGTTGCTCTGTACAACATGTAAAAGCAGGTCGAATCATAGATCCTACTGGTCCGTTGACAGTGCCTGGTGGACATACCACGGAATCACGTAAAGCCATGTCCGAATTTATTAGAAAGTGCAATAACGGTGAAATTGGAATGAAAACTCTTGAAATTTAAGATAAGATGAGATGCACTAACGGATGTTGGCTCTTCTTTATTTGCTGTTTGATTTTATTAAGTTATTAAGACTTTATCGTCCATGCTTAAGTGAATTGGAACCGACAGCAGCACTTTTTTGCTCTAATTATTAATATTTAGATGATATAAAAAAGCCAGGCTAGTTGCACTGACATAGTTAATGAACTAATGATGGTTTCCGATCAGTTACTTTTCCACTTAAAACCTTAATGTATTCTTTATCATCTGGTCCAATAATAACTTCTTATGATAAAGAACGGCCACCATCTTCACGGTCTCTTCTGTGAATTTTCACAAGCAGATTAACAATGTGCTTTTCAAAGTATTGAAGTTCCTGATAAGTACAGATCTTAGATTATACTAAATTGATTTAAATTAGGGACTCGTGCTTGTTATGTTCCCTTTGTAGCAATTTCAAGCATTTAAAGAAATAATCTAGACACATCCCAGATCTAATTCTATTTATGAACTAGTGAAGTATTTCTCTAATATTTACTTTAAAGAGATTACATATGGGGTTATTTTTTTTTAAGAATCAATATAATTTGAGTCAAAAATTATTTTATAGCTTTAATTGGTTTGTAATACTTATTTCTGATACACCGTCAATAGTTATTTGCGAATTTCCAAATTTGTAGTTAAATTGAGAGGTTCTTTCTTTATTAAAATCAATATCAAATCTCGAAAAAAAGATTTTCGAATTATCTGTGGATTCAGTTGTAGTGAGAACCATTGAAAAAGTTCCAACACTAGGCAATGAATTATTTTCTAGATTTTTCTCCCAACCCAATCCAGAAAATATCGACGTTATAGGAAACTCTTCATACTTATCAACCGTATGAATCCCTCCTGTATGTGAATTCGATTTAATTGCATCGCTACCGTTAAAAGCTAGAGAAAATCCCAGTAAAGGTGCTGCACTTGAATTCGGAATTAAATTGGAATCAAAGGACCCAATAACTAGCAGTTCTTTGTTACTAATGTCCTTTTTCTCGCTAACTATTGTATAAATTGTGATAATTATGGCATCCTTGTTTTTATTTTCTCTATCAAAATTCACGGGGGTATATCTATTTTGTTTATTATCCCAAATATAATTTCGAGTGGTTGTTGAAGCACCGACTATTTTCGACCCTTTAAGTATCCCATTCCAGTCTTCAACTAACCTAACTGATGCATTTGGGAATATTTCTGTAAGTGATTTTCCATCTAAATTATTATAGTTATGATGTACTTCAGAATTATCTATGATAGTATTTTCTTGTGTTTTATCCTGGCATCCAACCATTAAGACAACTATAGCAATGACGATTATCTTAATTTTAATCATAGCGGGCTCTCCCTTATTAATTATATTGATGATAAAAACAGACGGTAATTTTTTTGATTACCGTCTGCTTTATTTTGTTTTTTAGTAAGTAAATGTGGTGTAAGCCGGTATAGTACTTACTTTTGTAGTTGTAGCCCAACCAATACTAAAGCCACCACCTGATGAACTTAACGAAAGACCTAAACTTGTAAGAGTCTTTGTGTCATAAGATTGATTATATTGACCAATTGAGTTAGCAATATTACCTGAATTTGAAGTACTTTTAATGATAGTTACAGAAAATGAACCGCTGGATGCATACCAATTATTTGCTGGAAAAGTTTTATCAATTGCTTCTGAGAACTCCCAACCTACACCAGCGTTCGGATTAACAGTCACAACAGCAGGATTTGTGTCACCTTCATCATAATGTACTACCCCACTGGTAGAACCTTGTTTGATAGCTAATCCACCAGCCCAACCAATAACAAATGCATCCACGCTATTACCTGTATCAAGTGAAGGTGTTACATTCCATTGGAATGAGCCTCCTAAGAGCCACTCAGTAGGATATGAACATGCCCCTGAACAAGATGCAGTTGTATGATAAACAGTAATTCCATAATTGGTATTAGATCCAACCCCATTTGTCCCAACACCACTTGTTT
This sequence comes from Paenibacillus oryzisoli, assembly GCF_001653565.1. GTDB lineage: Bacteria > Bacillota > Bacilli > Paenibacillales > NBRC-103111 > Paenibacillus_E > Paenibacillus_E oryzisoli. Next base: position 102,220 of record NZ_LYPB01000083.1, read on the forward strand.
TGGATTGTTGCTCAAATTCCTTGACTGTTATTGGGACTAACTTGTTGTTTTCATCTTTTCTATAAAACATTTTCGTTTCAGATACTTTTACGATCTTGTATCCTTCATACATCTTTTCCCAGTCAGCTTTTAATTCATCTTTTGCATCAGGAAACAATGTTGCCATATTAATGCCTGATTGATCTTCATATACCTGCTCTTCTTTGTAGTTATTTTCGGGACTTGTAGCTGCGTTTGCGGATAAAGTGAATAACATAGATATCAAGAGAACAATACTTACAAGCCTCATCTGTTTGATAATCAAAACTGTCACACTCCTAGTAAAAATATAATTTGACGAGCTTTATTAAATTCAATGTAAATTATCCAATTATTAAAACTCATCGTTTTGCAAGCTGTCACTATTCTTATTACTGTAGAGACGTTTGATCAATCGAAATTGTTCCACTTTTTGTAAAATTATTACTAATTGTATGTTTTGGAACAGTTTTTACTCATCCGTGCACGGTGAAGTAATGAACAACCCAATTTAACCATGTATTCCCATTTTTTCCTATAGGTATATAATACCAATTAAAATTCACATATTGAAAATATTATGTCGTTTATTATTTTAATAGATTCAACTGCACTTCAGTCTAATTCTTCATCCACTTATCGAGTCTAGGCTAATTGAACATTTTAAGTGTCGCCTGCGCTAAGCTTGAACAAACACTTGCCAGATAGGATGCTGCTCTATCCTTATTATTACCGAAAGTATAGGAATCCGATGAGCTTGGAACACCGGTCTAAAAGCGTTTTTTCATTGAATTGGATATGCTCCGAATCCACACCACCAAAAAACATACCACTAATGTATTCGCTTCCAAAAAAATAAATGCAATCGCTTTTTTATTTACAGGCTTTGTTAAATCCTGTTGTTGATAATTGAATACTCCGAACAAACCTGGGCATAGTAGAAGATATAGTTAGTGTTTATAGTGTTTATATTCTTAATACCCTCGCCTATGACATTAAGCAATTCCTCCAAATTTTTCACCTCCCTATGTTTTATAGTTTGAAGCTTCAAGAGACTCCAATCTTAATTTCGAAAGTAACCCCGGTCCATACATTGGAAACCATTATTTTCTAGTATAAAGTTACGCTAGACTTCTATTTTTCTTATTTACATCCCTGATCGATTTCAACTTTTGAATACTACTAAAGTATTTTCTCAGCTTGGAACTTGAGATTTCATCGAAATGTATTACATTGCACCTAAACCAATTCTGGTTTCCAGAGTAAACATGTACGGACATCAGGTCATCAGGGTTGTAAACAGTTACTAACTGCCATTCTCCCATAGTCCGTGCCAACTCAAAGCATCTTTGCGATACTGCCTCTGAACAAGAATAATAATTGAATTTCAAAAATATTCCTTTTTCTGTTACTGTTGCTAACTCTATGTCTACCTCTACCAAACACCTATTTCATAGTTTTATAGTTTCCAGTAAATCCGCATATCTATATTTTATAACTAAGCGGATATTAATTTGGGAAATTATCTTACTTAAACCCTAACTTTTAAGGAAATAGAAAAAAGCGGATAGCATTTGCTTCCACCTCAACCAATGACTTCAAATAACTATTCGCTTAAACGAACTATGCAGAGCAATGGTTCAGACCATTGCTCCTCTTTACTCTCCTCCCAACAATGGTAGAAGTGACTCGTATTCAAAAAGTTATTGACCGTTTTTTAAGTAACAACCTACAAATCATTTTTCTTTCAGCACTACAAGGAAAATAAGATAGCCTAAGTTGCCGCGGCAAACTGAACACCAATGGCCAACTTATCTTCGTTCTAAAAATTTACGTTCTCTTTCCGAAATTCCATATCGTAGCCAAGAATCAATCTGATCATTTATAGCCTTTTTGATAGGAATTAATTTCATACCTAAGTCTACCCTGTTAACAATTGATAAAATATTACTCCAATCAGCTGCATGAAGATCCCCGAATACTTCTTTCGCGGAATAAGTCCCTTCATTATCTGACCACATAATCTTAATAAAATCATTTGGATCATGATTAAGCGAAATATAAGTAAAAAAAACTTCTTCATAAAGATGATTTAAAGCATTTCTGACTATATCAACAATAATATTCATTTTGTGAGTATCTGAATAATTACTCTTTACAAACTCTAAAGCAAAGTTCTCTGCCTTTGACAGATGTTCAGCAGAAATATTCTTAAAAAAATGTTACAAATATGATCAAGAATACCGTAATAATATAGTTCGTTTTCGATGCTAACGTTAATTACTTTAATAATCTCTTCTTCAATTCCATCAATTTCCCACACAAACCCAAACTCGCTGTGAGTTATTAAAGAAATATCTCTAGTATTACGACGTAAGTACATTTCTTTAATGAACTCAACTAATAATTTGGAATCTTTCTTTAGGATCTCAAAAAAACCTAACCCACCGTAATCAAAATGTTGTTGTATGATATATTGTTGGAGGTATGACTTTTTAATAAGCTGAATATTTCCACCGAGAAGACTTAGATGTTCTTTATATAGGTCTCTAAAAACCATAATTTGCGAGTTATTATTAGAATTCTTATCAGTTATAATTTCGAGAATTCTTTGAAACAAATCAGGCTTCAGAGGTAAATATCTATCCAATCCATTAAAGTATAAATAAAAAGACTCTTCTGTTTCATCCATTGACTTTAATAATTCATCAATATTTGGGATTGAAACATCTACAAATTCATACCATGAAAGTATCCATTGTATTCTTAAATCGAAATGATATTGTTGTATTAGTCCCCATATTAATTTAGCTCTTTCTGAATCTTTAAGTTGATTTTTAAATAATATTCTAGGTATATAACATATTCTATTTTTTTCCTTCATAATCATTGTGAGCATGTACATACCCATATGAAAATTTCTGTTGCAATTTTCTTCTATAATAATATCCAGGACTCTTATATAGTTGTAGTTATTTTTTGAAAGTTGTTTTATAAATATAAATTTTTCATAGAAAAGATTTACATTTTTAATTGTGTCAAAAATGAATGAACTTCTTATATCAACATCTTTCAATCTTTCATATTCCTCGTAATTGTCAAACTCGTATATCTCTTTATCTCGATAACGATCCCATTCTATTATAATAAACATCTCATAAGTTGAATTTGTGTAATTTTGAGCAACCTTAATTAGATCCAGATGTTGTACCTCATTCCGTCTGCACCATCTAGCTAGATCTTGAACGTAACGGCAATGTAGGAAGGAATCACAACTAAAATGTCTTTCTATTATGTTACAAATGTAAGTGATATCACAATGTGCTATTTCTTTTACAGGAGCTAACCCGTGGTTTATATATGAATCTAAAAGTTCCCGTGACTCATCAGGGAAATCAGAGAAAAGGTTGTTTACTGCTTCCCAAATATGTTGCCGTAGAACTTGTATATAAATATTATCCGGCAACTCGTAATCATACCAATAAATCATATTATTTCTTTCAGCTTTTGTATGATGAAATTTAAAACCAAGAAAATCTTTTGCTATCTCTAAGAATACAACGGTCAGTAACTTATCTTTTAATTTGACTCCGTACCACTGAAAGAGCTTGATGTTTCTAACCTCTCAGCTGAATCTCATAATCTGTAACAATCTTTCCATCGTACTGAATAATTTGACCATTTTGATTCTTATCAGACAGGATAATGTCGGTACTTATCTGCCCAGCGGCTTCGGGAGACTTGACTAATCCGCCGTGCGCACCAGCTTCCATGCCGTTCAAGTCGGTTGCGGCAGCGCCAGGCATGATGCCGAAAATCTGGCGATGGCTGCCCATTTTTTCAAACTCGTAAGCGTAAGTCAGTGTCATCACGTTGAGTGCAACTTTGCTCGTAATGTAAGCGAGCGGGTGCCAAAAGTCGGTCGGCGAAATCGGAACGGTGATATTGATGATTTTCGCGTTGTCTGTCAGAGATAACAGCAGACTTTTGATGAGCTCATGTGTGCCGAGAAAATTCGTTTCCATAGCCGTACGTAAATCCTCAGTAGTATAGTCAAATGTGTGCTTTGCGAGGTCGAGCGCCGCGCGCCCGGGCTTAACACTATCGGGAATTCCAGCATTATTGACCAAAATATCGAGCGAGTTAACCATTTTAGCCGCAGCGTGCAAGCTGTCAAGATTATTCAAATCAATCTTGATGAACGTTGCTGATATGCCTTCTGCGGAAAGTTTTTCGACTGCTGCCTGTCCACGGGCTTCATCACGCGCTCCAACAAGAATGTCATAGCCACGCTTGCCAAGACTTCGAGCGATTTCGAAACCGATTCCTTTATTTGCTCCAGTGACGAGTGCTTTCATAGTGATCTCCTTTTCGTTTTTTTACTTGATACAAGAATATTATAGCTTAACGATAGAATCATCAGCATCCTCCAAAACGTCTCAATTCCACTGAACGATGCGTTTCTGCGTGGGATGGGTTATTAAATCATAAAGCAGATTGTTACTCCGCCCCATTCCCTTTGCTAACTCATTACCACGAAACACATCTCCAATTCCAATTACATAGACCCATATAACATCTGCCGAACTAAATCAGATACTATGCAATATGGAATTAAAATCATTCATTTATCATCTTTTTTTCCAATATCCATTTTCCTGGTTCGGAAATGTATCCAAGCGCTTGATTAATTGCTAGCATCGGGGCATTGGTTGAACGGTTATTCGTCCTCAGCTTTAAGACACCTATATCACGTGAAAAACGAATTGATAGCAGTTTTAAAGCTCGAGCAATGCCCTTCCCTCGAAAGTCTCTTGACACTCCAGTAAAAATGGTATGCATGGCTTCTCTTTGTGGTTTGAGCAACGTGATTCCTATAATTTCTTTTTCCTTCATAGCAAAAAAAACTGACTTCGGATTTATTTTCTCTATAATACTTAAAAATATTTCATATGGCATATTAAGCGCATCTTGAGCATCAGGCGTATCGCTTGTCAATCGACTCATAACTTCGTAATTGAAACGCTCGTTCGTGACCATATTGCGAATTTGGAGCTCCTTTTTCTCTGCATTTATTTCAACTACTTCATGCAACATGAACATATTTACACCAAGAGAACTCAATTCTTCAGGGGACGAATAAAACAAATCCTCCGCCTGCTTCACTACACCTCCGATGTTAAGAGCGATTCCGCAGGAAAGAAAAGAAACATTATCGTTTCTTTCGTACACGTTAATTTTCGCATCCGGATACAAACGCGCAAGATTCTTCGTCGCTTCCGTTCCGGCATGTGTGCACCCAACAACAACAATTTTCATTTCATTTCCTCCTATATTGTGAAATAAATCACAAGTTGGTGTTTAATGAAAACCCCGTCACTTAAAACAGGGTTTTCAATGTCATAAATATTATAAATTATCTAAAGCGGAAGGCGCTGTTGAACGACTTTTATTTCTTCTTCCCGCGACTAGAAATGCGACTGCAGCCACGACCAATGCAATAGCTACTGCCATGAACACGTCTCGAGTTGATTGAGAATGAAGTAGTACTTCTAGCCCTCTAACGAACAATGGACTAAGGAACTGGCAAATATACACGCATGCGAGAAGAAGTGATATTCCCGTTGTTAAAATTAATTTAGGCACGACTTCCGAAGTTTTTATGAATGAGAGAGGGAATAATACCCCCTCGGCCAAACCGATCATGAATACCGACAGGGCAACCGTCCACTCCGAATGCGCAGAAGAGATCAGTATGAAACCTCCCGCCATCAATCCTAAAACTATCGGAACGAGTTTCTTCTTAAATGCGCCGGTCAAACGTGTCACTGAAAGTCCACCGATAAAAACTCCGATTAACGAAAAGGCAATCAAATACCCAGCCGATGCAACACTCCCGATGCCATTATTAGCTATGAATAGGGAAAGATTCGTAGGAAGCAATGCAAACAGCATAGTATGAAACCCACCTGCAATTGCTACGGCAAAGAAAAATTTAGGCATCTTTTCAGAAGACTTTGTCAACGATTGACTGACTTGGAGCGGCGGAAATTTAGGAAGAAAAATAACAACTACAAGTAATAAAACGACCGCGTAGAAATATGTCATAAAGACGTCTCTCCACCCTAGCGATGCGATAAATCCACCGATAGAGAGGAATATTGCCCCACCAATGCCATTAATAGAAGTTTGAAGTCCATTCATCCGAGAACGTTCATTTCCATGAAAGTTTTCCGCGATTAAGGAATTAAACGTTGGCGAGATGAGACCGATACTTAACCCTAAGATAGCTCTGCATACCAAAATCATATTAAACGAATGCATGAATGCCGGTCCTACGCCTCCGATTAAATACAAGATTAAAGCAGTAATCAGGATTGTTTTCCGGTTAAATCTTCTTCCTAGCGGTCCCGACAAAAATAGAGTTGGTAAAATGAACAAGGAAGACAACGTAACTACCCACTGAACCAAAAGAGCGTCCGTATTCGGGAAAGCCACAGCCAGCGGTTTAACCGCTGGCGCAGCCATCATCGTTCCGAAGGTAGTAGTAACAGCCATCGACAATAATGCAATTCTTGCACTTACTTTCAATGACGCACCTACTTTCTGTTATGCATGTGATGAACGCCAAGAAAAACGATTCATGCCATCCATGCAAACTTAATATTTTTTATCTTTCTTCAGTCATAAGTAAGTCAAATTTACAATATCGATTAAAAGTCGGTCGAGAGGCTAATCTTTTCCCAACGTTTCGTTTCTTCTAGTTTGCCTTTATCCATCGCGTTTGCAAGTTCAACCGCGTCACTTCCTAGTAGCAAGCGAAGCGGCGGTTTTTCTTCGCCCACGATCGTAATGATCGCTTGAGCAGCTTTTGCCGGATCCCCTTTCTCTTTCCCAGTGTTATCGCGGAAATGCTTCATCATGTAGCCGACAGTGTTTTTATACTCATCTCGTGGCTGGAGTTGCTGCATTGAGGAGCCTGCCCAATCGGTACGGAAACCGCCTGGCTCGATTAAAGTAACCTTGATTCCCAACGGTTCGACTTCTTTGATTAGTACCTCAGAGAAACCCTCGACAGCCCATTTAGCCGCTTGATAAGGTGCAAGTCCCGGCGCGCCAATTCGGCCTCCAATGGAAGAAAATTGAATGATATGACCGCGTCCCTGTTCTCTTAGTAACGGCAGCGCAGCTTTCGTTACGTTAATTACTCCCCAAAGATTCGTCTCAATTTGTGCGCGGAAATCTTCCATTGATGTTTCTTCAATTGAGGAAACATTACCGTAGCCAGCGTTATTTACTAGGACATCCAATTGTCCAAACGTATCAAATGCGACTTTGATAGCTGCTTCGGCCTGATCGTACTTAGTTACGTCTAACTGTACAATACGAACTTGGCTGCCGTATTTATCTGCAAGATCAGCAAGCTGCTCTGTTTTACGAGCAGTTGCAACGAGACGATCCCCATTTGCGAGTACCGCCTCCGCGAGGCTTCGTCCAAAACCTCTGGAACTTCCTGTAATTAGCCATACCTTTTGCATATCCATATCCCCCTTACATAATTTCGATAACTTGATTAGATGTTAATTGCTTTATGTTCTACATATGCACCCAGGCCAACAACGCCAAACTCGCGACCGATGCCGCTCGATTTATACCCTCCAAATGGACCTTCGTACGATGCCATTGCGCCATTTACGATGAAATATCCTGTGCGGATTTGACGAGCGATTTCGAGACCGTGCTCAAGAGTTCCAGCCCAAACACCACCGCCAAGGCCAAAAGGAGAATCGTTTGCGATCCGCACGGCATCCGCTTCATCTTCATAAGGAATTACGACAAGAACTGGTCCAAATATTTCTTCTTGGGCAATTCGCATGCTGTTGTCTACATCCGCGAATACAGTTGGTTTAACGTAGAACCCCCCTTCCAAACCAGCGGGAACTTCCGTTCCACCGGTGACCAATCGCGCGCCTTCTTGGATACCCAGTTCAATGTAAGATTGAACGCGTTTTTGTTGGTCTGCTCTGACCATTGGCCCAATGAAAGTTTCAGGGTCTGCAGGATTGCCTACAACGAGGCTTTCTGTCATGGTTTTAATTAAATTCACTGCTTCTTCATACCTCTTTTTGGATACAAGCACACGCGTATGCGCCACACAGCTTTCCCCGTTATTAACAAACGACGCATACTTCAAACCTTGAACAGCTGCTTCAAGATCTGCATCGTCCAGAATGATCGTTGCGGACTTGCCTCCAAGTTCCAAGCTTACGCGCTTAAGTTGTTCGCCAGCGATCGAAGCGATGCGACGCCCAGCTCCTGTTGAACCCGTAAATGCGATTTTATCGACACCAGGATGTGATACAAGATATTCACTTGTTTCTCGACCAGCTGGAACAATACTAACTACACCTTTAGGAAAGCCTGCTTGTTCGAAAATTTCACCTAGTAACAAAGCATTAAGGGAAGTTTCAGGTGATGCCTTTAAGATAACTGGGCAACCTGCAAGTAATGCTGGAATCATTTTCGCTAAAGCCGATTGATTCGGAGCGTTCCAAGGTATGATGGCTGCGACAACGCCGACCGGTTCGCGGCGAATTATTGGACCTTTGCCGTCATTTAACGTTTCTTCCCAACCAAAGGATTTGGATGCGCGAAGATAAGCATTTGTTTGCTCAGCTAGGGAGTGTTGAATACCATTTGTAAACCAATTAGGCGTGCCGTTTTCAGATGTAATCAAGGCAGCAATTTCGTCAGCACGCGCAGCATGTAGTTCATTGAATCGTGCGACGAATTCTTGCCGTTCACTAGGTGTCAGCCTTGGCCACGGGCCGTTATCGAATGCGTTTCTAGCTGAAGCAACGGCCAAATCGATATCTGCCGGGGAAGCTTGTGCCGCATTCCCTACAATAGATTGGTCATGGGGGGAACGGATTTCTAGTACTTCCTGGTTAACGGGTGCTTGCCATGTACCACCAATAAAGAGCTTGTCATATATTCTCATTTGTCGTTTCTCCTTTATATTGTTATTTATTATAAATTGGCCTTGCGACTTTGCGATAATTATGCATGTTCCATGACTTCGCTGTAAGCAATGCGCCTCCCTCATATATGTTTGGAATGTTTGTTCCACATGAAATAGTATACTTGATTGTTTATTTCATTGCAAGAAATTTCGGAATAAATATTCCATGTTATTATTGGAATATTTGGTTTTATTGACGTTAATTCAAGAATTTAATCAGTTAATCTTTATTTCATGTTTCTTAATTGGAATATTAATTCTAATATGACAAAAAAAATCTCTGAACTTTGAAGTCCAAAGAGATCTTTTCTGTTATTAATGGTTAGGATTATCTTTACTTACTAAACATGATTGAAAGTTTTTATTACTTCATAAGAGCCCGGATCGAACTTTGCCATCGTTAGAGCTTCCTGGAAGAATGGAAGAGGTCTAGGATCTTCCCGCATGGCTTGATAATCCTCCATGCTTTTCCATTGGGCATACATAGTCACTTTAGTTCCGTCCAAGCTTCGATGCAGGCTGCAAGAGATAAACCCAGGTGCCTCTGTAACGGACCCCTCCGTCGCTTGGGTAAGTAATTCAACTACCCGGTCTTGATTTGTCGGGTCTACTGTAAAAACATTGATAAAGGTTAGGATGTTTTTCCCTGCAGAGATTTGTGTCATAAATACACTCCTTGTTCTTATATTTCGTTGCTTTTTTATACAATGTCCAAATACCTACTAATTATTCTAAACAGTCAACCCCAAAGACTGTATCGAGATCTCTGTTTACTAGCCGAGTTCTATACGCTCATACAAGGATACTTCGCGATCACGAATAATACGCCTTAATTGTGCTGCCAGTCCACGATCAATTTTCCCTTGCTCGTATAAGTTCTGAACTTCGTACCTTTCGGCTTGTACCGCAAGCCAGTGAAGTTCTTTACGAGTTTCATCAAAATCTTGATCTCTTTGTTTTTTCTGAACTTGAAGATTTTTCAAATGATTCAAAATCTGGTTATAGTAAGCGACTACACACTGGGAGGGGTCATTTTTACTTTCAGGCGTGCAAAGCTTCCCCATTTGATCAATCACCTTTTGTCCTGATTGAATGCGAAGGCCCCTTAATACACTGACATCTTGCTCAGTAAATAGTAAATCCCCTGAATTTGATGACAAGAGGAATGATGCTTGTAGCCTTGCCAGGAGGCTTTTAAACATCAATAACCACATACGAATACTACTCGTTAACATGATTTCAACCTGGTCTAGCATCTTATAATAATATTGTGCAAGATTCTTCGTAATATCTCCGTTCTCAAGTCTCTCACGAATATAGTTTCGTTCAATACCGATTGCTTCAATTCGCATTGCAACTTCCCTTTGATTTATTCGAGATATACGGTTATTGGAATTACCTTTTAGTCCAAGTTGATGGATGAGTCTGTTATACTCCGCAATAACTGTTTCCACCGCTTCTTCATTACTCTGATTGCTCTCTTGTTGCAAATGCCTTACTGCGACTTGCAAGATATGTTTGTGCCATTCATTCTCAACTGTAACCATTTCTGTTTCATCAAATGGAAGGCTCTTTTTCGCAATTAGCGGAAGCAAGATACTAGCAGCTAACAAAGACAAAAGGATTACACAGGTAGAGAGAAAAATAATAAGGTGCCTTTGTGGGAACAACTCTCCGTTATGCAACATTAAAGGCATTGAAAAAGCACCTGCTAAGGTTACTGCACCACGAACACCAGATAAGGTCGTCATAACATTCTCTTTAATACTTGTTACCTCTTCACTTGAAGTACCGAATACCCTCGAGCCACGTGTAAATAAAAATGTCCAAATAAAACGCAATACTAGCAGAATCGCAAAAAGAACAATAGCGTAACCAATAACGACAACGTCGTTAAATCCCGGATCCTTAAAAATAACGGAGGAAACATCCGGAATCTGTGTTCCGAGAATAACAAATACAAGTCCATTTAATATAAACAAATAAGCGGCCCACGTATTATTAGACACTACTTTTATGTTTGAGATTTCACACTCTATCCGATCATTTTCAATTGCATGTACAATCCCACCAGCGACCGCGGCCAAAATACCAGACACATTTAGTTGCTCAGCAATTAAATAAAGTAAAAATGGAGTAAGCAATTGAATTAATATATGCATTGTTGCGTCTTCTAATCCCGTACGACGCAATAGTTGGCGTATACCAATAATTAAAAATGCGATTGCAGCACCTACAATAAGGCCACCTATTGAGATGATCAGAAAACTCAAAGATGCCTTCTGTAGTGAAAATACACCGGTCACAGCTGCCGCGATAGCGAACTTGAAGGCAACGAGACCAGAAGCATCGTTCATCAACCCTTCACCTTCGAGGAGACGAATTAAGCTTTTCGGGAGATTGATCCGCCCTGCCAAAGAATTTACAGCAACGCTATCGGTCGGGGACAGGATAGCAGCAAAGGCAAAAGCAACAAATAACGGTATAGACGGAATCATCCAATGGATTGTATAACCAACGACGAATACCGTTGCGAAAACAAGTCCCACGGAAAGAAGTAATATTGGTGTTCTAAGCCTCCAAAGCTCTGCACGCGGCGCATGCTTTCCGTCATTATATAATAGTGGGGCGATAAACAAGATGAAAAACAACTCAGGCTGAAGCATCAAATGAATCCCCTGTGGAATCACAGAAATGCAGGCGCCAAGAATAATTTGGATTAACGGTACTGGCACAAACGGGACAAAGCGGTAAATGACATTAGAGACCCCGATTAGTATAAGTAATATGAGCACGCTTAGAAACACTTCCAAATTTGGTTCCCCCAATGTACGCCTAAAATCAGTACTTCCACGTCATTTGATTTTTTCAGTATCCCAACATTAATGATGTATATCCATTTAATTTAGTTCGGATGGTGCGCGTTGTCGTCACAGTGATTATCAGACCCTGAACTTTTCTATCTTATTAGAAAGTAGGTATTCTACGTATTTCTTCGCACTTTGCTCCAACTCGTCATCACTCTTATCATCCGTTTTATAGAGCGTAAACGGTTTTAGAAAGTCCGTTTCGATTAAGTTACTTGTAGCGTGAAAGGGACTTATCAAATCATCAATTGTATAGAGATCGCCCCCCTCTTTACTATAATCGCTTTCCGCTCCTCCAATTGAAATTGCGAGTCCAAGCTCTTTTCCACGTAATTTACTTCCTTTTGATGTGAAAGCCCAGCCGTATGTCAATACATCATCCTGCCACTTTTTTAACAGAGGTGGCGAACTATACCAGTAAAATGGGAATTGAAATATGATGCGATTGTGTTGTTCAACAAGTTGTTGCTCCTTGGTTACGTTTATTTGCCAATGGGGATAATTTGCATATAGATCTTGAATTGCAATTGATTCTGGGTATTTTTTTAATTCCTCTAGCCAAATTTTGTTCACACGTGATTCTTTCATATTTGGGTGAGCGATTAACACTAAGTTCTTTGTCATTCCTTGCACCTTCTAATACATATTGTCTTTTGATTCTGAACCTTGCCTTAAGAATCTTCATGTTTATTATTAAATAAGGCTGATTGGACTATACAATTGATTTGGTTTATTTTTGAATCATCTAAGGATTTTAATATTTTCTTATAATAAATACACCCCGTTGATCTCACTGATAAAATTCATTCAATGACAATCCAATGGGGTGTATTGTTTCCTCCAATTTTAAAAAAAACTACTATAAAGACCCTAACAGATTAAATTAAACTGTATAAAGTTTAAATGTTGATTGCTTTATGTTCTACGTATGCTCCAAGACCGACCACGCCAAACTCGCGACCAATGCCGCTGGCTTTGTATCCTCCGAATGGCCCTTCGTATGAGGCCATTGCACCATTGACTACGAAGTAGCCTGTACGGATTTGACGAGCGATTTCGAGACCATGTTCGAGAGTGCCTGACCAAACGCCACCGCCAAGGCCATATGGCGAATCATTTGCGATGCGCACAGCATCCGCTTCATCCTCGTAAGGAATCACAACAAGTACCGGCCCAAATATTTCTTCTTGGGCAATTCGCATGCTGTTGTTAACATCTGCGAATACCGTCGGCTTCACATAATAACCGCCTTCCAGACCTGCAGGAATATCTGTTCCACCTGTGACCAGACGTGCGCCTTCTTGGATACCTAATTCAATGTAGGATTGAACGCGTTTTTGTTGATCCTCTCTTACCATAGGACCAATGAAAGTAGCCGAGTCAGAGGGGTTGCCTACGACGAGGCTTTCCGTCATGGTTTTAATCAAATCCACTGCTTCTTCGTATCGGTTTCTGGAAACAAGAACACGCGTATGCGCGACACAACTCTCCCCGTTATTTACGAAAGAGGTATACTTCAAGCCTTGAACAGCCATTTCTAGATCCGCATCATCAAGAATAATCGTTGCGGATTTGCCACCGAGTTCCAAGCTTACGCGCTTAAGTTGTTCGCCAGCGATCGAAGCAATTCGACGCCCAGCTCCCGTGGAACCAGTAAATGCAATTTTGTCGACGCCTGGATGGGATACAAGGTATTCGCTTGTTTCTCGACCAGCAGGAACAATACTAACGACACCTGACGGTAATCCCGCTTGTTCAAAAATTTCACCCAACAACAACGCGTCAAGTGATGTTTCAGGCGAAGCTTTGAGGATAACCGGGCAACCTGCAAGTAAAGCTGGAATCATTTTCGCAAGTGCCGATTGATTAGGGGCATTCCAAGGAATAATCGCAGCGACAACGCCAACTGGTTCTCGCCGAATCATTGGACCTTTACCGTCGTTCAAAGTTTCTTCCCAGCCAAAAGATTTAGATGCACGAAGGTAAGCGTTCGTTTGTTCAGATAGGGAGTGTTGAATACCGTTTGTGAACCAACTTGGCGTACCGTTCTCAGAAGTAATTAGAGTAGCAATTTCGTCTGCACGTGCAGCATGCAGTTCATTAAAGCGTGAGACTACGGCTTCCCGTTCTCCCGGTGTCATTTTTGGCCATGGGCCGTTTTCAAAGGCATTCTTAGCAGCTGCAACAGCTAGATCAATATCTTCTGGGGATGCTTGTGCAGCTAGTCCGATTATAGATTGGTCATGTGGGGATCGAATTTCCAATAATTCTTTGTTAACTGGACTTTTCCATTCTCCACCGATAAAGAGTTTGTCATATTGTCTCATGTTGTTGTTCTCCTTTTGTTTTCGTATTATTAAAAGTTAATTATGATCCGTTTAAATAATAAAGAATTATTTAGCTTCTTGATAAAATTTCTGTATTTTATTTTAAATACTTTGAAGTCAGGAATTTAGGAATTAAGTCTTCATAAATAAAAGAATTTAATCCCTTCAACAGAAGCATTATTACATTTTTAGATCAAAACCTGTAATCGTTTTGATCTCCAAACAATCTTCTAAACCATAAACGCCGTACTCGCGACCGATGCCGGAATGCTTGAACCCACCAAATGGAGCTTTCATTTCAAAGCCAGCACCATTAATAAGCACAACGCCTGCTTGAATACGGGATGCGAGTTCGTTAGCCTTCTCTAGGTTTGCCGTGCTGATATAAGCGCCAAGACCATAATCTGTGTTATTGGCCATATTGATGGCCTCTTCTTCTGTTTTGTATGTGAGAATAGAAAGCACTGGACCAAAAATCTCTTCCTTTGCAATCGTCATCTCTTCGGTGACGTTAGCAAATACCGTTGGTTTTACGAAGTAACCCTGTTCTAATCCATCGGGATGGCCTTCACCGCCGATTACCAGTTCAGCCCCTTCTTTAATACCAGCTTTAATGTAATGTTGAACTTGAAGATACTGTTTATGAGTCACTTGTGGTCCAAGTACAGTGTCAGCTTCAGAAGGAAGACCTACTTTTATTGATTCAACAGTTTCACGGGCAAGGCGTTTCACTTCTTCAAGCCGATGCTCCGGAACAAACAATCTTGTGCCAGCTACGCACGCTTGACCATTATTAGAGAAACATGATCTAACGGCAGCAGGAATCGCCTTAGTAAAGTCCGCATCGTCAAGTACGATATTTGGGGATTTCCCCCCCAGTTCCAAGGTAACTCTCTTCATTGAATCTACCGTAGCTCTACGGATTTCTTTTCCGACACGTGTCGACCCGGTGAAATTAATCATTGCAACATCTGAATTACGTGTAAATTCTGCACCTACAGTTGTTCCGAGACCATTTACGACATTGATTACACCTGCAGGAACACCCGCAGAATGAATACATTCAGTAAGCAATTGAGTTTGCAGTGCGCTGAGTTCGCTAGGTTTTATTACTACCGTACATCCAGCGGCGATAGCAGCGCCGAGTTTTGCTGTAATTTGTGAATAACTAGCATTCCAAGGTGTAATAATACCAATAACTCCAACAGGCTCAGCGACAACTTTTGCTTTTCCGATGTACTTAATAAACTCAAAATTTTCAAGAGCTTCCATGCTATCTATCAAGTTTCCTGCAGCAAGTTTTACTCTTCCAACAGATGCCATTCTAGGAGCACCATATTCAAGGATATTGGCTTCGGCCAATTCATCAATTCTTTCCAAAATTGAATCACTCAAACGTTGCAGAATATCCTTTCTTTCTTGTACAGTGCTTCTAGCAAATGATGCAGATGCCGCTTTTGCTGCTGCGATCGCACGCCTAGCATCTTGTTCATCTCCAAGGGTAACACTCCCAAAGCTTTCTCTAGTTGTAGGATTTACCAATTCAAAACGCTCTGTACCGTTAGGTTTTACAAACTCTCCATTTATATAAATTTGATCAATGTTTTTCATATTTGACACCGCCTATATAGATTTATTTAACTTTTTGTCATACTGAGTACCTTGTAAGGAATAATAAATGACTAGCAGTATAGTAGCTCGCTACTATGCTTGTACTATTCTTCAAAGACGAAGATATTGATATACATCACAGGTGAACGGCAACAACAATTGCGTTTCTTTTTATCGATGCAATTGTATTATCTTTTGGATAAAGAATTATTTGGCTGGCTTAAAAGTCAGTTGAGCGACTCAGTTTTTCCCAACGTTTCGTTTCTTCTAATTTCCCATTGTCCATTGCGTTCGCCAGCTCTACCGCATCACTACCTAGCAGCAAGCGAAGCGGTGGGTTTTCTTCGCCCACGATCGTAATGATCGCTTGTGCAGCTTTTACCGGATCTCCCTTCTCTTTGCCAGTGTTTTCGCGGAAATATTTCATCATATAGCCAACAGTGTTTTTGTATTCGTCTCGCGGCTCGACTTGCTGCATCGAGGAGCCAGCCCAATCAGTTCGGAAACCACCTGGTTCAATCAGAGTAACCTTAATTCCGAGCTGATTAACTTCTTTGGCTAGTACCTCTGAGAAGCCCTCCACTGCCCATTTCGCTGCTTGATAAGGTGCGAGACCTGGTGCTCCAATACGGCCCCCAATAGATGAGAACTGAATTATATGACCATTGCCCTGTTCTCTCAGTAAAGGTAGCGCAGCCTTCGTTACATTGATTACGCCCCAAAGGTTTGTCTCCACTTGAGCACGGAAGTCTTCCATCGATGTTTCTTCAATCGAAGATACGTTGCCGTAACCAGCATTATTTACAAGGACATCTAAACGTCCGAACGTTTCGAATGCTGCTTTTATTGCTGCTTGCGCTTGCTCAAACCTATTTACATCGAGTTGTACTATATGAATTTGACTACCGTATCGATATGCAAGATCAGCAAGTTGCTCTGGTTTGCGAGCCGTTGCGACTAATTTATCGCCTTTGGCCAGCACAGCTTCTGCAAGACTACGGCCAAAACCTCGCGAGCTTCCTGTAATAAACCATACTTTTGACATATCATGCGCCTCCCAAATCAAATGTGGAATATTAATTCCAAAGTCAGTATATCCCTAAGCTCCACATTAAGTCAAGATATTTCGGAATAAATATTCCAAGTTGATTTATTTAACTGAATATACACTATATTCCTCATTCTATTCGATCTTTTTATTCGGATACACATTTCTTTTAAATATCATCATTTCATCATATATCGAGTATTTATTTGGAAAAAATATTCCAAAATCAAAACTGTTGCTTTAATCATAATTTACAATTTTCTTATATATACTATTGACATCCTAAACTATCTCGTAATAATGTTTATATTAAGAGAGGTGAGATAGATGAGTAAGAAACAGGACATCATGGCTGCTACGCTCGATCTGATTCATGAAGAAGGGCTGCAATCTGTTACCTTCTCAAAGATATTCAAAAAAGCTAATGTAGGTTCTGGTACTATATATAATTATTTTTCAAATAAAGAAGAAATCGTAAACGCTGTTTATAAAGAAGCAAGGATGCATATGGGGGAGCATTTACTGCAGGGTTACGATCCCTTTGCAAGCCTGTATGAGCGCTTTAAGTGCCTTCAATTGAATAGGTTAACTTTTGGCATTCTGTATCCCAAAGAGTTCCTTTTTATAGACAATTTTTCCTTTTCTCCTTATATATCACCAGAACTACGTAATATGGATGACTTGCACAATTCAAGAGAAGTTATACTTTCCTTGATTGTTGAGGGTCAAAAACAAGGAATCATTAAAGAGATGGATTCACATTTGTGCCATCAACTCATACACGGCATCATTTCTTCCATACTTAAGGGTTATTACGTAGAGAAATATCCGTTGAACGAAACTCAAATTCAACAAATCTTGGAAGCTTCATGGAAGTCAATACTCGTATAAAAAGCAAATTGTTATTCTGATAAAAAACGTTGCAAAGGCGAGATAATCTCAGCCTAAAACCAACACATTCGAAAAGGATATTTAATTGCAAAAGGAGCTAAGCGGCTTATACTGCTTAGCTCCTTTTTTTCTGGCGTCTACAACTGATGTCTTAGAGTAAAATTCAAATACTTTAATGTCATATTAAAAAATATTAAAAACCTATGCGGATGCGTATTATTTTCACCAAAGCACATCGTCCAATAAATGAGTAATGGGACAGAGCAGCAGCAGCTTAAACTTCCTCGATATCGTTACCCGTTAGCCATACATGCAGCGCAAGCGCCGCACCACAGATGATGAAAATGGAGAACAGAATCCGTCAATACTGCTACTAAGGCTGGGAGAGGAAGGTCGATGAGCTATGGTGCCTTTGAGCCCAACCGTTAGTCTGACTTGGGCGATCACGGTGCATCACAGATTGTCGCCCCCTTTCGGGAAGCACTCATGGGAGATTAATCCTACTCTGGTTGTTGCACCAGCCTCTTATCCGAATTAGCCGTAGAGAGGATGTTTTTTAAGTGGAAGTCGTCATTGAGCGTGCATGCGGTATGGATATTCACAAGGATAATATTACAGCATGTATTAAATGAACAAGTTAAAGTGCTCGATCAGGAAGTTGCAACGCGTATAGCATCTTTTCATGAAGATGTTGAACGCTTAGATTCAATTCCTGGTATAGCTACTCCAATGGCAGAACAAATCTTGGCTGAGATCGGAACGGTTATAGACAAACAGTTTCCTAGTGCAGCGCATTTATGCTCTTGGGCCGGATTGGTACCCGGACATAATGAAAGTGCAGGAAAAAAGAAATCTGCCAAAACTACAAACGGTAACAAGTATTTAAAATCTACTTTGGTAGAAGCGGCCCATTCCATTACTGCATCATAGAATTTTCTCGGAGCAATGTATAGACGCACAGCTGCACGAAAAGATAAAAAACGAGCCGCAATAAATGTGGCCCATGCAATGTTACGGATTGCATTTTATCTCCTAACACGTAAAGAAATGTATGTAGATCTAGGTGAAGACTACTTTGATAAACATAAGCGACAATCTATTGTGAAGTATGCCGTTCGTAGACTAGAGAACTTAGGTTACTCCGTAACAATTGCAGCTAATTCCTAGTTCTATTTTTATTCCCCCGCCTTCAGACGCTTTCAAAAAAACGAATGAACTGCGTCTTATTTAGTGCGCCCTTTTTCAGGTACTCCGGACTTAATTTTCATGGGAGCTTAGCGCTTACGCCAGTCTAATTTTTGTCTCAAACATATCCTTACATCAATCTCTATAAGTGAATAATACATGTAGTTTGTTTTTTACAGTAATCTAACATTTCGTTCACAATATAAAGTAGAGGAGCTTTTAAATAATCATTCATATTTCCTGAGGGATATCTGAATACCTCAATATGGAACTTTGAATACATTCAAGTAAGCTGCTTTCTCTTATTTCATGTTCAGGCGATTCGGATTTTTTAATGTAGGTTATCCATGGAAATGAGAGACTATTATTTCCTTGATAATAAAAAGCAAAATTTGTGAAGTACACTGCATTAAAAGGATCAGGTAAAGTGGATTGGTTCTTATAATTAGCATAAATCTTATCAATATCATGTTCCCATGTCTTTTCGGGAGGTTCCGAATCAATTGAATTATTATTTACATTAGTTAAAGCTAAGTTCATATCAATAAAAATGAGGAATGGGATGTCTTTTGGCTTTTGTGTTCTCGCTTTTCTAAATAGATGTTGAATATTTCCTCTATTATCAGCTTCCGCATTAAACACCCCCTCTTCATGTAACACACCTTTTCTTCGTTTACTTTTTGCTTCCACTCCAATCTTTTGACCCGATTCTTTATGTGTAGCAATAAATTCACAATGGATTTCACTTTTATAATTATCATCAAGAAATTCAATTTCAAATCCTGCTCTAGCCATAATTGCTGCAACAGCTACTTCATATTTTACTCCCTAAAACTCATGAACTAGAAATAAAAAATTCCGGAAGCCTATTTACAATTTGAAGGTAAAATAAATCATAAGCGTGCTGTAATAGTGACTGAATTTCACCAGTAGAAGTTCCGTAATAAATTTTGCCGTTCTCTGTTTCAACAAAGTTATTTATATTCTTAAACCCCCACCGGCAATAAGCCTCCCACCATTTAAATGTAACATGACGTTTATCAGACGGAAGTGATACCTGATTTTCATGAAATTCTTTGCCATAAGTATTTCTAAAAGCCATCAAAATAAGAAATTCTTGAAATGTCTCACGTAAGGGGCGGAAATATAAGGTACTCCAAATAGTACGTACTCTCTGTCCTTGAAACTCTAAACTTGGCACAATTCCAAGATTAGGTTCAGGACTTTGTTTAGATGCATGAATAAATTTAAATGGGAAATTTACATTTTTATTTATACAGCACCTTTTATATTTTTTTCCACTTCCGCAGATACAGATTTCATTTCTCTTTTGCCCATTCCCTATCGTGATATCCCCTATCAATCGATCTAATCGATCTTACATTGTCAAAGGCAAAGTTAAATTTATTCAAGAAAATTATCTAGTTATCTCCTTAGTTCTATATTAATAATTTCAAATATTTCTAACTGATTTTCTGTACTAAGTTTTCTAAATGCACTGATTAACTCACTCTCAAATGAAGTTGTTTGCAAATTACGATAATCAGACTCTTTCTCTTCATCCACTTGGTTAATAGAACCAGTAAGCAACCACTCCAATGAACATTCAAAATTTTTGTAAATAGAAACAACCGTATCTACAGCTGGTTTACTTTTTCCTGCTTCTATATCGCTCAAGCTACCTTGAGAAACACCAATTAGATTTGAAAAATCAACTTGATTTAAGTTATGGATCTTTCTCAACCTTTTTATGTTTTCACCAATAATGTTCATGGAAGCCTCCCTTGGAAAATAACAACTTATGACAAAAGTTATTCCATAAATTTTCAAGATAAAATTCACGAACTTCTATTCGCTCTCATTCTAAATTCATGCTACCTCCTAATCGCGAAGCACGTAAAAAAATCCCGATGTATCAAGGCTTTAAGCCACATCGGGACTAGTCTAAGTAGTGACAAAATTACGTTCCAAATCTATGACAAATGACGTTCCAAACGGTGACAAAGTGAATTACAACTCACAATTTTACCTATCTACGGTCAAATCATCCGCTGCCTAGCCGCTTCAAAAAGCAAAACCGTCGCCGCCATCGCGACGTTCAGCGATTCCGCTTTGCCCTGCATCGGAATAATCACCTGCACGTCCGACTGCGCAGCAACTTCCGGCGACACGCCCTTGGCCTCGTTGCCGAAAATCAGCCACGTCGGCTGCCGCAGGTCAGTGTCGTAGCACGAGCCCTGCGCCTGCAGGCTCGTCGTCACGAGCCGCACGCCGCGCTCACGCGCGCGCGGCAACAGCGCACCCAGATCTGCCTCCACGATCGGCAGATGATACATCGATCCCATCGTCGAGCGGATCGTCTTGGGATTGAACAGATCGACCGTGCCGCGGCCGAGCACGACCGCTTTGGCACCGACGGCATCCGCGCTGCGGATGATCGTGCCCAGGTTCCCAGGGTCCTGAACGCCGTCCAGGACCACAACCAGATCGTGCTCGCCGGCAAGCAGCTCGTCCATGCCAACCTGTGGCCGCCTCACGATGGCCACAACCCCCTGCGGCGTTTGTGCGTCCGAGCACTTCGCCAACACCGCGGCGCTCACGCCGATCCATTCGACGGCGCGATCACCAGCAAGAGCGGCAAGCTCTGATGGGATCCCTTTTTCCGCTAGAAAAAGGATTGCCTCCACCTCAGCCCCCGCCTTCAAAGCTTCCTCAATCACATGATAACCTTCAATGATATATTTGCCTTGCTTATCTCTGCCGCGCCGCTCCAAGAGCTGAGCCCAGTCTTTGACTCTCGTATTTTGAACAGACATGATTTCTACATATGCATGTGTCATGAATTAACCTACTCCGCAAAAGTGACTTCAAAATTTTGAAGACTCGAATTTTTACCCACAATAACCAAAATATCTTCTTGTTTAATCGGTGCCTCCGCACTCGGCGGAATGATCATCTGATCGTTATGTTTAAGTGCAATCACGTTACAGCCATATTTGGCACGTACGTCAAGTTCGCGCAAACTTTTGCCAATCATCTCTTTCGATACTTTCATTTCTACAATACTATAATCGGCAGAAAGCTCTATATAATCGATAATATTAGATGATATCATATGATGCGCGACACGTTGCCCCATATCACGTTCGGGATAGACGATTTTATCTGCGCCAATTTTTTTGAGCACCTTACCGTGAAGATCATTCACAGCCTTTACGATCGTCGTAGCTATACCCATTTCCTTAAGAATTAATGTAGTTAGAATACTGGCTTGAATATCTTCCCCAATGGCCACAACCACAACGTCAAAATTTCGAATGCCGAGCGCCCGCATAGCTTCTTCGTCCGTAGAATCGGCTTGAACAGCATGAGTCACATAGGCGGATACCTCTTGAACTGTTTCTTCATCCTGATCAATGGCAAGAACCTCGAATCCTAGTTGGGATAGCGTCTTAGCGACAGCTGAACCAAATCTTCCCATTCCAATAATCGCAAATTGTTTTCTCACCGCTCACGTTCCTCCATATTCCCAAGAATATTTCCCATTCATTATAGCATACTCAGCCCCATGAGCCACTTCACAACAATCACGCCACTGCTTGCATTGGCGAAGAGTGGGAAGGATGAAGGCATCCCAATCTGCACATAGTAATAGCGAGAATGAAATGGAAGCGAGGTCCTTGAATGAATATTACCCTTAGACAGGCCATCCACCAGCGAGTTAATGACAAATCACCAGAAGAACTCAAAGAAGTCATCGAAGACTCGATCGGTGGCGAAGAAAAAGTTTTACCTGGGTTAGGTGTACTTTTTGAAATTATATGGCAGCATTCCGAAGCAAGTACCCAAGATACACTCGTCGAGACGCTAAAGGCGCATCTTACGTAAATTTCTCTCTACTTGCTAGGGGATGCGTCCGCATTCCTTAGCTTTGTTCTTTCCATTTTGACAATCGCCTCATCGCAAAATAAAAATCCCCCTCATCAGTCACAGACCAACGAGGAGGATGTCGCTAAGCTAACTATAACTATAGTACTGTCAAAGGATTCATGGCCGCCGGCTTCTCGCAGCTGCTTTTCATGACATAATGCTGACCAGAGTCAGACGCATCATGGAAACCATGCATGGCTTCCAGCACGTGATAGGCAAGCTCGCCGTTCGCACGATGTGCTGAGCTATCGCCAGTTAACAGCGCTTGCGCCATTGCTGCTACGCCAAGTCCGCGATTATTATCCTTGTAGCCATGCGAAAGTGGGATGGGCTCATAGTCTGAACCACCTTTGCGAATAAGCACCTGACCACCGAATGTATTCGGGTCGGGGACACGCAACGAACCATGACTACCATAGATTTCAATATTAGGCAATTGCGTACCCGCCATGATATCGAAACTTGTCACAAGTGTTGCAATCGCACCACTGTGGAAATCTAAAACCCCCGCCACATGCGTTGGCGTTTCTACTTGTATTTTCTGTCCGCGCTTCTTCTCACTCGAAATTGTACGCTCTGGGAAACTCACAGCCGTTGAACCCGTTACACGACGTATTGGCCCGAGCAATGCCACAAGCGCCGTTAAGTAATAAGGACCCATGTCGAACATCGGGCCGCCACCTTTGGCATAATAAAACTCTGGATCTGGGTGCCAATGCTCATGCCCCTTCCCCATCATGAAAGCCGTAGCAGCAATCGGAGTACCAATCCATCCGTCCTGAATCAATTTGACGCAGGTTTGAATGCCTCCGCCAAGGAACGTATCAGGCGCGCTGCCTATTAGCAATCCTTTCCGTTTCGCTACCTCTAGAATTTGTTGCCCTTCTTCACGCGTAACCGCTAGCGGCTTCTCAACATAAGCATGTTTACCTGCTTCGAGAATTTGAATGCAGACTGCCGCATGTACAGCGGGGATCGTCAAATTAATCACGATGTCTACTTGCGGATCACCTAGTAATTGTTCTACTGTGTAGGCATGTGCAATTCCGAACTCTTCGGCACGCGCTTCTGCTTTACTAACATCAATATCTGCACAAGCAACCAACTCCAGATGTGCGTAGTTAGGAATATTTTTCATATAAGCCGCGCTTATATTTCCACACCCAATAATACCAACCTTCATCTTACTCATCGCTTCATGTCCCCCTATAGTTAGCGTGTTGCCCAAAGCATCCCGCGGCGCATCAACTCAAGCGTTTCTGGCATCCGAACAATATTAGCCTGATGGCCCAGTGAATTGTAGTACACTTTGCCTGCACCGTACGTTTTGGTCCACACGACAGGCATTTCCACATCATCGAAGTCCGTCACGGCATGAACCTTGATCGCAGGGTCGACATGCATATAGTATTTTTCAGAAACAACGACAAAATCGCCGATACCCTTAGTCAATGGCTGCTCACTATCCTTCATACGAACCGTATACGTAACGCCATCATTACCAGGATGCGCCACCCATTGGCCGCCAACCATGTACTGATATTCCACTTCATTACGGAACGAATCCGCCATCCCGCCATGACAGCCGGCAATCCCTGTTCCCCCAACTTTCACAGCGTTAATGAGAGGTGTCAACTGCTCCTTCTCAATTTTCCCCATGGTCCACACAGGGACGATCAAATCTACACCCGCCAAGCGTTCCTCATCTCGGAAGCTGTCCAACGTGTCTGAAACCTCTACCCCATATCCCTCTTCACGCAGTACACCTGCCAAAATACCCGCAACCTCCTCGGGTTGATGACCATCCCAGCCACCCCATACGATCAATGCTTGTTTCTGACTCATGCTATTCCTGCTCCTCTCTCCATGCCCCATCTATACTTCACTTATCCGAACCCAGCGACGCTCTGCGATCGATTGATCCACTGCCTCCAGTACTTCTTGACACTTCACACCATCCACAAAATTCGGAACTGGTTGCCGATCCTCAGAAAGTGCTGACATTAACTCCACAACTTCATGTACGAACGTATGCTCATACCCGATTGTATGTCCAGCTGGCCACCAAGCATCCATATACGCATGGGAGGCATCTGTTGCAAGCACACGTCTGAAGCCCTGAACATCCTCATCATCGCTTGTAAAATACACCTGCAACTCATTCAATCGCTCGAAATCGAATTTCACGCTGCCTTTACTGCCATTAATTTCAAAAGAGTTCGTACACCGGTGCCCGGGAGCAAATCTCGTTGCCTCGAAGCTGCCTAGTGCGCCATTCGCGAAACGAGCCATGAATAATGTCGCATCATCCACCGTAACAGGACCATGCGGTGCATCTTTGCTGCCTTTGGCACTAAGCCCCGTCATTGATGTCGGAAGCGGACGCTCCTTCACGAAAGTTTCACTCATCCCGATCACTTCGGTCATCTCGCCCACGAGGAAGTGCGCCAGATCGATGAGATGCGCGCCCAGATCGCCATGCGACCCTGATCCCGCAATCTCCTTCTGCAAGCGCCACACCAGCGGGAACGTCGGATCAACGATCCAATCCTGCAAGAACCAAGCACGGAAGTGGTAGATTTGGCCGAGACGGCCGCTCTCCACGAGCTTCTTTGCCAGCTGCACCGCTGGAGCAAAACGATAGTTGAAGCCCACCATGTGCTTCACGCCAGCTTCTTCAGCCGCTGTTAGCATTTCCCTTGCATCCGCAAGGGTCAGCGCCAGCGGCTTCTCGCAGAACAGATGCTTGCCGGCCTTCGCCGCCGCCAACGCAATCTCCTTGTGCGCATCACTCGGTGCATTGATATCGACGACGTCGATATCTGGATCTGTCACCAGCTCGCGCCAATCCGTGACATACCCGTCCCAGCCGAATTGTTCGGTTGCCTGACGAACACCGTTCTCGTCGCGACCACAGATGAGCTTCATCTTAGGAATCGCCGTCTGCGGAAAGAACATAGGTAAATCTTTATACGCATGGCTATGGGCTTTTCCCATAAATTTATAACCAATCATGCCGATATTGAACGTCTTCTTCATCGCATACACGCCTCCCCAAGTGTGTTTACTATCCAGTCATTCGCACTCGCTTCCACTATTTACGCTTTACGCATTACTCTTTACTCTTTACTCTTTACTTCTTACCCTTTACTTCTTACCCTTTACTTCTTGCTCTTTACTTGTTACTTGTTACTTGTTACTTGTTACTTGTTACTTGTTACTCTTTACTCTTTACTCTTTACTCTTTACTCTTTACCCCTTACTCTTACTTTTCACTCTTTACTCTTTAGCCTACACTCTGCGCTCCACACCAACCCAGCGCCCCCCATCGGCCAGCAAATAACGGGAAAATATACATCTATTTCTGCTATATCCAGCTAATTTTTCGATATAACTGGAAAATGTACAGTTAAATAACCACTTACTTCCTCTTTTTAAGTAAATCCGCCAAATTACCTGTAGAAAATCCATCTAAACCTCCAAACAAGCTAATTCCAGTGAAATTACCTACAGGAAATCCAGTTATTCCTGCAACCACTAAGCTACTCTCAAATCACACATGCAATCAGACAGCACGCAGTGTTCGGTGATCAGTAATCGGATTTGGTATTTGGTATTTGGTATTTGGTATTCGGTATTCGGCATTCGGCATTCGGTGTTCGGTGATCGGTAATCGGATTTGGTATTCGGTATTCGGTATTTGGTATTTGGTATTTGGTATTCGGTATTCGGTATTCGGTATTCGGCATTTGGCCTTCGCTATTCGGCATTCAGCACTTGCCATTCCCACCCTGCACTCTGCCTCATCCGTCAACACTTGCTACTTCCAGGCAGCACCAATACCTCAGCTGTCCGTTCTCACTATCCCTGACTTCGACGACTGCCTAATCTTCAATTCCGTCGGCAGCTTCACTTGCAGCCCAACCTCGTTGTTTCCCTGCCCAACGCTAGCTAGAACGGCACGGGCTGCTCCTTTGCCCATTTCAAAGAAAGGCACCTTAATAGAGCTGAGAGGTGGATCACTTAGCTTCGCAGCATCCGAGTCATCGCATCCGATGACCGCATAATCTCGCCCAGCGATCCAGCCTCGTTCGCGAAGTCCTTGCATGAGACCGATAGCCATGCGATCATTAGCCGCAAATACCGCCTCTACCTGATCCCGAATCTCCCACAACTTGGCGGCAATCTCGTATCCGCTAGTACGGCTGTAATTCCCCTCAAATTGCAGAGAAGGATCTATCGTTAAGCCAGCTTCTAACATCGCCTTCTGATACCCCTGAAGTCGATCTAAGGAATTCGTATACTGTGGCGAGCCGTTAAGAAAGGCAATTTTCCGATAGCCTTCATCCAGCAAATGGCGTACAGCTTGATAGCTCCCCGCTACATGATCCGCATCAACTTCAAGGAAGGATAGTCCCTCGAATCGTTGATTAACCAAGCAGAATGGCATGCCCTGTTCCTGCAGTTCCAGTAATGATCTTCGCTGAGATTCCGTATCTCTCGCCCCGAGAATGACACAGGCATCTACCTTTTGCGAGCGGTATAACCGCCCATAATCCAAATCGTCATCTGGTGTTAGAAGAGACAACAACAGGTCATAGCCTTGTTCCCTCACCTGCTCGCCAATCCCGCTAAGAATCTCTGCAAAATAATACGCCGAAAACAAATGCACCTTCGGCATATAAGGGAGCACAACCCCCAGATTCCCGCTTCGTCTTCGAGCAAAACTTTGCGCAATCGCATTGGGATGATAGCCAAGTACCTTCGCTGCTTCGAGAACTCTTACTTTCGTTGCAGGTTTCATCGGACCAAGTCCATTGAATACACGAGATACAGTCGCCTCTGATACCTTAGCTAGCTCAGCAACCTCTTTTCTCGTCACCATGTTGATTGGCTCCTTCCACCTAATTTCACGCAAAATGTACACGCGTACATTTTCTCATTCAAAAGCTTCTTCTGTCAAGATAAATTCAGAATTTTGTACGCCAACTCATTTTCGTCACAATTCGACAATTACATCAATTTTTCATAAAGAAATCCGAGATTTTAGTCCATTTTTTGTCATAAAAGCAAACTCTTAATCTTGTTAATCTCCTCTTTGAGCTTTATGATAAAGGGTATTGGGACAACTATGAGATGGGAATGAGTGATAGCAAATGAAAGCAATCTGGCGCCATCTTCTGTACACTGCGTCAACTTCGATCGAAGCTCTCACAAGCCGATCACAGATCACTCGACTTCATTCTCGCGGGCAGCTTCTTGCCCAGTTAGAACATGCTGTTCGGAAACACGATGACACTTCATCCTCTCCCATCCGTGCATGTCTTGTTTTCGATATTGATCGTTATCGTCAAGTGAATTTCGCCCTCGGGTATGCGTGTGGAGATCATTTACTACTGGAGTTAAACCGCAGATTGAAAGGAATAGATCATACCGATCTTCTTGTTCGGTCTGGCGATGATGAATATACCCTTCTGCTTCGAACACATACGCAAGAACAACTTCAATCTGTGCTGCATCGTGTCAGGCAAATATTCGATACCCCTTTTACTTACCAGAATCAAGAGTGCTTTCTTCGCGCAAGCTTTGGTCTGAGTGACCTTGTGATAACACCTGAGAATGTGACTCAGGCTTTCCATCAAGCTGAACAAGCGCTACTTCTGGCCAAACAAACAGGCAAGAATAAACTCATTACCTTTCAATCCATGCCGATACAACAACGGTTCGCAAATCAGATTCAGATAGAAACCGACCTTCGTAAGGCGATTACTGAGAATCAACTCCTGTTATTTTATCAACCTCGACTTGATCTATCTACCGGTCAAATTAGTTGCCTTGAAGCCTTGGTACGTTGGAATCATCCCCTGCATGGCATGATTGCACCATCTGATTTCATTCCACTAGCTGAAGAATCAGGCCTCATTCTGCCGCTTGGTGAGTGGGTATTGCGCGAAGCCTGTCTACAGAAAGCACGCTGGCTTGCTGAAAATAAACTCGATTTTCCCATTGCCGTCAATATTTCACCTTGCCAGTTTCAAGATGACAACTTTGCGGATAAAGCGATTCACATCATTCATCAAACCGGTATTAACCCCTCATATTTGGAGTTCGAAATTACCGAAAGCTCGATTATGCAAAATATGGAGAAAACCATCGCAGTCTTGGATAAGCTCTGTGCCCACGGAATCTCTATCTCCATCGATGATTTTGGGATTGGTTATTCATCCCTCAATTACTTGAAGAAGTTTCCTATCAATTGCCTCAAAATCGATCGTTCTTTCGTCAAAAACATTCAAAGTAACTCCAATGATTGGGCGATTACGAACGCTATTATTCATCTCGGCCATGCCCTTAATATCCAAGTTGTCGCCGAAGGTGTCGAAGATGTAGGGCAGCTTGACATCCTCAAAGAAACAACGTGTACGACCATTCAAGGCTTCTTGCTAAGCCCTCCAATATCTGCGTATGACATTGAACAAACCTTTCATATGAATGACAACAGACCGGTTATGATTTCATAACCGGCCATACGCTTTGGCATATCTTCTTATTTTCGCAAAAATGCGCTTATCCTTTAATCTCCGAAAAATATAAGGATCAGGACTTGTATTCACTTCAAGAATCCATGGCTGCAGATCTTTATCTATCGCTACATCGACGCCGATCTCTTTTACCCCTCTATACCGCGTATTAATCGCCTTAGCCACCTGGACGCCCATCACTTGCAGCCGCTGCACGAACCCTTTTCTCTCTGCAGGAGGCAAATACTTCTTTAACAACGTATCCACCGACTTCAACGTACCGCCATTATGAAAGTTCGTTACAATCTTCGCAGGGTGTGCTACGCGGCCGATAACGCCTGTTGTCTCCCATTTGCGAACGAGCGATTGCTGCACCATAACGCGAAGATCAAAGCGGTTTCCTTTGTAGGTTAACAGATGAATCCCTTTTTGTACTAAATACGGCTTTTTTCTTGTTATTTTGAGAAGTGAGACGTACAGGTCTGCGAAGGTTTTGAACCTTCTGATGGTGACACCGGATTGGTAGGAATAGGGCTTTTCTGCTTCTTCTTCCGCTAACTCAATACGAATGACACCGTTCCCGAACATGCCAATATTGGGTTTCACGTACACCATTTTATATTGTTCGAGCATTTCTTGTAAGGTTACTGCTGTCATACGTTTGGTGCTTGGCACATACTTTCGAAGTGATTCTACAGTCTCGACGGCCTTCGTTTTGCCGATTTTACTGCTCACATATCTTGCCTTATTCAAGGGTAGCGGTTTCTTTAAACTTTTCTTCCGTATTCTCTTCATAGCTAGCCTCCAGCATCGAATTCACCCTTCCTAGTGTATGTATGCGAAGAGGCATTGGCGACAACATGCAAAAAGAGACTTTCCCTGAAATCTTCAGGAAAAGCCTCTCGTATTTGCTAGCTATTAAGGCGCACTAGTTAAGAACTGTGCGGTTGGGTTTTTGTCTATGGAAGAGCGCAGCGCATATTCACTTTCGAACAAGCCTACGAAGTTCCCTTTCTTGTCCTTCACCAATTGGGAGTTAATGCGGAATTTAGCTGGATCGATTTTATCATCGATAATCCAACGTGCGAATTGATAGTTCTGACGTTGCAAAAGAATATCCACACCATACTCCGATTTCATCCGATGCTCCAGTACTTCGAATTGGAGTTGGCCTACGACGCCAAGAATCATATCTTCGAAACCAATCGTCGTGAAGACTTGAATCATCCCTTCTTCCGTCAACTGATCGATCCCTTTCAGGAACTGCTTTTGTTTCAACGCATTTTTGATCGACACCTTACTGAATAGCTCTGGTGAGAACGTTGGCAGTTCATCGAAAACGACCTCTTCTCCTTCGCTTAAGGAGTCACCAATGCGGAAAATACCTGGATCGAATAGACCAATAATATCCCCTGGGAACGCCTCTTCCACGATATCACGATCTTGTGCTAGGAACTGCTGCGGTTGTGCCAGCTTAATATCCTTGCCAAGCCTTACATGCTTCACGGACATGCCACGTTCGAACTTGCCGGAGACGATACGCAGGAAAGCTACACGGTCCCGGTGAGCTGGGTTCATATTCGCTTGAATTTTGAACACATACCCTGAGAATTTCTCCCTAGTCGGCTCGATCACACCTGCAGTGCTAGTGCGCGGCTCGGGTTGTGGCGCTAATTGCAGGAAGTTCTCGAGGAACGTCTGAACCCCGAAGTTATTCACCGCACTCCCGAAGAAAACAGGCGTCAATTCACCCTTCATCACTTTTTCCATGTCAAAAGGATCTCCCGCGACATCGAGCAACTCGATATCTCCGCACAGTTGCTTATGCAGGAAATCACCTGCGATTTGCTTCACTAACGGATCTTCTACGCCATCCACCTTACGAACTTCAATCTCTCTGTGATCATCGCCTTGATACAGCTCCAATTGGGACTTTCCACGGTCATATACACCACAGAATTGCTTGCCTGAACCAATCGGCCAGTTCATCGGATAAGAGCGAATGCCCAGAACTTCTTCAAGTTCTTCTAACAACTCGAACGGATCACGACCCTCACGGTCCAATTTATTAATAAATGTGAAAATGGGAATCCCACGCATACGACATACTTGGAATAGCTTCTTCGTCTGGGTCTCGACCCCTTTGGCAACGTCAATCAACATTACTGCGCTATCCGCGGCTGTCAACGTACGGTAGGTATCCTCACTGAAGTCTTGGTGACCTGGCGTATCCAGAATATTGACGCGGTGACCCTCATAGTCGAACTGCATAACGCTTGACGTTACGGAGATCCCCCGCTGTTTCTCAATTTCCATCCAGTCAGATGTAGCATGTTTGCTTGCTTTACGACCTTTAACCGTACCGGCTAAGCGAATCGCGCCCCCGAATAGGAGCAGTTTCTCTGTTAATGTTGTTTTTCCCGCATCCGGGTGAGAAATAATTGCGAACGTCCGTCGTTTTGCGACTTCCGTTTCGAGAATTTTAGTGAGTTGCGTTTTCATGTGTTCGTTTATTCCCTTCTTCTTTAGAGGTAGTTCAAAAATCCAATTTTGATCACGAAGTAGTCCAATGAAGCATATTCGACATCGAATATTGAATTCAGCCGGAACTTCCGGTGCTCACGTAGCTATAACTACGCTACGCTCCTCATTTCCTAGCTTCTTTCAATCTTCTAGGTGCTGAAAACCGGAATTAAGCGTGTGCTTTCTCCAAGGGGACCGTCCAGTTCGCTTCTTCAATGAATGTGCGATTGCTGAATTCCCTGCCGCGCACAACCACTTTATCTGCAAATACTTGCACATAGATACCTTGTGCTTTATCCTGCGCAGTTTGTTGGTATGCTCGATTCAGTGTTCTCCCTACAGAGGCATTATGGAAATAATGGAACGTTTCTTGTATATAGTGCGGTGTTCCATTCTGGAAATCCTGATGACGGTGACCACAGAAGACGAAGACATTCTTGTACGGTTTCAACGTTTCACGGAACTGAATAGCCCGAATGAGCTGGTGAGTAGCACCATCTGTGCCAACTGGAGGCAAGGGTTGATGCGTCATCACGAACAGAGGCCTTCCAGGTTTATATAAATTGCCCATTCTTCCTTTGAACCAAGCAAGTTGTTCATCGGAGTACCATGCACCTTCACCTACTTCAGGCTTCTCTTGCACGTAAGCTTCCTGTGACAGCAATAAGATAGAGTGTCCATTCGTCGTAAAATCATTATAAACGGATGTATAGCCCATGAACTTCTTGAACAGTTCTCTACTTACTGCATCGCTTTTGCCATTCGGTACATTATCCTGATCCCAACTATTCGCCTTGTTAATCCAAATCGTGTAATAATCATGATTCCCCATGTTACCATGAATTGGAGGAAGCTTGTAATTATTCAATATGGCACGCAATGCCTTATAGTCAACTTCAGTTCCTGTATCCGTCAAATCGCCTGTCAGCATAATCGCATCAACAGGACCATCGAACTGAGTGACATCATCTAACGCAAGTCTTAGCTTCTTGTTGGGAAGAGAATCCCCCGAAGTTACATGCAGGTCACTTAGGATAAAAAAGGACATCAATGGGCCAAGAGGCAACGGTTCCTCCGAAGGCGCTGGCGTAGCTTGAGGAGGCTCGGAGGTAGCTACGGGTGCGGCTACAGCCTGTTCCTCGGGAATGAATTTTTTCTTAACCAACAGACTGAACCAAGCACTTAATCCGACTAAAACAGCCCCAATGGCAAGCAGCCATCGCACAAACGCTCTTCGTGACATCGATGCACCTCAAGTGTATAAAATGAAAAAATGGCCATATCCACTAGTATACCACAAATTGTGTCCGATACATCTTCCCTATGCGACTACATGACGTGATTTCTTGCCTCGCTTGTACCCCTACGCAAAAAACCAACAGGCGGATTCGCCTGTTGGATAAACTCCCTATTTTACGCTAATACGGTTGTTTTCTGAACAGCTTCCCAATCGACTTCCCCTTCATTCTGACCATTGATCGGCCACCACTTGAATCCATCGTCGCTCAATAGCTTCGCTGCTTCTGCAGGACCCCATGAGCCAGCTGGATAGTGCTTGAGATCATCCGTCTGTTCGCCCCATGCAGACGCAATGCGATCCACATAAGACCAAGCCAACGCTACTTCATCCCAGCGCGTAAAGTACGTGGAATCTCCGCGAGTTGCATCATACAGCAAGCGCTCATAAGCCTCTGGCGTATTAATGCCGATCTGACAGCTTTGGCAGAAGTCCATCGCAACAGGTACGATTACGCCTTCGGAACCAGGTTGCTTCGCGTTCATTTTCAAATAGATGCCTTCCATCGGATTCACACGGAATACGAGCAGATTCGGCTCAAGGTCATGCTTTTTGGCCAAATAGACATTGTTGGGAATGTTCTTGAATTCGACAACGACCTCAGTCGTTTTGACCGGTAGTCGTTTGCCAGTACGAATATAGAATGGCACACCCGCCCAGCGGAAATTATCCACGTGAACACGTGCTGCAAAATACGTTTCTGTCGTCGATTGCGGATTCACAGAATCCTCTTCACGGTAGGCAGGGAGCGCCTTGCCTTTGGCCGAACCGCTGGCATATTGACCGCGTACCACATTCGCACGTACATCCTCGCCGTCTTCGAACAGACGAAGTGAACGGAGAACCTTCACCTTCTCATCGCGGATATCTTCCGGATGCAGACGGCTAGGCGGTTCCATTGCCATCATCATCAGCATTTGCAACATATGATTTTGGCCCATGTCGCGAAGGGCGCCTGAGTGGTCATAGTAGCCACCGCGCTCTTCGACACCCACCGTCTCACTCAACGTGATCTGGATGTTCGCTATGTACTTATTATTCCAAAGCGGCTCGAAGAAAGCATTCGCGAAACGAACGAACTCGATGTTTTGAACCATTTCTTTTCCGAGGTAATGATCGATACGGTAAATATCTTTCTCTTCGAACACTTGGCGAAGCTGTCCATTCAAACGCTCTGCCGACGGCAAATCGTAGCCGAATGGCTTCTCGATGACTAGGCGGTGCCAACCCTCTGTTTGAAGCAAGCCGCCTTCGCTTAAATTATATGACACATTGCCGAACAGCTCAGGCGCAAGAGCCAAATAGAACAGACGGTTGCCCCCTGTTTGATACTTCTCGTCCAACTTAGCTGTCAGTGCATTCAGTTCATGGAAACCTGCAACATTGTTAATGTCGAGTGACATGTACTCGAATCTTTGGGAGAATTTCTCCCATTCTGCTGCATCCGTATTCTTATAACGTGCGAACTCTTGAATCGAATTCTTCACGTCTTCACGGAATTGTTCATTCGTCCGCGGTCTGCGAGCCAGACCAACTACTGCAAAGTTATCTCCCAGCTTGCCTTCCCGATACAGGCTATAAAAGGCTGGAAACAGTTTTCTTTTCGCTAAATCACCCGTTGCTCCGAAAATATAAAACACAGCTCCACTCATCTATGCATCATTCTTTCTCTATTAGGATTAGTTAATATGCTTAGCATACCTAAAATTGTCAAGCTATTCAACTTATATGCGTACTTTAACTCATAACATTTTCTTATGAGAAACTAGACATTCGTCTATACCGTTACATTTCGCATGGCATAGGCTAACAGTACATAAGAATACGGAGGTGTCCTTAGTCATGCAACCCTTTCATCCCATCACTGCAAAAAGCTGCAAAAATCTTATAGGAAAGCCTGTTCTTGTCTACTTGACGAATGGCTTAGAGATATATGGCATTGTCAGCCGCGTGGAGAAAAACAAGATCATTATCAATGACAAAAAACAACAAACAAGCATCAAGTCCTCTTCCAAAAGCACCAAACCAGCTACTACGAAAAAGGGGAAAAAGAAACAAGCTGCACCCGATTCACCGACGCAACCATTAGCAGAAGAGGGGCGGTCTTCCTTTGGCCTCATCCGTTTTGGAGGACCATCACAAGTACCAGCAGCTAGACCTACCGGTCCAATTGATATTCAAATCGACTATATTGCCGCCATGTTCAGTGAATAACGGAAATCAAGGCTGTGGATGTTACTTCATCTACAGCCCTTTTCTCAGCGTTTCAACTTTTTATGCATACGGTAACAGCTAAGGTCAGGTACATAGGAATCGATTACATACCCTCTTTTGCTATAAAATCGAATCGCCTTCGGATTGCTGTCATCAACAAATAGCTCCACCATTTGGCAACGTTCTCTCAGCCCGTGATCTTCTGCAGCCTTCATAAGTATATGTCCGATGCCTTTGCCCTGCTCCCGAGGATCAACAGCCAGCATATCTATGAAGAGCTTACTCGATTTACGTATGATCGAAATGAAGCCGTAAGGCTGCTTGTAGCCCTTGGCGATAACCAATGTTTTATTCGCATTCAGTCGCTTACGGATCTCTGAGTACGTCACAGAATTACCTGATTCATACATTCTGGAAAAGGGTACTAATTGCTCGACAACTAATCGATATATAGCAGGGTCGTCAATGGTAGCCAGACGCTTGCGTATCACATGACACCGCCTCCACAAGAAGCAATAATGCTATCTTATGTACGTCATCGCGCAATTGACCCCACAAGTACCAATTTACCCCAGTCTACTGGAGTGATATACTTAATGTATGTGAAATGAGGTGATCGCAATGATCAATGCTTACCCATCCGTCATGGCGGTGAACAGGTATCAAACTCATAAAGATTATTACCGTGTAGGTGCTGTAAGTGCGGTATCTGGTGGTAAATCGACTACCATACGGCGAATGTTGGATTTACCCTACGAGCAACTCGCCTACAAACAGTTCGCACAGACGGCGGCCAAAGACGTAGCTGGCTTAGTTCAATCTACCAACAACGTCAAGCAATCTGCTCAGACACTCGTTAACGCAACAACACTCACCAGGCTGAATGAGTCACAATCCGATATCACCCAGAGCCTTCAAACATTTATTCAAACATATAATGAGTTGCAAGATCAGCTAGGCGATTCACCTGATTATGTGAGTCAAGCCCTGCTTCAAAGTCTGGAAGGAGCCGCTAAGCCGAACACACTACACGATCTAGGTATCACCATGAGTGACAATGGCAAGTTAACCCTGCAACCTGAAGCCCTAGAGAAGCAACTCATTCAACCTAATGACATTCTTGGCAAAAGTCTGCTCAATCTCACTAACTTCGCAAGCTCATTAGTAAGCCATATTGATCGCCTTCATGAGCAGCCTTCCGTCTCGTTGTTTCAACTCTCCACATCGCCGCTTAAGCCATATGGTCAATATCAATCGCGGCTTGAGGCGTATTTGCCGGTTCCGATGCGTGGTATATTGTTGGATACGAAGTTGTGAGTTAACGAATTGCCTGTCCCTTAGCCGCGTAGCTGATGACGGGCACCCTGCATGGCAATCCGCATAACCGCTGATAGTGCAAGCATGCCATCTAGGTGCAATTAAGTGCTCCTGGGGAAGTGGCCCTGCCTCTAGTAGAATTCACCGGCACCTTCAGGTATGACCTTGCCACATAGTGCAGTTCAGCACTTCTGCAGGTGCCCACCTTTGCCATCGAGGGCAATTCAGGGCTCCTGCATAGGTGCTTACTGCCACATAGCGCAATTCAGCGTTCTATAGGTGCTCACCTGACACCTCTTGCAATTCAGCGCTCTATAGCTGCTCACCTGACACCTCTTGCAATTCAGCGCTCCTACCCGCCATTTCCTGTAAACGGCTCATCTCCCTCCTTTATGACTTGCGCCATATCAACTTTAAATGGAAAACATACAGTTATTTTCACAGTTTTCACCTGTAAATCTCATTTAACTGGAAAAACTCCAGCTATTTTGCCCATTTCCACACCTTATCCTTAAAAGGTGGAGAAATAGATGTATATTTTCCAGTTATACGCAAAATCAAGCGGTTTCCATCTATATTAACTGTACTTTTTACAGCTAATCCCCCAAGCAAGTCTAAATAGTCTTCTTTTGGAGGAGTCCGCCCACAGACCACGGACCACCCTGATCACAGACCACGAGCCCAGCCCCATGTCCCGAAATTCGAAACCAACTCCTGATCTAACGAATCAGTCACTACGACAACAAAAGGCTGTACCCCCAAGTAGAATCTTCTACAGGTGGTACAGCCTTTTCCAATTAAAATAACTTTTTACCTAGTACATGATCAATCGGAATGAAACCAATAACGCGGCTATCCATGCTATTGTTGCGATTATCTCCCATCACGAAAATATGATCCTCTGGAACGGTCCACTTCTTGTTCCCGTTCGCTCTCATTTCCTCGTTGATGTAAGACTCATTCAGAAGCTGGCCATTGCGATACATCTGATTATCCTTAAGCTCAAGCTCATCACCAGGCTTACCAATCACACGCTTGATCCATACATGCTTATCATCGCCCCGAACAAATAAGCTCAGCAGTGGGCTGTCTAGTAAATCATGTTTAAAAGTCCGCTTCATCTCAACCCTGGAGTCAA
This sequence comes from Paenibacillus oryzisoli, assembly GCF_001653565.1. Taxonomy (GTDB): domain Bacteria; phylum Bacillota; class Bacilli; order Paenibacillales; family NBRC-103111; genus Paenibacillus_E; species Paenibacillus_E oryzisoli. The sequence continues at coordinate 140,129 of NZ_LYPB01000083.1, forward strand.
TGATGACAATGTCTTCATAATTAGGTTCGTAGTGGAACGTATGGGATAACTTCGAAACATACACACGTTGACTATCATGCAATGTCGGGTCCATCGAGTGTCCGCTAACTCGCGTCGATTGAAACACGAACACACCCAGAAAGACGACTAATACAAAGGAAATAGCAATGGAACCAAACCAGCTCCAAATCTGTTTGACTACATTCAATTTGATCGCTCCCTAGCCTTATTCCGCCAGTCCGTGCTTAAAGGCATAAATCGCAGCTTGCGTGCGGTCTTCTACGCCAAGCTTAGATAAAACGTTGGTGACGTGGAATTTCACAGTCTTCACGCCAATGAATAAATCATCAGCCAACTCTTGATTCGATTTACCCTTCGCGATTAAGCGCAGCACTTCCATCTCACGGTCTGTTAAATCCTCATGGGGCTCTGCAACCGGCTTCGGTTGACGGAAGCGGTTCATGATTTTCGAAGCCACCTGTGACTCCAGAATCGATTGCCCCTTGGCTGCGGCTCTAATCGCTTGTGCGATTTCTGATGCACGCGAGGTTTTCAACAAGTAACTGAAGGCACCCGCTTCAATAACTGGATACATTTTCTCATCATCTAAGAAGCTAGTCAATACAATGACTTTACAATCTGGGTAAAGTTGCAGTAATTTCCTTGTCGTTTCAATGCCGTCCATACCTTCCATAACAAGGTCCATCAGAACTACGTCAGGGCGATATTCCTGAGCTAATCGAATGCCGTCGTGACCATTGCTCGCTTCGCCAACGACCTCAATGCCATCTTCCGTCCCTAGAACAGCTGCAAGTCCAATTCTGACCATTTCATGATCATCGACAAGTAGTACTTTAATTAAGGTGTCGTCCATTCGTTTCTTCCTCTCTATGTACGGTGCTAATTCTCAATGAATTGAGGATCAGCTGCTAAGATAGGTACTCGAATCTCGATACGTGTTCCTCGGTCTGGTGCTGTAATAATGTCCACAGAGCCACCGATTTCGTTCACGCGCTCCTTCATAGACACGATGCCATACGAAGTCAGCTTTTTGGCATCCAGCTCAAAACCAACACCATCATCGCGGATGACTAATCGGATGCCGTCTGAACGATGCAGCAGTTTCACTTCCAGCTTGTTCGCTTTAGAGTGACGCAGTGCGTTGGAAAGAGCCTCTTGTACAATGCGGAATAAATGATCTTCGATCCCTTTGTTCAAACGGATTTCCTCATCCATATCCCAGCTGATCGCCATTGGAACTTTAGCTGCCAACTCCTTCAATAGCTCAACGAGTCCCTCCGAAAGCCTTTTCCCTTCGAGATGGATCGGCCTTAGATGCAGCAATAAAGCTCTCATTTCGGATTGTGCGACAGAAGCCATCTCTTCAATCAGATGAATCTGCCGCTTTGCTTTCTCAAAATCCTTATCCAGTGTCCGACCAACAGCCGTGGCTGTCATCGATATAGCAAACAGTTGCTGACTCACCGCATCATGCAGCTCGCGCGCCAATCGCTGACGCTCTTCAATAACCGCGGAAAGCTTAGCCTTCTCGGTAAGCTCAGCATTGCTATTCGACAGTCGTTGAAGGGAGGTCACTTGTTCTTCCCATCGTTTCATAATGCGGCCGAGTTGTTCGCCTAAGCGTCCAATCTCATCATCATCCCCATTTTGAAAGCCTTCTCGGGCAAATGTCCCTTTTTCTAATAAAATCATCGTCTCCATCATCGGCTCAAGTCTGCGTGTGACCTTAGAGCTGTTCCAGTAACCGTACACCGCCCCAATGACTCCTAGAATTAACAAGGCCATGAACGAGAACTTGACCCCCTGTTGCCAGCTGGTAAAGGGCTCAATCAGATGTCGTGAATTCAGAAAATACAGCATAGCTCCGAAAACTGCGAAGCTAAAAAGGATCGCTTCCCCCATGCTGCGCCAGATCATGTTCGTTAATCGACGTTTGTAGCCGTCCACTTGGTGAAGAACCCCCTTGAAATAAACAGCTACACCGTCCTCTACGAACGGTCTCGTTTATCCAAAAATATAGCCCATGCATATGTGAAACAAAACACTCTACTTTTTAAAAAAGTTACAATACTTTGATCTTGATATCTCCTACGATGAAAGAAAGTATGAGTTTCACCCGATGGTCACAGTGCTCATAATTATGCGATTGCCAAACAACTTTGTTCATCACGCCTGACTCTTTTTCGTCCGCAATTTGCAACTGGCCTAACAGAACGGAAGCAGTAACGGAAACACCGATATCGTCAGGCACCTTTATATCAATATCTCCTACAACCCCCTGCAGGATAACTGTCGTTTCCTTTTGTTCGAGAATCGCCATAGAAAGATCCATGTACGTTTCTCCCACCAAGTACCACGTCGACGTATTTCGTTGAATCCATGGCTCGCGGCCAAGCCGAACACTATCAACAATCTTTTGCTTTTGGGTATAAGTATCATCTTTATGAACCTGCTTGGATCGAATGAAAAATAGGCCTAATGAAATCAGCACAACTGAAATGACAATGGTGAGATGATCACCGAATAAAATGACGGCTCCAACCCCCATCAACACATAACCCTTGTTTTCTTTGCGTGAACGAACACGATGAATGCCCAGCAGAATAAGGATTACGGCGATAACGGGAAAAAAGCCTATGGTATGTTCCAGAAGCAAAAAAATACCGGCTCCAATCAGCAAAAGCGCTGTATTCCGGCTGCGGTTATTTTTCGTTTCCTCTCCCATCGATGCACCTCCTCTGGCTGCCATTTCTCTTCCGTTCATACGATTCCTAGCATACCATAAGAATGGACGACCTCCAAGATGCAAATCCTTGTTGCACAAGGCTTTGCTTACGTGGAGGTCATCGTCCAGGACTATTTGCTCTGACGCGGATCTCGCTCATCGCGAGAACGCTGCTCCTGCTGCCACTCGTGCTGCAGCTTGCCTCGCAGCACGCGCAGTTCATGTTGAAGGTTGCCTCCGGCTTCCTTCAACGTTTCCTTCGACAGGCGGCCCGCCACGCGGAGCCCCTGCATTGCCTCCCGGCCGAGCTCACGGCCGGTCACTTCCAGCTCGCGCCACGTGTCGCGAGCCTCTTTGCCGTGCAGCCCGCCACGCGGCTGCACATCCTCCGCTGCGTGCCCCGCACGCAGCACGCGCAGTTCCTCTGAGAGCGCCAGGCACAAATCCTGGCTGCTCGCGTACTGCGCGCGGTAGTGCTCGCTCGCGGCTTCCTCGCGGAGCTTCTCTTGCAGGGCTAGCCGCGCGAGATCCTCTTCGCCAGCGCGCATCGCAAGCTCCGCCTGCTCGCCGCGCAGCTTCGCCATCTCTTCCGCACGCTCAATCTGACTGCGCAGCGCAATCGTTGTCTGCAGCGCGTCCTCGTAACGCTCCTCAAGCTGAGCTATCCCTTGGCCGTTCCCATAAGTGCCTGGATTCGTCTTGCCGACCGCTTCGTTCCAGACTGTTTCAGCCATTTTGCCAATACGGTTAAATATATTTGTAGGATCCATTTCCCGATTCTTATTGTTCATCCTCAATCGCCCCTCACGCTTCATCATACTCTTATGGTAGCTCAATTCCTGACGTTCTAAAACCGACTACCGACTGTATTGAACCTAGACCTAAGTCCAGTATCTAAAAGTCATAACCAGATTTTGGTCGTTGTCCGAGCCTACCTGTGATGTTAAAATATTTGAAGCCGAGTCTAGTGCGTAAATATAGGCATTAGTACGGGGGACGAAATACTTGGGGTGAATATTTGCTTCAGCTTGGAGCAGACTAGGGAGAACCTTCTTCCCGAACCCGTCAACTAACCTCGAAGGCTCATGAAGGAGGATTACCAATTGAATAAGCTTACTAAAGGGTTAACTAGCCTTGCTGTTTCATTAACAGCCTTGGCAGGAGGCTTTCTTTCCCCATTTATTGCACCTGCGCAAGCAGCTCAAATGGAAGTGAAAGTGCAAGTCAATGATGACCTGATCCATTTCCCTGATGCACAGCCATTTCTGGATGGCAACCAAACGACTCAAGTTCCTCTTCGGTTTGTAACGGAGAAGCTCGGTTATACGGTGAATTGGCAGAAAAATGGCAATCAGATCAAGGTTACACTTAATAACGACCAACATACGATTACCTTAGTATCAGGGCAAAAAGAAGCTAGTGTTGATGATGCAACAGTCATCTTAGACGGAGCTTCCCAATATCAAAATGGACGGGTCTATGTACCGCTTCGCTTCCTATCCACAACTGCAGGTATACCTGTACATTGGGATGCAAGCAGTAATCTGGCAATCTTAAGTAAAGATGGCGAACAGCATGCACCTGATTATCAAGTATTTGAATCTACAGCTTACTCAGCAGATCCTTCTGAAAATGGCGGTTATGGAGCCCTTGATTACATGGGCAACCCCCTAGCAATCGGCACAGTCGCTGTCGATCCTTCCGTTATTCCACTTGGCACGAAGCTCTACATTGAAGGTTATTCGTATAGCGGCCTTCCTAAAGGCGGAATGTACGTCTATGCCACCGATACAGGTGGAGCGATCAAAGGAAATCGACTAGACATCTTCGTCCCAGGCTCGAGAAACTCCTTACGAAGCTTTGGCATTCAGAAAATTAAAGTGTACCAAATTCCGAATTAATTGCATGAAAGAGCTGCCCTTGGATTCATACGGGCAGCTCTTTTTTGGTAGGTGAATGTTCCATCGAATTAGGGCATATGTCCAATCAACAGGGTTCCCACCTACATATGATATATAGTGTTTAACCCACATTCATTCAAAACCGGAGGGGATACTATGTCAGCTGTAGTTGGTTGTGGAACGCCAGGATACGGAAATTCCGTAGGTATAATTCTTGTTCTTTATGTACTGTTGGTCATCATTCTTGCTACTTTCTACTAAGAATTTCTACTTCAATTAGTTTTATACCAAATAGCCCGCCAGTTAAAGCGTCTTATTTAGAGCTTTAACTGGCGGGTTTTATTGCGACCAAATAAGCATAAAGGTATGGCGCCCAAAAAGAGCATCAACTCGCCTTTGCGCGCTGCGCGGCGGCCACTGGAGCACTTTAAGGCCCATAATGGGCCTTATTCTCCTGCGCAACAGCGACGCCTTCACGTTAACGCCCAAAAAGGGCGTTAACTCGCCTCTGCGCGCTGCGCGGCGGCCACTGGAGCACTTTA
>NZ_LYPB01000084.1:0-21885 GCF_001653565.1 Paenibacillus oryzisoli
TCCTAGCTACAAAGGTGGCCTGGCCCCTCCCTTGGTTGGACTTTCACCAACTAGATAATGCGTGCCTCTGGGCACGCCCCACAAAAAAAAGACAGAGTACCGTAAACGGTCTCTGCCTAGTTCTCTGCCTCTAATTCTTTGCGAACATTCATAAGTTCATCTGCTCGATTGGGGTCTCTTCGAAAGTATTCTAACAAGGTTTCAATGCATGTAATCGAATCCCAGCTTAAATGATGTTCAATGCCTTCGACATCCTTATATATATTGTCCTCATGGACACCAATTGTCGTTAGGAAATTTTCCAGAAGCTCATGACGATCCATCAAGCGCTTGCCCATCTTTTTCCCTTTTGGCGTAAGGATGAGACCGCGATATTTTTCATAGATTAAATAATTATCTTTATCTAATTTTTGAATCATTTTAGTCACGGAAGAGGGGTGCACTTCTAGCCCTTCAGCAATGTCGGAAACACGAGCGTAACCTTTCTCATCGATAAGCTTGTATATTCTCTCCAAATAATCTTCCATACTTGGCGTAGCCATTGCTATATTTCCCCCTGCTGTGCGAATTTCAAGCCATACTGCCTTCCTATCATAATCCATCTACCCAGATGCGGTCAAATCTCCCATGATTTCAAAGCCACACTCATTGGCACACTAAAATAATAGAGTGTTAATCCCATTCATGAAGGAGGCTCCTATGTCTACTGAGTTACTTACAAGGCCGCAACCTAGTACGACGATTTTCGTGCCAGAGCTTGTTTATTTTGAACCAGATGCCCTGAATTATCCCAAAGGCAAGCAAATTTATAAATGGGCTGAGCAAGAAGGACTTGAGATCCATATGACAACCTCACATAATCAAATCCGCGATTTGCCAGGCGAAAGTGAATTAGATAAATACCGAATCGCAAAGAGAACGCTCGTCGTCGGAATACGAAAAACACTAAAATTTGAGACATCCAAACCTTCGGCCGAATACGCGATTCCGATTGCAACAGGCTGCATGGGCCATTGTCATTATTGTTATTTACAAACAACGATGGGCGCGAAGCCTTATATTCGGGTGTACGTCAATATAGACGATATCCTCGGTGCAGCCAAAAGCTATATCGAAGAGCGCGAGCCCGAAATTACGCGTTTTGAAGCCGCGTGTACCTCAGATCCTGTGGGGCTTGAACATATTTCGGGCTCACTCAAACAGTTAATCGAGTTTATGGGTGAACAAGAACATGGACGTCTGCGATTCGTCACCAAATACCATCATGTGGAACCGCTGCTAGACGCCAAACATAATAAGCATACCCGCTTCCGCTTCAGCGTGAATGCCGATTACGTGATCAAAAATTTCGAGCCTGGTACTTCTCGATTTCATGAGCGCATTGAAGCGGCAGGCAAAGTAGCCAAGGCTGGTTATCCGCTTGGTTTCATTATTGCACCTATTATTTGGCACGAAGGCTGGGAGGAAGGTTATGCCACTTTAATTGATAAACTCTATAACACTTTACCTGAGGAAGCCACACAGGATCTTACTTTCGAGATGATTCAACATCGGTTCACGAAAACAGCCAAGAATATTATTGAGAAGCGATATCCCAAAACGAAGTTGGAAATGGACGAAGAAAAAAGAAAGTACAAATGGGGCAAATACGGGAAAGGTAAATATGTATACAAAGACGAGCAAGCAACCGCGTTGAGGGAATTTATCACAGAACAAATTTTCGATAAATTCCCTCAAGCGAAGATTGAATATTTTACATGAATCCTTCATTTCAACGCATAAAATTCACTTAAAACTTCAAGAAATCTGGTGTAATGGAGTTCAACCAAAGGGTGATTTGCGTCATTTTGCCTGTATAAAGAAGAATGGCGATAACGATCATCAAGCCTCCACCAATTTTCATAAGCAGGTTGGAATAGCGAAGAATCCATTTGGTTGAACCGATAAAAAAGGATAGAACAAAGAATGGAATTGCAAATCCAAGAGAATAGGAAGTGGTTAGTTGAAACCATGTCCCTGGTTCCGTTGCTGCTAAGGCTAGAATCGCTGACAGAATTGGCCCAACACATGGTGACCACCCCGCGGCAAAGCCCATACCAACAAAGACCGAACCAACATAACCTGCTGGTCGAAATTTGATGGACAATTTGCGTTCTTTCATCAACCACTGCGGTTGAAATATACCGAGTAAAAAAAGTCCCATAACAAATATTAAAAGTGCAGCGATTTGGCGAAGCAAATCACGATAGTCAATAAAGAAGCTCCCGACGAAGCCTGCCGTTAGACCTAAAGCGTAAAAAATAATGGAAAAACCAACAATAAAGCTTAACGTATGAAGCATGGTTTGACGCCTAACTTGTACAGTTGTTCTCCCTGACTTTAGTTCACTGACTGAAATACCTGTTATGTAGGACAAGAACGAAGGATATAAAGGCAAACAACAAGGTGAAATAAAAGATGCTATACCCGCCCAGAGGGCGATCCATAAATTAACTGAATCCATGACTTATATCCTCAATCCTCTCCTTAAAATAATCCCAATTAATATAGCGATGAGGCTCAATACAACCGTCCCTCCTGGTGCCAGGTCCCAAATCCCAGCTACAACAAGTCCAACAATGACGGCAATTTCCGAGAATAAGATCGCTAAAAAAACGGAATGTTTGAAGCTACGAGCAATCAACAGACTGCAAGCGACTGGAATGGTTAACAAAGAGGAAACCAATAAGGCTCCTACAATTTTGATTGCCACTGAAATAACGAGTGCCGTTAGCATCGTAATCATCATATTATAAAATTTCAAAGGAAGTCCACTTACACTCGCTGCATCCTCATCAAAAAACATCAAGAAAAATTCTTTAAAGTGAAAAGCGATAACGCCGATAACAAGCACACATACCACTAGCACCACCCATAAATCAGTGGAATCTAACGTATATATACTTCCGAACAAGTAGCTCATGACATTCATATTAAACCCTTTGCCAAGGGTAAAAAGTAACGTTGCCAGCGCAACGCCGCCTGACATGATAATTGCGATAGAGAGCTCCGCATATGTCTTATATGCCTTGCGCAATCTTTCAATCGCAAAAGAAGCTAGCAACGCAAATACAAGCCCTACTCCAAGCGGATATACATTGATCAAAAATCCAAGTGCAACACCCGCAATCGAAACATGTGCTAGTGTGTCCCCTATCATAGACAGACGTCTTAGAACAAGAAAAACGCCCATTAATGGCGCTGTTAGCCCGATCAATAAACCACCAATTAATGCACGTTGAAAGAAATACTCTGTGAAAATGTCCAAAACGTTCGCTCCTTACTGAACTCCGATCATCTCTCGAATCTGGCCGAGTGAATGTGTTAGATTCGTTTCTCGGCAATCCTCGGGATCATGGGTATGTTTCACATAAAACTTGATACCGCCGCTTACCTGCTTCGGCTCTGTTCCCAGATAAGACTGAATCATGTCCATATCATGAGAAACCATTATGAAGGTCATATGATGATGTTGATGCATATGCTTGATCATCCGGAAGAAACCGACTTGTGTTTCGGCATCAATTCCTACCGTAGGCTCATCTAGAATGAGCAATTCCGGATTGTTCACAATCGCACGAGCTAAGAACGCTCGTTGCTGCTGGCCTCCAGAGAGCTGGCCAATACGCCGATCAGCTAGATCCTCGATGCGCATCGCAAGCATTGCGTCTTCTGCTTTTTGCAAATCTCCTTTGGAAAGGCGGCGATACACATTCTTCTTGGTGTACATGCCGGAAAGAACAACCTCCCTAACTGTCGCAGGGAATAGCGGATTGAAGGCATTTTTCTGCGGCACATACCCGATACGTTCCCAGTCCTTGAACTGATTCAATGGCCGATCGAATAATCGGATTTCTCCACTTGTAGGTTTCAATAAGCCTACTAACATTTTTAGAAGCGTCGTTTTACCAGCCCCGTTGGAACCAATTACACCAACAAAATCGCGCTCAAATACATCAAACTGTAGATTGTTTACCACTGTCTTGTTTTCATATGCAAATGAAATCTGATCGATTGCAACAATTTTCTGATGGCAGAACATTCTATTACTAGTTTCCATCTGATTACTCCTGACTTACTGAGAATTGTCCTACATTCTTATTGTAGCGCGAGGACTAAGTTTTTCAAGTTTTTGCCCATAATCGAAATATAATCTTCGCCAGCTTTGATCTGATCTTCCGTAAGCCCCTCTAGTGGATTCAATACTAGCGTGTCTACCTTGGCATCCTTAGCTAACGTTTTGGCCAATTTATCCGAGACAAGTTCTTCAAAGAAAATATATTTAAGCTGGTGTTCTCTAATAAAGGCGTTAATTTGTTTGAGATCTTGCGCCGTTGGTTCTGCATCTGGAGATAAACCCATGATAGACATTTGAGTCAAGCCGTAGTCTCTACATAGATATGCAAATGCATGATGAGATACAGCAATTTCTTTTTTCGTAGTTGCAGCAAGTTCTTTTTTGTACGTAGCGTCTAGCTCCGATAATTTAGCATTGTATTTCTGATAGTTTTGCTCAAACACATCCTTATGAGCTGGATCTGCTTCAATGAGAGCCGTCTTAATATTATTAGCCATTATTTGTGCATTTAACGGACTTAACCAGGCATGGGGGTCCCATTCTTTTTTATTTTCATCCGTTGTAATCAAATTAGCCCCTGTACTTGCTTCTACGACGCGTACTGTCGATTTGCTTGATAGACTTCCAAGGAAATCTTTGACCCAACCTTCAAAACCAGCACCTTGATACACGAAAACTTGGGCTCCTGACATATTTTTGATATCCCTGCTTTTTGGAGACCAATCATGCGGTTCCACGCCAGCCGGGACAAGATTAATCACATTGACATAGTCGCCACCAATTTGTTTTGTAAAATCATATAGGGGATAAAAGCTAGTTACAACATTTACTTTCCCTTCGACTAATCCCGCTTTCGAATTGCCACAGCCCGCAATGCAACAAGCAGCTATCATCAATAAAGCTATGTAGATAAAACGCTTTGCATGTCTTGTCATTTAAACAAACCCCACTCTAAATCGTAATTTTTTTTATTAACGATTTGATTATACGAGGTGGGTTTATTGAAGTCAATATATCTGATGAGGAAAGTCAAAAAAGCCAGCTGCATTGTTCACAGCATGGCCATTTCTATTTCAACCTATGTGTTCCCATCCAAATTCAGAGTCATTATTGCTCTTCTGATGCGTTAGAATCACTGGAATCATTGGAATTACTCGCATCTCCAGACTCGTCAGAGTTCTCTCCAGAACCTGAATCGCCTGATCCCTCTTTCCCAATCTTAGCCTCTCTGGCTTTTTGCTTTTCCTCACTACTGCCTTTTGTAGGTTTATCTGCTTCTTCTTTCAGCTTCTTATAACGCTCTTCTGATTCTTTAATTAGTTTGATGTCTTGTGCTTTCTGGTATTCAATTACTTCATTAAACATCTGATACTGCTTTTTCAGTTCTTGATCTATGACACTTTCCTGACTCTTTGCTTCAGCTTCTTTTTTGGCTTCTTCCTTCTTCTTCTCGCCACCGCCGAACAACGAGCAAGCTGTCAAAGTGATGATAACAATCACTATAGTTATCCCTTTTCCTATACGCCTAATTAGCATCTCATTCACTCCGTGGTTAGTTTCCTATAGTTTGCCCTTTGTTTTCAAAATTACCCTCCAACATAGTCACAAAACATTGCCATTACTATAGCCAAAACAAGCAAAAGACCCCTCCCGTTGAATCTAGGAAAGGGTCTTCGTGCATATGGCTATTACTTCACAATCGCACCGTTCGGCATCGAATCCGGTACGGTAGCTAGGGTAAGCTGATCGCCATGTGAAGCGGCGAGAATCATACCTTGCGACAGCTCGCCGCGCAGCTTGGCGGGCTTCAAGTTCGTGACGCAAATCACTTTGCGTCCAACAAGATCATCGGGCGTGTAGAACTTCGCGATGCCCGAAACAACCTGACGCTGCTCGTAGCCGAGATCGAGCTGCAGCTTGAGAAGCTTGTCGGCGCCTTTCACAGGCTCCGCCGAAATCACTTGTGCCACACGCAGCTCCACTATACCGAAATCGTCAATACCGATTTCTTCTTTGGGCTCCGGCGTTGGCACGGAAGCAGTTGCAGCGGACGCAGTCGCTGCTGCCTTTGGCTCATCGGTGCTCTCCGGGGCACCGCCACCCATGGCCTCGACGATATAGGCGACTTCTGCCGCTACGTCGAGTCTTGGGAACATCGGCTCTCCCTTCTGCACCTTGGTGCCGGTAGGGAGATGGCCGAAAGACTGCACGCTTTCCCACGAAGTCAAGCGTGGTAAATCTTCTGCTGCTAGGCCCAGCTGCGCCCAGATCAATTCTGGTGTCTTCGTCAAGAAAGGACGAAGAAGAACAGAAGACATGCGCTGTGACTCAGCCAGCACGTACATGACTGATCCAAGCGTATCACGCTTGGCTTCATCCTTCACCATCGACCATGGCTGCGTTTCGTCGATATATTTATTCGTGCGGCTAATCAACTGCCACACCGCGGATAATGCGATAGAGAACTCCATCTTCTCCATGGATTCCTCATACTTAGCAACCGTTGTACGGACCGTCTCCAATATACTTTCGTCAAATTCAGTCGCGCCTGGAATGTATGCAGGAATACTTCCAGCAAAATACTTATCGATCATCACAATCGTACGATTCAATAAATTCCCCAAATCATTTGCTAGATCATGGTTGACACGTTCTACAAAACTCTCAGGTGTAAACGTACCATCTGCACCGAACGGCACTTCGCGCATGAGGTAATAACGAAGAGCGTCCAAACCATAACGGTCAATTAGTGTAACAGGATCAACAACGTTACCCTTGGACTTGGACATTTTGCCATCCTTCATAAGCAGCCATCCATGTGCAAACACCTTTTTCGGTAAAGGCAAATCAAGCGCCATCAACATAATCGGCCAATAAATCGTATGGAAACGTACAATTTCCTTACTCATCAAATGAACATCTGCCGGCCAATATGTTTTGAAAATCGTTTCATCATCAGAACCGTATCCAAGGGCTGTGATATAATTGGAAAGCGCATCAATCCAAACATAAATAACATGCTTGGGATCTCCAGGAACTTTGATCCCCCAGTCAAATGTGGTTCTAGATACCGCTAAATCCTCTAAACCCGGTTTAATGAAGTTATTCAACATCTCATTCTTACGTGATTCAGGCTGAATGAAATCAGGATTATCTTCATAGTACTGAACGAGTCTATCTGCATACTTACTCATCCGGAAGAAATACGTTTGCTCCTTCATCTTCTCCACAGGACGTCCACAATCAGGACATTTCCCATCGACCAACTTACTCTCTAGGAAGAATGATTCATCCGGAATACAGTACCAACCTTCATACTCGCCTAAATAAATATCGCCTTGATCAAGTAAACGTTGAAAAATCTTAGCAACCGCGTCTTTATGTCGATCTTCTGTCGTACGAATAAAATCGTCATATGAAATATCCAGTTTCGCCCAAAGCTCCTTAATCCCAGATACAATATTATCTACAAATGCTTGTGGCGTCGTTCCTTTTTCTTGTGCTTTACGCTCAATCTTCTGTCCATGTTCATCTGTACCAGTCAAATACCTAACATCATAGCCCTGCAACCTTTTGTAGCGGGCCATCGCATCTCCAGCAACAGTTGAATATGCATGACCAATATGCAACTTATCACTCGGATAGTAGATCGGTGTTGTAATATAAAATGTTTTTGATTGTTCGGACATCTTTCATTCCTCCAATAGCCGTTAGTAGAAAACACAAAAAACCCTCATCCATCTTGGGACGAGAGTTGAACTCACGCGGTACCACCCAGGTTCCCCCGCCTTTCACAAGCTCGGGGCTCAGTAAGTCTGTTACGACTTGCCCATTAACGCTGGGACACGAGACCAGCTTACTCTCTGACTAAGTGTGTGCACTCACTTACTATGCACACTTAATCTGAGTAGCTCGAAGGTCTATTCTCCAGGACCATCTTCCAAACATTCTCCTATACCGGCTTTCACCTGCCCCGGCTCTCTGTTCATAGGCATCTGATTGTACTTATCCGTTCATCGAAATAAACAATATTTAGCATCTTTAAGCACAATATATCGAAAAAAACAGCCTCATGTCAAGCCGACAGTTTCACTATATTAAATTACTCGCTTTGCAGGCACGTGGTCCACACCACCTGGGTGAAATGGATGGCATTTGCAAATCCGCTTCACTGATAACCAGGAACCTTTCAAAGGCCCGTGTACCTCAATCGCTTCTAAAGCATATTGGGAACATGTTGGATAGAATCGGCATGTCGGTGGCTTTAGCGGCGAAATAAATTTCCGATAAAAATGGATGGGAGCTTGAACAACCCTTTTCATCAGTATTCTCCTAATTCTACGTAATGTGATATCCCTCACTACCATATTGACTGAAAACAAGAATCTCGTCAAATGCTGCCTATAACAATAGCTTCCAACCCTATTAAAGCTGATAACACTTCAAAAATTTGGAATATAAGTGAATCGACACAAAAGTTTTCATCAGTGAATGCGATGTAAGATTAGATAATTTATCTTCTATGTATGCTTTGAGATCGAATGCTTCACAGCGAATATCTCTCGTTTCCGTTTTAGAAAACTCGGATTTCTTTAATTCACAGTGATTATCTTTCATTCTCTTCTTCATTTGGCGCAGAGCAAGTAAACGACTCTCTTCAACTTTGATCGCCAAACAAATTTTTTCAATCAGAAGCTTAGCACTCCTATAATTTATTGCCAGAGTTTCTGACAAACCGTATGCTGTAATTTCAATTGTGCTTTTAGATATAAGCTGGATAGCTTTGAACCAAATTAACAAGGAAAGTTTCGATTTATGCATAATTGTGCCCGCGGTTATCGAAATCTGCATCCTGCACGCTTTACACTCCAACAATCTACGAGTACGAATATGAAAAGCTTCATGGTGATCACAACGTGGACAATGAAACCCCTTAGACCAACGCAAGTTCATAAGAAAGTCCTCACACGCCTCTTCAGTTGAGCAAGACAACGCATCACTAGCAATTGGTTTAATATCCATGTTCAGCCACCTTTACTCGAACTTATGTTCTCATAAAAATTATGCCAAAGAAATGTTCTTGTGTAAATGAAATTTATATAATATTATTCCATATTAACTAAAATATCCTAGTAATCTCCTATGAGGAGATATATCTGATAGAAAACAATTTCTGTTATATGTACAAGTCCAGAAATTCAGGAATTTACGAGTCCGTCAGAACTTATTCAATGCTGACAGTACAGACAAACTCTCAACTTTGATTTATTGAACTAATTCGTAGAGCACGACTCCGTCCCCCGCATCTTGTAGATATCACAGAATTTAGCTTCGAGTTTGATATCCTCCTCTCTAGGTAGGTCATCAAAATAACCCTCTGGTTCTTGTTCGTTTTAACTGCATATGAATGAGCAAATATTCGAAAGAAACCAAGTTCTGTGGTATGTACAAGTCCTAAAAAATTAGTAGTTCACTAATCAATCAGAACACATTCAATCCCGGCAAATTTCACCTAAAATAATTGAACTATTTGGCAACCATGACTCCGTTTATCTCGACTTGTAGATATCACAGAAAATAACTTTAGGCGTTGTGTCATCCCCTTTGGTCATATTAAATCACTCGATGTGTACGGCTGGGATGGTGACGGGATTGTGATGGTGGTATAATGTTGAACGGAGAGTTGAAGCGACGATTGAAGGAGTTTATTGCATATGAGAATTGACATATTCCAAGATTTAGTTTGTCCTTGGTGTCGCATTGGAAAGAAGAATTTGATGGATGCGCTCGAGAAATTTACCGCTGAACCTGTTGAGCTGCACTATCGAGCGTATCAACTTGATCCGTCTACACCTGCGGAAGGTGTGGATTTCGGGAAGCTCATGAGAACAAAATTTCGTGCCGATGAAAGTAAACTACAAGCGATGCTTCAACAGGTGACGCAAGCTGGTCAAGTATCCGGTTTACATTTTGATTTTGCCCAAATAACTACAATGCCGAATACGTTAAAGGCGCACCAGCTTATTGCAATCGTACCAGAAGAAGTCAAACAGAAACTTGTAGACGATTTGTTTAGAGCTTATTTTGAGGATGGAAAAGATATTGGCGACATAGATTTTCTACTTGAAACGGCAAGTCAACTTGGTATGGATCCACAACAAATACGACTCCAACTTCAAGCTAAAGAAGGCTTGGAAGAAGTTGAAGATGATCTTGAATTTGCCAGTCAAGCGGGTGTAACAGGCGTCCCTTTTTTCGTGATCAACCAAAAATATGCATTAACTGGTGCGCAACCCGCAACTACATTTCTTCAAGCTTTAGAGCAAATTAGTGCAGAAGGAACGGACGAAACTTGATCTACGATTCAATATTGCCCGGCATCTCCTACTGGAGAGTCGGGTTTTTATAAGCTGATAAATAGGAGTTTTACGAATGACTACTTTCCTTAAGGTAATTAAACAGTTGCCTACTCGTGCAATGATTGTACTACTTCCTTTTGTATTAATGTGTATGGTGGAATTTCTGGAGAGGGGAACTTATAAGGAGTTTCATCATTGGATGACAACGTATCCTCTAGCTATGGTACTTGCTTATTTCGTAGTTGGAACTTTGTATTTATTCCTTATCGCCATTTCTGGTCGATCTAAGCTGTCGTTCTGGCTCTTAAGCGCTATCCTGTTGCCACTTGGCGCGATCAGCGGCAGTAAGTTAAAAGCGATTGGCGCACCTTATTATCCCTGGGATCTTTATTTTAACAACCAAATTATGGAGTACAAGAAGTTTCTGAGCGAATATTTTACGAATCGTATTATTGCCTATCTCTTGCTGTTTATTGTTATTGTAGCTTGTCTGTTTCATCTTATTCTGCGTAATAGCAAAATGAAGTTTCATTGGATTGAACGCTCTGTTTACGGTTTAATTGCTCTTGTTATGGCGACTTGTCTATATGCAGATAAACCCCTCTCTTTTTCAAAAATGTATGGCGTGTACACGGTCCCATGGGATCAAACGATTACCTATGATGAGAATGGATATTTATATTCATCTGTTCAAATGCTCAACTTCTTAAAAGTATCCAAACCAAATGGTTATAGTAAAAAGGCAATTGCTGATATTCTGAATCAAATCCCTGAGAAACCCGCTACGAATGATAAAAAGCCAAATATAATCGTTTTACTTGGTGAGTCTTTTTTCGATCCAACGACGATGAAAAACGTAACTTTTAGTCGGGATCCGATTCCACATTTGCACGAATTACAGAAAAAATTCACTAGCGGCAATATGTTGTCACCTCAATTCGGGGGGAGTACGGCAAATGTGGAATTTGAGGTTTTATCCGGCAACTCGATGCGATTTTTCGGGCGATCACCCGATGAGATACTCCCTTATATTGCATATATGAATCATGGTGTCGATTCTTTAGCGAGCATTACGACTAGACAAGGCTATACGGCTACCGCGATTAATCCGTTTTTCAGTTATTTCTTTGATAGCAGAAAAGTATATAAGCACTTTGGTTTTTCTCGGTTCATCTCTAGTGAATATTTCCCAAATGACTTCTCTGGACCGAATTACGCGGATCATGCTGTTGTAAACAAAATTATCGAGGAAACTGAAAAAAGTGCTGGACCTGATTTCGTCTTTGCGAACACGATGGAAAATCATCATCCTTACCCTCCTGATAAATTCAGTAAGAATACGATTCAGGTTACAGGAGATATTTCATCAGAATCAAAAAGTATCTTGGAAACATATGCTCAAGGAATCACAGCGACGGATCAAGCTCTGCAATCTCTCGTTGATTACTATTCAAAAAAATCAGAACCGACAATTATTTTGTTTTTCGGGGACCATTTCCCTTTCTTCGAGAAAGATTACAAAGTATATCGTGATGCCAAATATGTGCTGCCTAATGACCCTGATCTGTATACAAAGACGCATTACACGCCTTTTGTCATTTGGAATAACTTTTTGCCAGGTGACCAAGAGAAACTGAATTTAACTTCAAGTCCTTCTTTTTTGGGACCAATGCTATTGCATTTGGCAGGTGTAAAGGGAAGTTATTATACAGATTATTTATATGAATTATCAAAGAAAATACCTGTCATTCCTCCTCAAGACATGTGGTCGACCTATCACATTCAGGAGAGCGATCTCGCAAGTTATGAGAAAATGCAATATGATAATCTTTTCGGAGGCAGATACGGCTATGAAGCCAAGGGTTACAAAGATACGATTGTGCAACCTACCTATACATTAGGATATGGTGACCCTATCATTTCAAAGATTACGGTAGCTGACCAGAAAATTAAAGTGACAGGTGCACCATTCTTCTCCTCCTGTAATGTGTACATTGATGGGCAGGAAGTTCTATCTAATTTCGATGGTAAAGATACGCTCTATGTTGATATCGCTTCTAACCCTGAAATTAAAATAGGTAAGTCCCAGCAAGTTGAGGTACGCGTATATGATGATAAGAAGATGAAAATCGGTCAATCGAATCTTTATCCTTTACCATCGTCATGACAAAAGCCCCCTATGAATAGGATGAAGCATATCCTACTCATAGGGGGCTTTCGTGTGATGAGGAGCATTCCACCCGCTCATGTACATTTCTTCACAACGGTGACTTCGGAAGAACTTGGGCACCATCATCTTTTACGACTATATACGTTCAATGTAAACGGCACTTCTTATGACCAACACGTCCATCAATACCAAGGTATTTCAGGAATTAAATTTGGACATTACCACTCTTTCTACGGTATCACTGGCCCACCAATTGCTGTAGCGAATGGAGCCCATATTCACTTACTCCAAGGTGAAGTGGATCTTAATCTGTATAACACAGGAAGACGAGGAGCACTTGTGAAATCCGCTCAAATGGAAGGGTTAATTGCGCAACTTCATCAGCATGCTTATCAAGGTTATTCGTCAACCGGTTTTGGTTATGAACCCTGGTAGTTTACTTCGATTCAATATGGATCGCCCATTTGAAGGTAAACGTCTCGCCCGACTCTAAGCTGCGTGCGCCAGAAATTTCAGCCGGATATGATTCATTGAACACGTTCATAATGCTTGTGTAAGGTTCAAGTGATACGGCATTCGTCCATGGCGCTGTGAATAGCACATGAATCGGGAACTTATCTCCCATTTCAAAAATTAGTTTCGTGTTGCGCACCTCGTACTCAATCTCGCATACTTGGGACCCAGAAGCTACGCTAAGCAACTGTGACCCACCAGGATACCCTGGCAGCGACGAGACTTTCGCGCCTTGCTGTAAGGACGCTGTGAGGACTGTCGGCTCAGGTTCCCCTGACGCAAACCCACCAGCGGTTAGCGGCCATTCCGCCACCGCGGGGATGGTTACCCGCACGTGGTCGGCTTCGCCCTCCGCGAACGCGAAGTACGGGTGAAAGCCAAGTGATAGCGGCATGGTATCGCCGCCTCGGTTGGCGATTTCACCGCTGAGCGACAGCGTACCGTCTTGCAGACGGTACGTAAAGCGGAAGCATGCGGCGTGTGGGAAATACGCCAGCATGTCCGGTGTCTCCGCGATATCAAACTCCGCGGAGACATAAGCCCCGCCTGCCGCGTCTGCGCCGCTGGCGACGACCTTCCACGGCCGCTCGCGCAGCTGGCCGTGGGCATGATCTGGCTCCCTATTCTTCGGGAGCCGGTATTCGCGGCCACCAAAGGTGAAGGCCGCTTCTTTCACACGCCCCGGCGGGAACAGAATGGGCACGCCGTAGCGAGAAGAATTGACGCGAAGCTCCGACAAGTCGTCGGGCTTCGCGATGTAGCTGTGGTTCCGCACATCGAAGCGGAACAGGTGCAATCCGACGGCCGGAATAATTTCGGCCACGGCTTCATTCTGATGGTCGACAAGTTGCAGCGTCGACTCCCCTTCCCATTCACTATGTATGACTTCATACTGGCTCAAAATGAGTCCTCCTCAATAATTGTTATGGTCACTAATATCTTGTGGTGTTTGTCTAAACCGGCTTCCGGTTTGATAATAGTTATAAAGCATTATGATGCCAAGCACAAGCATAACGCTTGTAATTATGCTACCTTCAGCCCCAAAAGCTCCACCAGATACGATGATGGAACCTTTTGTTTCTGTGGCAAGGAGGGATGACATCGGAATGCCTGATACATCAAAGCCGAATATACATCCTTGCATGAAATTCCATGCCAGATGCAGTCCAACTGGCATCCATAGACTACCCGTAAACTCACGGCACAAACCCATCAACAGACCTGCCAAAAGGATATTGATAAAAGGAAGCGCCAACGTCCACATCCCTGGATTGAAACTATGCAGCAAAGCAAATACGATAGTTGATACCCCAAGAGCTATTTTGGAACCATAGCGATTTTTCACAAGTCCTTGCAGATAACCGCGCGCAAATAGTTCTTCATTAATAGCTACTCCAACAAAGAGAAGTAAGCTCCCTCCTATGGCATATCCCTTCGATAAACTCCAATCCAATTGAACAAAATCGATCCCGCCGAATAACCAAATCCCTAAGCAACTGAGGCTTATCAGAACGAGGCCCCATAGAAAGCCCTCTCCTAATCGCTTGCCAAAACCGGTCCAGTGAAAACCGAGTTTCCAACCTTTTTTTCGCTCAAATATATAAAAACCCAAACAAACACCGCTAATGAATCCTATAATCTGTGCCCATAATGACGCTTTAATAAAGAAGGAATTACTCGTGACAGCCTCCATACTTACGATAAGATCAGGGTGCAATTTTACGGCAAAGACTGCTGCAGCTATGGATAAAATGACTGTGATCACGATGATGAAAATGAGAGTAAGCCCTACTTTACCCACAATCTGAAGGATAGGAAATGATCTTCTCTTCTTCAATTCAATATTGATTCACTCCTTTCATACTAACAACAATTCTAGCATGTATGCCCAAATCCTCCCATTTCTTAGAAAGGAAACTCTTGTGCAAACGATTACGTCATGCCACAATAAGACTATCTATTGATTTGATCGAGGGGGAAAACATGCTTTTTGTCCTATTTGCACTTTGGTTTATCGCATCAGGACTACTTATTGTAGATCCAGGTTCACGTACCATGCGCTGGATGAGCGCAGTTGCATTTACAGGCGGTTGTGGCGCTTTAGCGGCAGTTATATCAGCGGATGTCATCCCTTATTTTCAGCAAACATCACCAAACCCATCACTACATGCTTTCTTTTATCGCGTGATGAGCATCTGTTCCTTAATTTCCTATTATGGATTACCATACGCTTTCGCAATGTTGTCCCTAGCTTACCATCCCACGTGGCAGAAGCCTCTTCTGCGTACATGGTTACCGCTTCTATTGCTAATTCCACCACTTGCTTGCCTGATCTTATTGCCTGCTTATACAGAAGAAATGCCCATTGACTTTCGCATTGTCGTGATTTGGGCTTTCCCTTATATCTTTATAGGTTCCTTACTGATTGCATTCAAAAAAGAACATCTGCCAGCGATGAAACGGACACATTTGTTTACATGCCTTGCATTGCTCCCACCAGTCCTCTGTGTAGGTGTACTCAATTATGTGATGCCCAGCTTCGGTTTCTATCGATTGTGGATCTATCATGTATGGATATTGTCCTTTGTGGTCCCTTTCTTTGTATTTACGTTTTTCAAATACGGGTTCCTAGGTATGCGGCTGCTCATCGAGCGACGTAAATTGGATTCCACGCTCCGCGCCATTACGTCGGGAACGGCTATTCTTAATCATGCTATCAAGAATGATGTTGGGAAAATGCGATTGTTTCTAGAGAAGATGAATCAACACGCGTCAGACACAGGACAAACTGAGCTTATTCAAGACATTCAAGTGGTTATGAACGCTTCTAGGCATATTCAAGATATGATTAGCCGTGTGCATGAACAGACACAAGAATTACCCTTGCGCATTTCACAGGTTGACCTGCGTCAATTGCTGCAAGATGTATTAGATACGCTTGAAGTCTATTTGGGTAAAATTCACGTACATATTGATATGCCAGATCAACTAATGCTTCAATTGGATCAGATTCAAGTCGCAGAAACAGTAACGAACATCCTAATGAATGCCATCGAAGCGATGAGCAGCGGCGGTGAACTTTCAATTAAAGTTTTTTCAAACAAGAAAAATAGGGTACTTGAAATTAAAGACACAGGCACGGGCATGGAGAAATCAGTGCTCAAACAAGCTGTAGAGCCTTTCTACACAACCAAAAGTGGCAGCCGTAATAATTTCGGTCTCGGCCTAGCATATTGCTATAGCGTCATGAAGAAGCACGGCGGAAGTTTGGAAATCAGCAGTGAACCCGGCAGAGGAACAAGCGTCTATTTGACATTCCCGGGACAGCGTTAGACTTGCAGAGGAGAGGAAGTATCAGAATGGATGCAATTCGCATATTTATCGTAGAAGATGACTTGGACTGGCTGCGAGGCCTGACAGATTATTTGAATCGGCAAGGAGATATGACTGTCGTGGAGAGCCGATCTACAGCAGAAGATGCGCAAGCGTTATTTGCAAAGGCCACACCTTCTGCTGATGTCGTCCTAATGGATATTATGCTTCAAAATGAACCCGCAGGCATAGGTCTTGCGGAGCAAGCCTTCTTATCTTGGGGAGCCAAAGTCATCATGTTGACCTCAATGGAGGAGAAAGATTTCATTTTCCGTTCTTTTCAAGCGGGGGCGATCGATTATCAAATCAAGTCACGTTTCGAGGAACTTCCAGGTATTATTCGGGCGGCGCATGCGCGTCAGTCTGCTATCAATGCAGCAGTATCAGAACAAATGCGGGAGGAATTCCGCAGACTCAAGCGACTGGAGCAGCAATTCAAGATCAAGGAAGTGCGAGATCTCATCACTCCAACAGAGCTTCAAGTTCTTGATATGATTGATCAAGGTCATACGCAGACCGAAATTGCCCATCGTTTCTTCATTTCGTTACGAACAGTTAAGATTCATGTGGGGCATATTTTGAAAAAACTCGGAAGTCCGAGCAGCAAGGATGCTGCTCAGCAGTTACGAAGTATAGGTTTTTTTGAGCGAGGTTCTTCCCATAAAGATAACGAAACCAAGAAAGACAAAGACAAATCCGATTAGTGAATGTCTCTCTTCTTGAATCTTCCCCCTTTAACATCATGGATATTACCAACTGCCAGAAATGCTCTAGGGTCAAGTCCATCGACGATGGATTTCAACTTGGCTTCCTCCAGCCTTGTAATGACACAAAAGATGACTTTCTTATTGTCACCGGAGAATCCGCCTTCACCTTCTAGATAGGTGACGCCGCGTCCCAGCCGATCCATGATGGCTCCGCCAATCTCTCTAAAGTTGTCGCTAATAATCCATACAGCCTTCGACTCATCAAAACCTTCAATGGTGACATCAATCATTTTATAAGCGATAAAATAAGCAATTAACGAATACATGGCACGGTCCCATGTGTAAACGAATCCCGCACTTCCTAGAATAAATAAGTTGAAAAACATTACGATTTCTCCAACAGAGAAAGGAATTTTTTTGGAGACGAGAATAGCGACGATTTCTGTGCCATCCAGCGATCCTCCAAAACGAATAACCATCCCTACGCCAATGCCGAGAATAATTCCGCCAAACACCGCGGCTAACAATGGATCGTTCGTAAGTTCCTTCACTGGATGAAGTAGGACTGTACCTGCTGACATGACTAGAATTGCAAAGAGCGTTGATAAGGCAAAGGTTTTACCAATTAATTTATAACCAATAAATAGGAAAGGGATATTTAATAATGTCAAGAACACGCCAATTGGAGTTTGCGTTAAATACGATAAAATGATCGAAATTCCCGTAATGCCTCCATCGATAATTCGATTAGGCACCAAAAAAATCTCCAACCCGACAGACATTAAAACGGCACCAATGAATAAGAACAATCCACGACGCAAAAGCGCACTCTTTGTCATTTTTCGATGTTGCAGCTGCATAATTGCTTCTCTTTTTAGTTGCATTTGTTCTTTTGCCATACGCAAGCCCCCTAATTATCTCCTTTTTATAAGTATTCTTGATAGAGCTACGATTTTCCTTCAATCTAGCTATTTTTCATAGAGATACCATCGAATAATGTCGAAATGCATGGTATAATATCAGAAGTTCAAAGGACTTTTAACTTATTTTTGCACAGGAGAATTTATGAAACAAAACATTGAACGATTATTATTCGTAATCCGGCCACGATTGCCACTTTTACTTCTTGCACTGATCCCTGTACTGATCATGGAAATATTGAGCCGCGGGAATTACACGGAAATGATGACTTGGAGCTTCAAGCATGTGCTAGAGCTACTTTTCAACGAATGGATTGTAGTAAGTCTTGTGTTGCTATTCGTTGCTATCATTGGACGAACCCGGATCGCCTATTGGGTCATCGCTGGTTTCCTCGTTATCTTGGCTCTTATCAGCGGTGTGAAACTCAAAATACTTGGCGTACCTTTGACGCCATGGGATTTAGTAGTTGCAGGCGAAGCCTCGGATATGGTGAAATATTTATCTAACATATTGACATTTAATGTCTTATCTGTCATTCTCCTGTTCCTTGTTGGAAGCTACTTCATCCTCTACCGTACAACCATGTTTATTAAAAAAGTAGCCTTAAAAGAACGTGCAATTCTTGCTGGAATTGGTTTAGTTATGTTTCTAGCTGTCTATACAGATCTTCCCCTACCTGTTCAGAAGTGGTGCGGTATCGAAGCAGCTGTCTGGAATCAAGTACAGAACACCAAAACAAACGGGTATGCACTAGCCACTGTTTTGAATACCAAAGCCATGTTCTCTGATCATCGGGAAGGTTATGATGATAAAGCGGTTGAAGCCATCGTTAATGCTTCACCGACTCCACCGGTTAAAGCTGGTGATGCTAACACAAAACCAATTAAACCGAACGTAATTGTCATTCTGAGTGAAGCATTCTGGGATCCGACCATTATTCCAGGAGCGAAGTTCGACAGAGACCCGATTCCGTTCTTCCATAAACTGCAGAGGTCTGGAACAAGCGGAACAATGCTATCCCCTCAATATGGTGGTGGAACGGCCAATGTGGAATTCGAAGTTCTTACAGGCAACTCGATGCGATTCTTGCCTCAAGGTTCCATTGCTTATAATCAATATATTTCAAATGAAGTCGATTCATTAGCGAGTATCTATGCGCGTCAAGGTTATACGTCGACTGCGATTAGCCCATTTTACAATTGGTATTTTAATAGTAATAAAATCTATCAAGACTTCGGTTTCTCCAAATATATTCCGATTGAATATTTCAAACCAACGTATTCCGGTCCTTATATCGCAGATAGTGAGGTTGCTGCCAACATTATTCACGCAACCGAGCAAAGCGCGGGCTCTGATTTCGTATTTGCGAACACCATGGAGAATCATTTCCATTTCTATCCAGGTAAATTTCCGAAAAACGAGTTTAATGTAACAGGCAACTTCTCCGCTTCTTCTGTGGGGATGCTTGAAACGCTTGCCCAAGGTATCAATGGGTCAGATAAAATGTTGCAGGAATTAGTGGAATACTACGAGAAAAAAGGCGAGCCTACCATTATTGCATTCTGGGGCGACCATTTACCGGCCCTTGGTGATGATTATGCTACGTACATCGATACGAAGTATATTAGCGGCAAAGATGATCCTGATTTCTTAAAAAAAATGTACAGTGTCCCGTTGGTTGTGTGGAATAATTTCGACAATGAGCGGAAGGACAATTTGAATATTAGCCCTTCTTTCTTAGGACCTTATCTAATCGAATTATCAAGGCAACAAGGCAATTATTATACTAATTTCTTAACGGAATTGGCTAAAAAGTATCCTGTCATTCCGCCAAAAGATCATTTTGCTGAAATGAATATTAAAGAAGATGATTTGAAAAATTATGAAACGTTGCAATATGATATTCTTTTCGGGGATCGACATGCTTACAAAAACTATCTAACACCAATTATTGACCCTAAATATATGCTTGGTTTCGGGCCCATCAGTTTGGATAAGGTAGAAGCGGATTCTCAGGATATCTCTGGTCGGACGAGTGTAACACTCACTGTATCCGGTAATAATCTTCCACCCTTGGGTTACGTGATGTTGAATGGCAAAGCGATACCTACCACTTGGAAAGATGAGCATACCGTTACCGCATTCGTTGATGGCCCTTTGCTCAAAACAGGACTTTGGGACATCCAGTTACAAGTTAAGGACTCCAAAGAAACGATTGTAGGGAAATCGAACTCAGTTTCTATCGATATCGGCGGCCGTTAATTAGGCCACAATCATCCCCTAATTCTCACAATGAGGATTTGGGGATCTTTTTATTTTCGCATTTTCGCAAATATCTGCTTACAAACAAGAAAAGCCCACCCCGTATCGGGATGAGCTAACAGTTAAATAGTACTCTTATATCTTAAAGATTAATGATTTTACCTGTCGCTTCGGATTCGAATGCAGCAAGAATGACTTTCAAAGCTTGGTAACCCTCTTCACCAGAAATACGAGGAGGTTTGTTATCTAGAATACTAGTAACGAATTCGCTGATAACTCCGCTAGAAGTTTGTTTCTCGTTCGTTGCAACTTGACCTACTTTGTAGCGCTCCACTGTACCGTTACGAAGCTCAACGATTACTTGATCATTAGGGTCTGTATCGATTTTGATAACACCATTCTCACACCATACAACTGTTGAGTTATCTTGACCCTTATAGTACGTCCAGCTTGCTACAAGGGAACCTGTAGCTCCGCTTTTCATGCGAAGCAAACATGTAGCATTATCATCAACGTCTGTACCCTCTTTATGAAGCGTACCAACGAATGCAGCTACCTGAGCAACTTCATCATCAAGCAACCAACGGATAAGGTCTGATTTATGAACGCCTAGATCGCCCATAGCGCCCATAATTGCTTCTTCCTTGCGGAAGAACCAGCTCTCACGACCATCAATACTCCAGCCCTCAGGACCTGGATGACCGAAAGAAGTACGGAAAGTAAGAACCTTTCCAAGCTTACCTGTCTCCAAGATTTCTTTGGCTTTCACGTGTGGAGGCATTAGACGTTGGTTGTGACCAACCATCAAGAAGACACCATTTTTCTTAGCAGCTTCGATCATTGCCTCAGATTCAGCAGCTGTTGTAGCCATTGGCTTCTCTACAAGCACATGTGCTCCGGCATTTGCCGCGGCAATTGAGATTTCAGCGTGAAGGTAGTTTGGCGTACAAACGCTAACTGCGTCAACTTTTTCAGCTTTCAGCATATCAGTGTAATTGCTGTAAGCTTTACCACCATGAAGCTGTGCGTAATGTTCTGCTCTCTCGATGATCGGATCAACGAAAGCTACAAGTTCAACATTTGCATTTGATGCGTATTCTGGGATATGTCTATGTTTCGAAATGGAACCACAGCCAACAACGGCTACTTTAATTTTACTCATGAGATACATGCTCCTTCAAATTAATCTATATTAGTTATGAACGTTTAAGTAGTGCTCTTTAACCCAGTTAAAGCTGTTTTCAACACTTGTTAGAGGTGCTTTCTGGCAGTTATCTTGTTCCACAACAAGCCACTCGACACCAGCTTGCTCAGCCGCAGTAATTACTTTCTCTAGTGGAACATCGCCTAAACCTAGCTCCAAGGTAACCAATTTGCCTTCTGCATCTTTTGAGAAATCTTTGAAATGCACCAAAGGAAGACGACCAGCATACTTAGCAATGTACGCTAATGGATCTTGCCCAG
>NZ_LYPB01000084.1:22018-109879 GCF_001653565.1 Paenibacillus oryzisoli
GCATACTTAGCAATGTACGCTAATGGATCTTGCCCAGCGAACTGTACCCAACACACGTCCATTTCAACTTTAATCGCGTCGTTATTTGCATACATCGCATCGAAAACAAACTCATCTTCGACTTTGTAGTGGAATTCGAAGTCATGGTTGTGATAAAGGAATTGCAAGCCTTGTTTTTGCGTCTCAACCGCAAGAGCTTGGCACTCAGCAATAAGGGAATTCCATTGTTCTACGTTCTCACGCTCTTCAGCGCCAACATACGGACAAATGGCATAAGTAGCGCCGATTGTTTTCAAGTAGTCAATCTCAGCTTGGAAATTATCACGGAATCTTTGCAAGCTAATGTGGCTTCCGAAAGCTTTCAATCCAAGCTCGTCAAGCAAACCTTTAAGTTTATCTGCAGGCATGTCAAAATATCCAGCAAATTCAACACCTTCATATCCTAACTTCGCAACGTGGCGAAGAGTACCTTCCATATCACGTGCCATATCATCTCTCAATGTGTACAGTTGAATGCCAATTCCTAAACGTCCCATTTGTTCTCCTCTTTTCTCTTAGTGAAATCGATATTAGTAACCTTGGCCTTAGTATAAGCGAGATTAGCCTATTATGACCATTCACGATATAATTAAAACATCTCTTATTTGGCTACGAAAGGCGAAACGACATGAAAGCTGAACTATTAACTTGCGGGTATTCTTTTCATATGGATCCGTTTTATAGCAGTAATAAATCGGGGTTGCATTATTATCTTTTTCGACTACAAACTGAAGGCTTTTGTGAGGCTCTTGTAGATGGGCGTATGATCCCGATTGAAGCTGGTCATCTTCTTTTGTTTAAGCCAGGTGATCCCTACGAATTACGAATCGAACAGAAAAAGACACAACCTGATCAAAAAATTGCTAGCGGCGACTATTATTTATTTTGCAAAGGTGACTGGATTGATGCTTGGTGGAAAAGTAACAATAGACCCACATGTATGCGGATTGACCTTGATCCCCGAATGATTTCACTGTGGCGGCAATTAAGTCTCGAGAAGCGCAGAATGGAAGATGAGAATCCGGAACTAAGCGGCTATTTGCTCCAAGCACTTTGCCTTTATCTTGAACGCGCGGCAACAGAAACGGTGCAAGGTCGCCCTTTCACAGGCACACGCATGAAACGTTTCATAGAGGCACATGCTACCGCAGCGTTCAAGATTGAAGATGTCGCAGACCACGTAGGTCTTAGTATCTCCCGAGCGGTTCATTTGTTCAAAGAATATTTTGGTAAAACGATGATCCAATATGCGACAGAAGTCCGTCTCTCCAGTGCGGTCGAGCGAATGCATGATAGTTCTATGTCCTTAGAACAAATCGCTCTTAGCTGCGGTTTCGGCTCATACCCTTACTTTCATCGTGCTTTTAAGCAACGGTTCGGCACCTCACCTAAAGCATATCGCCTTAACATGCAGCACACCTAGTCATATTTTCAGATAAATTCACACAATATTCAATATTATTATCCAATGTATGAAACATTTTCTGCACCTAAATCGTATTATTTATATACGAAAATACATAGCAATCTCTTATTTGTCTTAAAATTGTAAAACTATTTTAAGGTTCTATTAATAATAATCCGATATGCTAGAACTATATCCAATTCTTAGGATGGTGGAACTCATGAAAATGTTTATTACGATTCATAACAAACCTGTACCCGTATACTCCGATGAGAAAAATAAAAAGAAGTTCAATTTACTGAAGTCAGCGCTTGAGGCCAAGGTCACCAAAGGTAGAGCAACACTCAAGAAATGTCTGGATTCAATCATCAGCATCGAGATTGTCGGGTGTGAAGCAATTCTTCATTCCTTGAATGAACGAGATTCACTGGCACTTTCACTGTACTAAAAAGAAACCTGAAATCCATAATGGATTTCAGGTTTCTTTTTGCTACCACATAAGAAATGATAAGTTTTCAGGCCTTAAAACAGCTTTCTTATTGGCGATAAAATCTACATCTAAAAGCGGTCGCTCATCAATGAATGGCCTCGATAGGGGTTAACTCATAAGTACTTCTCTTGGGCGATGTTAAGATGATGCTGAGCATGTCCTGCGATTACATAGGCAATGGCTCGCGCAGAAATGGCGAATGTATTCGCTGTCCCAACACGTGTCCACGCTGTTTCAGTGATCGTAGGTAACAAGGCTAATGTAGCCTGTCGCACAGCTTGGAAATCCTTCACTAAATCTGTCAGAGCTACATCGTCAAACGCGGCATTTGCAATGAAAATATCCTGATCAAATCCCGGTAAATCCGTCGTATCTCCCCGCGCGATGCGCAATAATCGGTAACTCATAATTCGCTCTGTATCAGTGATATGAGCCAACACTTCCTTCAGGCTCCACTTCCCAGGGGCATAGCGAGATAGAGCTATCTGCTCAGTTAAATTAGAAAATAAGGAAACGAGTGCCTTTTCTTGGCTGATCAAAATGGATACATAATCTCCTTCGGGCACCAGCCCGATATACCCCGTATAGTAGGATGAATATTCGTCATGACGAGGACGCTGCAACATATTAGAAATGTCTCCCTTCACTTATAAAATGGTTGATTCCATCTATCATATCGCATTATTCCAGAAAAATGAATCTTCTGCTAAGATGCGTAAAACCCCCATTTTCCCAAAAAGGGAAATGAGGGTTACTCTCTGTCTTATTAATTACTGCTGCTTAGCGTTTAGCAGCCAGATTTTACTCTCAAAGTCACCATGAAGTCCAGTGACAGGTAAACCGGCATATAACAGATGGTCGCCAGGGAACAGTCCTTCGGAACCTTCGATTTGATAATCGAAGTCAGGGTTGAGTCCTTTTAAGCGCAACGTTTTTAACGGTGCATAAGGTTCAGCAAGCACTCGGATGAAAACAACCATAGCTTGTGTCTTGTCTTCGGAGACGATCATCCAAGCGGTGTCATTCCCCTCGAACGGGCTCAACAGGCGATACATATCGCCAAATTGAACAAGCGGTCGGAGTTGTTTGTAATCGGCAACTTGACGTTTGACAAGTTCCTTCTCCTCTTCCGTAAACTTCGTCAGATCAAGTTCATAGCCGAAGTTGCCAGACATAGCGACATGGCCGCGAGTTTCCAAAGATGTCATGCGATGAACTTGATGATTAGGCACAGCAGATACATGTGATCCCATGGAACTAACAGGGTACACGATACTCGTACCATATTGGATTTTCAAACGGCATACCGCATCGGTATTGTCGCTTGTCCACGTTTGCGGCATGTAATATAGGATACCTGGATCGAAACGTCCGCCACCACCCGAACAGCTTTCAAACAAGATATGCGGATATTCTGATGTGATGGCTTCCATTACACGATACAAGCCAAGCATGTAACGATGTGCAGTTTCTCTTTGACGTTCTGGCGGCAAAGCCGCGGAGCCAATTTCAGTCATATTCCGGTTCATGTCCCATTTGACATAAGTAATTGGTGCACTGCTTAGAATGTTACGCAACATGCTCATCACGCCGTTACATACCTCTTCGCGTGAGAAATCGAGAATGAGCTGCCCACGACCTTCCGTACGTCGACGATCTGGCACATGCAGACACCAATCGGGATGTTTACGGTATAAATCACTATCTGGTGATACCATTTCAGGTTCAAACCATAGGCCAAATTCCAAGCCAAGCTTGTTCACTCGTTCTACCAAATCTTCAAGTCCATTTGGAAGCTTCGCTTTATCGACAACCCAGTCCCCAAGTGAAGTCGTATCATCATTTCTTTTGCCAAACCAACCATCATCTAAGACAAAAAGCTCAATGCCAAGCTCTTTACCAGCCTGCGCAATGCTCTCAATTTTATCGGCATTAAAATCGAAATACGTCGCTTCCCAATTGTTGACGAGAACAGGGCGTACACGATCACGGAATTCCCCGCGGCATAGTCTCGTACGGTACAAGCGGTGATAAGATCTGGACATTTCGCCAATCCCATGACCAGAGTACACCATTACGGCTTCAGGCGTTTGGAACTGCTGTCCTGGCTCTAATAACCAGCTGAAATCGAAAGGATTAATCCCAATGGAAACACGTGCTGTTGCAAAAGGATCCACTTCGGCATGCGCTGCGAAATTCCCGCTGTACACAAGATTAAACCCGTATACATCCCCATAGTCTTCATTAGCATCCTTGGCAAGTAAAGCAACAAACGGGTTATGTGAATGACTGCTGGATCCGCGTCGGCTTTCGACAGTCAACTTACCTGGCGCCAAAGCTCTTCTTTCAATATGGCGTTCACGTGCCCAACTGCCTGAGAGTTGTAACAGATCCCAGTCTGCATGGGAATAATCCACGCTCATACTTAACGCACGCAGCAGCTTCAGATCAGCCGTACCTTCGTTCACGAAACGAACAGAACGAGTGATTGCGGCATGATCAGTGAAAATCGTATAGGTTAGAATTGCACGCAAACCAGCAACTTTGTCAACCAGCTCAATTTCTAACGTTTCCGCTTCGTGATCACTTTCTACATAAGTTGAGGGTAAACCATCTAATGCAGGCTTACCTTGGATGATCCTATGTTTATCATAGATAAGCTCAGTGATCGTAGAGCCATTCGGAAGAGCAACTTGATAAGCAGGTTCACGGAAATCGCTTGTCCCATAAGCAGGGTATTCCTGTGGAAGTGTATCAAAAGAGATCTTTCTATTTTCCTTGACCGGGTTCGGGCTAAAAGAAGCTCGTTCCTTATATTGAATCACTGTACCGAGTTGACCAGAACGTATTGATCTACCCCAGTACACGTGGGCTGGATAGGAACCATTGATAAGCTGAATCACATAGCTCATATGTTTATTGTGCAAATGGAAAATACCTTG
This sequence comes from Paenibacillus oryzisoli, assembly GCF_001653565.1. Lineage (GTDB taxonomy): Bacteria > Bacillota > Bacilli > Paenibacillales > NBRC-103111 > Paenibacillus_E > Paenibacillus_E oryzisoli. Next base: position 26,895 of record NZ_LYPB01000084.1, read on the forward strand.
TACAGATTCAAACGAAATTGACATTATTAATCCCTCCTATGTTCTATTATCATGTCCGAAAAGGAACAAAACTATGGAGAAACGACACCTACATATGGAGAAATGTTGTTTTTCGACAAAAAATAGAGTGGAAACCTTAAATCTGGTCTCCACTCTATCTTCATTCAAACACTACACTTAACCGTACTTATACGTCATCCCATGGCCGCCCTTCGGATACACCCAGTCGATGTTATACGAAGGACACGCTATCCGACATGTGCCACATTCAATACAATTTTCAAATGCAACCGTCGTAATTTTAAGTTTCTTTTCCCATTCATACACATCGGAAGGACAGAAATAATTACAATCCTTAGTAACACAATTCAAGCAGGTTTGTTTGTCCTTAATGACGAGATGGGACTTGTCATCGCATTTGTAACGAATGGTAAACAGTTTATCTGAAATATCACTTTGGCTCATCCGTTCATCGCCCTCCATCCCTTATAGCCCAGCTTCATCAAATTTACTGTACCGCCTGCAGCATTTTTGATAAGCTTCATAGCCATTTTTTGCTTCTCGGCTTTCGTAATCCCATCCACAAGGAACATATTGTATGCCGCTTCATTGACAGCGCGAGGCAGCCGATCGAACAATAATTCCGGATCCTGCTCTTTCAAAAATTGGTGCATACCCTTGTACTTCTGCAGATCCTTGTGTACAAATGATTCTTTGATTTTATTATCGTAGAGATGCATCGTAGGAGCAGTGAAATCCCCGCGTGCCTTCGCTTCGATAATGGCTTCACCCGCTAATCGGCCCGAGGTCATAGCTAGATTCGTCCCTTCCCGATGGACAAAGTTAATTAACTGCGCAGCATCACCACAGACACACCAGCCATCACCAGATAAGGTTGGGATTGAATGAAACCCCCCTTCTGGAATGAGATGGCCAGAATACTCTTTGGTCTCGCCACCTTGAATCAACTTCCGAATCATCGGATGCTGTTTAACCGCATCAAGTACAGCGTATGGTTTCACCTTTTTATCCCGTAAATGGTTAACCATCACTCCGACCCCTAATGAGATCGTTTCTTTATTCGTATATAGAAAACCCATACCCGCCATGCCGAGTGAGGTTTCGCCCATAAATTCGATGGTGACACCTTCGTCCCCCTCAAGCCCAAAGCGGTCCTCAATCTTCTCGCGTGGCAGCGCAATCACCTCTTTGACTGCTAAAGACACTTCATCTGGCATCCATTCTTTATGAATCCCCATTGCTTTGCCAAGCAAGGAGTTAACACCATCCGCAATGACGACAACATCTGCATATAGATCACCATCATCACGGTCGGTTCTTACGCCAACAACCTTGTTACCTTCACGAATAACATCCAGTGCCACGGTTTCGTAAATTGGTATCGCGCCTGCTGCGACAGCTTTTTCAGCGAACCACTGATCGAATTTGACCCGCAGCCCCGTGAAACAATTGTAAGGCTCCTTATAAGCTTCATTGCGATGGCCGAACGTGACCATGGACTCTTTGCCCATCATCCATATTCTTTGTTCAACAATATAGCGCTCCATTGGAAAGTTCTTTTCTGTCCAAAACTCAGGAACAAGTTCTTCGATTTGCTTACGGTAGAGGACACCACCAAAAATGTTTTTGGCACCAGGAAACTCGCCTCTCTCGAGCAATACAACCGATAAACCAGCTCGTGCCATGGTTAGCGCTGCGGCTGCTCCTGCTGGTCCGCCACCAACGACGATAGCGTCGAATTTTTCATTCATTTTGCTTCACTCCTCTCGCGCGTGATGGTCGCCTCAGTCTGCGTCTGTGTAGTGGATATCGAGGCATCCACCACTGATGAAGGAGGAACGCCAAAAAGCGTACGACGTTTTCTGAACTCCTCTGTAATCGCAGGGACTATTTTGAATAGATCGCCAACAAGCCCATAATGAGCAAATTGAAAAATAGGTGCCCTCTCATCTTTGTTGATTGCGACAACCACATCGGCATGGCTCATACCAACCGTGTGCTGCACGGCGCCAGAGATCCCGATGGCGAAATACAGCTTAGGCCGAACCGTGGCGCCCGTCTGCCCCACCTGATGCTCGTGGGAGATCCAGCCCGCATCCACGGCAGCGCGGGACGCGCCAACGACACCGCCGAGCGCTTCCGCTAGCTCGGCAAGCAGCTTGAAAGCATCGGGCCCGCCCAGCCCACGGCCCCCAGCCACGATAATCTCGCATTCCTCGAGATTGAGCTTCCCTGTTTCGCGCAGGAAGTCTAGCACCTGCGCATCAATCTCTTCCTCCCGCATCGTCGCGGTAATCGCGATGATCTCGCCTTGGCGCTCCGCGTCCTTCGGCAGCGCCTGGAACACACCAGCGCGCGCTGTCGCCATCTGCGGCCGGTACTGCTTACAGAGGATGGTGGCCATCATCTTCTCAGAGAAAGCTGGCCGGCTGGCCAGCAACAGCCGCGATGGCGGCGGCTCCACATCGAGCTGCGTCGTGTCGGCCGTCAGCCCCGTCGGCAGGTGCGTTGCAATCGCACCTGCTAAATCGCGACCGGTAGCTGTCGCGCCGAACAGCACGATCTCGGGCTTCGCTTCCTCGATCAGCTTCAAGCAGACCCGGCTGTAAGGCCGGGTCCTGTAGTTGCGAAGCTCCGCAGCTTCGCAGAGGTACACCCGATCCGCGCCGTAGGCCACGGCTTCATCAGCGAGATGTGCAACATTCTCGCCGATGACGAGCGCCATGAGCGGCGCCTCCAGCTTCGCAGCTAGCTTTTTGCCTTCGCCTAGCAGCTGCCAGGACACCTTTTTCGCGATGCCCTCACGCTGCTCAACAACGATCAAAACCCCACGATATGCCGACCAGTCCGGCATCGTCGGATCAATCTGTTCCGTTTCTCTTGCCATCGTGTCATCCTCCGTTCCTATCTATCAAGCCCAATCCAATAGTGTCTGCATATCCTTCGTCAATAGCTTGTCGGCCAGTTGAACTGCGCCTGCTTCTGGACTATCGAAAGTGATCATTTGCGTTTTCACCGCTTTGATCTCAGGTACCCATGTTTTGGCTACAATCGTCGGCGAACCTTTAAGCCCAATCTTTGCTCGCTCCAGATCTGGGAAATCCGCCGTCGTCCAAACCGTTGGCTTATATCTAGCCGCACGAATCATGCCCGGCAGTGAAGCTCGTCGCACTTTGTTCAACTCTTTTAATACGGTGATCAAGACGGGCATGCTTGTCTCAACCACTTCTATACCGTCCTCAAGAAGTCGGTGTACACGTACTTTACGGTTTTCTTCATCGACTTTAACTACCTTGTTAACATAAGTCAGTTGCTCCAAATCCAACCGGCAAGCAACACCTGGTCCAACTTGTCCGGTATCACCATCTAGCGTTTGTTTTCCGCAAAAAACGATATCCACTGGCCCCCACGTTTCCGCAATTTTGCGAATGGTTCGAGCAACAACATACGAGGTAGCTAGGGTATCCGCTCCAGCAAAACCACGATCCGTCACCAATACGGCATCATCAGCGCCTAACGAAATGCATTCTTTGAGGCCTTTTTCAGCTGGGGGCGGTCCCATCGTGACAACAGTAATACGCGCACCTTGCTCATCCTTGATGCGCAATGCCTCTTCCAAGCCATGCATATCATAGAAATTCACAATACTAGGTACACCTTGACGTATGAGCGTATTATTCTTGGGATCAATGCGAATTTCTCTAGAGTCCGGTACTTGTTTAATACAAACGACAATATGCAGCATCTCTGCACCCTCCTGTTTCTGCGGGGAACTGGCTTGCATGTTTGGACAACTGACCTGTAAGGCCTGTCATCATTGTGAATTTTGTCACGTAAATGTAGATAGGTAATCGCTTTCAGAGCATGTTCATGACTTTCGTACAAACATAAGATAAGAATCTAACACAGTATATGCGCAAAGGTACGGAACTTGACTAAAGTATTAAAAAATACAGATACGTGGGATAGATCTACTACATCAACACTAAATACATATCTCATTTCAACTAGGATGAGCTCCTTCGACAACCTTTTCACCTAAAGACATTTTCTGTCGTATCTACAAGTTTCAACCAAGCACGATAAATCAGTTATTTTACATCTAGATGAATATCATTTCTCAATTGGAGGCATCCCCTCGACATCCATTTCACCAAAGAACATTTCCTGTGGTATCTACAAGAAAGTGTGTTAATTAGTGAGTAAGTAAATGAGTGAGTGAATGAGTGTGTGTGTGTGTTAAATAAACCATTATGAGGTCAAGGTGATTTTTCAATTTTTGAAATTCTATTTCCCTCTTAGATTCAATGCTATATATATTGTTCTTTTCTTTAAGAATCTTAATGCTAGATTGAGTTATTGTTGTAGATACCTCAGAAAAAAGTTTTTCATTAGATAAGGGGGGCGGACGCTTATCGTGTAATGAGTTTACAAAATTAAGATTCGAGTAGCTTTGTAAATATGTGAATGCTTAAAGTGCTTAAGTTTTTAGGTTCGGGGTTCGGGGTTCGGTTATTGCTAGATTAATTTATTGTAGATATCTCAGAAAATAGTTTTTCATTAGATATAAGGGCGGACGGCTACCGCGCAATGAGTCTAAAAGTTACGATGCCAATAGGTTTGTGAATACTTGAGGAGCTTAAGGGTTTGGAGTTCAGCGTTTGCGGTTTGCGGTTTGCGGTTTGCGGTTTGGGGTTCGGCGTTCGGCGCTTGGCGCTTGGCGTTTGGCGTTTGGCGTTTGTGGCTCAGGGTTATAGGGACTATAAGGTATTGTATTTAGGTTAGCTACTTAATTGTTCTTGATACGTTAGTCGCAAAAAAACTGCCCACTGGCCTTTTCGGGTTTGTGGACAGTCATATTGAAAACGGGTGCTACACGGTTATTGCAGATGTTTTGATTGATGTAGGCAGCAGGAACGTCATGTCATGCGACTACGCATTCACTTTTGTGTAACGATTCGTGGGTACTGGGATGCCGAGGTTTCCGCGAAGTGTATCGGCTTCGTATTCTGTTCGGTACAATCCGCGCTCCTGCAGGATTGGTACTACGTGGTCGACGAAGTCGTCCAAGCCCTTGGGCAGGGCAGCTGCGATGATAAAACCATCGGCGGCGTTTTCTTCGAACCACGCTTGTACGCGATCAGCCACATATTCAGGGGTTCCCGTGAATTCGTTGCGAGGTGTAGCCACGTTCAAAGCGACTTGGCGTAGGGTTAGGTTCTTTTCTTTGGCATTTTGCTTAATTTTGTCAGTTCCACTACGGAAGCTATTGCTCCCGAAATCACCTAGTTCAGGGAAAGGTTCATCTAATGGGTATTGTGAAAAATCGTGATGCTCGAAGAAGCGGCCTAGATAATCCAGCGCTTTGTCAATGGTGACGAGGTTCGCGACTTCTTGGTATTTGCGCTCGGCTTCTTCTTCTGAGAGTCCGATTATCGGGGCAATGCCCGGTAGGATAACGACTTCATCCGGATTACGACCTTCGGAGGCTACCCTCTTTTTGATATCCGCGTAGTACGCTTTCGCATCGTCAATTGATTCATGTCCTGCAAAAATCGCATCCGCCACTTTCGCCGCAAACGCTCGGCCATCCTCTGAAGCGCCTGCTTGGAATATGACCGGCTGTCCTTGTCTAGAGCGAGCGATATTCAGCGGCCCCTGGACGGAGAAATATTCACCTTTGTGGTTCAATGTATGGAGTTTATCTGGGTCAAAAAACACACCGCTCTCTTTATCACGAACAAAAGCGTCATCTTCCCACGAATCCCATAGCCCACGTGTCACTTCCAAATATTCATTAGCGATCTGGTAGCGTTCGGGATGAGAGGGGTGCTCAGCTTTGCTATAGTTTTTGGCTGAACCTTCTAGTGGAGAGGTAACTACGTTCCAACCGGAACGTCCGTCACTAATTAAATCAATGGAAGCAAATTGCCGAGCCACGGTGAAAGGCTCACTATAGGACGTGGATAATGTCCCTACAAGGCCGATGTTCGAAGTGACTGACGCTAACGCAGATAGAATGGTAATCGGCTCGAATCGATTAAGGAAGTGAGGGATCGATTTTTCGGTAATATAGAGGCCATCCGCGATAAATAAGAGATCGAATTTCCCTGCTTCGGCTTTCTGTGCTTGCCCCTTATAAAAACCAAAATTCACACTAGCATCTGTAATCGCTTCAGGGTGTCTCCATCCTGACACATGACCACCAACACCATGAATAATGGCACCTAGTTTGATTTGTTTTTGTTTAGCCATGGTTATCTCCATCCTTTCACAATATCGCGGCGGTTTGTATATGAAGCCGGTAGCTTTTCACGAGTATTTCACCTTTTTGGATATCTTTGTCATAAGCGCGTTCGAAGCCCAATCGTTCGTAAAGCTTCACGGCCGATTCCATCATATCCGAGGTATGCAAATGAAGTGTAACTGCACCTAACTCAGCAGCGCGTTTCACATTTTCTTTAATTAATGCGGTAGCAATCCCCTTGCCTCTGGCACTTGGCGAAACGGCTAGCAACCTAAGAATAGGCGACTCAATCTCTAGCTCTGGTGCGCCATAAGCAGCTTCAGAGGATTGGAACAATTGAGATGTGCCAACAATTTCATCGTTAATCAATGCAACAATCCGTGCAATGGGCTTATTACTATCGACAGATGCGATAATATTTTCTTTATATTGATCCCAGCCTTCTGGAGGCAACACATTACGATATTGACCATAGGCATCTTCCAGAACTCTTCGAATCACTTCTCGGTCTCCATCGTTGGCATCTCGAAGGTGTACTTCTTGTGCATCCGCCATATCCAATCCCTCCTATACGTGCGCTTCCAACGCTCGCTTGATTCGTGCGATTTGTCCCAAATGATGCTGTACATGTGCGATAAAGGAGTGAACAACATCTTTCAGTGTGAGTGTTTGTCCTTTGAAATTAACGCCTGTTTTCTCCCAATCCTCGGGTGATAATCGCCCAAAAAGCTCATGGTTATACACTAATAACGACTGAAATAGAACTAAGATATCGGAAGCTAAGCCTTCATTGGCTTTGGTGCTGCTTACCCATGGATCTTGATCAAATGCTGGTAATATGGCGGATGCGCCCGAAATAATAGCACGGATTCGAAAGGACACGACGATGTTATGGTCGGCCAAATGAGACAGAACCTCTGTCACACTCCATTGGTCCGATGCTGGTTTCCAAACCAATTGCCCTTCGCTCAGGCCTTGAATCGCTTCCTGGAGTTGTTGGTGTGTATGCAGATAGAGAGATAAATCGGGAATTGTTGTACTCATATGGATACCTCCAAAGGGTTGTCGGATGATAGGTCTTCTAAGGCGTTCTGAGCTAAAATAGCAAAATATCGTGCACTAATCGGCAAAGCTCGTTCATCAATATCAAAAGCAGGATGATGCCATTCTTGCGGGCCTGATGTACCCATAAATACAAAGACCCCGGGAATTTTCTTCTGATAAAAGGCAAAATCTTCGCCTGCTGGTGACGGGACAGGTGTAATGACATTCAGACCAGCTTGTTCTGCCGCTTCTTTCGCCAACAGACTTAATTGCTTATCATTGAATACCGATGGTGGTCCTTTAATCCATCGGACTGAGGCTTTGGTTCCATATGCGGCAGCAACACCATGAACTACTTGCTCTAATCGCTCAATAACGAGTGAACGGACATTCTCATCAAATGTGCGCAGCGTGCCATCCAGAATGGCTTTGTCCGGAATGACATTCCAAGCTGTTCCGCTATGGATACGAGTTACACTGATGACTGCACTTTGCAATGAACTCACATTGCGGCTAACGATCGATTGGAGGGCAGTAATGATATGTGCTCCTGTTACAATGGGATCTATCCCCGCTTCTGGGACAGCAGCATGTGTGCCAAGTCCTTCAACTTCGATCACAAATCCATCCGCTGCGGCCATCAGTGGCCCCTCTTTGATCCCGATCGTGCCGACAGGAAGATCAGGTTTGTTATGCATGCCATAAATTGCGCGAACCCCTTCAAGTGCGCCGCTCTTTATCACCTGCTCCGCTCCCTGTGCCTTCTCCTCCGCCGGTTGAAAAATGAAACGAACGGTTCCCTTGAGCTCTCGCTCGTGTTGTTTGAGCAGAATCGCTGCACCAAGAACGGCAGCTGTATGAAAATCATGACCGCAAGCATGCATCTTCCCTGCTACCTGCGATGCATAAGGAAGCCCTGTATCTTCTTGAATTGGAAGCGCATCGATATCAGCCCGTATGGCAACGATTGGCCCTTCCTGCAAGCCGCCGACTTCTGCAATTAGACCTGTTTTCAGCTGGTAATCCGCAATACGGATCCCCGCATCCCTAAGCCAACTAGTTATCGAAGCTGTTGTTTGGATTTCCTCATGCGACAATTCAGGATGCTGATGTAAATGACGTCGTATATCCACCAGCTTCTGTGCCAAGTCCGGAGACGTCTCTTGAAAAGTTGTTGCACTCATTCTACTTACCTCCTTCGGACTTACACCAACAATTCCGCGAATGCTTCACTTAGCAGTTCAAATGACCTCAGGCGTTTGCTAAAATCTTTCACGGATGTCGTTACGATAAATTCATCGATGTTATATTTCTGTTGGATCTCGAGTAGTTTTTGACGCACGGTCTCTTTGGTACCCTTCGTAATCTCTGCCTGTTTCTCTTCAACCGTAAACTTTGCCTGCGTTTGGCGGCCATATTCCTCAGCTTGCTCAAGGGTTCCAACGGTTAATGTCTTGCCATTTTCCAAATGAATTTTTACATTCTTATATTCTCCTGCAAGCTTGATTGCTTCTTCTTCCGTGTCAGCTACGATAAGTGAGAGCGCCAAGAGAAGCTTAGGTTGTGTACCTTTTCCCGTATTAAAATGGTGATGATACGCTTCAAAAGCCGCTTCTGCAATCGCATGATCCCCATTAATAAATTGGGCAAATACATACGGTAAACCAGCTTCAGCAGCCGATTGTGCACTCGCTGCACTTGCCCCGAGGATATAAATATCCACAGGCACTGTTGGTATTGGCGAGACCTTCAAGCCCTTCAAAGGATGCTCATCATGCAGTTGATTTGTCACAAACTGTTGAAGGTCCTCCAACTTATGGGATAAGGAAGCTGCTTCTGTAATCCCCTGTTGCAGAGCTTTCGTAGAACGAGGAAGACCACCTGGTGCGCGGCCTATGCCGAGATCCACTCTACCTGGTGCAAGCGAAGCAAGCACATTGAAGTTCTCAGCCACTTTATAGGGGCTGTAATGCTGCAGCATGATCCCGCCGGAGCCAATGCGAATGCGCTCTGTTTTGGCCAGCAAATGAGAAATTAATACTTCCGGTGAAGAACCCGCTACTTGTTCGGAATCGTGATGCTCAGATACCCAGAAGCGGTTATATGAGAGCGACTCCGCCTTCTGTACAAGTTCAATCGTATGCTGAAAAGCGTCATAAGCCGTTTCACCGGGAAATACGACACTTTGATCCAAAATGCTTAATTTAATCCCCATGTTCATACACTCCATTTCCATAACTGCCTGATGCTAAATGTTGTAGCTCCATTCGGGCGTAATACGCTTCAGGAATTGCTTCGTGCGTTCTTCTTTGGCATTGCCGAAAATGTCCCTCGGGTTGCCCTCTTCAACGATAACGCCTTCGTCCATAAAGACCACATGATTAGCCACTTCTCGGGCAAAACCCATTTCATGGGTAACGATGATCATCGTGATGCCTTCCTTCGCGATCTTCTGAATCACGTCCAGCACTTCACCAACAAGTTCGGGATCGAGTGCGGATGTCGGCTCATCGAATAAAATGACTTCAGGATTCAGAGCCAGTGCACGGGCAATCCCTACACGTTGCTGCTGCCCACCAGATAGCTGACTTGGATAGGCATCTAACTTGCTTCCCAAACCCACTTTCTCCAGCACCTTTACGCTGGTCGCTCTTGCCAGTTCCTTTGATTGTTTCTGGACAATCACAAGACCTTCCATAACGTTTTCGAGCACTGTTTTATGTTTGAATAGGTTGTAATGCTGGAATACCATCGCGGTTTTTTGCCTGAGCGCATGAATGTCCCCTTTGCTGGGACGCTTGCAATTCACGGTGAAATCTCCGATCGTCACTTCGCCTAGACTCGGCTTCTCCAAATAGTTCAAGCAACGGAGCAGCGTTGTTTTTCCCGAACCGCTGGGGCCAAGGATACAGACGACTTCGCCTTTTTGCACAGTAAGGTTGATCCCCTTAAGCACCTCGTTTTTACCAAACGATTTGGTGATATTCGTCAGTTGAATCATGACACGCCACCTCGGTTATACAGATTGATTCGTTTCTCTAGTAAGCCCGTGGCTCGCTCAATCAAGAAGGTGATTCCCCAGAATAGCAGGGCTGCAGCAATATATGCTTCGAAGAATTTCCAATTTGTCGTTGCGACGATTTGTGCTTTGGCGTTGATTTCCACCACAGATACCGTAAAAGCCAATGTAGAGCCATGCAGCATACCAATCAACGTATTGGATAAGTTCGGTAAACTGACCGCAAATGCTTGTGGCAAAATGATGCGTCGCAGCGCCTGTGTGGTCGTCATCCCAATGGAATAGGCCGCTTCCATCTGTCCCCGATTAATCGCTACGATACCCGATCTGACGACCTCTGAAAGGTACGCACCAGCGGTGATCGAGAAGGAAAGAAAGGCGAAGCCGATCATCGGTATAGACACGGAACGGAAGCTCCATCCGAAAGTAACGGCAATCGAATCGATGATCATCGGCAATCCGAAATAGATTAGCAGCAGATGCATAAGCATCGGTGTTCCGCGAACAAATGTCACATAAGCTGTTGCGATATAATGGATATAAGGCACGCGGTATAGTCGGATTAAAGCTACGGAGGCTCCAATTAGGAATCCAAAGAAGACTGAGACAATAGTAATAATTAGTGTAGTTGGCAGTGCAGAAAGCAATTGAACAAAGGCCGTCCCTATGAATCCTGGATCAATACTCATGCTTGGAAGCCTCCTTTATCTGGTTGCGAGGACCAGACACCCTTGAACCATCTGCGTGATAGAGGCTCACGTTCCTCCGCCACTAGCGGTTGCTCGTGTTGGAGTAAGCGTTTCTCGATGTACATAAACAGTTTCTCCAGTCCAAAGCAAATAACGAAATAGATAATGGACAAGGAAATGTACGTTTCCATAAAATGTTGAGTGGCCGCTCCAAGCGTCTGAGCTTTCCCCATCAATTCCATCGCACCTAGTGAGAATGCCAATGAGGTATCCTTCAAGTTGGCAATAAGCAGGTTTGTAAAGTTGGGCAGCGAAATCGCTAGTGCTTGCGGCATAATAATGCGGTTAAAGGCCTGGTAACCCGTCATCCCTATAGAATAGGCGGCTTCTACTTGCCCTTTGTCCACGGCTTTGACCGCTGCGCGGATGACTTCCGAAATATAAGCCCCAGAATGTAAAGCAAATGTTAGAATCACAAACGATAAAACAGGGGCTCTGGAGACATCCATATGGATCCCCTTCAGCAGCTCAGGTAAACCGTAATAGATCAGAAATAGCTGAATCAGAATCGGTGTCCCTCGGAAGAAGGAAACATAAATCTGAGATAACCTTTGTACAATTGGTACTTGATACAGCCGGGGCAAGGCTATGAGAAATCCGAAGACGATTCCGAGCACCATCGAGCAAGCAACAATGAATAAGGAAATATGAATGTAATTCAGTAATTTCGGCAGAAAATCAAATACATAGGTGATATCGAATTTGTTTGCCATAAGAGCGATCTCACCTTTCTTAACATTATGGAACGTTTATCTATTTCACATCATCTTTGTTCGTAAAGTCTCCACCCAGCCACTGCGTGCTCAACTTCGCGAGCGTACCGTCTGCTTTGACAGCTTTCAGAGCCACGTCAATTTTGTCTGCAAGCTCTTGCCCATCCCTATCATTTTTGCGGAATAAGAAACGCACTTCCGCTTCCTCAATGATCGGTCCGACTGTTTTCAATTTACTTTGCGGATCTACGAGTGGAAGCAAGAAATCTGCACCAAGTGCGCCATCAGCACGCCCTGTTGTAAGCTGCGTAACCAAGTCGTTGGCTGCGCCGCTTTGATACACAATTTTGATCGCATTGTCATTGGCTTTGTTATAGTTCTCCAGCAGTGTGGCCTCTGCACTTGTAGCTGTCGTTAGTGCTTTCTTGCCCTTCAAATCATCGATCGTTTTCACAGTTGTGTTCTCTTTCGCTACGATGACTTTGGTTTTCCAGTACGCATACGGCTCGTTGTTGAACAAATATTTCTGTTCACGCTCTTTGTTCTTCTCAATTTCATGTGCAACGAAATCAATTTTGTTCGTTTCCAAGCTAAGCAGCAGGTTAGCGAAGTCCATCGTTTTGAACTCGAACTCATATTCTGGCAACCGCTTGTCGAGTTCTTTTACTAACTCAATATCGTATCCTGTAAGTTTTCCATCCTTATCTAGAAAGGCTACATTGGGGAATTGTGTCCCTGTGCCTACGATGATTTTCTTTACTTTCACAGGTGCAGCCGTTGCAGCCGCAGTGGCAGTTGGTGCTGTCGTTGCCTCAGCAGCTCCTTTAGGAGAAGCATTCGTTGTCTCGCTTTTCGATCCGCATCCTACCGCTACCAAAGCTAATGCTAATGTTGTTACCGTAAGTGTTGTGAATTGTTTCATCGTGAACCCCTCCAAATTTCCCATTGTAATTATTCTTATAATTCCTACTTGTTTTATATGAATTAATTCTGTGGATTTAATGTATCATGGAGTCGTCGAACTGGATAATAGAGTTTTTCTATATGCATATCGAGAAGTCAAATCGTTTCTCGAATCGACTGAGCGATTCTTTTACACAAATCTAAGGCACTATTGAAAAACAAGGCGTTCTCACCATTCAATACAATCATGTTCGTTTGTAGGGAGATACCTGCTACTTCTGGAAAGTGAATGGGGAATAGCTTCCCCTCTTTGACTTCCTGCTCGACACATAGGCTAGGAAGAAACGCAATACCTACACGTCCAAGCACTAGTTTCTTCGCAGTCTCTAGCGTATCTGTCTGAAATTCAATGTTCGGCGGTTGCTTCATACTGGCAAATAGTCGGTGGATTCGCATCCAGTCGAGGGACCCGCATTCAAAGAAAACAAGCGGATAATCACCTATATCATCAATAGAAATGGTCTCGTCCCCTATAAATGGATGGCCTTCATAGACATATAAACGAATAGGATCTTCATAAGCTTTGGCTGAAACGAGATTAGGGTGACTAATATTCCGTACAAAACCGAAATCTAACTCGCGATTCAGCACCTTTGTAATGATCTCCTCGGAAGATGCTGTAGTTAGCTTATAGTTCACATCGGGATATTTTATCTTGAGTTTCGGTATAATGGATGGGATGATATAGTTCGAAACCGATACAGTACAACCTACGCGCAACTCGTTGGGCAGCGTGCGTTTCTGCTTTAATTGAATTTTACTCTTCTGAAAAGTTTGCAACAGCTGCCCAGCATAAGGAAGAAATTTCTTCCCATCGTCCGTCAATGAAATCTGCTTCCCAATCCGTTCGAAAAGTCGGCAATCCAGCTCACGCTCTAGGGATTGTATGCGTGCCGTGACGGATGGCTGGGATAAAAAAAGAACTTCTGCCGCTTTGTTAAAGCTGCCATAATGAATGACATACACGAAGGCTTCGATATTCTCAATGTTCAAGGCAAGCACCCCTTTCACCCTACATGAAATAAAACATATTATTCCGATTAGTTAACTTGGTTTTATAATAGAATAATATTAGATCACGCTCCATCATGTGTCAAGACCAAAAAAGCTGTCCCCTTTTCCAGGGGAGCAGCTTATCACGTTTGTATCGTATTCAACTGTAAGTTGCAATCGCCTGATTAATCCGCTCACGCACATCGAGCATCCATTCTGTACTGCGCGGATAAACGGAAAATGTGAGGGGCTCTGGCAAGCCTTCTTCAATCAAGGCAAGGGTTCGCTCCTTGCCGATATACGTCTCGAGCAACTGTAGGGCTCGCAAATCCTGCAGTGCCTCATGGAATACTTCCAACCGAATCGACTCGATTGGCCCTGTTTCTCCTGGATACACGACGAAGCTGTCTCCAGAAGGAAATGTATACAAGGCATCTGTTACTTTAAACGGATCCAATTGTTTCATGGAATACTGGGAGTAATAGAAATTGTAACCCCAATGTAGAAATCCTTGGATATCAAACTTGTACAACTGCAAGCCAATGATCCTATTCCGTGCAGACGGCATGTTAAAGAAACGGTTGGATACTTCTTTGTACTGTACGCAGCAGTAATACGTCCACAAATCCGGGACACCTGCTTCAAGGAAAGGCTCAATATGGTCGTTCGATGGAATCGGCTTTTGAACAATCCCCTGCTCATAGAAACTGATATTCGTCAATGCATCGATAATCGGATAATCGGGAGGAAGCAGCTTCCGCACGAGATCACTCGCATTTTTATAAGATTCCAAGTGATCTTTGGTAGGCTCATCAGACACATGGAAATAACTGCATGATGCGATACCTAGACGTCGGATAACTTTATCTAGTTCTGGTAAGAACTGCTCTAGGAAATGAGCGTACGCTTCCCCTGCCGCATCTGTATCCCAACCGAAAATTCGCTGTTCGCTCCCATTCATCGTAGCTACAATTTTCGGGGTATGTTTAGCACCCCATTGGGTGAACAAATGGGCGAATTCGAAGTACTCAACACCTTTGCTCTGACAAAGCGCTACCCATCGCTCTAACTTTGAAAATTCAAAAGCATACGTGGTACTGGCATCGATCTTACCTTCAACAACACTGACATCAATTAACTGCACGGTAGGACGCTCGCCACCAATTGCTGTATCCAGCGGCGGGGTAAAGATCGGAGTCAGAATCATGTTGATACCATGCTTAACTGCTGTTTCTAAGAACTGTCCAATGCGTGACCAATGCGCCTCACTAAACACATCGATGTTATATTGCGTTGCTATGCAATCCGTATGAAACCACTCCGTATGGATTAGTTTCTGCTTAGGAAGTGTGGCTGCGAGTACGGTGAGTTCCAACACTTCTTCACTTAGTTTCTCTCCTTGCGGTGAAAGGAAACTTACATGCACGTTATACGTGCCCGCAACAACAGATGCATCCAGTTCAACATGAATCCAGACGGATCGCCATTGGCCAGGAAGTGCTATTATCGTCGATTCTTCAAGCGGATACAAAGGATCTGGGTACAACCCCGGCGCCGTCCGCAGCACATGCTCATCATGGTCCGCATAGCAAGGCATTTCTGCAGGAACAAGTCCTACAGCGCGAAGGGTAAAAGGAAGCCCAAGTGTCGAATGGATCTCTACCTCAATGTCTTTCATTTGTTGATTGGAGGTATACGCAATTTGGTAGGCAAAGTGCTCTCCTCGCAAGGCGGTTGCTTGCTTGTACGACGCTTCTTGAGGCGCCTCATCCGCAAAAACTTTGGATAACGAACTCAAAGAAATGGTTTGAAACGTCATCTTTTTGTCCATGTGAATTCTCCCTCCTTCAATCTTTTTATTAATCCCATTTCAATGCTTGGAATGTTCCGGTTCGTGCAGATTCTTGCGCTTTGATACACATCATAGCACTCATCAAACCATCATCTAGTGTGGAGATTGAACTGGCAGTCCCCTTCATAATTTCTGTGAAATTACGTGCCAACTTCTCATCGCCGCCAAAATGATTGCTTCCTGCTCCGATTTCGTAAGTCTCAACATGCGCTGTATGATGCATATGGACTTTGACAATGCCTGTGTAGAAATCGAAATCCACCGTACCTTTGTAACCCATAAACCGCGCTCCACGTGCAGCAGCTCCCCTGCGAATAAAGAAATTCTGCGAGTAGGACATATGCATACCGCTTTCATATTGAAACAGCGCGCTTCCGGAATCCTCATTCCCCGTATCTTCTGCGTAGCAGCAATACTGCCATGTTGGATCTAGTGGTTCCGAAGCATTCACAGTACTCTCTGGGCAAGTACGATTATCTTCACAATCGACACATTTGAGCCCCGCAGATTTATTCCCTTTGAAAATTTGCTTGGATGTCATCGCACAGACAGTAATCGGTCTTTGACCAAGGATAGCTTGGATGTAGTCAAGATCGTGCGTTGCTTTTTGAAGAAATAGTCCGCCTGTTTCCTCCTCATTTCGATACCAACTTTGGAAATAAACACGGCCATACGGTACATTATTTATCGCCTGAACATGCTCAACCGTGCCGATTTTACCCGATTGAATGATGTCCTTAACCAACTCCACAATAGAGGTTACCCGCAATGGGAAGGATACGACGACTGGCGACTTGGATGCTTCATAACCTTGCTTCAACCGAAGCAGATCATCGTAGTTCGTAGATACCGGCTTTTCGATATACAGAGGTAAATCATGTTGCAACACTTTCAATCCCATCGTTGTATGCAGATTACAGCGCGTGCCAATCATGGCCCCGTCTAGCTGCTCTGTCTCCAGCATTTGTTCCGGTGTATCATAGTACTTAATATGATCCCACCCTCGCTCAAGTAACTTGGCTTTAATCTGATCTTTGCGTACATCAACAATCGCTTCAATCCGGCAGTCCGCATCTGCCTTCAAAACTTCATTAATCACATGACTAATTCTAAGTCCATATCCAATTACACCTATCTTCATGCTAGCTCCCCCTCGAACTTTGCGATACCTTGATTATAAAAGAAGGTCGGGGGCTTTTCTTTGTCTTGAAAGCCGATTTTTTTGTATTTTCTACTGTGTTATGATAGACCTATACGTATTGCATCGAAAGATCAGGAGTGACACCCATGGCGATTAGCGAAACGAACACCACAGCGTACCATCGCACGCATTTGAAAATGAGTCTGGTCATTAATAAAGTAATTACCATGCATTACTTCGAGTTCGGCAAGGATTATTCGTTCAATGGGGAGAAACATGATTTCTGGGAATTTCTCTATGTCGATCGCGGGGAAGTGGAAGTTCATGCGGATGATCAGCGTTATTTACTGAAGCAAGGATCCATTATTTTTCATAGACCCAATGAATTTCATAGCTTCTACGCGACCAAAGGGAAAGCTCCTAATTTGATCGTCATGACGTTCGACTGTCATTCGAAAGCTATGCAATTTTTCGAGCAGAAAGTGCTGCATTTAGAAGATGAGGAACGGAATCTCCTAGCCCAAATCGTTCGAGAAGGACAACAAGCGTTCGAATTCCCCTTCGGACATCCCCTTGTGCGCAGGCAAGATGCACCTGTAGGTAGTGAACAAATGATTCAAAGCTACCTAGAAATTCTTTTTGTCCGTCTGCTGCGGAAATCTGCTCAATCGGAAGTTGAATCACCTCTCTCTACGGGTGCTAAGGAGAAGTCCGTCCATGATTTGACCAACAGGGTCATGAACTACATGGAGCAGCATATTGACGCTCCACTTACTCTCAATGAAATCAGCCAAGTATTCTGTGTTGGCAAAACGCAGCTCAAAGACCTTTTCAAAAAGCATACCACCTACACGCTCATGGAGTATTTCGCCAAACTGAAAATCGATCATGCCAAAATTTTGATACGCGAAGAAACGTATAATTTCACGGAGATAGCCAGGAAACTGGGCTTCAGCTCCGTTCATTATTTCTCCAAGGCCTTTAAGAAAGCTACCTTAATGAGCCCATCTGAATATGCAAGAACGGTCAAATCCCGCATGTAGGCACTTATTCTACCTCATAGCATGCAAAAATCCCGAGAAGCTGCAACAAGCAGTTCCTCGGGATTTGTTGTCTTATACAACGATTTTCACTCTTTTTCGTCTTCTTCCTCAATCTCATACGTGCATAGGAACCGCTCTACGCCTGGATATTTCTCTCCAAGACTGCGAATAACGAATCCAACGTTGCGATAAAATTGCACTGCTTCTTCATCCGTTTCCGCGGTAATGCGCACTGGCTGCATATCATCAATAATTTCAAGCAGCATGCCGCGTCCGAAACCTTCTCCTCTGCTCTCTGGCTCAACAGCGAGGTGGCGAAGCGTCATTTCTTGTTTCTCATTCAACTCGAAGCCGATAATTCCGACTGGTAAACCTTCCGATTCATAGGCAAATAACCACGTGTTCTCATTATCTTCATAGAAACTGACCGCTTCTTGAAGGCTATCTGGATCTGGAAACACACTATAGCTAAGCAATTGTTGAATATCACCCTCAAGAAGACGGGATTTCACATTTAACAGCACGTACACTCACTTCTTTCTATATTCGTATAACTCTAATTTTCTACTAATGGGTGCAGGCTGTCAACTTACGTCGAGTGTCGTGCTCACTATCCTGCCAAACCCTCTTGCTTCGTAGTTCGAATCGCCAAAGGCACTGCAAAAGCTACAATACTTGCGATTAACCCATAAACGAACATCCCATGAATGCCCGTGTAGAAGATGTCTGCTTTGGTGACAATAGAGCCCATCACCGTGACACTGACTGCCGTTCCAATATTACGGGCGAATAGCTGCAATGAAGTTGAAATCCCCTTCTGATGAGCCTCGACTAACTGCTGAGCACCAATTGTTGAAACCGTAAATAGGAGTCCGAACGAGAGTCCTAGCATGGTCAGTGAGCCGAATATGTAACTAAATGAGGTACCTTCACGGATAAAGAATAAGAGAACGGCTGTGATGACAAGTAAAACATTGCCCGTTAACAGCAGCGGTTTGTAACCGAAGCGTATTACCCACTTGCCGCTTGGAATGGCGACAACCATCCAACCGAGTGATGTACCCAGAAGCGCAATTCCGCTGATGAACAGCGAGTGCCCTTGATTTTGCAGAAATAATGGAATAAAACTCGACGTCCCGAAAAGAGCCGCACAACTAAGAAATGAACCGGCTATCATTAAAGCTACTGGCTTATTGCGCATCAACGTCATCGGAACGATCGGGGCAGCATGCCCTTTTTCATAGAGGAAGAATACGATAAGTAAAACAGCTCCAACGACACCGTACAGGATGGTATGGGATTCGACCACTGTCGTTAGCAACAAGGATGAGATCCCCGCAGCAAACAAAAGTGCTCCCCAATAATCAATGACGGATTTCTTCGCTTGATACACTTCTTTGTATGGAAGCAAGGCAAGTAAGGCAATGAGACATATGGGAACATTCACGAAGAAAATCCAGCGCCAATTCAGATAGGTTACAAAGAACGTTCCCAATGTAGGAGCTAAAATCGCAGCTAATCCCCACATACCTGTGAAAAAGGCCTGAACTTTCCCACGCTGTTCCACTGGGTAAATATCTCCTGCAATAATAGAGGGAAACGGCATCATCACCCCTGCGCCAATCCCTTGAATGGCTCTGAAAATGATGAGTTGCACCATACTATGGGCTAATCCGCAGAGGACGGAACCCCCTAGAAATAACAGAATGCCCGTGGCATAGATCCGTTTGCGCCCAAATAAATCCGATAGTCGCCCTGCTAGAGGAGCAAGCACCGTAGAGAGCACCATATAAGAGGTAAATGCCCAGGCATATAGACTGTTTCCACCAATGTCATTCACAATGATCGGCATCGTTGTATTGGCAATTGTTGTATCCATTGACGCGACTAACATGGCCAGTACGATACTGACCATTACGGTAGTTCGATTACGCATGAATTGTCCTCCCTCAGCTGACTTAAACACATCTAACCATTGTACCCCATTCCAGAATTGATGAATAGCAAGCGATTTACTCGGGATAGCGATACATATGGAAAATTTCTCTTTACAAATACACTTGAGAGGACTAAAATTAATCCAATGTGTTTAGTGGGTAATGAAAAGAGGACATGACAACATGACTTTGAGTATTATTCTAATGGGTTTGATTGTTGGCTTTTTGGTCGGAATGACAGGTGTTGGCGGAGCTTCCTTGCTGACTCCCATTTTAATTCTAATTGGTATTCATCCTTCCATTGCTGTAGGAACTGATCTTCTTTATAATTCGATTACGAAGCTTTTCGGTACGGTTCAACATTGGCGGCAAAAAACAATTGATTTTAAACTTGTGAAAATGCTTGCCCTAGGCAGTATTCCAGGTGTTGTCGTTGCTGTCGTTTTCCTGAAATTATTTGATTCTTTCTTCGATAATCAAGAAGTCATCATTAAACACGCACTTGGCTATGTGTTGATTATGGTAGCTTTCGCAACTCTATTCAAAGTCTTCTTCGGGCATCGGTTGAAAGAAAATCGATGGCAGCTTCGAACTTTGGAGGAGAAGCGCTGGTTGACGATTGGGATTGGCGCCGTCCTTGGCTTCATTGTTGGACTCACTTCCATTGGCTCCGGATCCTTATATGCCATTGCTATGCTATACTTCTTCCGAATGATGCCTGCACAGCTGGTTGGTACAGATATCGCACATGCGTTTCTACTCTCCTCGACAGCTGGAATCCTGCACGCAAGCCTGGGGAATGTCAATTATTCACTCGTATTTAATCTTCTGATTGGTTCGATCCCGGGTGTACTTATCGGCAGTATGCTCGCAACGAAAGCACCTACAACTGTACTTCGGACCATTATTGCCACTTTGGTATTAATTAGCGGTCTTAAATTAATTTGAAGTTGATGCAGAGCCCTAGGCTCTGCTTTTTTGTTTGCAAGAAGTGGACTACTTTGTCAGATTCTGCGGTTGCCCGGGAAATAAACTGAATATTCCCTGTTGTGCTGTGCCCATTTTTCCATACAAATAGGCACTTACCTACACCGTGAGACTAGTCTCTCTCATACCCTGTGAAGAACAACATGTGATCATAAAGGAGAGCTACTGCACATGCAGCGATTAATGTGTAAAGGGAAGATACATCGTGCGACTGTAACGGAAGCCGATTTGGATTACGTAGGCAGTATTACGATTGATGGGTTACTAATGCGTAAGGCGAATATCCATCCGTATGAAATGGTTCAAGTCACTAGTCTGCGCAATGCCACCCGTTGGAAAACATATGCGATTCCCGCGCCAGAAGGCTGCGGCAAAATAGGATTAAACGGTCCGCCTGCCCACCTCTTCTCCCCAGGAGATCTCGTGATCATACTCAGCATGGGACTTATGAACGAAGAGGAAATTCTCTCACTCAAGCCTCAGGTTGTCTTTGTTGATGAACATAACCAGCTCCTTCAAGTAGAAGAACACGATCTCGTCATACAAAGGCAAGAGGAGAAAGCGTATGAGTAATCTATCTACGAGTAAATGGACCAAACATAAAATCCTCCGTAGATCAAAGAAGCTGCAAGCTCATCTCCCTGAAACAGAATGGTTAAGCACGGGCAGTTTCGTGCGACTTCTATCCAAATATGGTCAAGTCATCATTAAACCGACCGGCAGCTATGGGGGCAATGGGGTTATACAGGTCCGAACTTCCGGAAACTCATCCTATGAGGTTCAAGATGGATCTAGAACTCGAACCTATACAAATTATGAGGCCATTTCCCCATTTATTAAGAGAAAAATGAACAATACCAATATCATCCAACAACGGATCCCTCTTGCAACCAAGCATGGGCGTCCCTTTGATTTGCGAGTCATGGTGCAACGGCATACGAAATCTGACTGGCAAGTGACAGGCATGTTGGCCAAAGTAGCAGGCAAGGGCTACATTATTACCAATATTCGTAGAAGTGGCGGTCGCGTAGTCACCGTAGAGAAAGCAATTCAGGGCTCTGAGCTCCAGGGCATGCAGACCTCAGCACTTCTTGCTGAGCTGCGTTCGGTAGCCTTACTAACAGCTAATCAGCTCGGCCCTTCTTATCGCTGGGTCAAAACGATGGGGATTGACATGGCTTTCGATAAGCAAGGACATGTATGGATTATTGAAGTGAACTTCGCCCCTATGCTCGGGCTATTCTTGAAGCTGCCCAATAAATCTGCCTACCATGCAATCAAGTCATTTCATACTAGTAGGAAACAAACATGAGCACTCCTATTAGTAGAGACGCTGAGGAGGTACAGATATGAAACAATGGGAGCTGCAATGCTCACGATGTTCTGCGAAACTGCCCTTCCGCTATCAAGACATGAAATGCACATGCGGCGGCACTTTATTGGTTAGTTATGATCTTAATCATGTCGCACAAACGTTTACGAAAGCATCCCTTGGGCAGCGTTATCCTTCAATGTGGCGATATCATGAACTGCTTCCGATCCACGATCCGGCCCATATCGTTTCTCTAGGCGAAGGTTGGACACCTCTGTTAAGACTGCCAGACTGGGAGAGCAAGCTATCGCTCAAACGTCTTTGGATCAAACGAGAAGAACAGAATCCAACGGGCAGCTTTAAATCACGCGGATTTTCGGTTGCGGTTTCCTTGTTGAAACAAGCCGGCGCAACGAAAGCTGCAGTTCCGTCCAACGGGAATGCAGCAAGTGCGCTAGCTGCCTATGCAGGAAGAGCTGGCATCCAAGCATTTGTGTTCATCCCCATGGACTGTCCCTCACTCATTGTCGATGAATGCCCGATGTATGGCGCAACGACGGTACTCGTCGATGGCTTTATTCATGATGCTGCCGCGATCATCGAGTCAGGCCGCAAGGATCAAGGTTGGGTGAATGTCGGCACATTGAAAGAGCCAGGTCGTGTAGAAGGCAAAAAAACGATGGGACTTGAGCTCGCGGAGCAGCTTGACTGGACATTGCCTGATGTGATTATCTATCCCACTGGCGGCGGTTCGGGCATTATTGGCATGTGGAAAGCCTTCTTGGAATTGAAGACATTAGGCTTCATTAGTGGCGACATGCCTCGATTCGTTTGTGTACAAGAAGAGGGCTGTCAGCCTATTGTCGATGGTTTAATGCATTCGTTAGGGGGAACGAGTGCAATCAATACGGCTTCTACTCCTGTTGAGGAGCGAATTATTCCCAATCCAACCGGGATGCGTGTTCCGAATCCACCGGATTTGGAACTGCTGCTGTCCATTATCAAGCAAAGTGGTGGAACTGCCATCGCTGTGTCGAAGGAGCAAATTGCCCAAGCCACCCACAGCTTAGGCTCGGAAGGAATTTCCTCGTCGCCAGAAGGCGCAGCGACCTGGGCAGCTATGCTCGTTCTCAGTGACCGAGGCTGGCTTCGCCCCACGGACTCTGTGGTTCTGTTCAACACTTCGCATGCGATGAAATATGCAAAGCTTGGGGCGAGCGCGGCTATTCCCATCATACGGACGTATGATGAGTTTATGCTATATCGGAGTATATAGCTTGTTTGGAGGTTGGCCCGTAGATCGTCGACTTTTTCGACGATCTACGGGCTTTTTGCCTCTTCGGGCCCGAGATTGTCGGTTTTTTCGACGATCTCGGGGGATTTTTGCCCTTTCAGGCCCGAGATAGTCGGTTTTTTCGACTCCTCTCTCATTTCTTCACTTGCTGCGATGAAAAAGTGCGATTGCTTTTTCAGTGATCAGAAATTGGTAGCTTCTTGTCTGACTTCCACCACTATGGCTAAGTAAATCTTTGGCTGCCATGTCTCGTACGATTTTGCTACAAGTTTCTCTCGTAAGTTGCAACCAGTGGCACACTTCTTTCATACCAAATGGCTTATTACAAGTAAGAGCAAATCTCAGAATCTCCCGCTCATAAATCGGCAACTTGAGCAGTCCGGCTTCCTGTACAGTACCGAATCTGCCTAACCATCCATATAAATTTCTTTGGCACAAGATTGGCTTTTTCTCAAGCTCATCCCGGCTGTATGGGAAATAGGTATAACCCAGCATAGCAACACTTCGAGCACGTGCCCTTTCTAATGAGAAGCGGTCTCTCGTTATTTTCTCAGCGTGCGTAATGAAGCTGTCCTCCTCAAACACAATTCTTATTTGGGGATGACAGGCGCGCTTTCTCGAACAAATCAATCGCCTCCTAGAAAACAAAAACGCCGCCAACTCCTACAATCAGGAGCTAGCGGCGTGTGCTTCACACATTCATTGTTGCTATCTTATTGACCTAAATTATTTTCCTCATACAATCGGTACATCGCTTGAATCAACGGTTCTGCTGGGTCACGATTCAATAAGTATAATGTCATTAAGTATTGAAGCGGAAGTGCACATGTATTGTTGCCATCTTCGACAGCAACAAATCCAGCTTCAAGAACAGGGCCATGTTCCTCATGCAGCTCAAGATCAACGTAGATTTTCTGATCAGGGAACTCTGCACGAACAGCTCCTGCACAATAAGGAACAATATGCTTGTCCAACAGTTCTTTTGCTTCATCTTCGGATTGTGGTGGATTCGGCAGAAGGTGACTCTCTTCGCTTCTCAACAAATCAACGAAGAAGGAGGACATCCATAGTCCTGCATTGGGATTCGTTTGGAAGTTACGCATAATTTCATTTAAGAAAAATCCGCATGCTGTGGACTTTTCGTCTTTTTTGAGTGTAAAAGCAAACATCGGACCATAAGTTGGGTTGTTGCCAATTTGTCCATCAACTTCATACTCTGGGAATTGTTCTTTCACAATTTCTTGGATATGTTGGAACCATGTAATAATGATTTGGGCCTGTTCACGTTCTGGATCATTCTCGATCTCTTCCGTTGCTAGTGTTTCGATATCTTTGTCTGTCATTGTCGTTATAGCCTCCTGAATCATTCTTAATGGCACGAATACCTCTATTGTAACGCATTTATGCCAGTTCAGAAAGTATATGTTGTAATTTACATGCCGAGCGACAATCTCAAGAAGCAACTAGCTTCATCATAAGGATCCCAACCATCGCAATTGCAAGGCCAGATTGTTCTAGTTTCGAGAATTTGTCCTTCAAAATAAATCGGGTATACAACAGGACGATCAGTACATTCAGAGCTACAACCGCTGAAACTAATCCCGTAATTCCGTTCGCAAAACCATGAATAATAAGAATCATTCCCATGACATTCGTAATGCCAACAGCCATACCGAACAGAAAAGTCTTACGTTCTGTCCAAGTGCTTCGCACTGTTGATTGCGGAGCTTCCTTCTTCTTGTCTCTCCACCACCAGATCGCAAAACAAATTGTGCCCGTTGCAAACATAAAGAACAAGGTTGGGAATAAGGAAGCGTGCACGAGGGTTGTCCATTTGCTTGACAAGTCGTTGGCTGCAAATAGAAGCAGCGCGATGACTCCCCAACCTGCACCTTGCAGGTTTTTTAACGTAATATCATTGGAATACCTGACGAATAAAATGCCAATGACAATAACAACAAAGGCAAACAGCTGAAGCAAGTTCAGCCGTTCACCCCATAAGATATATGCGAATAGCACAACAACTACCGATGGCAATCCTGTCAAAATGGCGACCAAAGAAGCCTTGCCTACTGCGAAGCCTTTGAACATGCTGGCATTGGCTCCGAAAGAGAACAAGCCCATTTGAATCCCAATAAGTGCCGAGATTTCCCATTCCGACCGCCATACGAGAGCACATGCCAAACTTACAACCGCCCCCATAGCAAAAGTACCGCAAAGTAATACATTTCGATTCAGCGATTGCTGACTTGACCAATGATATAAAATTCCTCGCAGCCCAAAACATAGCGCCGCGAGGACAGAAAATAACAGCCACATGATGTTCGTTACCTCTCTCTTTCTTGTCTGAAAGTATTATTTCTCCGTTAGTCGAACTAATATGGCATCCCCGCCTGCGGATACTTTGACTTCAGCAAATTTGGCATTTTGTTCATAACTTCTTCCCGTTCCTTCGGGGATAAAGAAATTCTCGATGCCATACTTAATCCCTTCATAGCCCTCTCTTTCGCCATTCAACCGAACTTCGTCAGATGCAAGTTGTTCTCCCTCGTGGTACTCCCTGCGGAACTCATACACATCAGACGTTCCACTGGGTGCAAGAACGACGGTTACTTTACCTTTGGAAGTCCGTTCTTCTAAATTGTCCTGATAGATCGGAGGCTCAGAAATCGTATATCGCAGACGAACATAATCTCCCTGAATCAAGGAGCGCGGGTCCAAAGGCTGCAACTGCAACTTGATCAGTTTCCCATGACTGAGGAGATACTCACTCTTACCAATTTGCAAAGACATTGCCACGAGTTGAAGGCCAACTAGTAATGCAATTACCCAACGATTCGGGCTAATACCCGTTGTTTGATTCGAGTCCTCCTCTGAATGAAGACCCTTCTTCTTCTCAATCCACACCGTAATTCCAATAATTAGAATACCGATAATCGCGAAGCTAATGGATTTATGCAGAAGCTTCCAAGCCAAATCGTAATATTTGTAAACGAGGAAAGCGATCCAGAAGCCCATTGACCAATCAAATATCCATGAGATATGAAGCTGCCTGCTTATCAAAATTGCCACTAGAACGATTACGAAGAATAGCGCATTCGTGGCATAGTACCACCCTGATTCCGTTATAAAGGTTAACGAGAACATGGCTAGAAAGAAAGCAGGAAAAGAGCTATACAGGATGGGCTTTCGGAAAGTCACCGGACGAATTCCTTGACCACCTGCGAAGATCAGGAATAGTAAACCGGCAATCATACTTAACACGGCAACGCCGCTATAGTTCCATATAAATAACACGAGGGCCAGGATAATTATGGAGGCTAAGAAAAAAAGAATCCGTGTTATCAACCCCTGTAAAAATACAAAAGCCGCAAGCGTTAAGGCAAGATAGATCAGCAGCATCGCAGGTCGTTCTGTACCAACCGAGGCGCCGGTTCCTAACATAAGTCCGCTTAACATAATGGTAAAACGAGCTAAGACATTAAATTTACGAGCGGCTAACATGCCAATCACTGCGATAAACCCGTATCCGATCAGGATATTGGCTGGCTCATCAAATCCTAATACAACTGTCACGAGTCCAATCAGGGTAAAACTCCCTAGCAAGGAACCGATGATAATAACAGAAATCGTAAGCACACGTACGATCCATTTGCTGAAGTCTCCGTCGTTTTTGGTCGGCTCCTCGGCTTCTGCCGCTGCTCCCGACTCGATCTTCTCAGTCGATGGCTTCCAAGCACGAACATAGTTCATGAACATCACGTTCGCACCGATAAACACGATAATGAACAACAAACTCACGATAAAGAAGAGTTCATTATGATACTCAATAATCAATTCCACATACTTCGTGGTAATCGCGGCTGAAATCCACAGTCCTGCGAACAGTAGATAGACTTTACTCTGTGTGCGATGTGCATACAGGATGGCCGTTGCAAGCGCTGCAACGAGTGGCACGTTCATCCAAATCCCATAATTTTCAAAAGTGTGAGACACTGACATGATTACGAAGATACAAAGTGTCGCTTGAAAAGTCACCCATTTGAGAAATGGGGAATGAAAGATCCCCTTCTCAAATAAAACAAACAAGGCACCATTCACGATCGCAAGCCCTAACCAGATCACGAGTGTAACACCCTCGGCTTCGGAATAACTGCCCCATTTGGGAAAGAAGAACAATCCATAAGCAAGGTGTCCAAGTATATAACTCAAGACATAATAGGGCTGCCATCTTGTAAGAATCGCATACAGAACTGCTGGAATAGACCAAATAAGAAACAAGCTATAACTATCCGCATGTGAATTATAGGTTTGACCGATTAACCCGATCCCAACACCGAAAGAAATACAGCTGGCGAACAAGCTTAACTTGCTTAGAAACTCCCTTCCCACCTTGCGGGAAAGCCAAACGGATAACCCGTAAAACCCCAATATAAGTACAAATATAGGAATAAACTTCTCTAATCGGTTCAACTTCTCCCAGTTAGAAGCAAAGAAGTAACCAATAGCAGTTAAAAGAGCACTAGCCCCTAGTACATAACCAAGTTGGATCATGATTTTGTTGGATTTCATGCTGTTTTCCCTCCCCTCGACTTACTTCTCATTCTACATGACATCGCTGATTTGAGAAGTACTATCTATTCCTAGTACCTGATCATTAGCCTATAGAAGACATACGACCGTTCGCTTCATTCTCTGAAGCATGACTTCCTTGTGAATGATGGGCCAGCTGTTCATAAATACCTTGACGTGCAAGTAACTCAGCGTGTGTGCCTTCTTCAACAATTTTCCCATGACTCATCACGATAATACGGTCAGCATGCATAATGGTTGATATCCGATGTGCGATCACAATCGACGTTCTTCCTTCAGCAACAATGTTCAAGGCCGTTTGAATGAGCTGCTCGGTTTGTGAATCCAAGTTCGCTGTAGCTTCATCCAGGATAAGAACTTTCGGTTTGAATACGATGATTCGTGCAAAAGAAATCAATTGCCGTTCGCCTGCAGACAACCCGCTGCCTCTCTCTGAAATGCGGGAATCATATCCGTCTTTCATCCGTGTAATAAGTGCATCCGCACCAACCAATTTACAAGCTTCAATAACCGTCTCACGTGAAATCGCGGGGTCGAACATCCTTACATTTTCAAAAATACTACCTGCATATAAATATGGTTCTTGCTGGACCAATCCTATCGTTCGATGGAGATCGGTCTGGGAAATGTCCCGAATATCAATGCCATCAATTCGTATGGCACCACCCTGCACGTCATAGAAGCGACAGAGCAGACTGATCAGGGAACTTTTACCTGCGCCTGTTGTACCTACAACCCCAATCATTTCACCGGGAGCGATATGTAAATCCAAATCTTCAATGACAGCCGTATCTTTCTGATATCCGAAATGCACATGATCAAACTGGATGTCTCCTTGGACATTAACCAGTGGAATCAATTCTGAAACCTCTTTGTCCTGTACTTCCGGTTGTGCCGAGAAAATATTCCAAATCCGACTCATGGATACTTGTGTAGATTGAAGTGTATTCCATTGCTGGGTGATATTATTGATAGGTTGGAAAAATTGTCTAATATACGTAATGAACGCATACAGTACGCCAAACTCAATCGCTTTATCAAAGACAGCAATACCGCCTACCCAAGTAATAAAGGCTATCGATAAATTACCTAATATGTCAAAAGAGCGGTTAAACAACACACTCGTACGGATTTCTCTTAAATTCGCTCGAAAATAGCCTGTGTTCTTATCCGTAAACCGACTCATCTGCTCCTTCTCTTGGTGGAACGCTTGAATAAGGTGCATGCCTGATAAGTTTTCAGCAGTGAACGCTACCATTTGCGATAACTTGGATCGTGATAGCTGATACGTCTTGCGCATATACGTACGGAAACCCACCGCGATGAGCACGATAATTGGAATGACAATCATGCTATACAACGTCAGCATCGGGTCCAAATGATACATGAGCACGATAATGAAAATCAACGTCATGCTGTCACGCACTAAGCTGAGGAGCACTTGTGTGAAAAACTGATTCAATGTTTCCGTATCGCTGGACACATGTGTGATAAGGCTTCCACTCGGCGTTTTGTCATAGTAAGACATCGATTGTTTGAAAATATGTTGAAATAAATCTTTGCGGATTTTAGCGACAATGCTTTGACCTGCGAATTGCAGCAAATTATTTTGAATGTAGCTGAAAAACATACTCGAGATCGATAATCCACCGTACAGCAAGCAGATCATGATCAGTGCGCTGAAATCATTCTTACCGATCATGAGATTATCATCGATTGCGATTTTAACCAGATAGGGCTGAAATAAATCTGCCGCGATGCCTAATAAGGCACATACGACAACAGCTGCAAATGTGAGCTTATGCGGTTTAGCATAAATGGCTAGCGAACGAAAGGAAGCTTTCGTTGGACTGAGGTCTTGTGGACGTTTATTCCGCTTGAACATCGTCACTACCTCCTTCTTGGATGGCATACAACTCTGCATACAAGCCTTCTTGTTCAAGCAATTGATGATGTGTGCCGCGTTGAACAATCCTACCTTCATGCAGCACGATAATCTCATCCGTGTGTTTAAGAGCTGAAATGCGATGCGCAATCCAGATGGTCGTTTTATTCAATCGCTCTTTTCGAATCGCGTCGATGATATGTTTTTCCGTTACGGAATCAACTGCGCTGATGCTGTCGTCAAGAATCATCAGGGGTGAATCTTTAATGATGCCTCGAGCCAAACTCGTTCGCTGACGTTGACCACCCGACAAGGTGACCCCCCGTTCGCCTAGTTTTGTCTCAAACTTTTCGGGAAATGACACGATACTGGATAATATTTGCGCTTTGTTAGCAGCGCGTTCCACTTGTTCTATAGAGGATTCTCTTTTGAAGAAGGCAATGTTATCCCTAATGGATGTACTGAACAGAAAGCCCTCTTGAGGCACATAAGCGATTTGATTGCGCAGACTCTCCAGTGTCACATCACGGATATCGCTATCTCCGATCCATACTGTTCCTTCCGGCGGATCGTAGATTCGCAGCATGATTTTCATCAGCGTGGATTTCCCGCTGCCTGTTTTGCCAATAATACCGATCGATTTCCCTGGTTCAATGGTCAGTGAGATATCATGAAGCACTTCATCCTCATCATCTGGATACGCAAATGACAAATGCTCAATGCGAATCTCTTCCTGATCAAGATGCGTTGGCTGGGCAAGCGCATTCTGCTTAATTTCGGACTCCTTGGCTAACAGCTCATTGACTCGTTCTAAGGAAGCTCGCGAGCGCTGCAGCGCATTAATTACGCGCCCAATTTGCTGTAAGGGATTCACCATCATCCGAATATACAAGGTTAATTCAACGAAATGACCAATCGTGATACGCCCATGAATCGTCAAATAGCCCCCGAAGGCAATCGCAATAATAAGCGATACCGCACCCAGAAACGGGATTAACGCTTCAAATAACGAGGATAGTCGGACTAAACGAAGCTGCTTGTCACGTATCCGGTCTACAGTCTCACTAAATCTGCCAATCATGATGGGTTCTACCGCGAATTTCTTCGCAACACGGATACCTCCAAATTGCTCTTCGGCGGACTCCGTCATCGTTCCGATTGCTTCCTGAACTTGTAATGAGCGCTGCTTAATGATTGGTTGAAATTTAGCCGATAACACAGGAATAAGTAATAAGGGCACGATGCAGATCAGAATAACATACAGCGGGATGGAGCTAAATAGCATTGAAACAATCGCAGCAGCAATTAATATAACCGAGTTCACAATCTGGTTGATCCCGAGTGAAATGGACTCTCGAATAACGGTCACATCATTCATCACATAACTCAGCAGCTTACCCACACCATTTTGGGAATAAAAAGTGGCTCCAAGTCGAGTAAAGTGATCGAACAACCGATTTCTCGTTTCGAACTCGAAACGCCTTCCGCTCCGCATAATCATATACTGGCCAATCGCACACAATACACCAAAGGCTACACCAATGATAAGTAATTTCACGCTGTATTGCGCAATTAAACTTTTACTTAGTCCACCCTTCTGGAGCTGGTCCGTAAACATTCCTAGCAGTTTGGGATAGTACGAGTGAATAATATTCCCAACCGAGATCAAGAGTGCGGCAATCACATACACCGGCCAATTCTTACGCAAGAAATCAACCAATAACCGTGTAGGTTTCAAAACGACATCACTTCCCATTACTAATTTTGACTCGCTTGTAAGTTTTCCCATGTATGAAAAACGTCCGGTCCACGCCTTTCCCAGTATACGCCTATTCACTTCTACTTCCTATATCAGATATTGACGTTATAATAAGAGAAGTCGTCATAAATTTACATAGACCCAAAGGAGGCGTAGGATCATGGACTTTATTTTAGATCGCATCGAAAATAAAATTGAGTTTTTTCAGGCTTATGATTTAAGGACACTTGAAAAGAAAATTAATGAGCAAATCGACAATAACAAGGCGCTCATGCTTGATGTATTTGCGATCCAGCATCACACTGTATTCGACCCCAATGCGGGTAAAATGCTCTATAGTGCAGTTGTTCATTTCAAAGTAAAATAATAATCAGCTTCTCAAAAAAAGATCGGTGGCATACCGAGACCATATCGCCAGCATCAGGCTGCGCGCAAAAAACCACTCGCATCTTTGGAATGAGAGTGGTTTTCATTTTTTAAAGATCCGACATGAATTGGAAAGTCAAATCACCGAAACCTGGTAATCCTTCATGTCCGAAATCTGGGAAGATTTCTAATTTTTTGGTAGCCGTAATTTTATTATATGCAGCAAATTGGGTAGACGGCGGGCACACTGTGTCCATAAGACCCACACCCATCATCACTTCACCTTGAATGCGATTAGCTAGGTTTTGAATATCAATGTAGCCCAATTTCGTGAAATATTCTTCCTCACGTTTGTGTTGTGGGTCATGACGACGGAAGAAGTCCTTCAACTCTTGATAAGCATCCTTCGCTAGATCCATCTCCCACACGCGCTTATAGTCGCTTAGGAAAGGATAGACGGGTGCTAGTTTCTTAATTCGTGGCTCAAGCGCTGCACAAGCAATCGTTAGAGCACCTCCTTGCGAGCCGCCCATAGCGCCTACACGTGCCGGGTCAACTTCCGGCATACTCATCGCAATGCCAGCAAGCTGTGCAGTATCCAAGAAAATGTCGCGGAACAGAAGTTGATCCGGGTGATCATCCAATCCTCGCACGATGTGTCCTCTCAGCGTTGTCCCTTTGGTTCCGCCGACATCCTCAGAGAATCCACCTTGACCACGACAATCCATGGAGAAGAAAGAATAGCCAAGTGCTGCGTAAGAAAGCTTATCGTTCCAATCACCAGAATTGCCTGAGTAGCCATGGAACTGAACAATCGCTGGATGCGGTTCTGTCACATTCTTCGGGCGAACATATTTCGCGTAAATGCGAGCGCCTTTCACACCTGTGAAATACAGATCAAAGCAGTCCGCATACGGTACTTGAAATTCACTAGGGCGAAGCTCGATTTGGGGATCTACCGCCTTCATTTCAGCGATGGCACGCTCCCAATACGTGTCAAAATCTTCAGGTCTTGGATTTCGTCCTTCGTACGTGTGTAGCTTTTCTAACGGATAATCAATTGCTGGCATGTGTCCATCCTCATTTCTACGATTTTAAGCGACCGTATAGGAAGTGAAATCGATGACTTCACCAT
The DNA here is from genome assembly GCF_001653565.1 of Paenibacillus oryzisoli. Classification (GTDB taxonomy): domain Bacteria; phylum Bacillota; class Bacilli; order Paenibacillales; family NBRC-103111; genus Paenibacillus_E; species Paenibacillus_E oryzisoli. The sequence continues at coordinate 59,948 of NZ_LYPB01000084.1, forward strand.
CAATAAGTTTACTTATTCCCTGCGCCAGATCGCCGCTTAACAACAACGCTTGATTCAATAAAGACGTATAGGTAATCGTATTAGTAGCACCGTATGTAGGTTGCTTGTCATTCATCAGTTGGGCAAAATGGTGAACATCGCGAATCTCGAGTAATTCTGCTTGTGACTGATCAATGCATTCGACGACGACTGCATTCCTACTACCTTGACTAGTTACAAAACAACGATCCTCCAGCACTTCTCGTTTGAACGCTTGCTGGATATAAACAGCCATGTAAACGTTACCTATTTGTCCAAACAGTCCATTAGGTGTCTCTATCCACTCGCCTAGAGGCAAACAACCTTTGATGTAATCAGGCTGGCCCGTTGGAATGTCATAGGAAGCCATAATAACCTGCTTATGAAAAAGCACTTCTGTGTATTCGCTTTGATGACGCAAATCTCCTTCTGGCTGTTCCAAATCTGGGTGGAAAAAATAACCGTGATTCACGCCTTGTACGTGATCAAGCGGAAAAGCGACGTCCCAGCGATGTTGTTCATTATCGAACTCACGAATTCGTTCCCATATGCCGCCCATTGCAAAGCTTTCTGTGATATAGACATAACTATGAAGATGATCATTCTCATGCTGCGCTTGACCGATTTGTTTAGGTATTTGTCGCTTAATTTCAACGGGTCCCGATGACCGCTCTAAGGCTGTTTGAATCGTTTGTGCTGGCGCTTCATACGCAAGAAATCCCGCATATTCTGTTCTGGGCATGTGAGTCGGCAGCTTGAAATCTCCGTATTGCACATAATCATGCAGGACATTCGTATCTTTAGGCATGTCATGCGGCCAAATTCGTGCATGAGGCCCTACCCAGGCGCCACCTAAGTAGAACGTCGCACGTTCGCTCCATAAATAGTCAAGCATGCGAGCGAGTTCGCTGCGGATTTCGGTATCTTGGATCAACTGCCACGCACAGGTGAATGCCTGTACCCAATGCCAGAACCAAGGCAGTCCGCCGTATTCCGTCATCCCATTGGCAGTGACGCGTTGGCGTGTCAATTGCAGACTTTCATATCCATCTTGAACTAAAGCGGCATCCCCATATCGTTGTCCGAAAATCAGCTTCGCTGCTGTATATTTCGCCTCATGATGACCATAACTCGAGAGCGGTTTCCGATAGAAGTTGCTCTCATAAATATGGCGGAGCGTTGTCTCCAAAGCTACACGGAGCGCTTCACTCAACTGTTCTTGATAACGCTGAGCAAAATAAACCATCAAGCTCCCCATGAGCTCGACTGGCAATGTATTCTTGGACGCCTCTTGAGGCGATGGTCTTAAGTTCAATGGCCAGTGACCATAGGTACTGCTCGCTGGATCTTGATCTTGAATCTGGAGTAGATGAAGGAGAACACTCTCAGCTTTGGCCTTCGCCGCTACGCGATCACCTTCGAATGTGATTGCGGAATCTACAGATGCCGCGAAAAGATACGATGCATAATAGAAATTGTCACGCACGTCCCCTTCGAAAAGAAAACCATTACTCAAAATGGGTTGTTTATAAGCTGCTTGCGCAATATTCGCAATAATTTCGTCTTGGCGTTGCTGGATCGTAGTCAATTTGTCATCTCCTATTGAGAACATATGATTTATGTTTGTTTAGTATCCATTTTATAAGGCAAACTCTCGAATTGAAACGTTTCACTTCACCAATTTTATATGTTAATAAATGTAGCGTCAATGTGAAGTTATGAGGAAACGGGGATGTATCCTTAAGTGCCTAAACAGAAAGTTACGGAACGACATTCCTCTATGTTTAGTCATTCTTGCTCTTCTCCCTTCTACCCACCAAATAGCGAAGCTTCGTTCCGCAACTTCCGCAGAATCGGGCAGAATAGTCACCAGAGTCAAATTAACTGGAACTTACTACATAAAATACATATAACTGCTAATTCTATGAAAGTCCACATCAAATAAATGTAGAAAATCCATCTATTTGTGGCAAGAACAAAGATGGATTTCATCGTATAGCAAGCCGTTACCATGCTTCCCTATTCTCTTCAACGTGGAATTACAAATGCATACCGATGCTTCCGGCTGCTCCCCTTTCTGAAGGGGCCACAGTACGTCAACCCACCCAAAAACACCTCCAATCGTTAGACAGGTGTCTAACGATTGGAGGTGCAGTTCACTACGGTCATTCTTCAATCCATTTTATTGGATCAACGAATAAATGTCCGTGTACGTATAACCATGAGCCTCAGCGACGGCTTGATATGTCACATGACCATGTGCCACATTAATCCCCTTGGCGATGGCTTTGTTGTCGAGGGCAGCGCGCGCGAAGCCTTTACCTGCGATTTGCAAGCCATAGCTGGTCGTAACATTCGTCAACGCCAATGTTGAAGTACGCGCTACAGCCCCCGGCATATTGGCTACCGCGTAATGAATGACCCCATGCTTCACATAGGTTGGCTGATCATGCGTTGTAATACGGTCGATCGTCTCGATCGATCCACCCTGATCAATGGCAACGTCGATGATCACACTGCCCGGACTCATTGTTTTGACCATGGCCTCCGTCACGAGACGAGGTGCGCGTGCACCCGGAATCAAAACTGCGCCAACAACGAGATCCGCACGTCGGACGACTTCTGCAATGTTGTATGGATTGGACATGACCGTTTTCACACGACCGTGATATTGATCATCCAGTTGGCGAAGCCGATCAGCATTCAAGTCAACGATAGTCACATCAGCTCCGAGGCCTATGGCCATTTTTGCCGCATTCGCACCAACGATGCCACCACCGATCACCGCGACTTTACCTGGTTCAACACCAGGTACGCCACCTAGCAGTATGCCTTTACCACCATGCGCCTTCTCTAGAAAATGGGCACCGATCTGCACAGACATGCGACCAGCCACTTCACTCATCGGCGTTAAGAGCGGTAAACTGCCGTTATCGAGCTGGATCGTTTCATAGGCGATAGCTGTTACCTTTTGACTAACAAGCGCATGTGTTAATTCCGCTTCAGGAGCGAGATGCAGATATGTATACAAGATTAATCCATCATGAAATAATCCATATTCCTCAGGGAGTGGTTCTTTCACTTTGACGACCATCTCGGATGACCATACCTCCGCTGCGGTTGCTACGATCGTCGCACCTGCCGCCATATAATCTTCGTCTGTGAATCCAATGCTGTGTCCAGCAAACGTTTCGACCCTTACCTCATGTCCTGCCTGTTTGTATGAAAGCACCGAGCTCGGTGTCATGCCAACGCGAAATTCATTGTTTTTAATTTCTTTAGGAACGCCTATGATCATGCCCCATCAACCTCTCTTGAGGACCCCTTAAAGGAAGGATCGCTCTCTACTTGTCTCCAAGTATAAGAGAGAATTTGGATCATGCCATTAGACATTTTGTCAAAAAACCATGGCTTTTCTTTTCACAATTTCTTCTCCGGATATAGAAGCTGATAAGCTCTGATCCCCACTTGAAGTGCCAATCTTTTCTCAGGATGCATATAATCAGAGCCAAGCAGTTCTTCGATTTTGTCCAAACGATAATAGAGCGATTGCCGTACGATAAAAAGCTGCCCCGCTGCAACTTGCTTCGACCCATCATGATCAAGATACACTTTAAGTGTTCGCAACAAATCGCTTCCTTTTTGGTTATCGTGATCAATGAGCGGACCGAGATAGGTACGCACGAATGACGCAAGAATTCCTTTGTCCGCGATATGAAATAATAGCTCGAATACACCCAACTCATCATAAAACATCACATTCTTCTGCTGCAACGTAACCGTTACTGACAACGCTTGAAGTGCCTCTTGGTAGCTGTGATGCGCATGTAAGAAGCTTTGATTCGGCTGTCCAATCCCGATCTTGAGTCGAGCCCCTGCATGATCCTTCATACTTTGAAGCGACTCAAGCACATGCTGCAAGCGTTCCTTTGCTGGCTTCTTAGGTGCCTTATCGAACGCGAGAACGACAAGTCTATTATGTTTCAAAGTTATGATGGGATGAAATAATCCCCCTTCAAAAACCGATCTAGCCGCAAGCGACAAGTGGAGACCCATAGATTCAATTCCGTCATCTTCCGCAGTCAGACCTTCTTCTTGTTCCTGTTCAAATTCGATCAAAACCACTTGATAATCCAGCGCATTTAGACGCTTAAATTCAGCACCGATCAGATCCTTGATCTGCTCCTCCTCTTGAATGCGCATATGAAGCAGATCATCTACCCACAGGGTTTGCGAATACAATTTCCTTTCTTCCATGTATCGTTTCCGCAACAAATCTTGGGCAATTGACAGAGAGGCTGAATCCAGAATTAAATACTCATATTCTTGTGGCTTACGATCCAGCACGAGCAGAATGTGTGCCCATGTTTTGCCCATAGCCCCAACAGGCTGAATGATAACGGATTGGCCATCTATCTCCTCCAAATACAACCCTGCCCCTGTATCGCCAGACCCGTTTTCTGTGCCTTGGCTTGCAAGAAATTCCAGCCATTGCGCTGACTCCCGCTTACCAAGCGGCGGATTGAATTTGGGCTGTGCATCGACTGGCACATAAATGACTTGACCTTTGGTGCTGCTTTGCAATAAAGCCAGTACATGCGAGACACCTTGTGACGTCAACGTCATGCGATGGAATTCACGCGATACCTTCTCCAAATCCTGAAGCGCTCTATGATGCTGATTAATAATATGAGCATGGATATCCTGCGTGATATCAATAAATCGAACTGCTTCTGGGAAAATAATGAGCGGGAAATCGTGCGCCTCGGCCGCATACAACCATTCTTGGGAAACTGAACTTATGTGATGTCCCATCTCAATACAAAGACAGGTTACATTTCTATGGATTAACTGCTCGAGATAGATCAAGAACGATTCCGTATCGTTCTTGAAGGCGGCACCCGTTGTTAGAATCATCTCGCCACCTTGCAGCAGCTCTTCAAATTGGATCACCTCGATAATATGAACCCAGCGGACTAATCGTCCCAAACCCATTTTGCCAGCCGCGATATAGGCATGTTGAAAAGATGGACGTGCTAAGACCTCTTCAACGGTTAATTGATAGTTTTGATGCAAGTGAACTCACTTCTCTCTACTCGTTCTGGATCTAGGTTTCGCAATAAGTTATCCACAGTCTTTGCGCCAGAGTATTTGTGGATATAATAATTGATTTTACCTTCTTGACAGATTCTTATTAATTGTACACGAAAATCAAAATGGATTCATATTCCTGCCCCAACATCCTATCGTCATCTTCACAATACAAAAACCGTCAACTCCGAGAAAAAGGAGCTAACGGCGTATGATCCACACGTACATTTCCATTTAAGCATACCAATTACAACTCCTGTAAATTTCGGATCCGAAGCACCTCTTCGTTCGATTGGCGAACCAGTTCCGCGAACCCTCCATACGGCTCGTTTGCAAGATCAAGCAACCCATAATTCCCAATCAAACCTTGCGGATTCCCATAGTCGTACATGGCGAACCAATGCGTTCCCACAACAAAGGGCATACGGGCCGCTTCTTCAACAAAGGCACGATACGTTTCTCCCCTGCGGGACTGATTCCTAACAAGGACATTGCGGGCTCCGTTCGTATTCACCAGAAAACCTGCTTCCGCACCTGCGCAAAAGCTGAATTCGGTTATCATCATCGGTAAGCCTGTTCGTTCGTGAATATAACTCATCCACCGTTCAGGCAGGTTAAAACTGTAAAAGTTCAGTGTAATGACATCTACATAGTCTTTCATCACATCAAAAACAACTTCAGGTGTACTCGTTCCGACCATCCTGTCCCCCAGGTTTAACCGGGTTGGGTCATATCGCTTAAGTGCTGCTGAAGTCGTTTGGTAATATACCTCTGCAATCCGACGAAGAAAAGCCATTTTATCTGCTTCCAGTGCTTCCGGATAATCCGCCCGATAAACCGCAATATGCGCCAAATCCTCAAAATCCGTATATTCGGCTCCCCATGTCTCATTCAAAACCTCAATCGAGCTGTGGTGTTTCCTCAACATTTCAATCCAAGCCAACTTGCCGTGCCCGCCGGCCGGTTGTTCCAAATAGTCGTCAACTAAGCTCGTATCGTTAGCACCGTTGCCCGGGTCATTGTTGCCCCACTTGCCCCCGTGTCCCCACCAATGGATTTCATTATCGGTATAATACCCAATAACACCAAGATCGTTCAATAGGGCTTCGCCACGCCCGCTCATAAAGCAATCTATACAAGCACGTTCCACAGAAGCATGGAATTTGGGGTCGAAGACATCTGGGAAACCTGTCCCCCAATCCGTGTTCACCTTGGGTGCAAATCTAGACATGCGGATTTCAATGGTTTTCGGTGTACCGTTTCCCCAATAATAGGGTTCATGCCAAGCGCCTAACGTGTTGAAGCCGAACTGCTCAACCTGGCTTAGCTTTTCCGTAGCCCATTTGGGAAACCATTCTCGATTCCCGCCATATTTGTGTACCAAATCCGTCTTCAGCCAATGTGTCTGGTCCACGATCTGATTATGCACACCATTTACGCCAACTGAATAAAAAGGCTTGTTGTGAGGCGAAATAAACATCCATCTTCCGTTGGATTGCTCTACTTTATAGAATTGACTCATGTTATTCCTCCTATGAGCTAATGATTGAGAAAGCTTTAATCTCATTTTATGAGAATCGATTCCGCATCACAATGAGGGCATGGCACGATAAATATCGGAATAGTCGGAAAGTCACCCAGACTTAACGTTCCATCCGTTTCTTGAACTCAGCGGGCGATAAGCCAAACTGTTCTTTAAATACTTGTGAAAAGTGAACGCTGTTATCGTACCCGACATCATGAGCAATTTCATAAACCCGCTTATCGGTGCCAAGCAGCAATTCTCTCGCTTTCCCCATCCGTATTTGAATCAAGTAATTCCAGACAGTCGTACCGGTTTCCTGCTTGAATAAATGGGCGAAATGATTCCTGCTGATCGCAACTCGGTCCGCAATTTCCTGCAGATTTAGCTTATCCGCGTAATGATCGTTAATGAATGATTTGACCTCTTCTATCGCCCTGCGGGACGGTTGGTCCTTAACGGCTTGCGTGACTGCAAAAATCCTTTGTGCGCCTTCCTCGAGACGGCGCACAGCGCATAACCGAAAATAGCTGCGTACTTTATCTTGCAGAATGGTCTTCTCCCAGAGGCCCAAATCCTTGCCTTCATGAAGTTCGATCTTGAGCTTTTCTTTCTTAAGCTCTTCCACAATCATTTCTAACCAGGCCATGGAAAGAGGATTTAACAAATAGAATCGGTCTCCTGCTAAACTCTCCAACATATCCAATGTATCCACGACTAACAGCGGAAGTGTCTCTAGTTGCACAGTCTGGATTTGCAGCACCCATCTCTGCAGCATGTCCTGATGATGTGGAATCGATCGCATGAACAGCATGGCTGCTTCCGCTCTGCGCTGCGTGGCCACCTCACCTATTGCTCGGGCAAGAGCTCCATTCAACTGCTCTTGATCCACAGGCTTGATAATGTAATCGATGGCACCCAGCTGCATGCTTGTTTTGGCAAATTCAAATTCATCATAGCTTGACACAACGACAGAAATCATCCACGGATATCTCTCGTTGACCTTCGCAATCAGATCCAATCCGCCCATAAGCGGCATTTTGACGTCTGTTACGCAAATATCCGCATAGTGCTCCTCTAACCATTCAAGAGCCTTCACACCGTTGGCCGCCAGGCCAGAAACAACCGTTTCCTCGCTGAACTGCTCGATTTTACTTGTCAAACTTGACCGAATAAGGTGCTCGTCATCTGCGATAAGTACGCGGAACATTTCAGCTATCGCTCCTTTTTGGGGCTGTTAATTTATAAGGAATTCTTATGGTCACCTTTATGCCTCCAAGACGGCTTCCTTTATCAATCTCGACACCTACACCATTCACCTGGTAAAAAGCTTTCAAACGGAAATGAACGTTTAAGAGACCGACATTCGTAAGCGAGGTGTATTCTTCTTGCGTTGGCATTACCCTGAGCAGTCGGGAGCGGAATGCTTCCAACCGTTCTACGTCGTAGCCTTTCCCATTATCTTCAAAAATGATAGCCACGAAGTCTCCTTCTCTCACCGCTGAAACCTCTAACCGTGTCAACTCACCCGTGGTTTCAATCCCATGTTTAATTGCATTTTCCGCAATAGGTTGCAGAATGACTTTTAAACATAGCACCTCACGGCATTCCTCCGGAATGTGGATCTCGTAACTGACTTCCTCTCCAAAACGGATTCGGCTTATGTTCATATAGTGGCTGACATGGGCAATCTCGTCCTCCAGCTTCACAAGCATATCCTGGTAGTTGGATGTGTATCTAAGCATGCGGGATAATGAGATAGAGGTCTTCTCGATGTCAGTATGTCCAGCTAAATGAGCCATGGAATTAATAGACTCTAGAGAATTATACAAAAAATGGGAGCGAATCTGGGACTGCATCGCAGAGAATACAGCGCGTTGCTGCATCAACCGTGTCTCCGTCAGCTGAAGGATCGAGTCTTCGAGTTCATTCAACATCCGGTTAAAAGAATGGCTTAAATCCGACACTTCATCCGAACCCTCAATATGTATACGATCCCTGAAATTACCATACTGAGCACGCTTCATATGTGATCTGAGTTTGGACAATCGGCTTGTGATTGAAGTGGCAACCAACGTAACAAGAATGATTGCAAGTAGGATACCCGTCGATGCGATCCCGATCGTGACGTTACGAACCCTGTTGATGCTGGACGTAATATCTTGATTGGATAGTATCGCGACCGTTTTCCAACCCGTATAAGGAATGGTATCGAATACAATCAACTGTTGCGTATCTTTACGAAGATACGTACCGCTCTTCGCAGACAATTGTTCGATAATATCAGGTTCTAGAACACTTCCCACTTTCGACTGATTCTGGTGAACCAAGATGGTTCCATCCGGTTTGGATATGAGTCCTATGCCTTTATCCCCGAGCTGCATCTGGTTGAGAATGGTTTGAACCGGCTCTAGTGAAATATCCATCTTCAGGAATCCTTTGGCATCAGGCTCACCAAATTGTCCAGCCATCGACAAGATAAGTACTTGCTCCGGATTACTTTTATAATTCACGTAAGCGGTACTTTGAACGACACGATGATGGACCTTCTCAAGCCGGCCAACTTCACTTAGCCATGGCTCGTTTGACATCGAATAATCCTTGGATAACCCGGATGTAAGCGCATAATTAAATTCACCGCCCCTATCCGATAACATGGATATGGACATGATCTCAGGCTGACGAACAAGAAAAGACCGCAAATAATTACGCTCCATAGAATGAAAGCGGGAAATAAGCTCGAAGCGGTCCGTTGGATCAACTTTGAGCCACTCCGTGAACTCATTGCTTGTTCCAAGAACCAGAAGCCCACGCTCATATTCCATGTACTGTCGGTTCAGATTGAGATTGGCTTGACGCAAGATCTGTTCGCTGAAATGAGAAACGTCCTGCCGTATGGTCCGGGACGTATCGTAATAACTGAAAAACCCGATCATCGACACCATTGACACAATGATAACGATGAGCAGGCTAACCAGCTTCCATTTTAAGGATGCATGTATTCGTTTCAACACTTCTGCCTTTGCACCTCCAAATAGAAGAACAACCCTCCCCCGGGAAACCCGGTCGAGGGTTGTTTCTATACCCAATGACCTATTTTTTCCTATTTTTATTGTACCAGTCTGTACGCTCCTTGACCATCTGATCGCCGCCTTGCTTGCGCCAGGTTTTAACGAATTCGTCAAAGTGTTCAACAGGTACTTTGCCAAGTACAATTTTGCTGCCTTCCTCAAGGAACATCGTATCAATGTTGTACGTATTTTTGGCAGCCGGCATACCTACAGCCTCATTCTTGAATCCTTCTTTCTCACCTATAGCCCATGCAGCCTTCAATTTGGCGAAAGCAGCAGGATTGCTCAATTTCGCTTCTTCTACTGCCTGATTCGTACCATGAATCTTGAAGATCACGTTAAATGCCTTATTTTTCTCCATCTTCGTAGTATCAACTACGATCTTGCCGTTTTCCTTTTTATACGAATCTCCTTCTTGACCCAAATCCGTGAACATTTGGCCTTCTTCGCTCATTAACCAGTCAAAATATTTGACGACAGCTTCTGGGTTTTTGGTACTTTTCATAATAATGTACGTCTTGGATACAGGGCTCCAGCGAGTACCCAAAGGACCATCATATCCTGTACCTCGCGGAGTTGGAATGGCGACAACATTCGGCTTATCGTTTGGAATGGTTTTGTCTAAATCGGCTTGCCACTGCCAGGCCAACTGTTGGGTGTGAGACCACATCCCGACCATCCCAGATTTAATTTTCTGTTCCCAAACCGTCCTGGAATTGGTCAGAAACTCAGAATCCATCACTTTTTCATCCACCATCGATTTGATAAATCCAAGAGATTGTTTCATATTAGGATGAATATTCTGGATAATTACTTCGTTGTTGAAATAAACTTCCGTGTAGGAGTTGTTGACACCCCACATACCGAAGATATTGTCGCCCCAAGTGAATTTCTCCCGCATGGAGAATGGGATTTCATCCTTCTTACCATTCCCGTTCGGATCTTTATCCCGGAATGCCTTCAGCACAGTCATCAGTTCATCGGAAGTTTTGGGAGCTTGCAGTCCTAGCTTATCCAACCAGTCTTGACGCACGTACAGCGTTGAATTGGAATTGCTGGAAGGCTGCGGAATGGCCAGTATTTTACCGTTAACAGATACAGCATCCCAAGCCGCTTGGGGAATATTCTTCTTCAAGTTTGGACCGAATTTCTCGATCAGATCGTTCAGTTCGAGAACTTTGCCTGCGGCAATCAGGTCAGCTTCTGGGCCAGACCAAGATTGATAGACATCTGGGAAATCACCTGATGCAAATTTCAGCTTAAGCTGATCCTCATACTGCGAATGGGGCAGGGATACCAAGTCCACGTCCGTGTTCGTTTTCTTCTCCATGAAGACAATGTTGGGATCGCTCGCATCCAATGGAGGAAGTGATTGATCGGAAGCAAACATCCTGATTTTCACAGGAGCCGCTGGTATTGCGGTGGCTGCTTGCGTGGCCGTGGCCGATTTGGTTGCTTCAGGCGTGCTCACCGTGTTCTCTTCCCCGTTTCCGCAGCCTGCAGCTAATAGCGAGAGAGCGGACATCATAAATGCTGTTTGTTTAAACCCTTTTCTCATATAAACCTTCCTCTCAGATCTTGTTTATGAATCAACGCATGTTACTCTTTAATTGAACCGATGAGTGCGCCTTTAATAAAGTGCTTCTGGATGAAGGGGTAAACTAATAGGATCGGAACTGTCGCGACTAGAATCGTTGCCATTTGCAGACCTTGCGGTGAAAGGACGACGTTGGATTCAACTAGGGCGGCCATTTCCTCGTTCATGTTAAACTGTGCAATTAAATTGTAAAGATACAGCTGCAAGGGCCGCTGTTTAAAATCGTTAATGTACAGTAGAGCGGAAAAGTAATTGTTCCAATGGCTGACGGCATAGAAGAGAATCAGCGTCACCATAATTGGTGTTGATAAAGGAACTGCAATTCGCCACAAAATGGAGAACTCCTTCATCCCATCAACACGAGCAGCCTCGAACAGTTCCTCTGGCAGCGACCGGAAGAAGGTCAGGCATATGAACATATTGAAGGCTGAAATCGCACCTGGAATGATTAAAGCCCATACCGTGTTCAACAAATGAAGATTTTTTACAATTAAGTATGTCGGAATCATAGGCGCTTGGAATATCATCGTGAAGACAATCAGCAATAGAATCATATTTTTTCCTTTAAGTCCCTGTTTAGCAAGTGGATATGCAGTAACGACGGTCATGAACATGTTGACCATCGTTCCGACAACTACGATGAAGAGGGTGATGCCAAATGATCTCCAAAACACTTTATTTTCCATCACAACTTGATAATTAGTAATATTTAATCCTCTGGGCCAAAATGTGACCTCTCCCCGGATCAGCGCCTCTGGCGAACTAAGCGAGCTTGCGATGATATAGAGAAAGGGCAGCATAACAGCAGCGCATGCAATGAGCAGTACAATGTAGTTAAGCGCATCGAAGACTTTCTCTCCGAATGTGAGACGATAGCGCATCGCTTGTTCCTCCTCCCTTAGAATAAACGCTCGCCAGTCGTGCTGCGGCTGATTCGGTTAGCAACAATTAATAATACGAACCCGACAATCGATTTAAACAACCCGATCGCCGTTGTCATGCTGTATTCACCTTTCAGAATGCCCTCCCGATAAGCGTATGTATCAATAATGTCCCCAACCTCATACGTAATAGGACTCAGGAATACATAGATTTGCTCGACGCCTAGATCGAGGGTATGCCCGATTTTCAATAGCAGAAGCAGCATGATCGCAGGCATCATACCCGGAAGCGTTACATGCAAGAGCTGCCTCCAGCGACTTGCTCCATCGATTCGAGCAGCTTCGTACAACGATGGATTGATTCCTGCAATAGCTGCTAGGAAAACAATTGCACTCCACCCGGCTTCCTTCCACATGCCAGAGCTTACAACAATTGTACGAAACCAACTCGGCTCTTGTAGGAAAAAGACGGGCTCATAACCGAAGGCCTTTACCATGTGATTAATAAGTCCGATCTGGGGGGACAGGAGCATGTAACCAAAGCCAGCAATAATGATCCACGATAGAAAATGAGGCAGATAAACGATAGTCTGTATGGTCCGGCGCATCGCCATGCTTCTGATCTCATTCAATAGAATGGCAAGTATGATCGGAGCAGGAAAAGCAAAGATCAGTTGATAGAAACTAATGGCCAACGTATTCCATAACAGCCGTCGGAAGTGTACAAACTCGAAAAACTGCCTAAACCATTTGAAGCCTACCCACTCGCTTTGCAAGAATCCGCCATACAAATTGTACTCTTGAAACGCTATAATGCTTCCTAATAAAGGAACATACTTGAATACTAGAAAATATAATATCCCTGGCACCAACATCGCATAAAACGGCCAATAGCGCCTTATATATCGAAATGTTGGGATTCCGACAAGTCGCGAGTGCTTATCCTGAAGCGCCGTATCCTTCGCACTTGACGGTGCATTACTCATGAAGTTCGCCTCCTTCATTTCTGAGATGTCCCTTAATTTCTTCTCACTTAAATTGTAAGTGAAGCGTTTACACGAAACAATAAGGGAATCAACCGAAAAGCATAGGAATCGACTTGGTTTCTTGCTGAAAAGTAAGAACACGCACATCCTGCGAATTTAATACAAACGCACCACTGACGGTTCTATCCGTCAACGCATCCCTACACATGGTATCAAGGTTAATGCATACTGCATCTTCCGTATGGTTAATGACAAAGAGGAGTTTGCGTCGCCGATCGTCGGTTCCAACTCTGACCATAGCTTCGACACCTTCAGGTAGTCCGAACAAAGTCGGCGTAATGCCCGTTTCGCTGACGATTTGATCCAAAATACCAAATAATCCCTTCTTATCAGGAACTGTGCCGATATATACCCCACAACCTTTACCGTAAGCTCTCCGAGTAACAGCCGGAGTATCCTTAAAGTAATTGCTCGTATATACCGCCATCGGTTCGGCTGCAGACTCTAACGGTAGCAAATCGATCACTTCGTACCACATATTCGCTGTACTTACCCTACCAGTGTGCAGATTACGTATTCCGACAGCCTGATCGCCCTCGATGATACCGTAATCTTCGATTCCGATACCCAGCAGATCGCGAAACATCCCAGGCAGACGCTTCTGTGTAATCTGATTGTTCCACTCCTTGGCTCCAGTGCGAAAGTCCGTTATGAAATAACCACCGTCCTCCACGAAACGGTACAAAGCATGAACGGTCTCTTCTTTGGCCATCATCAGGTTAGGAGCAACGAGCAGCTCATAGCCAGTGAAGTCCGCTTCCGGAGATAGAATATCAACGGGGATACCCCGTTCGTAAAAGTAGGCATAATACGTCTCAAAATGCTTGATATATTCGTACCCTTCCCTATGAGGTTGAAGCTCAAATGCCCACTCGTTGTTGTAGCAGCGAATGAGTGCGACTCTAGCACGAGGTGAAGTACCCGAGAGGAGTGGAGCCAACTTCATCAGCTCCATCCCCACCTGTTTCACTTCCTCATATTTACGTCCGGGTTCACCATGGTGCTGCAAGATGCCGTGCCAAAGCTCTTCGATGGAGTAGGGGAGCGTCCTCCAGCGGAAATAGACAATGGCATCCGCACCTCGGGCAATAGATTGATACGTCCATCTTCTCAACTCTCCTGGTACCGGTGTCGGAGCCATCTCAACTGCTCCCGGTGCTCCGCTTTGGTGCTCCAGTACCCAATAGTTTCGACCTCCTTTGAAGCCACGGGTCATATCATGCTGCTCTGCCGCATAAGCGGGTCGTTCCTTTAGTTCCGATTTCATGTTCGGATACACGTCTAGGGAGATTAGATCCAGCTCTTTGGAAACGTCATAGAAATCCACTTGGTTATACTTGCCCATCGCATTATGTGTAATAAGCTGACCAGTCGTGTAATGTCTCAAAATATTCACTTGTAGACGCTGGTACTCGTTTACTGAATCAGATGAGAACCTGCGATAATCCAAGGCAAGGCCAGGATTGTGATGCTGATGCACGGCATAAGCAGGGAGATGCAGCTCATCCCATGTGCGATACGTTTGACTGGAGAAAACCGTCCCCCACGCCTCATTCACAGCCTCTATGGAGTCATATTTCCAACGCAACCATCCTATAAAGGCTTCACAACAACATCTGCAATAACACCGGGCTGTATCGATCATCCCGAATTCATTGTCGATCTGCCATCCGATTACATTGGAATTCGTCCCATAGTGACGGGCCATCTGAGTAACGATTCGCTCTGTATACATTTGAAATTCTGAATTGTTAAAGCAGTAGTGCCGTCTAGCTCCAAAACCTCGCGTCCGACCATATATATCCAGTTGGTACATGTCGGGATTCTTATCCATCAGCCACTTCGGTGGCCCTGCGGTCGGAGTCCCCAGTATCGTTTTTATACTGTATTTCTCCATGATTTTTATAATCCTGTCCAGCCAGGAGAAATCAAACTCTCCCTCTGATGGCTCCAACCTCGACCATGCAAACTCAGCCATGCGAACCACGTTGAAATGGGCTTCTTTCATCAGTTGGGCATCTGCTTCCCAACGTTCTTCCGGCCAATGCTCCGGATAATAACACGCTCCGAAATACATAAATAATCTTCCTCCTCATCCATTCTCACAGGAATCAAGCCGTTCTGCTTGCGCAGAACGGCTTGATCTTACAAAGATACAGTATTATTCCAATTCGTTATGGCAAAAGACCTAATCCCTGGTAAGGCGATGTCGTATCCAACCTGAAATCATTCTTCATCGGTGTCAGAAGACTCCATGTGGTAGGATTCGTAGCAGGATTCTTGCCCGTATGGGTTCCCGATTCTATGTTGTAGTATAGATTACCTGTCGGGAAATCAAGCACATAATCACCATAATTAAAATAGATCGGGACCGCGTATAGATCCGAATAGTCATCCCATCTCTCTACTAAGCTCCAGTCAAAGGTGGAAGTGAAAGGCGTTACATCCTTGAATTTAATCGGAGCCAAGTTTGCTGCGGTGGTATTGCCCGATGCGGAAATATTACCTACAGTCCCGTTGTTTCCAGCAAGGGTGTCAATAAAGATTTGATCTCCATCTCGCGTATTGTTCGCGAAGACCATTGGATTGTGCATATTGTTCGATACATAGAACATTTTATTCGAATCCACATGTCCGCCAGGAATTTCGTCATACTGGAAATTGATTTGCCGAATCACATTATTTTCAAATCTAAATTTCGATGCATAATTGGATGGCGTATCATGGATGTAGGCAAGAATATCCCTGCTATGAGAGAAGTAATTATCATGCATGAACACTTCATCCGTAGGATCCGGTGTTTCTCCAGGAGCCGCAGAAAATTTCAACGTAAAGAGCGTGCTTGCAGTACCGATGAATACGTTGTTATAGATCTCAGCACTGCCGGTTCTTTGACCATACTGGAACGTACCGTCCTGCCATTGCTGGAATGGATCTTTCCAATCCAACGCGTTCATGATAACAACGTTATTATAGACCTTGACGCCATCCCCCATATTAGTCAGCTGTATGCCTTCTGTACCGGCCCTCAAGACCCTGTTATTATAGATCTCCAGATTGGTAAAGATGTGCTGCTTGCTGATATCACTGCTGGTATTACCGATATACATCCCTTCCGATTCCGAATCGTGGATATACATATCATGGATTTTAACACCATCCATTGTGGCCGTTGGAACACCGTCTGTTTTAATTAATAGGCCAGCAAAACCGGCATTGGCGACCTCAATATGCGATAGCTCAAAGTTCGTAGCATTCTTGCTTACACTGATGCCGTTGGAAGTGTTGCGACCAACCTCAATGCCATATTGGCCTTCTGAATTCAGGTAATTTCCATTTTGATGCCCTTGGAAATTAATATTTCCAGTTTGAAGTGCATCATCATATTTGCCCGTTAATATCCAGTGCTTACCACCTTCGATCGATAAGGTATATGAGTACGTGCCGCTGACTTTGACTTGCCCGCCATAGTTGCTGATAATCAGAGGATTGCTGGCAGTTCGTTGCGGTAGATTACCAAGTTTCATATATTGATAATTACCGGCAGGAATGTAAAGACGTTCAAGTGTCTGCCAATTAACATTCGGGAAAGAAGCTTGCACATCAATATAATAGATGGAAGTTGCTCCTTGAACGGGCAATATCAGTTGACTGTATTGGGAAATGGCAATCTCAGATGAACCAAATACGCCTGATCCATCCTGTGAGGTTGCCTTTACCGTAACATTCCCGCCCGAAACGGCAGTGAGCAAGCCGCTTGCATTTATAGTAGCGCTTCCAGTTCCATTCACAATTGACCAGGTAATAGTCTTATTGGTCGCATTGAACGGCTGTACAGAAGCTGACATCTGTAATGTACTTCCCGTTAATAGGCTAGTTGTTCCACTGGGTCCCGCTACAGTTATTCCGCTTACAGGATGATTCAGCGAGTCCTGGATCCCGTTTCCATTCTCGTCGATCCACCCAACAATGGCGTATTCATTGGCCCTATTGGTCATCGCAAGAGGACTGCGGGCTAACAAGTATCTGGCTTTGGGTGCCACAGGGTTGCTGCTGACATCATTATCCTTTATCCATGGGGTGGTTGATCCTGTAGAAAGGTTAAGCGCACTGTTGAAGTTGATCCGAGTTTCCGCAAACCCATTGTCATTAGCAGTATCAGTATCATCATCCCACCAAAGTATTGCATAAGGGGTCTGATTCCCTGAGCTTGAAGCCCTGTACTTGGTCCATGTTGAAGTAATCCTTACCTTGCTCCAATCCGCTCCAAAATCAATATAACCAACCCTGTCTGCGTATGCTGGCGCATCTATGCCTGTTACACCTCCCGTAGGATCCCCAGTTAACGAATTGAGGGTCGGCTGTCCATCAAATGCTCTGTCCATTGGGAAAAACTGACTTCCGCTCGCCTGCCCTGCTATTGGAGGGGTTATGACTTTGATGGACTCTTCAAAAAGATAACCTACAATGGCATACTCACTTGCTCTGTTTGTCATGTTGATCGGAGAGCGGAGCATCATATACCGCCCCAATGGTGTAATCGGACTGCTGCTAACATCATTGTCACGTATCCAAGGGGTGGTAGTTCCTGTATTGGAAAGACCTTGTACGCTGTTGAAATTGACGTGTGTTTCAGTTAACCCGCTGTCATTCATCGTGTCGATATCATTGTCCCACCATATTTCGCTATACGGGGTCATGTTACCAACGCTTGATGCTCTGTACTTGGTCCAAGTTGATGTAATTCTTACATTCGCCCAATTCGGTCCTAGATCAATATAACCAACGCGGCTTGTCGCATAGGCAGGCGCAAAGTTCGTTCCCGGACCACCTATTGGCACTCCGGTAGGATCGAGAGCGAGATCTGGACTGTCAAAGGCATAATCCAGTGGGAAAAACAAACTGCCCGTCGCCGCACCAGCCGCCGAAGGTTTAATAATCTGTTCTTCCCCGCTTGCCATGGCAGCGCTTCCAACAAGCAATAACGCAAGCAACATCATGATACCGATCAACGTACTAGTGACCATTCTTTTCATCCACTACTTACCTCCTCATCGTGATTCCATATATACATAACCGCATAAGCGTGTCATGCTGCGCAGATCAGGGGGATTTCTTCTATGAATGGGCCTAACTCAATCCAGCTCATTCCCCCAAAGCTTGCCAGAACCTTTGGAGTTTCTCCACGCATCTCGCCAACGGTGTACGTCACTCGCGGTAATAGCTGGCATATTTTGACGCAATGATCTCTGTGGAATCGCCGGGAACGCTTTATGCGGCTCACTTTGGTACCAATAGGCTACACTGGCGATGTCCAATGTCAGCACATTGGCATGCCCATGCTCAATACTGGAGCGGAGCGATTTGCGGAAATGGATGGCATCCTCCAATAAGAACCTATAACAATGCGTGCGCCCCATAAAGCCTAGCTTATCCGGTACTCGTGCGTAACCGAAGTACGGATGAGTATACAACTCGTTCGGGCACCACGAGGAATTGAAGAAATCTTCCGTGCCGGTGCCATGCAGTGATCCTGGCCATGGTTCACCATCCACCATAAACATGTCGTCGCCTTCTCCATACCACATCGGCCCTGGACTATCGACATAGTAATTAACGCCAACAAAATGTCCCCGACCTTTAATTTCCGCAAATAAATAATTGCCTGCATCTGATTGATTTTTCGGTGGTTCCCCCATTAGTCCCCACTCGTTCTCTTGCTCACACGACGGTTCGGTTATTTCCCTGTTCCACCAAGCGTGAAAGCGGCCTGCATCGTCCGGTATAGAAGCATGCTCCTCATAATCGATGTAATAATAAAAAGAAGGAACATCCAACTCCGAATCATTCTCCAGTGTAATCTTCGCGCCTTGGGTGAACGGCATCGGGAAGTAACAATTCAGCCCTCTTCCTCCTGCTGGAGCCGCAGCCATCGGAAGAGAGGCGAATAGATAATTCTCGCCCCAGCCCTGCCCGAAGAAATCGCCGATCGGGCTTTGTACGCTAGGTTCCAACTCGCCATCCCAGTACATCCGCAATATCAGATTGCGATTATACATGGGATCCTTCGCATTGATCGTGATCCAAATATGTTTGATAATCCCCGTATTGAGCAGATCGGCAAGCACCGCTGTCTCCCCAGCTTTAATTTGAATATAATCGGCATTTCCTCCTGATCGGTCGTAGCTTGAAACCCGAAGCGTTCGGCAATTTTGAAATCGGTACAATCCATCCAATAAGCCCATCAAGATCTCTCCTTGGTTTACAGGTCATAAGGGAGATGTCCCCTTCATAACTCTTATTGTATGGGTCAACTCTAAGTCAGACAATGAGGCTATCCCCCGATTTGCATAGACATCGAACGGTTCTTACTTTATTCATTGAGGAAACTTCTATGGAGTACTTCTACCTTTATTAACACAACACAACACAACACAATACCAATACCAATACCAATACCAATACCTCTACCGCCACCCCATACCCACAAATATTTACATTTTGACGCATACAAATAGCACGTACCCATCCCATTAGGACGTGTACGTGCTTAGCACTCAAATATTCAACTACTCATATAACGCTTTATCTATCGCAACCGTTTGACCAGACCAAACTTGCTGTGAGGTCCACGGAACCGCCGCACCTTGCCAGAACTCATCATCCGCTGTCAAGCCTAGCGGTAGGAACACCGCAGAACATAAGTATAAGCTACCTGTCGAGATATAAGGTTCGCCCAGCTCTGGCTGATGCCCGCAAAGTCCTATCCGCAACCAGCCACCTTCATCGAAAGTACCTGGTGCTTCAATCAATCGGCGTATGACGGCTGTTAAAGCTCCCCGAACTTGAGCTGGTTGAACGCCCACAGGCAACTCACGTCGCTGTGATGTCTGTGCCAGCGCTTGGAAGGCTCCAAAGCGGTAGGCTAACGAACGGCCAATCGCTGGGAATGTGCCTTCAGGCGAAATCATGCGCTCCTGAACGGCTGCATAACGCTGCGCTCGTTTCAGGATATTCTCGCGCATATTGCCCCAATCTGCATATAGCTCATGCACATGCTCGATGATATCCACCATCATGGGCTGAATAACGAAACTGTTATAGTAATCCGCATGATAGTCCACGCCATCACCATACATGCCATCGCCAAGATACCATTGTTCATGCTGTTTCAATGCAAAGTCAACACGCATATGGTCCCAGTCTTCGCCCATGACACCCAGTGCAGTCTCTGTCATTGCTGCGAAGAGCAGCCAGTTATTGAAACCTGGCTTACGCGTCCGTGAGGTTTTCATCGCGGCAGCGAGATTCTTTTGGACGCGGGGCTCTAAGCTGTGCCACAGCGCATTCGGTGCACGCAGAATGGCATGTGCTAAGAATGCGGTATCAACGATTGGCTGCATGCCCGTCGCAAAATTCAAGAAATCCGGAGATTCTGGATCCGTTGCTGCATCCATCGCCTCTTGAGCGAGCTTAACGTATGCCTGACGAAACTGCTCTTCCTCGGCATCTAACGCTGGTGTCTCTAGCCAAGGTGCCATACCTACCAGCGTTCGACCGAACGCTTCGAGATGCGTGAACGCGCGTTGTTCTTCTCTTTTACACTCAACTGGCATTGTGGCTCTAAGTTGTCTGCTTGCCAGCGCCCGTAGGACAGGCTCAGCGATGCGAAGCATCGTCTGAACCCAGTAGGCGCGATCTGTTGCCACAGCCGATTGTGAATTACTCATACCAGTACCCCTTGAATCCTTTTTCCAAACGAAGCAGAGCCTCTAAATAGTAGTAGTCGCCCCAAATCACATAATCATCAGGTGCGGCGCCGCCGCGAACACTGTAAGAACCGCGCTCGAGTAAACCTTGTGCACCTGGTTTCCCAATTGTCGCGTAGGATTTCACGAGTCCTGCCATCGAACGTTGTACGCCATCTTCCAAGAAGGCACGATCTGGATCATCCGCTGCCAAATGCTCAAGTATTTCTAAAGCTCCTGCCGATGCAATCGCTGAAGCTGAACTATCCCGCTTGGTTTCAGCATTCACAGGCGCATTGAAATCCCAGTATACAACATCATCTTCTGGCAAACGCTCGAAGAAATAACGCGCTAAGCGTTTAGCTGTCTCTAGATAAAGCGGATTCTTCGTGTAGTGATACGAAAGCGCAAACCCGTAAATTCCCCACGCTTGTCCTCTTGTCCAAGTAGATCCATCCTGGTAACCTTGATGCGTTCCGCCACGCAGAGGTTCACCTGTTTCTTGGTCAAAATAGAACGTGTGATACGATGAATCATCACCACGTACCAAGTAACGACGTGATAGATCCGCATGGATAATCGCGACTTCTTTATATTTTGCATCTCCCGTTTGTTCGTATGCCCAGTAAAGCAACGGCAGATTCAACAAACAATCAATAATGATCCGCCCGCCATTGTGCTCATCACCTTCGGGACCCCAAGCTTGAATATATTGGCCCTTCGGTCTCCAACGTTTCATCAACACATCTGCAGCTTGCAATGTAAGTTGCTTCGCGTTCTCATCCTTCTCCAGGATCCATTGCGCTTTGGAAGAAAGGGAATATAAGAATCCAATATCATGATGATCCAATCCAACATGATTCTCTAGTCGATTTTTAAAACTCGCAACCGTTTTTTGTGCAGCCTCTTGGAATACTTTGTCACCGCTATACTGGTAGCTCAGCCACAGAATCCCTGACCAGAAGCCATCCGTCCAATCGGTATTCGGATTCAGATGATAAATATCGTTCTCACTAACATGAGGGAACTGATCCCCAAAACGCTCAATATTCACTTTCGTCTTCTGTAAAGCATCCTCAATCGCTTGTTTCCACATGATCGAATCACTCCGTATCCCTTGTTATAGGTTGCTCATTACATCCTCCAAATTCACGAGCGAGTTAAACGTTTAACACTCATATTTAGATTAAATTGAAACGTTTAACCTGTCAAGTAAAATTAACGATTTTGAAGCCGATCTCTAAAGTAAA
This sequence comes from Paenibacillus oryzisoli, assembly GCF_001653565.1. Lineage (GTDB taxonomy): Bacteria > Bacillota > Bacilli > Paenibacillales > NBRC-103111 > Paenibacillus_E > Paenibacillus_E oryzisoli. Next base: position 82,172 of record NZ_LYPB01000084.1, read on the forward strand.
ACTTTAATTTAATTTATTTTTCAAAAAAGGCTTTTCCCTCTAAAAAAAAATAGAACCAACATCGATTTCCTTACGTAATACTATTCATGCATGACATTCTTTCAGGGTTAGGGAGGTTTCTTGCTTATGACAATCACATTCGGCTTTCACCACACTACTTCTATCCGGGACGCTATCTCTGAGATCGTCTGGTATCTAAGAAAGAAACGTAGAATTTAATCCAATCACCATGCCCTAAGAAACATAGAAGAAGAACAAAGCCTATGGCTTTCCGTTATCGGAGAGACATAGGCTTTGTTGCATTCGAGCTTATTTGTATTTTGAGAACTTATATGAACTTCTATAAGGCTGCGCCTTTTCCACCATCAATATTCACAGAGGTCCCGGTTACATAGGAAGCCGCATCAGATGCCAAAAAGGTAATCACATTCGCAGCTTCCTCCGCACTCCCAATACGGCCTAATGGAATATCATGTCGCGGATCACTTGCGAACTCATCCCACGTGAGGTCAGGTGCAACTTTTTTCCACACTTTCTCGATCTGGTCACTGCGAATAGTTCCAATACATACGGTGTTGACCCGAATCTGTGCAGAGCCCAAATCTTTGCTCATCGCATTCGTTAACGCCAATCCAGCCGCTCTGCTAACCGATGTCGGGAGCGATGAAGCTGAAGGTGTTTTGGCTGCTGAAGTTGTAATATGTATGATTGATCCGCCACCTGCTTCTCGCATATGGGGAATCGCAAATTGCGAGCAATGGATCGCCCCGAATAATTTTAATTCTAAATCTTGACGCCACACAGCCGAACCTACCTGTTCAAATGGTGCTGCAGCAGAAGTCCCTGCATTATTCACAAGAATATGTAATCCGCCAAAATGCTGAACTGTCTCTTCAATTGCTCGCTGACAATCGGCCTCTGATGTCACATCTGCCACAATTGTTAAAACTTCGCCTTCAGTTAGATTAGCAATTTGAATCGCAGCTTCCTGAAGCTGCTCTGGATTTCGCGCAAGTATAGCCACTTTCGCCCCTTCGCGGGACAGCGAAATAGCAGTAGCTAATCCAATCCCTTTGCTTCCACCTGTAATTAATGCTACCTTATTTTGCAAGCCCAAGTGCATATGGTCCGCTTCCTTTCTCTCAATACCAGATTTATGGCAACCTACTAATAAGCATACGCCAACTACACCCCTATTTTCAAATTCCATCTGAAACAAACGCAAAGAAAAAACCACGAGGACTTAACATCCTCATGGTTTTCCTTGGCCGTTGCTATTGGTTTAAATAAACAGCTTGGCCCGTGCGAGCGGACTCATAGATGGCTTCAAGAATTTGCGATACAACATATGCTTGCTCAGGTGTTACTACCGGATCAATGTCTTGGTCAATCGCATTGATCCAAGTGCGCATTTCTACGTCAGCAGCACTTTCGCTTTTACCGTCGTAGAATGCAACTCCGCCTGCATTCAAATCAACCTCGGTTGTGTATAGACGACTGTGCTTCTCACCATTGATGCGAAGGCCGCCTTTCATATCCGCTCCACCTTCTGTACCACTGAGCGAGCACTTCGCTTCGTCGACTTCAAGCGTGTTTAAAGCCCAGCTGGATTCAAGAATAATGGTTGCGCCATTCTCCATAACGATCATCCCGAATGCGGAATCCTCAACAGTAAATTTACTTGGATCCCATGGTCCCCATGCGTTAGCTGCGTTCTCTTTTTGGGACAATTGGTGATAAGACGTACCTAATACGACTTTCGGCTTATAGTTGTCCATCATCCAAAGTGTAAGATCTAAGGCATGCGTACCGATATCGATTAACGGACCGCCACCTTGCTTCTCTTCATCAAGGAAAACACCCCATGTAGGTACCGCACGACGACGAATAGCATGTGCTTTAGCAAAATAAATGTGACCAAGCTCCCCATCTTCACACACATTTTTCAAATGTTGACTATCCGGACGGAAACGGTTGTTGTAACCAATCGTCAATTTTTTGCCAGTGCGTTTCGCTGTTTCAACCATGCGTTTCGCATCTTCAGCTGTTTTCGCCATCGGTTTCTCACACATAACATGCTTGCCAGCTTCAAGAGCAGCAATTGAAATTTCCGCATGTGAAATATTCGGTGTTAGTACATGCACGATATCAATCGTAGCATCTTGTAGAACTTCTTTATAATCTTCGCAAACTAGCGCGCCTTCAATCCCATATTTCGCTGCAGCAGTCGCAGCACTCTCTTGAATAATGTCACAAAATGCGACCAATTCAACATTGGATAACTTACTCAAACTAGGTAAATGCTTACCATTCGCAATTCCACCGCAACCAATAATACCAATTCGATACTTACGTGACATGTGAAGACCTCCAGTAGGTTTTTGCCTTGCAACACACATATATGATATCTAGACAACTCTAATAAATGTAGCACATGAAAACGCTTATTTTTAGTCTAACTTTCGGACAATCAGACTCAGAAATTACGACACGACAAAAAACCAGGAGAAGATGTCTCCTGGCTTTTACTTAGACTTACTTAGCTGCTACCTACCCTTTTCTGAGCATCCTCCAAATAACTGCGATATAGGGGTTCATTCGGCTGTTCCTGCGTTAAATTCTCATAGTAGCGAGCGACTTTTTGAAAATAATAAGCATGTACGTCACTGGTCGGCACTAGCCGGAAGGGATCCCAGCGAAACGTTTCTACACGATACGCTTGACCTTGCTCCTGCGTCCATAAGGCGATTTCGCAAAGGCCATCCTGCCCATTCCGCGTCGGCATATCTTCGATTTCCAAATGTGAATAGGTCGTACCAGGTGGAATTACACGTTGAAATCCATTCTGTGTCCATTGAATAATATCCAACTCTGCGATAGGTTCCTCTGCCCGCTCCCAACCGATTAAGACATCCCAGCCTTCTTTGCGAGAAATAGGGGCTGCAGCAAAATCTTTAACCGCTAGATTCCTGCCTGTGGATGCCGACCCGATCGGAAACCAATTGCCAGAGTACTCTTTCAAGGAAAACAAATATTGATGGTCCAAATATCTATATAGAGCTGTGATTTCTGGAAACCCATCACCATCCACATCGGCGTAAAGAATTGCCGCGGGATCTCCCTCCTGCTTCAGCACGACAATCTCTGCCTCCTCAGGTATGCAACTGCGGACGACGGAAAGAAAATCAATTGAAGACAAGCTCATGTTATCCCTCTTTTCACATCTTCTCATCTCAAGTATATGCGGCGGGGAACTTGGCACATGTCTAGCATGATTAGGTTAGGCGCTTCCGCGTTGCTCCTCATGCAACTGATGAAGGCATTGGATAAAACGCACAGTCTGTGTCTGTGCTCTCATCACAACCGAGTGCGTCTGTGCACGACCGCCCCAGCCATATTTAACACCATTTAAGAAATCGCCTGATGTGACCCCTGTAGCCGCGAAAATAATATCTGAATCGCCAACTAGGTCCCGCATGCCTAAGACTTTCAATGGATCCGTAATCCCCATGGCTAGACACCGAAGATGCTCTTCTTCATTCTCGGGTAGCAAACGCCCTTGTAGTTCGCCTCCCATACAACGCAATGCTGCTGCTGCAAGAACTCCTTCAGGAGCTCCCCCTGAGCCTACATGGAGATCAATCCCCGTTTCTGGGAATGCCACCGCCATTGCACCGGCCACATCGCCGTCACTGAGTAAATATATTTTGACCCCGAGTCTTCGCAAAATCATTATGTGTTCGGCATGTCTGTTGCGATCTAAGATGGAAACGGTCAATTCTGAGATTTCCTTATGTAGAATGCTTGCCGCTTTCCGAATGGTCAGCTCAAGCGGATCTTCCAGACTCAGTTTGCCAGCCAATCGTGGTCCGACAGCCAGCTTAGCCATATACATATCAGGGGCATGGAGGAGATTACCTTTTTCCGCGATAGCCACAACAGATAGGGCATTATTCCGTCCGCTTGCAACAATATCCGTTCCCTCTAAGGGATCAACGGCTACATCAAATTCAGGTCCAACGCCACTCCCTACCTCTTCACCAATGTAAAGCATAGGCGCTTCGTCCATTTCACCTTCACCGATGACGACAGTCCCCCGGAAAGGAACAGCACCAAAATATTCCCGCATCGCAGAAGTAGCTGCTCCATCCGCATCATGTTTATTCCCTTTCCCTGTCCAACTGGATGATGCAATGGCTGCCGCCTCCGTTACCCGTACGATTTCCAACGATAAGTCTCTGTGCATAAGCGATCCCACCCTCTCGAAATTGGTTTGATTCGTTGACTGATGCGTTATGATCTTTCCGCCAAAATTAAGCCCGCTGTTTCCTCAATTGCTTTCTCACTCACATCAATAATCGAACAACCCAACTCACGATACAATTTCATGGCAAAAGCTACTTCTTCCTCTATGCGCTCTTTCGTCGCGTATTTAGCCCCGAAAGGGAGGCCAACGGCTTTCAATCGTTCTGTACGTATCCCAATCAGCTTATCCACACTCATCGTCAGCCCGACAAGCTTCTTCGGGTCAAGCTCAAATAATAGACTAGGCGGCTTAACCTCTGGAACTAACGGATAGTTCGATACCTTAAATCCCTTATGCGCCAGGTAAATACTAAGGGGTGTTTTGGAAGTTCGTGACGGTCCCAATAAGACGATATGTGCCTGTTTCATCATGCTTGGATCTTTGCCATCATCGCTATTGACTGTAAATTCCACTGCTTCCACCCGTTGATAATACTGTTCATCTAATTGATAAAGCAGCCCGACTTTCCGCTTCGGCGAATCCTTAAACGTGTCGATAAAGGCTTGCATCATCGGTCCCATGATATCAATGGCATTCACATTCAAACGAATGGCTTCTTGCCGCATCATTTCTCTTAGTTCAGGCAATACAAGTGTGTATGCGATAAATCCATTCAGTCGTGAGGCTTCTTCCACAATCGCTCGCACTTCATCTTCGGTTCGAATGGAACCATATCGCTTGACGGCAACCTGACTTGCATTAAATTGCCGAATCGTTGCTTGAACAACCGTATTTGCTGTTTCTCCTACCGAATCCGAACATACGAAAATGGTATGCAGCTTCTCTCCCATGTAAATTCCCCCTGATTTACGTACCTAGCGCTACATCCAGCAGCAATTTGGTCATTGTTGTTTTCGTAATTCGGCCAAGCACTTCCAGCCCTTCCCGGCCTTCCATCGCCTTAACGACAGGCAAGCTGTCTACTTCATGCTGAATCATTTTCCGGGCTGCTTCTAGCACACTATCCTCAGGCTTGACCGTAATAATGTTGGGTTGCCTGGTCATGACCAGCGAAACTGGCATAGCCGTTGCCGTTGCATGTCCTAAGGTGACCTTCAGCAAATCCTTTCGAGAAACGACGCCAGCTAGCGCATCTTCCTGATTAACAATCATCAAACTTCCCACATTTTCGAGAAAAAGGGCAACAACCGCATCACTTACCGTTACCGTTTCACGAAGCAATACAGGAATGCCCATCACGTCTTTCACCTTCAAGGATTCAATCAACTTGCTGGGTGCATGTGCGTCTTGCACTGCTGTTCCGAGAAAATAGCCAACCTTTGGCTTGGCATCTATATGCCGTAACATCACTAATACCGCTAAATCCGACCGAATCGTCGGTCGACTAACTCCCAGCAGCTCTGCAATGCGTTCCCCAGCAATCGGCGCATATTTGCCGACGAGATCAATAATTTCTATTTGGCGAGCCGTAAGTTCAATGATGTATCCCTCCTAATGCTACTTAACAATGCTATATAGTGTGTTCTATTTGTTATATATTGTACATTATATAACATTTATTCGAAATATAAAGATGTTTATTGCCTATAAAAGAAATATTTATCAGTTCACTAAGCTGAATACAGTGAAAAACCCTTACCACCAACTCTTTGAGAGGAATGGTAAGGGTTTGATGATAGCGACTGAATGATTGGATCGGGCCAGGCCAGGTTGGGGAATTGGCTAGCTGGTGGCGTGGCGGGTTCTGGCTGCGGCTAAGTCAATGGAATTTCTTGGACTTGAGTGAGCTATGGCAAGTGGGTAGACGGACAACTTCTGCTACCCTTACATAAACCATTTACCTGTAAAATATACAGCTAATCCAGAAGAAATCCGTCAAATATTCCTCTTTAATGGAAAATATACAGTTAATTTCCCTAAAAACACTCAATCCCGGAAAAATACCCAAAACTAGCTACATGAAATCCATCTAATTTCCTTTTTATCGATAAATCTAAGAATTTAACTACAGAAAATCCATCTATTCAGTTACGGCGGGCGCTTTTCTCTCTCCACGGTACTCCAGCATTTCACAAGAAAAATACAATGCCCATCACGCCGGCGCCTACAATAACCCCAATAGGATGCAGCTTATATGTGACGATTGCCACAAAAGCGCCGGCAGCAATGAGCAGTGTGGCAATTTGTTTCCACGTGACCCCCACTTCTACAGTTCCAAAGGTAGATTGGCCGAAATGCAGCGCTGCATAAATAATAAAACCAGTCACAACAGGCTTGATGCCGTAAAAGGACGATGTAAACCATGGATTGGCGTGCCAACGAAATAGGAAAACAGCCATGCTATATTCAGGTAGCGTTTGATTCATTTAGATAAAATGAGGCGCACTTGCTTCTTCATTGCCCGATTCGTCAAATACACTCCTAACACGATGGAGAATGCGCCCAGAAGATGATAGAACTGCAAGGATTCCCCTGTAAATGTGGTTGCGAAGATCGCACTAAACAATGGGATGAAGTTGAGGAATCCTGCACACCGCTGCGGACCGGCAAGCTCAATGGCTTTATTCCAACTCAGGAAAGCTACGATGGATGCAAAGATACCTACATATAGCAACCCACTAACTAAGGCAGGACTCCAAGATACATCAGGTGCTTGAATGATCCACTCGATCGAAGAACTGGGTATCAACACCACAAGCGCAACGGTAACTTGCACCAGCAGAAATGGACTTGCCGGAAAGCGACCAGCCATTTTCTTCATGCCCACTGAATATAAAGCCCAACATAAGATGGCAATCAGCATGAACATATCGCCTCGATTAACGGATAACCGAAGGAGGGCAGGCAAATCCCCTTGACTTATAATCCAACATACACCTAGGATCGATACGCCTATTCCAGGAAGTGCCCACCAGGCAAGTCTTTCCTTCATGACTGCCCAAGTGATGAGAATAACGAATATCGGTGTCGCCGAATTCATTAAGGAGGCATTGATGGACCCCGTGTATTGGACAGCGACATACGTGAGTGAATTAAATCCCGCTACCCCAGTCAGGGAGAGGAATATCACCATTTTCCAATTTGCAAGGTATTCATGTTTCAGTTTCCAAGCAGCTTTGCCATACAGGGGTAGTAAGCACAAGAATGCTATACCCCAGCGCACAGTTGCGAGTGTAACAGGAGGAATATGTAGAACAAGTGACTTACCCGCCACAAAGTTTCCTCCCCAAATACAAGTTGCTAAGATTAACAAAAGGTACGGGGATCGTTTCAACATGGAAAATAGTATCTCCTTATCGTTGTCATTATGTATTAATACGAGAACGCCATGTACAAATTATAAGTTAAACGCAAACAAAAGTCTCCGATTCTCTCGGAGACTCAGGTGAACGATCACATGTTTAACTATCGTCCTCTAGAAATTGAACCTCACAGTAGCAGCCAAGCGGGATCATTTCGCGCAAGAAGCGCAGCAGAATCTCCTTCTCATGCTCCCCCATACGTTTAAGCGCATCAAAATCAAAATGGATCATGCTATGAATGACGTCATAATGTTTAAATCGCAAACGTCCATAAGGAAATTGCCGATTGATCGCGGCTAGAATACCATATTGATTTAAGTTAGAGCGCAACGCCGTTTGCGTAATATCCACAGGCACTTCTTGCAACAGCGGCACGTTATCCGCACGAACTGCACAATAAGCCTTAACTTGAAAAACCACGTATGGGTACAAGTAAGCGTTTGCATATTTTTCCACATTGAGCGCATCCTGTTTCGATAGTTGCAGATCCTCATTCCATGCATAAATCGTTGCCCTATATTTATCAGACGTGTGAATTCGGATGTACCTTAAATGGGGAAAGCGAGTTTTCACTAGCTGTTCCGATAATAGCCGTGTTCCCACCAAGATCACCTCTTTCATTCTTGCTACTGTATGATTAGTATATGCATGTAAACAAAAACAGCTATCCTTTTGCTGTGAAAAAGGTGTGCAAAGGCAGCTTACTTTGTCTTCATGTTTACTCATCTATATTCGAAAGCTTGGCCTAATATGATGAAGCGACATAAAAGCCGTCCCTTGGGGTCAAATGACCCAAAGAACGGCTTCTTGTCTACTACGCGTTACAAGCCTCTCGCTTTCAGGAAAGCTTGCCACTGCTTCGTCGTTTCCGCATCGATCTTGTCTTGACCCGCTGCTTTCAGCTTGTCGATATACTTCTGCAGTTGATCTGCAGGATCTACAGCACCTGTTTCAAGTGCCACTTGGAACTCGTTATCTACAGCAGTCACATTGGCCACCTCAGACTTGATGGCGTCTCTGTTCACATCAAAGCCGTAGGAAACTGGCACCATGGCGCTTTCGTTTAATTTGATCGTTTTGTCCCACACATCAGGAGTCTGTGCACCTTTCAAGAAGGCGTTAAATTGGTTGCCGAATACCCAATCCACATTGGGTGCATAGCCGGAATCCTTGATCGGTTCAATATACTTGTCATCCTTCTTCGTATAATGCTTGCCTTCCAACCCATTCGAAATCAGATTATATAACACTTTATCTGTGTTCAGAAGGTTGATGAACATGAGGGCACGATCTGGGTTCTTGGAGGTTTTGCTAATCACCTGCATCGCACTCGCAACGCCTGTGAAGTAGGAATCAGAGATAGGTACATACATAACAGCGTTGCCGCCGTTATTCGCCATTTCATCCACTTCGCCGCCTGGCTTCGTCGTAAACTCAAGGCTTACCGCTACTTTCCCCTTCTTCTTGAGATCCGTAATGTTCTTCAATAGCGGCGCATCCTCATTGATATAGCCAGCCAATGACCATTTATGCATCGTCGTAAAAAAGTCCTTCTTATTCTGCAGTTGTTGAATTTTCGTGATGGAGGTGTACGTTTTGTCATCTTTCTTATACGCAACCGCAAGCCCATCTGCGGCAACTAGATTCGGGTCTGTATAGAGGCCCCATGAATTTTGAGCCATCCCGAAAGGAATTACATCCTTTTCATTGTCCTTGATCGATTTCAAGAAAGGTTCGAGATCTTTATAGGTTTTAATTGAAGCAACATCCAGTTTATATTTGTCTACGAATTGCTTTTGAATGACGAGACTTTTGGTCTTGGCTGCGATTTGATAAACCGGGAAGCCATACACTTTGCCATCCGTCGCTTTCATATCCGGCCAGAATTTATCGGGAATATTCTTCCGAGCCGCTGCAGCATTTTTACTGATCATTGCATCGGTCAGCTCCAAGAGCGCACCTTTGTCAATGTTCGGCTGATAACTAAGCAGCCAATATTTGGAGCCCCACGCCACATCGAAAGCTTCACCGGAGGCCATGATAGTGTTCAATTTCGGATCATATTCATCAAAGGAAAGCGGCTTAAGATCGACAGTAGCATTAATTTTGCTCTTCACATATTTATTGACTTCCTCATTCACGAGTGCCTGATCTTTACCAGGCGGATTACTTGGATAATAGAATGTTAATTTGACTTCAGGCAATGTGCTTGGTGCAGGTGTAGCGGGCGTCGCGCTCGTCGTTGTTGGTGGGGGTGTTGCTGCCGGTGTTGTCGTTTCACTTGCCGTGTCGGTCTTGCATCCAGCTAATACGGACATACTCAGAAGCATAATGGCCGCAGAGCTCAGGTACATTTTTTTTACTTGAATCAACCTAAACACCTCCATATTAAGAACCCCTTGTAACTTCAGAACATCAATCAATCCTTACAAACGCGCCCTCACCCCCTCTCAGCTTTTGAGTGAACCTACTGTAATCCCTTTCACGAAATACTTTTGGAAAAAAGGGAACATGATCATCATCGGACCGCCCGCAACCAAAGCCATTGCCATCCGCACAGATAAGGTAGGGAAGTTGGCAAATTGTAACTTGCTTGCCGCCTCGGCTAAAGGCGAATTCGCCAGGAATTCAATCTGCGATAGAATGCGAACAAGCAGCAATTGAAGCGGTACATATTTGTTATCATCGATAAACAACAGAGCATTAAACCAATCATTCCAATAGGCAAAAGAAATAAATAAGCCGAGTGTCGCTAATGCCGGTGTCGAAAGCGGCATAATAATACGATAGAAAATGCGAAGTTCACTGGAACCGTCAATCTTGGCGGATTCAATAATTTCCATCGAAATTTTATCGAGAAAACTTTTCATAATAATAATATTGAACGGATTCATGAGCAGCGGAATGATTAGAGCAAGGATGGAATTTTTCAAATGCAAGTATTGTGTCATTAGGATATAGAACGGGATCGTGCCCCCATTGAACAACAAGGTGAAAAAAATATAAAACGTAAGAGGTCGATGATAACGAAAGTCGCGTCGTGACATGGGATATGCCGTCAACGTCGTTAATAATAGCGATAACACAGTCCCAATAATCGTAATTCCGATCGTAACCCCATACGATTTGAGCCAAATCTCGGGAGATTTGAACACAATTCGGTAAGCTTCTAAGCTGAGCTCTTTGGGAATAAAACGATATCCGAAATGAACCAAACTATTCTCCGATGACAATGACACCGCAATCACGAGGATAAATGGAATAATCATCAACACCGAGATAAGGGTGAAAAATACGTGAATATACCACATCGATGCCGGTCTCACTGGTTTAGCTAAGGCAAGTTCCATAAACCTCCTAGTCTCCTCCCCATTAGAATAACGCGTTCTCTTTATCAATTCGGCGAACCGCTGCATTCGCAGTCACAATGGTGATTAGTCCTACAACTGACTGTAGGAAGCCTACTGCTGCCCCGGAATTAATATCACCAAGCTTCGCTAATGCACGATACACATACGTATCTATGACATCTGTCGTGGCCAAATTAGCGCCAACATTATTCGGCACGAAGTAATGCAATCCGAAATCCCCACGGAAAATATTGCCTAAGCCCAGAATAAACACGATGATAATCAACGGCTTCATGAGCGGCAGCGTAATTCGAGTAATCATTTGAACGCGCGATGCGCCGTCTAATTTAGCTGCTTCGTAATATTCGGTGTTAATGCCGACAATGCCAGCATAGTAGATCAAGGTCGAGAAGCCGACACTTTTCCATACGGCGACTACAGGGAGAATGAATAGCCAAGGTGTCGTCTCAAAGTACCATTTGTGCGGAGAAAGCCCGATGTTGATCAGTAAGCTATTGAGGTACCCGCTCTTATGCTCCAGGAAACCGTACGTAATGTAACCGACCAATACAAGCGAGATGAAATACGGTAGAAATAGGGTTGTTTGATACATCTTCACCATGCGCCCGCTTACCTCATACAACAGGATAGAAAGGACTAACGCAGCAAGCGTTCCAAGAACGATATAGGACATGTTGTATAAAAGCGTATTGCGAATAATGCGCCAGGCGTCCTGCGATTTGAAAATAAATTCGAAATTTTTGAAGCCGACCCATTTGCTTCCCAGAATGCCTTGATCATACCTGAAATACTTGAAAGCTAAGATGAGGCCGATCATGGGCAAATACTTAATCACCAGTTCAAATAAAATACCTGGCATCGCAAGCATCAGCAGCTCTCGATTTTTTCGCAGGTACTTAAATTCCTGGAATAGCCAACCTTTTTTGTTGGGATGCGATTTCGTCATTGTGCTCCTCCTTCCCTAAACGCATCTTGCCACAGGATGAAGCGTTTACATAGCGTACGATGTTCGAAAAAGTGTAGAATGCATATGTACAATGTTCGAATTACTCTCTTTTTACCATGTAAATGCACAAAACCGCCCTACTATGCACCAATTGGTGGAAGAAGTTGGCGGCTGTTATAACACAATTCCCCTGTTATGAAATGGATTTCTTCATGCGATATTCCTTCGGCGTACTGCCGAATTTGGCTTTGAACAATCGAAAAAAATAGCTCGGATTGGCATAACCGCATTTTTCCATAATATCTAATACCGAATGATCCCCGCTCTCAAGAAGATGCTTGGCATGTTGCAACCGTACTTCGTTGATATACTCGGTAAGTGTAATCTGATAGCTATCCTTGAATAACTTTCCCAAATAAGGGGATGACAGCTTGACTGTCGAGGCGATCGTTTGCTGGCTCAGATTAATATCGGCATACTTCTGATGGATGAGTTCTTTGACTGTTTCCAAGATCATGTCATTCCGCTCCACGTTAGACGGCTTCTGACCTTCACAAATTTGTGCGCATAAGGCTAACAAAGCTAGGTACATTTCTTCTAACGTTTCCTTCTCTTGCGGAATGTGATGAATATAATCTACATGGAAGCTCATCTTCGTTACGCGATTTTCCATAATTTCAACGACCGCATACTTGATTACCCAGGTTAAATTCGTTACAGCGCGGTGAATATCATGATAATGGAAGGTGGCAAAAAGGGAGAACGCCTTCTCCAGCTCAATTCCCGCTTCTGTCATGAGCCCCTTCTTCAAACTCTCCGAAAGTTTCCTCTCAATCGTTTCTGGAATCGACACCCGCTTATTCGCATTGTTTTCTTTCACCATGTCACTCGTAATAATGGATTGATAACCGAAAATAAGGGTGTACAAGCTGTTCTGCAAAGCTTGCGTATAACCAAATGACAGCTGGGTCAATTGAGAAATGGCATCACTTAGCCCACACGAGAGACTCAACTGGTAATATTGCTCAATCGTATGCTGTATATCTCGAAGTATGGGAAGAATCGTATCTGTCTTCGCAGTGGCAGGCGCGTCAACCAGAGATACAATCAGAATAATATGATCTCCCCACACCTCCACAGCTTCACAGGGATACGCCTTGATCATCATTTCCTGCGCAATATTCGTGATGGCAAAGCTATGTGTTTTCTTCAAAGCAAGGGCCGTGTGACTCGCATACGATTGGAACTGATCCAAACGGAGCACACAAACGAGTATTTCGGCAGGATAAGCAATATTCAGCCCATGCTTGTCAATTAAACTAATCATATCGTGATGAGAGAACATCTGACCGTCGGTCATAAATTTACGGATGTAATATTTATTGACGATGTGTTCGGAGCTGATTTCCTGCAGCGTATGGGACAATTTCAAATAATTCTCACTCACGGCATGTAGCTCATCACCACCGCCCTCGGTTCGCCTCGTAGATTCACCCCGAGGTTGCTGAAATCGAATGCGCTGCAGCATATCTTCAATGGGGTGATACAATTTATAGGATAACCAGACCGATATAGCAATCGCAATCAATAGGAGACTGCCTGAGACAAGTAACGACTTCACACGCGTCTGAGTGACTTCGGCCATCAATTGGTCATACGACTGCACATACAGAATCGTCCAATTAGGAATCGGATTAGCCATATACGTAATCATGCTTTTCTCGCCTTCCACGTCCCCAATAACGAATCCTGAAGGCTCACCCGTTGCAGATTTATGATTCTTAATATAGGTATGAATGGTTTCCTGTGTCGCTTTGCTTTGATAAGTATCTATGTTGTGGGAAGAGTATAAGCGACCGTCCTGATCTGCCATTAGAATATCGCCTTGCGAGCGGCTGCCTGTATCGTTCATTTTCTTCAAGCTGTCGAAAACCCAATCCGACTTGATATAGAGAACAATAGCTGACTCACCACGTGAAAAAGGCTTCAACGATTCGGTTACGACGAACGCGAAGGCATCCATTTGACCATCCTCGCGTTCGAGACTGACAGGAATGAGCCGGGATGTTTCATGTTGGTGGGCAGGATCTAGCAGCCAATCCGAGATTTTCTTTTTGGTCACACCGCCATCCAATAAGAAATTGGTGGTCGTCCCGTAGATTTCATTTTGAGAATGATTATAGACGACCATGGAATGTAAGAAAGAGGAGCTGTCCATGATACTGGACATGCGTTGATAACTGCGAATTAAATCCATTTTGGGCAAGGTTTCATCGAACATGAGAGGAATGAGTAAGTTATCTTTTAAAACAAAGTAAGATAAATGTGTAATGATTTCGTTCATGTAAGAGAAATTATATTGCAATTGCGTGAGAATTTTGAGATTAGAGTCCTCTTGAATCCGTTTCATTGATTTTTCCAGCAAATACGTATTGGCAAAGGAGGAAGCTAATAGGACAATAACCATCGATAACATGATGGAGCTTAGTACGCGCTGTAAATATTTCTTGGATTTATAGAAGCCAAATCCTCTCATAAGTACCAAGCCCCCTCTTATTAGGATGAATTTACTGTGGCCCTATTGATTTATCATCCAATTCAACCCAACCTAGTGCATAAGCGGGTGACGTGGTCTCAAGGTGAATTTTCCCATCTGGCGTTAGGAGCAACAGTGGATCTGCGATAAGCGAACGTGCGTCGAATTTCCCACCTAGTAAGGAGCGCCATGCCTGCCAGTCATAGATATCTCGACCTAATAAGTCCGTTCCCGATGAAGGCAGAGGTAGTTTCCCTGCAACCTGACATAGACCCTGGTCACGATCGGACCAATACAGATTACCGTCTGCTTCGGCAAACTTATCATCCCGCCAATTGACGAAGTAGTAGAGATAGCCTGAGTTGTATACAATGTTCCCTTTCACTATGAGCTCTTTATTGTCCTCGCCGGCCATCTCTTGTGTGCCAATCGCCGCTATGGCATCGGGGTTACATGCGAGCACATTTCCTTGAATATGGTTGCCGATGCCTTTGGAAAAAATGAGCATCCATAGCTTCCCTTCGCCTGTGCTGTAGAGCCCCGTAATGACATTCTGGGTAACCGTGAAGTAGTCTGAAGCATCATCCAAATAAATACCAAAACCAAATGAAAAATGAATCCCACTGTCATGTAAGCGGTTCCCATGAATGGCATTGCCCTTCCCAACACCCCACGATTCAATCATACCGCCATCCTGACTATCCATCATGACACTGGAAATATCGTTATTGGCGATATAATTATTCCTCGTGTGCAGGAAATCCCAATGATTTTCCCAAGTTACTGGAATGTCGTATATGGTCGCTGGCATAACCTTGTGACGCAAGCCTTTCAAGGAGATGCCATAGCGCGGCATATGCGATATACGATTATGAGTGATTTCGTTATGTCCACTTTGATACAGGAGAATGCCACAGCCATGTCCAATCAGCTCACCACCATAGCGAATGACATTATTCGTTATCTTATGTTCCTTATTCGTGTAGGAGGTCGTCGCTGAGGTGAAATTCCCTTGCAGTGGTGAAAAGCCTGAAGCATAGATCCCTATATATCCGATATGTTCGATGTGATTTCTGTTAATTCGGATGTTCCTCGTCTGTTGATCCAAAAAGATCCCGCTGCTGCCTGAGTTTACGATGTGGCAATCTGAGATTGTGATCTCCGCTGCATGCTGCATATAGATTATTCCTTCACGGTGCTCATCCCGCTCGACATTACTTAGACCCTCGTCTTCTTGAATCATTTGATAATCGGGCCAGAAGTCTGTGCAGGAGAAGTGGAGTCCATGAAAGTGAAGATGCTGAATAGGCTCACCTTGATCTTTGCCCTTCAACTCAACTAACCTCGTGACGGTGGGTACGATAATCTCTTGCTGCAAAGGTGAACCTGAATACGGCTTGTAGTAGAGCCAACCGTCCTTATCATCCCAATAGAATTGACCTGGCTCTTGTAGAAATTCCAGTGATCCTTGTATATAATAACGTGAATCTGCGCCAATCTCCCAAATGGAAGGTTGTTGAAATGCCACATATCTAGCTTCAGCATCATGAGATTTTAAAGATCGAAGCTCAGAGAACCAGTTCCATTCTCCTTTTCCAGGCCAAATGAATACCTGAGCTTGCGTAAGGTCACTTCCTTCTGGCAGATCTCCCTCTCGATAATACATGCCTTCGCGACAAGCTGTTTCTGGCTCGCCAGCAACTTGAAAGTAACCCCTTGCTGGCAAACGTGCTTTAGCCACGCGTTCGCCATCCGCATACAGCGTATGGAAGTTGTTTCCAGGATCTATCCGCGCCCTCCACATGTCGGAACTATACGGCTCCCAGCTCGTAACTGGCCTGCCACCTACGATATATACTACTTCTCCAGATACATTGCAATAACTTACCCGATAGCCATTTCTGCCTGAATCGCGCTCATCTAGCTGCCAGGTTTCTTCTAAATAGTACGTCCCCCCGAACACAAAGACGATGACATCGTGGTTTATCCCTTTACGGATAAGTTCCCGAACTGTCATCTGAGCTTTGGTTATCGTTAAGAATGGCGCCTCGTGGCTTCCATTATTATCATCGTTGCCGGTTGTCGCTACATACAATTGAGTTGTGAGTGTCATGTGCATACTCCTTTATACATCATAATAACCAGACTTATGACTAGGAGCTTGTCAGTATACGCGAATTCTACTTGTTCTTCCTCTTGTTTATTCGTTAAGGGGCGTTATAGCTCCTTCTTTCGTCCAGCCAAAAAAGTACGCATGACTTGCTCTGCCCTCTGCGCTAGAAGCTCAGGCGTGCGATTCATCGCCTCTTGAAGTGTCATCGGACCGTTCACGATGCTATGTATACTTGTCACCCCATAATCATACAGCTTCTCGATGCCTTGCCCGATGGAACCAGAGATAACAATAACGGGTACCCCAAGCTTTGAAGCAGCTTGCGCAATCCCCATCGGCGCTTTGCCAGAAGCTGTCTGGGCATCCGTCTGCCCTTCGCCAGTGATGACGAGATTGGCATCCTGCAGATGCTCAATTAATTGGGTCATCTCGATCACAACATCGATTCCTCGCTTCATGCTTGCAGGGAAAAATGCTTGAAACGCTCCACCAAGCCCACCTGCTGCGCCTGCTCCAGGAAGGTGATGCACGGCAACTCCCGTATGCGCTGCCATCACATCTGCCCAATTGGTGAGCGCTGCATCGAGGGCTTCGACCATCTCGGGTGTCGCGCCTTTCTGCGGACCAAAGACATGGGATGCCCCTTGCGGGCCGACAAATGGATTCGTTACATCTGATGCAATGATAAACTGCGATTCGCGGATGGCTCGCTCATCCCAGTGCGTAGCATCCAGTTGCGTCAGGCGAGACAATGCTTGGCCTCCTGCTCCAATGTCACGCCCTTCGGCATCTAGGAGTCGTAAACCTAACGCTTGGAGCATGCCGCTCCCACCATCATTCGTTGCGCTGCCACCGAGTGCCAGAATGAAGGAACGATAGCCATGATCGAGCGCATGGCGAATTAACTGACCAGTTCCGTAGGTCGTCGCAAGCAGCGGATTTCGTTGGTCTTCTGGAATTAGCACCAGTCCGGAAGCTGACGCCATCTCAATCACGCACGTGACCCCGTCTCCTAAGACACCATATGAGGCCATTACCTCATCTTGCAGCGGGCCTTGCACGGGAACAAAGACCTTACTCCCTCGCGTTGCCTGTACAAGGCTATCAACCGTCCCCTCCCCACCGTCTGCCATAGGGATAAGGACGGTTTCAGCTTCTAGGATAGCCCGCAAAATTCCGTTTCTTATCGCGTTAGCTGCTTCTTCTGAACTTAAGCTGCCTTTAAACGAGTCAGGTGCAATCACGATTTTCATAAGTTAACCTCCAGATTGAACAACTTACGCTTATTTATCTATTAACTTATACAACGCTTGGGTGCCACTATCCTCTTCGCCCATCGCAGCTAATTGTTCATAGAGAGATTTGGCCAGAGTCAAACCCGGAAGATCAATGTTCATTTCTTCAGCCGATTGTAAAGCTATCCCCATATCCTTAATAAAATGTTTCACATAGAAACCTGGCGCAAAATTGTCAGCGATCATCCGCGGCCCCAAATTACTTAACGACCAGCTGCCCGCGGCACCTGTCTCAATACTTTGCAGCACAGTCGTCGGATTAAGTCCCGCTTTCTTCGCATATACCAGCGCTTCAACAACTCCCATCATGTTGCTAGCGATCGCAATCTGATTGCACATCTTCGTGTGTTGCCCTGCTCCTGCTTCACCTTGATGAACGATATTCGTGCCGATTACTTGGAAAATAGGAACCATCTGCTCGAACACGTCTCGAGCGCCTCCGACCATAATGGATAATCGTGCTTCTCTTGCCCCGATATCTCCGCCAGAAACGGGAGCATCCAAGGCGTACAGCTGACGAGTCAGCGCTTCCTCATGGATGCGTTTGGCCAGAGATGGGCTTGATGTCGTCAAGTCAATCAGGAAGCTGCCTGGTTCTGCCATAGCAAGAATACCATTTTGCCCAAAATAAATGTCTTCAACGTCCGTTGGAAATCCGACCATAGTCATAATAACCTGACACTTCTGTGCTAAGGCGCCTGGTGTATCCTCCCAATGTGCCCCTTTCTCCACTAACTCCCCTGCCTTAGCTTTCGTACGTGTATACACATGTACCTCATATCCTGCGCCAATCAAATGGCCTGCCATGCTTTTTCCCATCACGCCTGTGCCAATGAGTCCTATGATTGGTTGTGCCGTTGGTGTTGTCATATCAATGTCCACCTTTCTCAGGTACCTAAATGTCGTATGTTTTCTCCATTTAAACTTATCACCCTCTATCCCTCGGGTCAAACGTGGTGCGCTAGCGGGCGATGGGCGGCGGCCAAAAAGCCGTTCCACAGGGACAACCCCCATGGAACGGCTTAACTCAACGATTACATACCTTGGAAAGTGAACACATACGTATATTGTCTGTTCGCGTATAACGTGAACTCGGGATGTGTTCTAGCTCCCCAGCTATCGTCTCCGCCAACGCCCATTTGCTTGTAATTCACACGGACTACAACTTTATCACTTGCAGGCAGCTTGTAAGGGTGATCGTGTGCTTCTAGTTCAGATGGTGAATATGGCAAGGCATTGAGCTCAACGGTTGGTAAACCTGCGATGCGGAGTCCGCGCCCAGCCGCATTCGTTATGGTTGCCCAGCGAACATCGGTCTTATTGCCACATTCTTGTGGGCGCAAGTACGGAACGAATTGCTCTTCGACAGTTCCATTATGAAGCGCAAGTTTTGCGCCGACATTACGATCCCAGTGGTTCTCATGCGGCCCGCGGCCATACCAAGTTAAATTCTCAAAGGCAGCATCTAGTTCAAACATGACACCGACTTCAGGAATTTCAGGCAATCTGTCACCTGGCGTTAAGGTCATGCCCACTTCAACTTCCCCATTTGAAGAAACGCTATAAACAAGCTGTACTTCAGAAACTGGCTTAGTCCCCAATTCATAACGTACCCGAACTTCAGCGCGTCCAGTATCCAGTGATTTTGCATTCAAAGTAAGGAGTTTACGCCCGCTGCCCGCTTCTTGCCAAGGTGCACAACGAATGTGGTGCTGGTTCCCACGATCGTTATCCGTGTAGGCACGCCAGAAATTAGGTACTGGCCCACTTTGGAATAACTCGACTCCGTCCCACAAATAGGAAGTGATATCGCCAGTTCCTGCATCAAAGCTAAGTGCAAATCGCTCCCCTTGCAAGCTGATACGATCGGATGACTGCGTGACTTGAATAGCTGTCACCGTTGTAAGTGCAGCTGCGGATTCTTTTTCCGCCTCCCCATTGCGTGCATGGATTGCTGTATTCACCGCTGGAAGAATAAATTGCTCCCAAGCGATCTCATGTCCCTTAGCTCCCCATAAAGTTGCTTCTTTCAGGACCAGACTCAGTGTTAATACAAATTCATCGTTCGGGAAACGACTTTCAACAGCATCAAGTGCTAGTTCAACTGTTGTCGTTTCACCTGGTGCAACCGCAAATGTTCCGGTAAATTGTCGGCTTTCCACAACACCATTACGAGCAATCGTCCAAGTCCAATCATATTCATTCAAGTTAGTGAACAAGAATTGATTGGTTACTTTGATTTGTCCCTTTGCCACATCTACCGCTTCGAACTTCACATTCTGATAGCACTTCTTCACTTCGTGCAGCTTCGGTGAAACGGAGCGATCTGCGAAAATCAAACCATTGCCACAGAAGTTGCCATCATTTGGCGTATCACCAAAATCGCCGCCATACGCGTGATACGCGACACCATCAGAAGTCGTTGTACGAATAGATTGATCGATCCAATCCCAGATGAATCCACCTTGTAAAACTGGGTATTTATCAAACAATTCCCAATATTTGAATAAGTTACCACAAGAGTTCCCCATAGCATGGCTATACTCGCAAAGGATAAATGGCTTCTTCGGATTGTTTTTGGCGTATTCTTCAATCTTTTCAATTTTGGAATACATTTGACTTTCCATATCCGACGCTCTTTCTGATTCGCGCCACCAGAACACGCCTTCATAGTGAACAACACGAGTCGGATCGGCTTCACGCAGGAAATCATGCATTTTCAAGAAATTATCTCCACCAAATGACTCATTACCCAATGACCAGATGACAATCGATGGATGATTTTTATCTCGCTGCATCATGGAGTTAGCGCGGTCAAGTACGGCTCCCGTCCACTCTGGTCGACTTCCTGGCACCGTTTCACCTAATTCGAATTGCGGATAGCTCCAGGAACCGTGGGTCTCCAAATTCGTTTCATCAATGACATACAAACCATATTGATCACAAAGCTCATACCATAGCGGATTATTCGGATAATGCGATGTCCGCACAGCGTTAATATTATATTGTTTCATTAGCAAAATATCAGCAAGCATACTTTCCGCATCGACGGAACGTCCGCGATCACGGTCAAATTCATGACGGTTTACACCTTTGAAGACAATGACTTCTCCATTAATTTTCATTAAACCATCTTCAATCTCAAACTTGCGGAAGCCAACCTTGCAGCTTTCCGTCTCAAGGAGCGTACCCTCTTCATTAACTAAACGAAGAACGAGCGTGTACAGGTATGGACTTTCAGCACTCCATTTGGCTGGTCGGGTCACATGCGCGGACAGTTCTACAGCTTGGCTTGGGAGGTCCTTCGTTTGAATGCCTACACGTAGTGGTGCTTCCCATAGTGCTTGCTGCTCACCGTCGTACAACATTGCTTCCACATGATGCAGACCTTGACTCTTCCCATCATAATTGGTGATCGTTGCCTGAATGTTCAGCTCAGCATCCTCGCAAGCCGCATCCAAAATCGTATTTACTTTGAAATCAGCGATATGTGCCGTAGGTGTTGTGTACAGATATACATCGCGGAAAATCCCACTCAAACGCCAGAAATCCTGATCTTCTAACCAGCTTGCATCACTCCAACGATACACTTCTACCGCGAGCTTGTTCTCACCATCCTTCAAATAAGGTGTAATATCAAAATCCGCAGGTGTAAAAGAATCTTGGCTAAAGCCAACCAAATCACCATTCACCCATACATAGAATGCCGACTCCACACCTTGAAAGCTCAGATAGACAGGCTGCCCATTCCAACTTTCAGAAATTGAGAAGCTGCGCACATAAGAACCAACTGGGTTATACTTCACAGGGGCAAATGGTGGCTTAAGATCCTCGTGTCCTACCCATGGGTAAATAATATTCGTGTACTGCGGAAAATCAAAACCTTGCAGCTGCCAATGCGATGGCACAGGCATATCCGCCCAAGTGCTGGTGTCAAAGTCATTTTTGTAAAAATCCTGAGGACGACCTTGTGCATTTTCTGCCCAATGAAATTTCCATGTGCCATTTAAGTTGTTATAAAATTGCGACGCTTCGCGTACTCCTGCCAGTGCTTCCGCTTCCGTATGATAGGGCATCAGTGTCGCATGCGCTTCCAATCGATTTAATTGATAAATATCGGGATTATTATTCCATTCAGGGTAACCGTTTGCAGGAGCTGTGTATACAAATTTATTCGCCATGGATGATTGTCCTCACTTTGCATTATTGGTTAATCATTTCGTTTATGCCCTTATTGTACAAGACATTTATTTCATTTAAAATATAATAAATAACGCATGATATATTAAAAAATGAAAGAGATGATTTTCCCTTGGCGAATGACTATCGAAAGTTTTTTGTCATTACTGAAACCGACCGCAAACTCCCACTCATCCTCGACACGATCGGATATGAGAGCGAACAGCAACATTATCAACGTGAAGAGGGCTATCCTTGTTTTCACTGGTTGCAAACAATCTCCGGCAGTGGTGAAATTATTCTAGACAGCGGCCCCGTCAAACTGAACGAACGACAAGGTATGCTGCTTGCTGGTGGTGTCCCCCATGCTTACCAAGTCCCCGACACACCTTGGTCGACTTGGTATCTAACCTTTGATGGTGCGTTAGCTGCCTCTATCGTGCACGCATTAGCCATCCCGCTATCTACCCCCATTAGCTGGGGATCCGATACGCCAC
Source organism: Paenibacillus oryzisoli (assembly GCF_001653565.1). Classification (GTDB taxonomy): domain Bacteria; phylum Bacillota; class Bacilli; order Paenibacillales; family NBRC-103111; genus Paenibacillus_E; species Paenibacillus_E oryzisoli. The sequence continues at coordinate 104,678 of NZ_LYPB01000084.1, forward strand.
TTGCAAGTATCCATGAGTATTACTATCATAAATACCGCGATAGTCACGACTTCACTGGAACCAACGGTTCCTTGGAAATCTATCAATTCCTGACGCTGTTGAAGAAGCACGGCATTATCAACAAGAGCGCTTCCTTCTCGCAAAGTCATGAGCGACTTCTTCCGCTGCTGCTCGAGCTAGAGCATAGCTTCGGCTCTGCTCACGTCGGCCTTAGCTGGATGGCGACTCAGCTCGGTGTCTCTGCGCAGCATGTGAATACCTTGTTTCGCCGCGCCTTCGGACTCTCCCCCTACCAATATCTGCTGCAGCTTCGCCTGCAGAAGTCCAAAGAATTGCTAATCGCGCAGCCTGATCTGACTGTAAAGCAAATTGCCGAAGCCACGGGCTTTCTTGATGCATCGCATTTCATCTCTACTTTCCGGAAAGCAGTTGGACTTACGCCAGATGTTTTCAGGCACCCGTATGTGAAGTAGTCGCTAAATGCAGCTACATTCCGTCCGCCACTGATAGCAGTTGGGAAGAGTTAACTTTATAGAAAAAAACCGCCGCAGCGGTTTTTCAAATGAATAACTTATGAAAAAATTAGTGGTTTGGGATGAATTCACTATGTGCTTCAAGCAGTTTTTGGACGAAAATCTCAAACTCTAGTAAATGTGACGAAAATTTGAAATCGGTTACGCCTGTGTTGAAATCAATAACAGTTAGGGCAACGCGATTAGAGGGGTACTCGGGAATAGGTCCAGAGGCAAGTGAAATATTTTTGAAGGGGTAAATGGATGTTTCACCGTAGAAACGAAGCACTGTTAAATGATCATCTCGTAACTCCAACGAAATCTGCTGTTCCGAATCCGTGAAACTCTTCCATGTAGACATCCTAAATCAATCCTCCTCTTGTCCTTTATTTTACTCTCCTTTTGGAAGATTAAGAAGCCCAATTTAGAAAAATAGGATACGTTCGTCATCTATGTCCGTAACCTGCGACTGTCTACCTTGCCAAGAAGTTAAGGCCAGTCACCAAAAATAACGTTATGCAAATCACTTATTTGCTCGTATGGCAGAGAATCCGGGCGAATAAATAGGGTTAAGGCAGACCTTTATTTGGAGTCGCATGTGAGCGTATATTGTCGTCTACTTGTTTAAGCACAATTCATTAGTCTATAGTCCGAGTTTTCCTTACTAAATCGCGATAATCACACCTTATCATCAAAAAACGAGCATTTAATTGGGTAAAGTCGGACTATTTGCTCTTTTTAGAGAGAAATTCTCCATTTAGTTGGGAAATATCGAACTATTACAAATTCTCGCGTACAGCATGAGTGGATTATGGTGTTGGCGTGGTGAGTGACTGAAAGTGCTGAGTTTGGTGGGTTTGGTGGGTTTACTGGGTTTACTAGATTATCTTGGTTTCCCCTGTATTTCTGGGTTTTCTTGGGTTCTTGGGTTCTTGGTTTCTTAGTTCTTGGGTTCTGAATTCTGGGGTCGGGGGTTCTGGATTCTTCATTTTCTTGGGTTAATAAGTTCCCCGTCCCCTACATACCCCAAGTTCACATCAAACACAATAAAACCAGTGACTACGGCAATATTACGCAAAGAAACCTCGCCACCGGCGAGGCTTCCAACATCTTATTTATACTTTTGAATAAAAGCAATCGCACTTGCAATATCTTTCTCAGGCTGCGCCCCAACTTCACGCTCAATGGTAAGGTAGCCTTTGTAGCCAATCTCCAGCAGCGCCTGGAAGTAACGTCCGAAATCGACGTGACCTTCGCCCAGCGCTAGCTCGCGGTACGTATCTCCAGATGTTGCGGCCTCTGCAATGTTCTCGTGTGACATTGGCTTATAGCCAAGTGAGCCATACACTTCACGCGGATCGGCTTGACGAAGTCGAATGCCGTCTTTGACATGCGTATGAACGATATAATCCTTCAGCGTGTAAACACCTTGAACAGGATCATCCCCTGTCACCATCACCATATTCGCTGGGTCGAAGTTGACGGAGACACCTTTGGTGGATAGGTTATCCAGGAAGCTTTTCAGATGTGCCGATGTCTCTGGCCCCGTTTCTACGGCGAAATAGGCGCCTAAACTGCTTGCATATACCCCAAGCTCTTCGCAAGCTTGCAGCATCGTTTGATAAATGGGGCTATTTCGATCTTCCGGCACAACACCAATATGCGTCGTCACCACGTTCGACCCCAACTCAACAGCTAGATCAAGAATGCGCTTCGATTTCTCAATTTTCGCTGCATTTACGGTTTCATCCTGAAAGCCATGTCCGCCTAAATCACCACACAGGGCTGAAATTTGTAGATCCAACGACGCGATGTACTCACGCAATTCCTTACGTGCGCCAGCCGATAAGTTAGCAGGGTCCATTTCACCAGAAACCGCATAAATCTGAACACCATCGGCGCCAAGTTCTTTCGATTTTTTCAAACCATCCCGTAGTCCGAGACGCAAGCTATCTACCATAATACCAATTGGATTGATTAGCATTTCGTATAAACACTCCTTATCGCGACGAGCTTAGCGTTAGTTAATTTCGTCCCATATTCTGCGGATATTCTGTAATCCGATCAATGTGCCTCGCTTGCACTCTTCCATCCCTTCAAATTCCAAGGAAATATAACCATCATAACCTGAGTTCTTGACGACCCGTAAAATTTCAGGAATATTCAAATCGCCTTGAGCCACAATCGCGCCGCGCAAATAAGTACCATAAGTCGACTTGAACCAGCCTTCGCCTGGATTCTGATTGGATGGGCGAATGTAGAAATCTTTAACATGGACTATAGAGGCATAAGGAAGATTATTCGTCACAGCGGCCACGGAATCCTCGTCTACACAAACAAAATTACCAACATCCAATGTTGTACGGAAATTCTCACGATCGACAGCATGAATCAGGGCTTGAACACGGTCACTATGCTGCACGAAGAAACCGTGATTCTCAACACTGGTCACAATGCCAAATTGCTTCGCATAGTCGGCAATCTGACGACATGCCTCTGCTAAGCGTTCCAAGTTCACATTGAAATTACGAATCGAGAGATCTTCACTTCGAGCAACATCATGCCGCATTTTCGTAACACCTAATCTGGCAGCAAGATCGACCTCACCCTTCACTCGCTTGATTTCCTCCTGATACTGTTCTTCAGTCTCTGTAAGGAAATTAGCGCCGATGGCATAATTGGAAATATCAATACCTCGAGCCTGAGCCTTCTCACGAATCGCATCCGCAAGCGCAAAGTTACCCGGCAAATCATATCCCAATGGCACGATCTCGACGTGTTCACCTCCCTGATCCGCAATCCAATCGATGACGTCCATGATGGACATTTCGCCAGAATTCAAGGCTTGATACAAGCTATATGTGCTAACCCCTAATTTCATACGCGCTCCTCCAATTCTCTGATTCGTTGGAATTATAACCTGATTTCTTGACCCTTCGCAGCAGACTCGTAAATACCGCATAAGATTTTCATGATTTCAAGACCATCTTCGACTGGACTAATCGGTGTTTCACCAGACTGACAGCAGGATACGAAATGATTGATTTCATTTTGGAAAGCGCCGTTAATATCGATCGATTTGTTATTGATTTGAGGGGTTACATTCGTAATCGTGTCCAACATTTCCGTAACAAGTACAATTTCAGGCTCTAGCTCAACGCCGCCTTTATCCCCATAAAGCTTGATAGCGATTTCATCCTTCTTAGCATGAAGCGTGAAACTAACGTCCACCATGAGAGAAGCGCCGTTCTCAAAACGGATCAACACATTCGCCAAATCCTCAACCGTATTGCGTTCTGCATCATAATCGGCAGCTTGATAAAAGGATAAGTTTTTCACGTTTTTTCGATTGCCAAGCTTGTTATACGTATGACCGCTCACCGCAACTGGCTTCGGTTTGCCCATCAAATACCAACAGACATCAATTACGTGAACACCGATATCAATCAACGGTCCGCCGCCGGAGCGCTCAACATCCGAGAACCAACCGCCTGGGTTGCCTAAACGACGAAGGCATGACGCTTTGGCATAATAAATCTCACCTAATTGACCATTATCTATAAAATGTTTCACAAGCTGAGCATTCGTATCATATCTTCTCACAAATCCAACTTGCAGAATCTTCCCTGTTTCACGAACGGCATCCTGAATGCGTTGCGCTTCTTCTACCGTTTTACATAGCGGTTTCTCAACCAATACATGCTTGCCTGCATGAAGAGCGGCAATACTGATCTCAGCATGTGTATTATTCCATGTACAAATACTTACAGCATCAATCTCGGGATTCGCTAAAAGCTCGTTATAATCTGTATAAATGTTCGCAATGTCATATTTCTCCGCTTTCGCGGCTGCACGTTCACGATTAAGATCACAGACAGCGACAATGACAGCATCATCTGATTTCGTATATGAAGCAAAGTGCAAATCAGAAATTGAACCTGCACCAATAACGCCAATTCTCAATGGGTTTATGCTCATTGTACATTCCAGCCTCCTTTAAATAACTACTACTTAAAGTTAACATGCTTTGGACAAAGCGAGAATACCCATGATAAGCAGCTCCATGGACTATATGTTCAAAATCTCTCCCTACACTTACCGCATTTCTTTATGGTATTAGCAAAATTTTGCCTATACTCTTTCTGCTCTCGAGTAATCGATGGGCGTCAGCCCCGTCCTGCAATGGGAATGTTGTCACTGTATCCAATTTGAGACTGCCAGCACGAAGTGCTTCAAACAAATCATGAGCTCGCTGAATACGATTCTCCACACTAGTCACGTGATTCCAGAGGTCGCCGCCAGTTAACGTTTTGGAGGAATCCATCAACATTCTTGGATCCACGAGTGCTGGGTCTCCACCTGCCATACCATAGAAAACGACAGTTCCCTTGGTTCGAACCGCAGCGAAACTGTCCATTAATGTGGAACCAACTGAATCATACGCGACATGGACACCTTCTTTTTCAAACGACCACTGCCGTACTTCATCGACCCACTCTGTCCCGTACAAGATGACCTCATCTGCCCCAGCGTCTAGCGCGACTTGCTTTTTAGTATCGGTAGAGGTAAGTCCGACGACCCTTGCACCTTTACTTTTGCATAATTGGATATCGAGTAGGCCCATGCGCAATTGCATGGGCCTCTCACAGATCCGGACATGCGGGTCATCGCATCCGGCTCCTCCAAGATT
>NZ_LYPB01000085.1:0-22912 GCF_001653565.1 Paenibacillus oryzisoli
TGTTTGTAGGGGTACAAATACCATACCGAATGAGCGGCCTTTTTGGCTACCTTTTTTTGGTTAATCAACAGGCCTGGAAAACATACAGTTATTTCAAGCCAATTTAGCTAATCATAGTAAATAACTGGAAAATATACAGCTATTTTCAGCCTTTGGCACGCTTTTGGCCAGAATAGTGAAATTTAACTGGAGTTTTTCCATCTAAATGGAAAAACAGGCCGTATCCAGCAGATTTAGATGTAGTTTTTCCATCTAATTGCAGCTCTCTTTCCCCTACTAATTATATACCTTAAACTCGTAGGCAGATGCACTTCCACCACTGTAGCTTGAGCCCGTTACGGTAACTTTGACATATCTGTAAGTGGCAGTGATGGTATCCGTGGTCACATCTTGGGCGGTATTACTCGTTCGATCTAGAATGGTTGTATAGGTCACGTCATCATTGCTGCCTTCAATCTTATAGGCATACGACCTTGGATAGGTTGTGCTGTTGTACCAGTAACTTTCAAGCTTAGAGAGCGCCATGGGGCTTCCAAGATCGACTTTCCACCATTGCGGATAGGTGTTAGTGACAGCCGCCCACCGCGTTGACGTTGCATTGCCATCGTTGGCATTGCTGACATCATTACCTGTTTGGACGGAGCTTGCCGTCGTTGTCTTGCTCTGTGAAACAACTTGCCCTGTTGGGTTTGCGCCTTCATATACTCTGAACTCATAGGCGGATGCACTTCCTCCACTATAGCTGGAGCCTGTTACGGAGACTCTCACATACCTGTAAGTTGCATTAAAAGTATCTGTCGTTAATCCTTGTGTCGCGTTACTTGTTCGATCGAGGATTGTCGTATACGTCACATCATCATTACTTCCTTCAATTTGATACTGGTAGGATCTTGGGTAGGTCGAACTGTTATACCAGTAGCTTTCGAGCTTGGAAATCGGCATGGAACTGCCTAGATCAACCTTCCACCACTGCGGATACGCATTCGTCACAGCTGCCCATCGGGTTGATGTCGTGTTCCCATCATTGGCATTGTTTACTTCATTGCCTGTTTGATAAGAGCTTGCCGTCGTTGTCTTGCCTTGTGACACAATGCCTGTGCCTGTAGTAGCACTTACAGATGAACTCCACAGGCTAGGCCCTTGGCTATTCTTGGCTCTTACCGTGTATGTGTGTGTAGAACCCGCCATTAGCCCTGTATGCGCATAAGGGCTGCTTACGTTACTTACCAAAGCGCCATCAACGATGAGATCATACCCCGTAGCTCCTGTCACTGGTTGCCAACTAACATTAATTAGAGACATGGAGGCTGCGTTCGCAAGGAAACCCGTTGGTATCGAGGGTACATTGGGATTTGAAGCTACTGGTGTAATCGTCATTGCCTGCGGGTTACTGGATCCAAACTTCATACTCTGTATGCGTGCTTGACCTGAAGTAAACTCGACACCTAGCGCACTTGCTCGGTTGACCAATCGATAGGTCGTTAAACCATTCAGACTTGTATTCGTTGCTGCTGCGATTGCAGAAGCCGAGGAAGATGGCGTGAGATAGGCTGGCGTTGCATTTCCGACTGGCAACAGATACCACTGGTCACTGCCGCTTGCTGCCCCATTCCCACCATTACCGCTGGGATTCGCGTTGGCATCCCCCCCACCAGTTACGACGGCTGCACCCATCGCTCGTGTTGCTGGCACCGTCGATCCGGCTACTTTCAAATACTTCCCGGTAGATATGTTCTGCAAGCGATAGAACCCGCTGTTCTTGGAACCATCGAATTCATCCGAAACAGGAATGAATTGCCACTGTCCCGCCGTGCCATCTTGCAGGGCCGTTCCACCTATTTGAATTGTATACGCTGTGGATGCTGAAATTGTCGTACCCGTTTGATCCTTAGGTGGATTATAGGCGGAGTAGTACGTCTGCCCTGCACTAGGTACGGGCGTTGTGTAATTCTTTTGGGAACCCGACAAATCGGAAATCGTCCGGAAGGAAGACCCGCTGACTTGTTGATTGGTCAAACTGCCGGTGTCTAGTTGAGACAAATAACTGCCTACCGTAGAAGGAAGTTTACCCACCACTTTAAATGTATCGGGTTTGCCCAAATCATCTGTCTCGTAGACATACCCGTCATAACCGACAGAACGGTACTTGCCACTATAGGCATTATAGGAGAAAGCATTTTGATATTGCGTATTGACTGGCAGGAATAGGCGTTGTGTCGCTGTATTTTTGAATACGGCATTGCCGTTTGACCCAGCTTGAATGGATGTCAGGTACCCCGTCGCATTGTTTTCTTGATCGATCCAGACTTGACTGTTCTTGATGTAAATCGTCATAGTCGCATCCAGCGCCGGATCCGAATAGGAGACAGAAGGAATGTTGGTTCCGCTCCCATTTTTAATCGTTCCATTGGTCTTATTCGCCGTATACGTGTTGCCTGCGAGATCCTGGAAGGTGAAATCTCCGTTGCTTGCTAGCTTCGTATACGTGATGTTCAAGGCGGAACCGTCCATGCCCGTACCCGTCAAAGTCAAACTATCGGTAGCCGGTGTATAATTAACAGTTAGATTGTGATCACTACCAGCCCCCATTGGACTGCCAATCCAACCCGCATAACCTTTCAATGCCGAACGCGTCCATGTTCCGTTGTACCATACATCCCAAGAGCCCTCGGCCATTTTGGCAGAGATCGGTGAACGAGCAAGACTAAAGTAGGTAAGGATGTTGCTATATCCTGGTTTCACATTAATGTGGTTATTGTAGAGGGCATAGAAGTAACCGTTAACATTATCGACAAAAAAACGCGTACCAGCAACACCGTATGACCAAGTCGTGCCCGGAAAATTCGTACTGGTAGCAGCTTCATTGCTATCGTTCCAAGGCGAAGTGGCAACCTGCCCAATTAATTGCCAAGTAGCTCCTTTATCCGTCGAGTAGGTAGACAGTACACGGTTGTTATGAATACCCGTAGCAATTCGCTCATTATTCGTCGGATTATTCGTCGCAAATGGTGAGAATTGATACTCATCATTAATCAAGGCATACCAGTATCCTGTATCTGGATCAATCCATACTCCGATGCCATCATTATGATCATCCTGGTAAGGCGTTGGGATTCCGTATGTTTCGTCAATCTTATAGTTGAAAGTTCCCGGACGATTCCAATACGAGTTATAAATGGTTGTCGTGCCCCAATTCGTATTCAAGGCTCCCATGTCGGTATTCGTATTGTATTTAATCCATGACCCACCGCTGTCCGATGCCGAGTAGTCGGCTAGTGAATACATCCAGTGAAAATCCCCGTCCTTATCGACAAATGCAGAGCCAGCAATATCCGCTCTGCCCGATGTTAAACTTGGAACGGCTGTATTCTGCACATACGTAGGAAATTTCTCTGTTGCTGCTGCCACCGATTGAACGCCCCCAACGACTTGCCCGGTTAGGATTGTTAGAATTGCTAGTGATTTTGTCAAAGTCGCTTTCTTTATAAGATGCATCTCGTAACCTCCATGTTTTTCCTATTTGTCACGCAACAACCACTTGACCTACTTCAGAAATAACTCACCCCCTTTCCGTGATTTCACCTATAAATACGTGTAGTTTTTGTTGATAATCAACACATTGACTCGCCACGCCATACCGTTGCAACTGTTAAATTTAATTCTCACATATCCATCCTTTCGTTGTGTGACGGGCAATATTTCTGTAGCGTATTGTCCGGCTTTCAACGCTAATTCAGGTTTCCACCTGCTATGCTCGACGATCTCAATCTCCGTAAACGATGATTCCATCTGGTCCCCCGTTACAAATAACAGATCATAACGCCCCTTCGGAAGCTCCACAATAAACGTCGCTTCACATGTGCCGCCAATGAAGTCTCTGCGCAGCTCATCAGGTGCTTCACGATCCATCGCATGGAGGTGATCACTGTTTTCCCATCCGATTCCCGTATAAGATTGGAATACATGCTCTTGGCTTATTTTACGAAACGTTTGCCCGAGAACGCCGTCCATATGCACTTGCCTTGGCAGCACATTCGTGTAATCTTTCTCCAATACATGAGGGGCTACGCCAAAATCAAGCCGATAGGCAGCCAACCTGGATTCTCGATAATTGCCTGCGTAATAATCGAATGTAAAATGATCAAGCATTCTACAGTGCTGCGTGTCTCTGCTCTTGCCAAGAAATACGCGTCGATGGGTATGAGCGACATGAACCAAAGGTTCCTTCTTCTCGGCCGTTAAACATGTCGACGCATCTGCATACAGAACTGGATCGCAATATGCCGATGCCGGTAACATGGCATACTCTCCACCTTGCACAGTCTCGAATGAAATGCGTTCTTGGTCCTGTACAACTTCCATGGCCTGCCAAGTTGAACCGACTTTCCTTGTTACTTCGACGTGTTCCGTCCCCTCAAAGGGATTGCGTATAACAACCTTATTCCCTGCCTTGCTTCGGATCGTCACCCAAGTCGTGCGACCTTCTTTCATTTCAGCACTCACTTCAAATGCACCCACAGCTAGCAATCCCCGAAAGGAGCAATCGCGCCATGCCTCATATTGCTTTACTTTCGTCTCTACCGCATGATCATACAATCCAACTCTCCGTTCCGGCTCAAGCTCGCCCGATGGCAAAGCTGGGAACACCTCGATTACACCTAGGTAGCTCTGCAGCAGCATTTCATTCACCGCAGCTACCATTTCTCCCGATGCTTCCATCATGTGCGGATGGTATAACGGTTCATTCGTAATGTTGCAATAGTTCATCCACCGTTCGGTTTCTTCCGCAAACAGACCGTTGCTCCTCAGGGACAAGTCGATCCCTTGCTCATAAAGCAGCCTAAGCGCCGTATGACCTTTGCCTAATCTCGAAGCGGCACAGGAAAGCCAGCCGAACTGAAACATGCCGTATTCGGTTTGATGTTCCGCATAGCGAAGCGTATTCTCTGCCCTTTTCCTCAACGTCATCTCACTATCTTTGTTGATTTCTCCAATCGGATAAATCGGCATAAGCAGCGAAGGATGGCGCAAATGCAAGTCAATCGGTGCCCACTCTGAATCTCGCAGAACATCCCCGTAGCGCTTGGAATCAGCCGTTGGATAAGGAGACAATTCCTCGACTAGATGCTTCCACTTCAGCTGATCTTCTTCATTTTCACCGAGCAATCCATTTGCTTCAATCGCTATATTCAACACGTATTTGACCGTCGATAAACTGCAGGTTGAGTTGCGGGTCAGTGGCCCCTGTTCCGGCGAAATATCAGGAAAGATATCATAATGTCCAGTCAGCGGATTCGCTTGCAAATAGCCTTCAAAGAAATGGGCAATCTGCTTAAACACCGGATAAGCTTTCTCCCTAAGAAACTCATGGTCCATACTGTATCGATAATAATCCCACAGGAACTGCGCACACCAAGGCCAAATACTCACATATAGCGCATGTGGATAATCCCCTGCAATGCCATCCAAGCCATGGAACTGCTTCGACATTCGTGACGCTAACTCAACGTACGATAGCAGCCCTTCATTGAACACTTCGGCAACTTCAAGATGATTAGCCGTATACAGCGGCCAGAACGCCGCTTGAATATTCACGTCCCAGTACCACATACTGCCCCACTTGGTCGGCTGTTTAATATCCCACAATCCGTTCAAGCCACATGCTTGTTCGCGCATTCTTCCCCCTTTGCCGCTGGAGCAAGCGATTGCATAGAGGTTGATATACCATAGTTCTTCCACCATTTTATCCGGCAAAATAATGGAAGAACGCGACCAAAAGCTGCGCCAATGTTCTTGGTGATAGGCTACTCGTTCCTGCACGTGGGATGATGCCTCATCCAGTCTTTGCTGAGCAGCAAGAAGTAGTTCCTTCGTTTCCTCCTCTGTCACCACGGTTGTCAGTAAAGTTATCTTAGACTCTGCATCATGAAGCACGACTTGGAGGGAACCTTCCAAACTATTAACAGATCCTTTGGCCCCAATCATTCTCATCATGACAATGAACGTGAAGGGATCATATTGTTCCTTGTCCTCGCCATCCGGATAGAAGCTGCCTAGGTAATAGAAAGTCCGCTCATCCAGACGATGATACGCCACTTCCATATCCACATATCTCCCCTGTGGAACAGACAACGCAACAGCTCGCAACAAAGAGGGGGCTGTCTGGGTGATCTCAGTTATAACCAAGTCAACATCCTGTGCGATCCTCGTCTCTACCTTCAACTGCTGATGATCCTTTGCCACTTGCAGGTGAATTACAGCCTTTTCAACGTCAAGCCTTAGGGAATACTCATCAGGTTCTTCCAACTCTTTGGAAGGAAAGATCCCTATCTCCCCCGTCGGATAATGCGAGGTGCCCCCCGAAGGTTTGCCATACTTCCTGTACATACTGTTAGCCGATAATGCATCACCGTATAGATATATAGGGTCCTGCTCAGGATCACGATACCTATCCACAGCCAGCGCATTCAATTCTTCGAATGTCCGCCCATACTGACGTGTGAAATCCGGCCCATCTTCATTCCGATACTTCTGACTGTAACGATGGAGTTTCTGATAATACACCTCATAATGATTAAGCGCCAGCGTCAGCTTGTATTCTTCGAAATACGCCATGCCCCCAAAATGTCCGTTGCCGATGGGCAGCGCCTCATTCCAACTACTCGGAGCATTCTCGAAAGTAACGCCTCTCACACAGATCTCTCCTTCTATTTATCGTGGTGATACGCTGCATGGTTATTCTTTAATAGCTCCAATCATCACACCTTGAACGAAGTACTTCTGAAGGAACGGATACAGACAGATGATCGGCAGTGTAGAGACCATGATGGCTGCATACTTAATGGTTTCACCGATCGCATATTTATCGTCGCCTCCACCGGACATCATCGAATCCGTATTGTTCGAGATCAGAATTTCACGGAGTACTAACTGGAGGGGGTAAGCTTCCCTATTTCGCAGATAAATGAGCGCGTTAAAGTAGGAATTCCAATGTCCTACCGCATACCACAAAATCATGACAGCAATGACCGGCATCGAAAGAGGGATGACAATGCGGAATAGAATTTTCCAATCGCCTGCCCCATCCATCCTAGCGGATTCCTCCAAACTGACCGGGATGCCTTGGAAAGAAGTACGCATAATAATCATATTGAACGTATTAATTGCACCTGGTACAAGAACAGCCCACATGGTATTCATCATGCCTAGATCGTTCACAAGCAGGTAACTCGGAATAAGCCCACCATGAAACACCATCGTCACAACGATGAAAAACATGATGATATTTTTAAAATAGAGATTTGGTCTCGATAATACGTAAGCACCAATAGCTGTCATTAGCAGATTTATCGACGTACCCAGAACCACATATAGAAGTGTATTCTGATACCCTTTCACAATCATGGGATTATCGAAAACAGCTTTATAAGCACCCAGATCAAAGCCTGCCGGTTTGAGCATAATACCACGTTGTTGGAGCAGGGATGTCGCATCGCTAAACGAAGCAAATGCCACGTACAAGAATGGATATAAAGTGGCCGCGCAAAGTACGAGCATGAATAAGATGTTGAAGTAGCCGAATGTACGCTCTCCACGGGTTGGTTTCATATGCAAATCTCCTTACCACAGTTTGTTCTCACTGATCCGCTTCACAGAACTATTGGCCGCTACGATTAGAATAAAACTGATCACCGAGTTGAACAGACCCACAGCTGCTGTAAAGCTATAACTTGCTTCTAGAACCCCTTTGCGATACACGTAAGTCGAAATCACGTCAGCTGTGCCGTAGGTTAGTGGATTGTACAACAAGAGTACCTTCTCACTCCCAACTGTCAGCATATTTCCCATTTGCAAAATAAATAAGATAACGATCGTTGGCATAATGCCTGGAATCGTAATGTGCAGTGTCTGCTTCCAGCGGTTTGCGCCATCCATCCTAGCCGCTTCATACAGCGTCGGGTCAATGGTAGACATGGCTGCCAAATACACGATGGAGCCCCAGCCAATACCTTGCCAGATGCCAGAGGAAACGAACAGAAAGCGGAACCAGCCTTCCTTTTGCAAGAAATCAATGGATTCCATGCCAAAGATGCCTAGAATTTGATTGATGAGTCCATTGCGGCTTAGAAAGTCAATCATCATCCCCGCCACCACAACAATTGAAATGAAATGCGGCAAATAGGAGATTGACTGCACGACTCTCTTAAAGACACTATGGCGAATCTCATTAAGCAATAACGCTAGAACGATCGCTGCCGGGAAGCCGAACAGCAAATCATAGAGGTTAATTAAGATGGTATTCTTAATTAATCGCCAGAAGTAAATCCCGTTAAAGAAGCTTTCGAAATGCTTTAACCCCACCCATGGACTTCCCAAAATCCCTTTCGCTGGGGAGAAGTCCTTAAACGCTATTTGCAATCCATACATAGGTCCATAATGAAAAATTAAATAATACGCAAGCACGGGAATGGCCATCACATAAATCGACCAATGCCGTTTCAAATCCCCACGTATCGTTTCCAAAACAGTCGGATTGCGATAAGATTTCGTTGTCTTTATGGCCTGTGCGGCCTCTATAGGTGCATGGCTATGCCTCATCGTTTCCCCTACCTTTTCCTCGATTTAGAAAAAAGGGGATAAACCCTAGTCGCCGTTCATCCCCCGTTACATCATGCCTCAGCGTTTATTGAAACGCTCCAAAGCCCCTTGCTGGATCTTGGTCGCATCATCGATGCCCATGCTCTTAATCTTCTTCACGTATTGATCAAAGTTATCAATCGGTTCCACACCCATAATGAATTTCAAAAGCATTTCATCTTGATACGTTTGAATATCCGTCACGATGGAAGCGAATTTGCTGCTCTCATCCTGCGTCGGAGAAATGAGTGGAATCTTCCGCTCAGCTGTTGGCTTCGACCAAATTTCCAAGGCTTTCTTCTGCTGTGGCAGAGCCAGATATTGCAATTGGAAATTATCGCTCAGCACGAAAGGTGCACTCCATGTCGCACGATTATATTTGGCAATCGACTGCTGAATGCTTGTTCCTGCTGGCGGGTTCAGAATTTCCGGTAAGAACGTGGCTTTACCGTTTTCCATCTTGTAGCTCGTGCCTTCAACACCGTAGTTGAACAGCAGATCGCCCTTCTCCCCATACGCGTAATCCAGCCATTTCACCGTTTCGATAGGGTTCTTGTTGACGGCCGAAATCGCTGCACCCACACCGTTATATGCAAAATCCTTTTGACCCCAAATGGCTTTGTCACCAGCTTTCAACACCGGATATGGAGCTGCTTCCAAATCGAATTTAGGATCTTTATCCTTCATGAGGCCGGCATATTTCCCAATGCCGCCGCCATTAAAGGACGCTGTTGCCCCCAAGAGGTTGGTGGTCATTTTATTATCCAACAATTTATCGTTCGGAGCTGCGAAATCCTTATCCAGCAAGCCTTCCTTGTACCATTTGTTCATGGTTGCGAGGAATTCCTTGTATTCAGGCTGAATCGGACCGTATTTTACGGTACCACCCTCTTGATAGAAGCTGTAGTTAATGCCCCATGCGCCAAGGAAAGGAGCGTCGGTTGAGAATAAATTTTTATCCAGATAAATGGGAATCTCATCCGCTTTGCCATTGCCATTAGGATCTTTTTCTTTAAAAGCTTTCAGCACGGTATACCACTCGTCGATGGTCGTTGGCATCTTGAGGCCTAACTTATCCAGCCAATCTTGGCGGATTGAAGGTCCAAAAAACACTCTGACTTTGTCATCACCACGTAAGAATGGGAAGGCATAGATGCTTCCTTCATCTGTTGAAATCTGCTTTTTCCAATCAGGATGATCAGCAAGCAGCTTCTTCAGGTTCGGCGCATATTTATCGATGAGATCGTTTAGCTTAATGATCTTCTTGTCTAAAATCGCTTTCTCTGGTCCGCCTGGATAACGGATAACAGCACCGCTTGTTGCTCCCCAACTTGCTTCAATCACATCTGGCAGCTCATTTGTGGCAATCATTAAATTGAATTGTTCTTGTGCTTGTGGAACCTCCAGCGGTGGATGTTGGAACTCTACTTTGACACCCGTTACTTTCTCAAGTTCCTTATACATACCCATTTCCGCATAGGATTTCATTGTCGTTGAGACAGCGGAGTGATTCGCTACCCAGTACGATAATTTCGTTAACTTAGGCGGCTGAGCTTCACTACCTGCTTGTGGCGATGCCGATGAGCTTGTGCTGGCCGTATCGTCGCCACAGGCGGTTACTGAAATGACTAGGGCAGAAAGTAATACAATGGATCCTACTTGTTTGAAACTTCTCTTCATTTTTATAGCCTCCCTTTATAATGAGTAACGCTTTGATTACTGGGCACTTGCGATCGTTGCTTCGTCATCGTCAGCACCTGTTCCCAAGTATGCTTCTCCAAGTCAGATATGAATACTGTCTAGTTCTCATTTCCATTGTATTTTCCTAAGAAATACGGGCATTCTGAGAAATCATCAGTCCGTATTAGAAATGGGCAGTAGCTATTTCTACAGAAATAAGCAGCCCCTAAAGGCTGCTCTTTATGTGTTCTGTACTTGTATGCTCCGCTAAGCTTGTTTCACGGTATTTGCCTGGCGTTACACCTTCCATCTTCTTAAATGCGCGAATGAAGACGACATCGTTGTTATAACCGACCTTCTGAGCAATCTGAACAATTGTCAGTTCTTTGTTCTGCATGAGCAGCTTCGCATGTTGGATCCGCTTCGTCGTAATGTAATCGAGTAGATTCTGCCCTTGATGTTTCTTGAAGAAAGTGGACAAATACTGCGGTGTCATCTGAATTCGTTCCGCAATCTGTGCAACCCCTAGACTCGAGTCACCTAGATTATCGTGAACAATACTGACGATCTCCTGAAGTCTACCCACGCTGTGATCGGAACGATCGAGATTGAACGAACGGGTAAGCGTCTCGTAGAGCTCCTTCGTTTTCGTATACATGCCCTTTGCCGTCGGATAACTGAACACCTCTTTGATCGGATCAAAGTCCGCACCAAGCACGTCTTCCTGATTCGTGTTCGTCGAGTTCATAATTTTCAAGAGTGTACTTGTCACATTGAAAAATAAAGCTTTGCCAAGCTCAGGTGTGATCTGATTGGCATCGAAATTCATCGCATACATTTTATCGAGCAATTTCCCTACATTGTCAACATCTCCGCTGCGAACGAAATTAATCAATTGAATCTCGATTTCCAATGGATAGTAATAATGCTGCTTCACATCGACAATGTCCTGGTAATAAATAATGGCATGTTTTCCCTGAATCAGTCGATATTCAAGCGCCGCCAGTGCTTCTGGATACGAATCGCGAATGGCCTTGGGGCCCTCATGGATGCCCCCAACAGCGATGGTGATACCGATTTGGAAACGCCCGGACATGATGGTGACGAGCGAATTTGTCATTTCCCGAATATCGGTTTCGGCGGATTCATTCCGACTAACCGATAAATTAATAAGCAGTGCTATTCGATCACGGTCAAGCTCCAGCGAGAATCCTCGATGATGAGCCGCAATGAGATCAGCGCCGATATTGGCGGTAATAAATCTAGCATGAGCCCATTGCTGTTCATTTTCGCCTAGTAAATGAATATCTTCAATCTTCACGATAAGAACAGCAAAACGGTCACTCACGAATTTCAAATCCATGAACTGTAGAGAATCTCCATTAGCTTCCGAAATATCCACATCCATGTGACCATTCAGAAGACGGGATAAGTAGTTGGCTCGAATAAATGGCGTTTGCTGGGCCAACGTACTTCGCAGATGCTTCTCTTCATGGATGGAACCTTCAACCGTTAGTCTAATAAACTCGTACTCATTCGAGAAAGGACGCTTAATCAACTCTTTGCCGGACATAATGGCATGTACGGTTTTTTGAAGCGGTTTATACGTGCGGTATACCCCGATACTGACGGCAATAAGCCCAGCAAACAAACAGAGGATGAATAACCCCACTGACCAACTCTTGATTTGATTCACCTGCCCCATGAAAACATCGCTGGGCATAATGGATACGTATTTCCATCCAGCTTTTTGCGAGGCGGAAACCGATACGACTTGATCCACACTCGCCAATCGGTAATCAAATGGTTCCGTGCCGCCATGGATACGAGTCAGCAAATCCGATGGAAATGGGGTCTCACTATTCCTCATAATTGTTCTTCCTGCATCATCGATGATGTAGACTAAGCTGTGGCTTGCCGACTCCATCTGTGCAAACAACTGCTTAACCTGATCGATATCAATCAATACGATAAAACTTCCTAGATTTTGAGATTGTGAATGCACGGGAAGTGACTGCATATAGGTAATCACATCTTTCGGCGGTTGATCGGCCCCATCCGATACGGAACTAAGCGGCATGTACGACATCCGATGTTCCTGATCCAGCAATTGACGCCAACCTTCGTACGACATGTTCTTATAGGAGTAATAGAGGGAATAGAAGGTACGAGAATCCGTCACCAAATCCGATTTGACAATGGAATCACTGCTTGCGAAATACACATAATAATCTAAAATGAAACTGCTGGTCATACTCTGATACTTACTCATCTTATCCCGCATGAATTGGATAAACTCGTATTTGTCAGCATCCGTAGATTTAGCAGGAATTCTAAGCATATAATCCAACTTCGGATCGAACACGACTTGGCGCATTAACGTATCTACTTCCGATAATTTGTTATCGAGTGATAGTTTCAGCTGCTCAAGCATCGCCACATTAGATCTTGTCGAGCTCTTCTCCAGGCTTTGTTCCACCTTCGCGTACAGAAATAGACCCATTGCAAGCGGTATCAATAAAATAAATAGATTGGAGGCGATGATCGTTGAAAGTGCACTTTTGCGACTATTGAAAAGACGTATAAAGAAAGGCATTTTCAAAACAAGCTCACCATCCCGTCTGAGAACGAATTTACTAAAAATTGTAGCCTCTCTTCAACAAAGTTGCAATATAGCATTTTATGCTATTAAACAGCGAAGAACTCCTACTATCGGACATTATGACATAAACAACTTCCTTATGTACATTGTCTTCTCCATCAAATATCTCTAGAATGGAACTTATTCACACCACTAGGAGGTTCCAAGATGAGTTACTCAGCAAGTACATCCAGATATGATGCAATGACTTATAACCGCAGTGGTCGCAGCGGCCTGTTGCTGCCAGCCATTTCGCTCGGACTTTGGCATAATTTCGGCGGGGTTGACACGTTTGAGAATGGTAGAACGATGTTGAAAAGAGCATTCGATTTGGGGATTACGCATTTCGACTTGGCCAACAATTACGGTCCGCCGCCTGGTTCAGCAGAAGAAATGTTCGGTAAGATGCTCAAAGGTGATCTCGCCGCCTATCGAGACGAACTGATCATTTCGACGAAAGCAGGCTATTACATGTGGCCGGGTCCTTACGGAGAATGGGGTTCCAAGAAGAATTTGATCGCCAGTTTGGATCAGAGCTTGAAGCGGATGCAAGTGGACTATGTCGACATCTTCTATCATCACCGTCCAGATCCGAATACACCGCTTGAAGAAACGATGGCTGCCCTGCATCACATCGTTCAACAAGGCAAAGCGCTTTACGTTGGTATTTCCAACTATAAACCTGAGGAAGCGAAAGAAGCCTCCCGCATCTTGAAGCGACTTGGGACGCCTTGCGTGATTCATCAACCGAGTTACTCCATGATGAACCGTTGGATTGAGGATGGTCTTCAGGATGTCTTGGAAGAAGAAGGCATCGGTTCGATTGCCTTTTCACCCTTGTTCAAAGGAATTCTCACTGACCGTTATTTAAACGGAATCGCGCCAGATTCACGAGCTGCAGGCTCCAGTGTATTCCTTAAAGAGTCCGATATTAATGAAGAGCGCATTGGGAAAGTCAGACAATTAAACATCATTGCAGCGGAACGCGGACAGAAAATGTCGCAGATGGCACTCGCATGGGTGCTTCGCGGTGGTCGAGTCACATCAGCCCTTATCGGTGCGAGTAAAGTGAGTCAAATTGAAGATGCGGTTGAAGCATTGAAAGTGGCTGCATTTACCCAAACGGAATTAGACCTTATTGATGGGATTCTGAATTCATAAGCTGACGCAAACTTCAGCTGCAGCGTTTATTATACGTTCTTCATTGTCTGATTCCGAAATTGTTTCGGGGATACGCCCTTTACGCGCTTGAACATTTTGGAAAAGATTAACTGATCAGCATATCCGACGGAGTTCGCAATTTCCCCTATGGCATAGTTGCTCTTCTCCAGCAATTCACTTGCTTTGTTCATCCGAAATTGCAAGAGATATTGCTGGGGAGGCAGCCCTGTCGCTTCTTTGAAAATCGCCGAAAAATATTTGCGATCCAGCTTCAGAAGCGCAGCAAGCCCCTCGATTGACATAGGCTCATTATAATGAGCATGAATAAACTCCATAGCTTGAATCATATAACGATCCCATTTATTTGGAAGAACATCTCCCAGCGAAGAGGCAGGCGCTGCTTCAAGCAATGCTGTCATGAATTCATACAGGATAACTTTCAACTGTAAGTCAGCACTATGGGCGTGACTGTTAGCTTCGGTTAATTGATCATACATCGTCGGCATGACTTTCCGATCCATAGGAAACACGGGCTGCTCGGGTGATAATCGTGTTCGAGATAAGATCGATTCTACCTGTGCTCCTTGAAAGCCAATCCATGAATACGTCCAAGGCTCTGCCTGATCGGCTTCATAATAGCTAATCACATGTGGATATATAAGAAATCCTTGTCCTGGATTCAGCTCATGTGTCTCATTACCGATACGAATAATTCCCTTGCCTTTATGAATCCAATGAATCTTGTACAGATCACGAACCCCCGGCCCTACCGCATGACCAGGCTTACAATCCTCTTTGCCCCAATACAATACATGTAGATCCGGATCCTTCCGATACAATCGTTCCTGATTGTACTGAAAAATAGCCATGCGTCATCATCGCCTTCCCTTGTGTACAGACATTATACCATAAAGGAATCAGCTATTTATCTTAGCACCATGAGAGAGTGCAAATAAAACTGCTTGCTCTCGATCCATTCGCATCCCCGTGATCATTAGTGTTTTAAAGTCTACACCGGCCATTTGAGCACCTCTTACATCCGTGCCTTGCAGCTTCGCTTTCGCGAAATTGGCCATGGTCAGATCACAGTCTCGTAAATCTGCCTTCTCCAAATTGCCCCCCGAGAAATCAGCTTCATGGAAATTCACACCGCGCAAATCCTGTCTAACGAGTCGGCTGTGTCTTAAATTCGTGTAAGACCAATCTCCTTGGTCAATCGTGATGCCATCCATATTCGCGTTCGAGAAATCGGACCCCATCATTTTACAGTTATCGAATTTGGTAACAAATAGATTGGCACTACTGAAATTGCAATTCTCAAACGCGGATTCTCTATGCAGGGAGCCATTCAACGATGCTCCACGAAAGTCACAGGCAATAAAGCGACAGTTACTCGTATTAATTTCCTCCAAAGAACCATTCGCAAATGAGCATTGGTCAAATGTGCACCCGATTAGCTCGCCATATCTCAAATCTTGTGTGCCGAAATTAACTCCTGAATAGGTTTGATTCATTTGTTGAAACATGAGCTGCCTCCTAAGTTTTTGATTATTTTAATATAGCACATGGAAGTCAAGCACCCGCATATCGACAGATGAAAGTCAACATGTTTATTTTTATCCGCATGAAAAAGCGACCTCTTCGCTTCAATAAGAAGTTCCGATGTCGCTTGTTCAGTGTTTGTATGTTGCACTATGAGTTTCGATAGTCCCGAGGATTCATTCCTGTATCCCTGGTGAAAATTCGAGAGAAATAGAAGGAATCCGTAAACCCGCAATCCTCCGCGATTTGTTTGACTGGTAGTTTTGAACTTTTCAGCAGAAATTTGGCTCGATCCAACCTGATTTTGGTCACATATTCAATCAAACTTAATCCCGTATGCTTTTTAAATGTAATGGATAAATAACTTGGAGATAAAGAGACATACTCCGCAATTATTTCCCGGGTGATATTTTCTTGATAGTTGGTTCGGATATAGGCTGACGCCTTCTCAATCATGCTTGCTGTTGAACTCTGTTCGAGTTCCCTGCTAGCAAGTTCGTTCACTGCCTGCACATTATTCAGAAACTCTAATTTGACCAACCATTCATAGTTCCTGCTTTTGGACTGCCATAAATGGAACGCTTTGCGAAAAGATTCTTCAATATGCACTTGCCCTATTGGAAAAACATCCCCACAAATCGGCAACTTCGTCAGATTGTCCACCGACAGCATCTCACCATTCTCCCAACGCACTAAGCGATACAGAAAATGAAACGAAATAAAACAAGCAGGAGACGCTGGATTTGATTCGATTCGCATGTGTACACCAGGCTTTACCTGAAACAAATGACCTGCTTGAAGCTCGTATCTCTCCCCGTCAATCGCAAGGGATCCTGTACCTTGATATACGTATGACAGGGTATGCAACTTGGTATTTTCCCGCTGCAGGAGATAGTTAAACTCCCTCCAAAATACTGGATCCCGCTGCACCACATCGATAATTCTAGGTGTGAAGCTCGTTAGAAATTCATCACTCATAATTGATCCGCCTTCTCGCGGAATTGTCCAGGTGTAATACCCTCATATTTCTTAAATAACCGATTGAAATAAGGAGGCTGGTACCCCACTTGGATCGCAATATCATTAATCTTCTCATCTGTCTCTACGAGCAGCTTTTTGGCTTGATTGAGTCTGAACTGTGTTAAATAGTCGATGAACGTTTGACCAGTGATTTGTTTAAACCCGAGACTTAGCTTCTTCGAATAGGTTCCATGTAGATCAGCACAGGCCTCAAGCGAAATATCTTTGGCATAATTCGAATGAATCGTTTGCAGCACATTCTCTACGAGCTGTTTCAGCTGCATATCTTGCGTACTGTGCAAGCGCGACACATAAGGCTCGATAATATGCTGCTTCATCCAAACAAGGACAGCTTCTGGTTCCCGCACTTCGGCAAGCTGTTCCCACATATCGAGTCCCTCATTCAACGCAAGCGGATTGTAGCCCGAAATCATTATGGTATTCAGCATATTGCTGCATAATTGAAGCAGACCTTGGCGAACGCCAAGTTCAATTACCGATTGATTCTTCAAGAGGCGAAGAAACTCGTCCAACCGCTGCGTTAGCTCCTCTTCATTCCCAGAACGCAATGCCTTAAGAAGCAACCTTTCTTCTTCGAATGGGTACAAAATGGCATCGTGACCACCTGGAATGAGCTCATTCACATCAAGAATTTGCTGCTCCTCTCCAATTTTCCGATAATTCAACGCACTGCGTGCATCATCGAACAGAACAGGGAGTCGTCGTAACTCCGATGTTCGCGTCCCTACGCTTACAGTAACTTCTAATTTAAGTAAACTATTCAATGTGTGTGCAAGCTCTTCTGCCAAATGAAATAGACGGGATTGCATACCTTCAACAGACATATTCGCAGGTTGACGAATGAGGATCCCGAGCGTCATATCCTGGAAATTAACTGAATTCGCCTCCATGCCCTTCCCCTTCGTTAACTCTTGGGTAATGTTTACCGCGGCAAAAGTAACGAGTTGTTCGTCCCCTTGCGAGAATTTCCCTTGAGAACGATAAATGCCATGCATTTGGACAGCTAATACGGCAAATATGCGATCCGATACCTCCCAGCCATACTGCACCATGCGATCCGCTAATTCGATTTCACTTAGGAAAGATAGATGTCCCTGCAACAATTGGAGGAGGAAATTTTCTCGCAAGGCAGGCAGTTGTTGATCAACACGCTCCTGCAAGATCTGACTCTCACGCGAGAGATGCTTCCACTCATCCGCGATGGTTGTAAACTCATCTGCCGTAACGCCAGCTCGGCCTGGTAACAGCTGCTGCATCAGTCGTTGGACAGGTTGGTACATGTGACGATACGAATACCACGAAAGAAACAAGGCCAACAGGATTCCGAAACAACCGGTCATAATCATGACACGTGACACCGTCTGAACGGGTTTGGTCATTTGTTCAAGCGGCGTGGCAGCGGCTATGATCCACATATTCTCAATGCGCTTCATCTGACCATAGGAGACAGAATAAGCTTCGCCATCCCAAGATTCAATTGAGGAAGCACGCTCGGTCTTTTGCCCTAGAACTGATTTCATCAATGTCTGATCTAACGCGGTTGGCTGACTAATATCTGTTGCACCTAATGAAACAATGCCTCCATCCTGCTGCATGAGAACCGTTGCCCCGCTCCCTTCCGAATCTAATTCGGCGATGAGCGCGTTCAATTGTTTGGCGCTTACATCAATGATTAACGCTGCTTCCGTTTCTACGAGCCCACCTGGAATACGAACAACTAATGTATAGGGTACATTCTCCTTGCGCGACGGCAGCCGATTCGTCCAGTACACATCCCGCTGGTACGAAGCCAACGCCCGGTACAACTGCCGTTCCTCCAAGGATTCAATCCCTACGATACCTGTACTTTCTTTAATCAGCACTTGCTGCTTGTCCAGATAGAGGGTTACTTCCTGAATGAGTGGGTCTGACGCTTTGATCCAGGATAGCGCTTGATATATTGATCGAGTACTTCGGTAATCTTTGAATAGATCCAAGTCCTTATAACTACTGCTTAAATTTAAATTAAAGGACCACTGAGCCATGATCGATTCCAAATGGTTTAGATTCTCATTAATACGCTCTGTTGCGTAAGTAACTTGATTGCGGTGCGACTTCTGCCCTTCTGCCTCAATCTGCTGTGTGCCCACCACATAGAGAATCATTCCGATAATCGCTGCTGGTAGACAAGCACTTATAATGGCGATGAGAAATCCCTTACGTTGATAATGCTGTCTCCGCATGCTCATTACGCCTCCCTATCAACATTGGATGATTACCTTTCACCTGTTGTCCATCCATCATATAAGAAAAAAAAGCCATCTGCAAAGGGAAAATCATCAAAAATAAGCCAAGAATGAATGTGCAATGACAGGAAATTCACTGGACTGAAAAGTGATACGCTAGGAAATTCCCTAGAATAACTGTCTAATTGTCGGAAATTAGTGGTTTCCCTATAGTAAAGCCAAGAGACCGAAACTACTTTTTCTGGGAAAGGTGAAAATGATGAAAACGGAAACCACGCACACAACACTTTCTCGCGAAAGACAATCCGCATCTACTTCTTATCTCTCGCCAAGCAGGCGTGTATGGCAAGGGTTGAAACGAGATCGCATGCTGTACTTCATCGCTTCTCCGATGTTGGCCTACTTCCTCATCTTTAAGTACCTGCCAATGTGGGGCGTTCTGATCGCCTTCAAAGACTACTCGCCTTATCTGGGATTCTGGAACAGTCCATGGGTTGGATTTCAACATTTCGAACGTTTTTTCTCGAATGACAGCTTCTTCCTTTTATTACGAAACACACTCGCTATCAATTTACTGAACTTAATTTTCTTCTTCCCCTTACCGATCGTACTCGCACTTATGCTCAATGAGGTACGCAAAGAATGGGTGAAACGCATCATTCAATCCGTTATTTATTTGCCGCATTTCTTATCGTGGGTGGTTATTGTAGGGATAACGTATTTGATGCTCTCGACTTCAAGCGGTTTCGTGAATAAATTTCTGGAATCTCTTGGTTATGACAAAATCAATTTTTTAACAAGTCAGGGCTTGTTTTGGGCCCTACTTACCCTGCAGTCCATCTGGAAAGAAGTCGGCTGGGGTACCGTTATCTTCTTGGCCGCCATCGCATCTGTGGATACACAACTCTTCGAAGCTGCCCGCATCGATGGCGCAGGACGACTTCGCCAAATATGGCACGTCACACTGCCAGCGATCCGCAATGTCATTATTATTCTGCTCATTCTGCGTATTGGACATATGATGGATGTCGGGTTTGAACAAGTCTATCTGATGATGAACGGCGCAGTTTCAGATGTCGCAGATGTGTTCGATACGTATGTGTACCGCAGCGGTATTCAACAAGCACAGTTCAGCTTCAGCACAGCAGTTGGTTTGTTTAAATCCATTGTTGGTGTCATTTTGGTAGTTTTAACGAATCGGCTTGCCAAGAAATTCGGCGATGACGGCATCTATTAGGAGGGCTTACCCATGAATCAACGTACAACATCCGATAAGTGGTTTGAGGGAAGTATTTTAGCAGCATTGATCGTGGTCGCTCTTGTCATGCTATTTCCTTTCTACTATATAACAGCTGTCTCTTTCACATCACCGATTGAATACTTGCAGAAAACCATCGTGATTTTTCCAGAAAAATGGACATTGGACTCCTATCGTTATCTGTTCTCCAATAATGTCTTCATCCAGGCTGCTGGTGTCAGCACCTTCCTAGCCACCGTCGGAACCGCGTTAAGCTTGATCATTACCTCTGCCGGTGCATATGCCTTGTCTAGAAAACGACTTCAAGGTCGAAGAGTGCTGCTCATCTTAATCTTGATGACGACGTTATTCAACCCAGGGATCATTCCCCCTTATCTCGTTGTGAGAGATCTGCATCTGATTAATACGGTTTGGGCGCTTATTCTCCCCGTTCTGACGAGTGGTTGGTATGTCATCTTAATGAAGGGGTTCTTTGACAGCATCCCTGATGAGCTTGAAGAAGCAGCCAAGATCGATGGCGCATCGGATATGGGCGTGTGGTTTCGAATTATTTTACCCTTATCCTTACCTTCGCTTGCAGCCTTTGGCCTCTTCTATGCGGTTGCTTATTGGAACACATTTTTCTCTGCTGTGCTGTATATTACGAAACCTGATCTTCGTCCCTTGCAAATTGTACTTCAACAGCTCCTTATCGATTCCTCATCCTCTTCATCTGGAGAGATTGCCAATAGCATGGTTGGGGAAATTGCCATTCCGACAGATACGCTGAAGATGGCTGCAGTTGTCATCGCAACAATTCCTATTCTACTCGTGTACCCACTGCTACAGAAACATTTTGCTAAAGGGGTGATGGTCGGTTCGATTAAGGGGTAAAAAATTGCGGAAACGCACCTTGAAGTCAGACAGGTTTATAAGTTCAATGAGAAATTGTATGATACCATGGGAGGTTGATTCATTTGAACACTAACAAACACGTATTCACGAAGGGCACCGTGATCAGCATGATCGCGGCATTAACACTTACAGCTTGCAGCTCTGGACAAGAAGCAACAACGGATAAGCAAGCTGAAGCTACTAGTAACGAGCCAATCAAAATTTCCATGTTCACGAATCAACAGGGGGCTCAGGCCGTTGACCCGTCGAATCCTATTCTGCAAGAGATCGAGAAGAAAACCAATACGAAGTTGAATATCACATGGGTCCCCGTTAACACATACTCCGAGAAAACGAAGGTCATGCTAGCTTCCGGCGATTTATCCGATCTTAGTCTAGTGATGAATGTCTTTGATTCACAGGTTGTCCAAATGGCGACTTCCGGCGCATTCTGGGACATTACACCATACATTAAAGATTATAAAACCTTAAGCGCGATGCCTGCTGTAGTATGGGACAATGCCAAAATTAAAGGGAAAAATTACGGAATTCCCCGTCCTCGTCCGTTAGAAGGTTCATGGGGCGTACACGTCCGTAAAGATTGGTTAGATAAGCTTGGCATGAAAGTACCTGAGACGATGGATGAGATGTATACCGTGCTGAAAGCTTTCACGGAAAAGGATCCCGATGGCAATGGCAAAAACGATACAATCGGAATTACAGGTCAAGTAGATGCAGATGGCATGGGCTTATATGGATGGATTGAAGATGTATTCAACAACAATAATGGATTTTGGAAGCTTTCCAATAATCAAATTGTTATTGCTGCTTTAGAGCCAACAGAACGCAAAGCATTAGAATGGCTCAAAAAAGCGTATGATGAGAAAGTGCTAACACAAGATTTCGCTGTGATTAAGAATTCTCAAGCACGTGAGCAATACATGGGTGGCAAGGCTGGTGTGCTCGGTTCTGCCCTTAACCCACAGTGGCTCTATACAGATGCGATGCGCAAAATTGATCCGAAAGCAGACTCATTCCCACTCACATATTTGATGACACCAGACGGAAATAAATTTGCCGCGCAAGATTCGGGGAACTTCGGTATGTACGTCATTCCGAAAACGGTGCCAGAGGCCAAAATGAAGCAACTCTTGAGCTTCATGGATAAACTGTTATCCGATGATGTCGCTGATCTTGCAGCGTATGGCATTTTGGATAAGCACTATACGATCAAAGACGGATTTAAGCAGGCGACTGAACAAGCCAAAGTGGACAACGTTCCTGACGTTACCAATAATCTGCTGCAGATTGCTCAGAAATACGATAAATATACGCGTGCTTATTATAACGGTATTCCCAAAGAGTTCTATGATCGCAGTAAGAAGATTATTGATGACCGTGGTGCTTTCAGTAAGCCCAACGCAGCATACGGCCTCATTTCACAAACCAACTTGACGGCTGGTCCCGAATTGAACAAGAAAATTTTGGATATGAAAATCAAAGTCATCATGGGCAAAGAAACCTTAGCCGCTTGGGATGAATTCGTTGCCAAGACCAAAGCTGATCCAACGTATCTGAAAATTGTACAAGAAATGACGGATGCTTATAAGAATAAGTGAGCCTAACAAATAAACATATGAAACAAGCGCTGAACGTCAGCAGACCTAACCAGGTACAATTGTATCTAGTTAGGTCTGTTTGGGGATTCTGCGTTATTTGAAGGGATATGCGACCAGCGGCTGGACTCGCCGGTTCGCGGCTGTAAGTCGATTATTTCGACTTACAGCTTCTCGGCGTCGCAGATTCGCGGCTGTAAGTCGATTATTTCGACTTACAGCTTCTCGGCGTCGCAGA
>NZ_LYPB01000085.1:23162-133789 GCF_001653565.1 Paenibacillus oryzisoli
CAGATTCGCGGCTGTAAGTCGATTATTTCGACTTACAGCTTCTTGGCGACACCGGTTCGGGCTGTAAGTCGATTATTTCGACTTACAGCTTCTCAGCGACACCGATTCGCGGCTGTAAGTCGATTATTTCGACTTACAGCTTCTGCGCGTCGCTGCCTCGGGCCGCGAGATGTTAACACTTATGACTCAGAATCCATTCGCCTCAGCGTACTTCCCCCAATGGGGACTGCGCCCATCGATATCGATGATACCGTAGTCATCGGACAATGACCAGGAACTGAGAAGTTGCCCTGATTTCTCAGCCATTCTCGGATCTGCAGCTAGTGCGGCTATCCCCTGAGCAACGAAATGAGGCGTCTCGGACTGCAGGAAATGAATGTCCTGCTCCGCAGCGTCTTGCCAATTCTTCTCTTGCACCCCGAAATAATCCAACATCGCTTCTGAACGCAGGAAACCAGGCGTTACGGCAAGTGCTGTCACGCCGTGAGGTTTCAGATCCGCCGCCATCCCCTGCGCCAAGTGGGAAACTCCGATTTTGGCCAAACTATAATACAAGTTCCCCCGATAGTGATAGCCGACGCCATCTGTAATTTCAACAATAAGCCCAGCTTTGCGCTCGACCATTAATGGAGCAGCATAATAAGCCGTCATTATATGAGAGTGGACCGCTTGTCGTTGGATTAGCAACCCGTTTGCAAGCGGAGTTTCCCAAAAGCCTTTGCCCCATTCGGTAAGCGGGTCACCACCCCAGAGATCATTAACCAGAATGTCCAGCCGCCCCTGTTGCTCGATCTTAATTTGATTGAACAGCGCCACAACCTCTTCTTCACTTGTATGATCCATGCAGACTGCGATGCCGTGGCCCCCAGCTTGCGTCACAAGTTCAGCAGTTTCTTCAATGGTTTCCGGTCGGTTCATCGGCGAGCGCTTCGCTCTCGTGGAACGTCCTGTTACATAAACTGTCGCTCCAGCGCGACCGAGTTCGATCGCAATCGCGCGTCCCGCTCCACGCGTCGCTCCTGCGACTACTGCGATTTGATGGCGTAATGGTCGATTTTCCGTTGTCATGGAATCAACTCCTCTCAATATCAGATAGTGGACTGTATGTGGTTAACTTAAGTGGTGTCTTGTTCTTGTATCATCTTACCTTTAGTATCATGACACCTGTTGTCATATATGTATGTTACAATCAACTTACATGAGGGGGATGCAGATGAGAGCGGATCGATTATTGCAAATTATGATGATGCTGCAAACACGCGGCGGCATGACGACGAGAGCGTTAGCCGCGAGACTGGAAGTATCAGAACGAACCATTCATCGGGATATGGAAGCGCTGAGCACAGCGGGAGTTCCCGTCTATGCGGAACGCGGAGCTGCCGGTGGATGGCGGCTAATGGAGGGGTATCAAGCAGATTGGGCCGGGCTACACAAAGACGAGCTACTAGCATTACTGGCCGCTGAGCCCCATCGACATTTAACCGATCTGGGCTTCGGAGATGCTTATGAGGCGGCGGTATTGAAAGTACTCGCTTCACTCTCGCCCACTTTGCGGCGCGATGCCGAATATATGCGCCAACGGGTTTATGTCGATGCTGCCGGCTGGCACCAAACTATCGAAGAATTACCTTGGTTGTCCCTCCTGCAGGAAGCCGTATGGGAAGACCGCAAACTGTGGATACTCTATGCCTCGAGTGGTGACTCTGGGGCAAGTGAACGCATGGTGAACCCGCTTGGGCTTGTCCTCAAGGGTTCACTTTGGTATCTCATTGCAGCATCTGGGCTCGAGGAGGAACCCCGCACCTACCGTGTTTCGCGCATCCAAGATGCTGCCTTGTTAGATGAACCGGTGATCCGACCGGATCACTTCAACCTCGCTGCATATTGGCAGCGTTCGGTCGACCTGTTCCGCAGCGGACTTCCCCATTATGCAGCTCAAACACTTGTGCATCCGAGCGTCGCTACTCGGCTGGAGCAGACCCGCTTCGTTCGTGTAACAGCATGGCACGAGGCACACGAAGACGAAAGCAGCTCGGCAAACGCCAATGATCCTATCGTTTGGCGCAAAGCAGAGCTGGCGTTCAACACGCTGAGCTCCGCATGCGAAATTCTGCTTGGCTTTGGAACGATGGTCCGTGTCTTGGAACCATTAGCGCTTCGTGAAGCACTCCTAGAGGCAGCGAACAATATTGCTTTTATGTATAGCGGCAAGTAGTTCAAGCATTATTCTCACGTGCCAAATATGCTTGCCGTGTTCTCCCTCTATGCCCTTCACTTCATGTATCGCACGAACCAGGAAATTGCCCCATAGATCGTGAAAGTTATCACCGCAAGTAAAGGAAACAAGTAAGGATCTATGTGCATCACAGTAAAGTATGAATCATGATATTGAAAATCGTCTGACGGCTCCTGCAAGCGAATGAGATGAATACTTGCAGCAAGTGCGAGATACACCACAATTGGCACAATCAAGGATACAAGTATCCCGGCAACTAGGTTCTTCCTGCTCATTCCATTCGTTTCCTTTCTTCTTCTCCCCATCGCAGAGCTTTCTCAACCAAGTGATTGATACGATTTTCTTTCACCTCTTGGTATTGATCGTTCGGATAGGACGCAACAATATCCAGCTTTAATTGACCGTATTTTGCAGCTTCATTAGGATGTTGCAACAAGTATGCTTTAAAATCCAAATAGGTAAATATTCTTGAATCTCCCATTTGGTACATATGAACATGATGTGTTCGTTGTATGTCCCCTTTGGAGAAGTATCTTCTATTTGGAATTCCGTTCTCCCCTCTAATTCTGTACCCCGCGCTAACCATTTGTTCATTATGCTGATCCACTCGCTCAATATCCCTGACGATTATCAACATGTCTATTATGGGTTTTGCATAGCCAATTGTGGGCACCGAGGTACTTCCAACATGATGGATCTCAATCATTTCTGTTTGCATAATATCTTGTAAAACTTGAGACTCCCGCTCAAATTGCAGCTTCCAGTCTGGTGTCCAGGGTACAATCGTCCATTGTCTCTTCATTTCATTTACTCCTCTAAACCTTCTTAGCCATCAATACATCATATAACTCCATTGGCAAATAGCTGGAAGTTGAGGTTCCCGCTTTCTCGAAGTAGGTATACAACGAATCTAACGTTGTAACGACTTTCATTTGTTTGTTATCTACCATTCCCTTGGCTGCTTCTATCGTACCCGCTCCTGTTTTGAGGAATGGAATCATGTCATCATAGCCCTTGACTTTGAATTTCTTACCTTCGACTTTAATTTTATCATCGTCTACAGGAATTACGTAGTTATTACCTGACACCGTCAGAGCCACTCCTAGATCACCCGTTAGCAATGGGGCGAGCAGTTTGGACGTCTCTTCTTTCGGAACAACTTCTTGCGATTTGGCTACAGGTGTAAAGCCAGAAGTGCCTTTAACTTGCATCTCGATAGGCAATCCTTTGTATTTATGCCCATCTGCAGAAGAATACGTGATGTCAGCATACTTATTACCTGCTCCAATTTCATCCAATCCCATTTTAAAATAAGAATACTTAAGAATGTGTTTTCGATCCAGATCCGTATTATTGAATAAAGAAATTAAGTTATCGAGAGAATCGATTTCTTTCCATTTGGTGCCGTCAAACACATTAGGAGTTTCATTTTTGGTTATATCCAAAATGGCTTTCAGATTGGCAGCGATGTTCCCCTGTTCACCTTCTTCTTCCAGCTTTCCTCCTAAAGCAGTCAATTGATTAAACTTGTCCTTGGACAAATTGCCAAAATATTTCCCATCGAAATCAATATCATCTTTATTACTCGTTGGTTCCGCTCGAATAGATGTATTCGGTCCCATATATTGATTGCCGCCCTGCCATTCGTAAAATGATTTCCGAACCTCGCCAATCCTCACATTGTATTCGGTATCGTCGAACTTCTTGCTTTTATCTAGCAACATCTGTCGATATGCCTCTCGCTTCTCATCGGAATCAGGTACATCGACTTTCAGTTTTTCCAGCATACTTTTCGTAAGCTTATCGGGAACAGCATGCACCAAAACATCGGTAAACGGAGTACCATCTCCAGCTTCTTCTTTTAACCTTAGCTTCTCCAAAGCTTTCTCTAATTTAGAGTGCGCCACAATATGATGCGCGGTTAACTCCCACCCTCCGTGCGAACCAGCTTGTTCATGGGGATTCTCTCCGCGCAGCTGCACGACGTTGGATGGCATCCCCATCCTATTCTCTTGAGATATTTTTCTTTGAATCGACTGATCAGACTGATAGCGAGATTTTACCCATTGTTCCGTTGCGCGATTTCCGTATGCTTGCTGGAGTTGCACGATGTTCGATGAAGGTAAGGTTGGTTTGCTCAAATTTTGTTGCATGTGCAGCATCCCGGTGGCATTTGCCGAAATAGTATCCTTCAGCTGTATATGCCGATTATGGGATGATTTCGATTCAAAGGCAGGCAAAGTATCACGATCCTTCTTCTTAGATTTAAAGGAAAACTATCATATTTCTCACTATTTCGATATGAATTGGTAAAAACCTCCTCAAACTACGCACCACGTTTACACGTGTTAAAATAAAAAGGAGCATTGCCGCGTGGCAAGCCCCTCCACTATCATTTCTTGGTAGTGTTCCATATTAAACAGTCTGATCTTCCTTGTAATAAGATACCGCTCCGAAGTTCCCGCAAATATCGAGAAATACGCCATTCATATCGAAGATCTCTTTATCCTCTTCTAAATAAGCGAGAACCTTTCTCCGCAACGATGTGTCCGGTTTCGCATCCTTGACTTCGGTCAATTCATTGAATACAAAATTCCATAGAAAACGCACCGAACCTGCTGTCGGATAGAGATAGAACTGCTCTTGGAA
Organism: Paenibacillus oryzisoli; assembly: GCF_001653565.1. Classification (GTDB taxonomy): domain Bacteria; phylum Bacillota; class Bacilli; order Paenibacillales; family NBRC-103111; genus Paenibacillus_E; species Paenibacillus_E oryzisoli. Next base: position 28,048 of record NZ_LYPB01000085.1, read on the forward strand.
CCTGACAATATTGCTGGTAGGCGGTAACATTTCCTTGAGTTGAGGCGTGAACAGCCAGGTGTGGCAGGCCATGCCTTTATACGGGACTTCTGGAAAATAGGTGGCATAGAATGCCTTGGCTTGCTTGTACGTATCTTTAATTTGTTCCATATCAAAAGCCGTATCTCGCGGGATATGAATTTCAAGCAACGTATCATCTTTGTCCAGTACTTTCTCCCATTCACCCTTCTTAAGCTTCACAAGGTCGTTCAAACCTTTACCCTCAGGTGTAATGGGATTTCCAATGAAATAATCTTCCGTTTCTTCATATTCCGTCACAAAACCATCGGTTGTTTTCTCTTTATTGCACACGCCTTGCTTATCACCATTTGCCCTTAACTCCATACCTGCGCTGCCTAAGAACAATATACGATCTTCTTTCGCATTGTAAAAACCTTTAACGATGCCAGAAAAATTGACAGCGATGAACTGCATACCACTAATCCTGAACATTCTAGCCTCTAGATGCCGCCAGATCCAGCTGAAATTCCGAATGGCATAATGACCGACTAGATTGTAAGCATTTTGAACCCATACACCGATATCCCGTAACGTTTCTACGAATAACTCTTCACTTAGTCCTCTTTCGGCGTACTTCTGCTCGGCAAGTGGCAGTCGTTGAAGTGCTGCATGCAGATATAGCAAGGAAGCCGAGTTTCCGAGAACTTCTTCCACATAAGCATCTATAGCTAATGGTTCCCATACCGTTGTCCAATAGCCACTTTCAATATTATTTTTATAGAAATCCTTATAAATACCCAACAGTTTGGGATCATTATGCAAGTGATCAACGATGTTCATCAAGATCTCGGTAGCACCTTCGGGCATCAATATTTTCCGACAATACTGCCCTGTAACCTCTTTATTTAATAACAACAATTCCATTCCTGTACTCCTTTCAAATTAAACAAGGGGTGACCTTCGCCATACGTCGGTTACAACGTGCGCCTAGGATTCGCTCGCGTTCAAATGCATGACCATAATGTCTCCCATTATAACCTATTATCTTGAAAGAGAGTAATCTCATCTAGGGCTATGTGCCGCGAGTCGCTACTAATCGATTTAACATTGTCACGGAAGCCCCTCACATACTCGGAATCTTAACGATCACCGTCGTCCCATAACCAATCTCACTTTCGATCCCTACCCCATACCCTTCCCCGAACAACAGCTGTATCCTGTTATTAATATTGGAAATCCCGATACTGTTGCCGACAAAGCTGTTTTCCACGCGTTCGGGAAAGGCCATATTCAGTTTCGCTTTCATCTTATCAAGCTCATCTTTCCCTATCCCTTTTCCGGAATCCCAGATGTGAAAACAGACATCGCCATTCTCATCTACATGTCCACTCACGCGAAGTTTTCCTCCGGCGTCCATACTTTCAAGCCCGTGATAAACGGAATTTTCAACGATGGGTTGCAAGATCATTTTAGGAGTTTTCATTCCCATAATCTTGTCATCTACATCTATTTCCATATCAAACTTGTTTTCATAACGGATGGAGATAATCTTCAAATAGGCTTGAATACATTGAATTTCTTCACTAATCATGACAAGCTCGTCTTTTTTAATACTATATCGGAAAATCTTAGACATGGATGACGTAATCAGCGCTATTTCTTTGCTGCCATATTCGAGGCCGATCGAGCTGATGCAATTTAACGTGTTATACAGGAAATGCGGATTGATTTGACTTTGTAAAGCAGAGAATTCGGCTTGTTTTTTGCTGAGTTCTGACTCATATAACCTTGCTTGTGTATGAAATATATTGCTTGTCATCTCTTCCATTTTATCAATCATGCTATTGATATCATATGCCAACACGCCGACTTCATTGGTTGAACGTACCTTCACTCTGAAGCCTACATCTCGCTTGCCAATTTTCTTCATATCTGCAATCAGCCCCATGACTGGCCGCGTTAGGTTATTCAAGAAAAAATACCCCAGAATAAGCATACTGACGATAATACCAATTCCAGCTATAATACTAATGTTTTTAATGGCATGCATATCCGTTGTCAATTCTTGCACGGGAATAATACTTACGATCCGCCAGCCGTCTGCCTGCTCCAAATCTTTTTCCTGTACAATCACTTCTTCGTTATTGATCGTCGTTTTTACGCCATTCGTTAAACGGCTCCGATCAACTGGGAGGATATCCTCGTACAAAATACCGCGGAAATTAGCATTGTTGGATACAATAACCTCATTTTGGCTATTTAAAATGTACAACGTAGAGTTAGGTGTTAATTCCGTATTCTCGACAAGCTCCTTCAGCTTCTCTGTATTCACCATAATGGAACAATAGCCTGTCTTCTCTGAAAATTGAACCCCGCCAATTGCTTCAATTATGGGTGCTATGTAAAAGAAATATTCACTTCCTGTTTTTTCGTCTTTTAAGAGACTTGTAAACTGCCCTTTTTTAACAGCGTCCAAATTATATTTATATGTACGGATAAACGCTTCGTATTGATTGGAATAAAAAATATCATTGTTCCCATTACTATGAACGCGCCGTCCATAATTATCATTAATCACGATGCCATTCACATAGGAATTAAAGGATCTCATATATTCCATCAGTTCAATGACATAGGTACCTATATCAAAACTCCGCTTATAATCATCATCGACAATCGTAAACTCTTGTACCTTTTTATTATCAACAGCTATGTTGGTACTGACTTTTATATCGTTAAGTACAGAATTGATCTTCTGGCTTGTTTGCTCAATAATCTTACTGCCATAATTGGCAGCTCTGTTCTGCGTCAGATTAGAGAAACTATAATAGGAATAAAATTCCATTATTGTAAAAATAATAACCGAAAATAAAAATATCAGTAGAATCTGATGTTTTAGTTTCAGTCTACTTATCTGCAAATTCCCCACCCCAACCCTCAACTCTTTCTGAATTTCGTAGGTGTGATCCCACTTTGTTTCTTAAATACTTTATTGAAATAATAATAATCCATATAGCCTACTTTTGCTGCAATTTCATCAATGGACAATTCCGTATTTTTCAGAAGTTCACATGCTTTTTTAATTCGTAAATCTGTGACATATTCCGTAAAGGTTTTGCCCAGATTTTTTTTGAAAAGCTGACAACAATAGACTTGGTTAATTAAGAATTTCACGGATAAGTCTTTCAAGTACAACTCGCTCTGATAGTTATTATCAATATATTTCACCATTTGGGTAAAATAGGAGTTCCGATCCGCTTCATTCACAGACTGATAATTTAGTTGTTTGATGTAAGTCAAGATGTCCTTCAAGAAACTGCACAAGGACTCAAAGGATTCAAACCGTTCCTTCAATTCGGAATAATTGAGGAAATCAAGTTCCATGTCCTGCAGCTCTTCATAATAACTGCCTACCAAGTTGCTTACCACTTGATTCCATAAGTAAACAACCTCACCCATCCCTAGCTTATTTTGATGAAAGAAAGCGATGAGCCCTTCCATAATGTCATCCATGTCTTCAAACTTTTTCTCTTGGATAATCGTAGAAATACCATCGATATACGGCTTAACCAAATTAAGCTTCTGTTCATACTCATAGATACCTTTGGCTTCTTTTATAAATACGGTTGAGGCTGCGATATCTGCTTCTTTAATAAGCTTTGCCATCTGATCATATTGATTGGACATGGAGCTGATGCCTACGGCTTGTAGATCTAAATCAATGAATGCGGTTGAATCAAAATTAACATCCAAATCTGTTCTATTGTCACTCTTGAGAATATATAGTGTCTTCCTGGATCCCAAATCAACTTCCAATGTAGGTTTAATATGGAAAGCCTTTCGGTTATGGTCACGGGTCTTCTCACCATTGGCATGCGTGATAACTATACGATAGTAAGCATCCATGGAACCATTAAAAACTTGAGTTAAACGATTCAGTTCACTTTTATCCGATGAGGTTAGTGCCTCTAAAATCAGGTTATTTCTAACACTTCGCTTATTAGCAAAGTGCACGGCCAGCTTTTCTATTAATGGATCTGCCATCTCAATATCCAATGGTTTGAGGCAATAATCCAGCGCGCCATATCGCAGTGCCTCCTGCGCATACGCAAACTCAGCGAAACCGCTTACAACAACAAAGTCTACATCTAATCCCATGTCTTTGGTCTTTTTCATCAGATCAAGGCCAGAGATCTCAGGCATTCGAATGTCTGTAAACACCAGATCAGGACTCTCTTCACAGATATACGCAATCGCTTTATGAACACTTGTAAATTGACCTGTTATTTCAAACCCGTATTTATGCCAGTTAAATGCATTACGGATTCCTTTTATTGCCCATGGTTCATCATCTACAATAATTACACGATGCATAAGTACCCCCTGTGTCAGCTTATTTAATCGTAATCAGAATTTTAACGCTTTGCTCGAAAGATAACAAGTTGTTGTCAATGGGCACTTCATGATAAGAGCCTATGGATATAACGTCGTTATGTCCATAGGCCTTGTATGCGATAAAGCTAATGTACTACTTCTTATTTGCTTGCATGGCCTTATAGATTTTCAAGTTCTCGTCCATAACAGCCTGCCCACCTGCCGCCATATACTCGGCAACTAGCTTATCGTACAAAGCATCGAATTCAGCCGGCTTACAAACGATAAGTTTATCTGTCATTTGTTTGTTCATATCCCCGAGCGTTTTACCAAACTTAATATTGGATTCACTTGGCGTATCGAAGAAGTAACCCGTGTACGTGTCTGTCGTGTTTATTTTATAAGATTGTTCGGCTACAGCTTCAAGTCCTGGTGCCGATGCAGCTAATGCTTTGATATTCTTCTGCTGATCACCAAGCTCAACACCATTCACAACCAATGTAAGATCAAGATTTAGATAGCTGGTTTGCATATTGTCGCCTGTTTGATTGATCACTTGCGGAATACCATCAACCATTTTATGATTGACACCCTCAAGACCGTATTGCAAGAAGAATAATACCTTAGGATCGGACATCCAGTTTAAATATTTAATAGCCAACTCGGCATTCTTAGAGCTCTTAGGAATAAACACATTCACGCCATTTTCGTTGTAGGCAATTTTCTTATATTTACCTTCGTAATTCTTGAACACATCTACAGGTACAAAGTTAGCACTAGGCACATTCGTCTTCAAGGGCACACTGATATTTTGACGTAATGGATAATCCCAGTTAGCACTAAAGAATCCGACTTTACCGTTGGTCACATCTGCATCTGCTTGCTTGGCTGTTTTGTCTAATGCAAAATCAGGGCTGATTAATTTCTCATTATAAAGCTTGTTAAGAAACTTTAGCGCATCCTTATTTCCAGGTTTTAACCAGTTCGGAGCTGTAACGAATTCTTCCTCCGTCTGTTTTTCCCAATAAGATTCACTTAGATTGCCAGTGTTATAATTAAAACCTGTTGCCGCCAATCCCCATGGAATAACACCGTTCACACCGCCAGGATTTTTATCTCGGAACGCAATTAACGTATTATATAATTCGTCCTTCGTAGTCGGAATCGGCATCCCCAGTTTATCCAGCCAATCCTTTCTAATAAACATGCCACCCCATGCAAGCGAAGTTCTTTTGGCAGGGATCGCCATCTGTTTTCCATTAAAGAGTCCATAAGAAAGTACGGTTTTGCCTAAATAATTCGTTAACTCTTTACCATGCTTAGCCAACAAATCATCTAATTGAAGAATGCCATTCACTTTCGAATATCTTGAGATCGTCGGGCTGTCATAGGTAAATGAAATATCAGGCGCCTCATTAGCTGCCATCAATACATTGAGTTTATCTATTTCCTGTGACCTTGGAACCGGAACAAATTTAACAATGGCATTATTGGGCTTACCAAAATTATCATTGATGTATCTCGTCCACGTATTATTGTTCAGATCAGGTTGGCCCTGAATACCTCTGTCGAATATTTCAACCGTGAGTGTAGTCGGTGGTCCTGAAGGCTTCGCAGATGCCGTTCCAGTTGTCGTTGCTGCTGACGTTGCTTGGCTTTCATTATTATTACCGCTGCTGCATCCCGCTAAGCTACTAGCTAGAAGTGTTAACGCTGGCAGTATAACCATCATTTTTTTTATTTTCATCGTTCAACCTCACCTTTATCTTATAGTCATTTCGCTTCGTGTTCACATCATGATCTAATCCTAGCCTAACGGTAACAGAATCACCACCTTTCATGCTTACGATTCTCAGCCCTTAATAGCCCCCGTCATAACACCATCAACAAAATATTTCTGAAGCTTAGGGTAAACGACTAAGATCGGAACTGTTGCAAACATGACACTTGCCGCTTTCAATGACTCCGGAACAATATAAGCACCGACACTTCCTTCACCTTGCTGGGTATCTAACTGTTGATTGGCCGTAATGATTTGGTACAGCTTTAATTGCATAGGATACAAATTCTTATCAGTTATATAGAAGAGTGCATCTTGGAATCCGTTCCATCTGTCCACCGCGTAAAAGAGACTTAACGTTGCGATGGACGGCAAAGAAAGTGGAAGAACAATTCGGAATAGTATCCCCAGTTCATTACAGCCATCTATAGATGCCGATTCTTCCAAACTTTCTGGAAGGGATGAGAAGAATGTTTTTAGAATAATTAAGTTGAACACGCTCATCGCACCAGGCAAAATTAAACTCCAGATGGAATTCATCATGCCTAAATTTTTCACCAACATATAACTTGGAATTAAACCGCCGCTAAAGTACATGGTAATGACCAGCAGGGATAAGAAAAAGCTTCTTCCCTTCAATCTCTTCTTTGTAAGCGGATACGCTGCACAAATGGTTAAAAACATACAAACGAGTGTATACACAATGGTAAGCACAATAGAGTACCCCAGCGTATAGATCATCTCGACATCGCTTAAGATCGTTTTATAAGTTTCCAGTGTGAATTCTACCGGCCATAACGTCACCTTCTGTGAAGTAATCGCACTATTTGAACTTAGAGAAAGCGCAATCATATATAGAAATGGAACAAGACAAGTAATGGCTACAGCAATAATGAATACGATAATAGCTACATCAACGAAATTTATTCTCTGCTTCCTAATCAACAAGCTCACACTCCCTACCAAATTCCCTGCTCACCAATCTTCTTAGCTATATAATTAGCCCCCAATAAAAACACTAATCCTACAATCGATTGAAATAATCCAACGGCTGTTGCTTGCGAGAAATCCCCAGACCCAATCCCGATCCGATAGACAAATGTACTAATAACATCCGAGTATTCACTGACCAAGGAATTCCCCATGACAAATGGACGATCGAACCCAATGGAGAGCATTCTTCCAATTTGCAAAATAAGTAAAATAATAATGGTCGGCTTTATACCAGGCAATGTAATATGCCATATTTTCCGAAGTCTACTGCACCCATCCATATCCGCAGCCTCATATAACTCCTTATTAATACCAATGATGGATGCTAGGTAAATGATGGTCCCCCATCCTGCACTTTGCCACACCCCAATAGCCAGATACATGATCAACCAGTTGGTTTTCTGAGAAAGAAACTCAATATTACCAATGCCAATGCTAGATAAGACACTATTCGCCATCCCGCCCGAAGAAAACATCAGGTAGACCATACCACCTATAATGACCCAGGATAAGAAATGCGGTAAATATAGAATCGTTTGGGTTACTTTTTTAAACCTTACATGCCGAATTTCGTTTAACAAAATGGCTAAAATAATAGGTGCTGGGAAACCTGCGATCAGATCCAGAAAGTTTAGAATAAGCGTATTCTTTAGTGCACGGTAGAAACTATTTTGCTCGAAAATGAATTTGAAGACATCCAAGCCCACCCACTCGCTACCATTAATTCCCTCAAAGATGTTATAGTCCTGAAAAGCCATCAACACACCATAAATAGGCGCATATCTAAAAATGATTAAATAAGCCATGGGTAACAGTAAGAGCACATATAGTAGAAAATCTCTTTTTAAATAATGTACGATACTGTTCTTCTTTCTAAGATGGATGTTGTCCCCATACTTCCCTAAAACCGCTTTCAACTATATCATCCCTCCTACTACAAAGTTGTTTGCGCAAGTACATTTGCATTTGAATTGAGGATCACTCATGTAAAGAATTATACGCGCGAGAATTTTTAATAAAATGTATTAATTTAAATTAATTTTGTAATAAATTAACTTTTGACACAAAAAGCCCCCACCAAGTTGCCTTGATGAGGGACGTCATATAGGATGATTACAATTTACATTTTATGGGTATTTCTTTGCTCAATGAACTGTCTCGGGGTGCAGCCGAAATGCCTTCTAAACAAGTGATAAAACTGGGCAGGGCTGGTAAACCCAACTCTACCGCTTATTTCTGTTACTGACCATGTCTCTGTCAACAGGAGCTGTTCCGCTCGTTTCATTCTGCGCATCTGGACATAGGACGTAAACGTCATCCCCATTCCTTTCTTAAACAGCTTGGCAAAATAACTGCTATTGTAGTTCAACTTAGAACTGATATCAGAAATTTGACAAGGTGAATCCAATTGCCCCTCAATATAGGCTAATGCCGGGCGCAATTTCTGGGCTAGTTGATGTTCCATGGGTTCAATCATCTGTTCATCGTCAATTTGTATGAGTAGGTATAGGAGCCTTTTCAAACTAGCATTGACGGCAAGCTCGTAGCCTCTCCCTTTATCCGTCATGTCTCGAAGCATCTCATGAAGGAGTTCATGGATCTGTTGAATACATAACGGATATTTCCTCAACGTGTCATTCAGCCCTGTTAAGTTGGCTGATCTCCCGGTAAATGCAGCAAGATAAGACAGCAACGAGGGGTCCATGAATGCGGACATATCGGCATGGCAAACGATGTATATCAAAGGAGATTGCCCGTATTTGTGGGACCGATGCAGCTCGTTTGAGCCTAGCATCACCACATCGCCCGCTTGCAGCGTATAGGTTTGCTGTGTCGTCTCAATGATCATCATCCCTTTCAGAACCGTGATCCATTCCACTTCTTCATGGTAATGCCAAGGACCGTATTGGATGTTCGCTTGAGGTGGGTGACTGATGGTCCATATTTTAATCCGGAAATTCGGGTCTTCATAATCGACTTGTTCGTTATCATACGCAGTCAAGTTGATGGCCATGAGGTGCTGGTCCTTTCTTTCATGAACTCTCTCTATCATATCACGAATATCCGTTTTCAAGATAAATTAGTCCGCTATCAAGAGGCTTTGATCCTTGGCTTACTTTAAAATGAAGAGAATAGATCCAATGTTAAAGGAGCGATATTCATGCACGAATTTGACAACCTGACGACTACTCATGATCTTAATCTTCCTGCTTGGGGACCCTATACCAAACAATATATGGGCATCTCTCATATTAGCGATCCCGCGAGAGGATTACGATTTGACCTAAGTTTCATGCCAGGCTTCTATCGAAGAAAAATTGATATTCCAAGTGTCTTGTGGGAATCTGGCTATCATCCGTGGGAAGCTACACCAGATTACAGCTTCTTCGCCCACCGTCATGAGCTGGAGTGGAAGGATCGTGTCTACGCCGACATTTCGTTCAGTCGTATTGACGAGCAGAGCCGACTCATCCGAGCGGAACTCGTTAATCGAACGGAACATTCACAGAATCTTGTGCTCCATTGGATGGCTTCCCTTCAACCGCCTCGGCTTCCGGGTCATGGTGAAGTTCACGTATACGCGGATGCTCAGCTCCCAGATGGTGTAACGTGGGTAGATGCGTTAGATTACAGTGAATTGACATATGCAAGACCACGCCCTTCCGATGGATTAGTCTATGACGGATTTGCACGCGGAGAGGTTCGTGGACAGCATTACACAGGCGGATCGGCAATCGGATGCCATTTCGGAGAGGATGTTGGTGACATGCTGCATTATGAGGTTCATGTCCCAACTCCCTTGCAGGATGGTGTGTTTCTTCTGCGCTATCAAGCAGCGCAAGGCGGGGAGCTTGAGATTGAACTTGGAGGGCAGCGACATCGACTTCTCTTAGAGCCCTCAAACACAGTGATCGTTACAGAGCTTCCTGTGGGAATTCTTTCTGCTGGCAACGTCACACTTCGCTTGCACAATACTGTAGGCTCAAGTCCAATGATTATTGATGGATTCACCCTACTAGAGCACAGCGCATGCCAAGATGTCGCTTTCATCGATCGTCCTTGGCAGATTGAGCCTGAATTACTGCCAGGTCCTGTTCCAGGAAGCCTTATTCTTCAATATCCCGACAATCCTTGCTATTATGGTCTCCTGTGGAATTATGATGATGTTCAAATTCGGCAGATTCGACACCATGAGTTAGATCGATTTGCCCGCCATACCGTGCATAATCATGTCGATGATATCCTGCAAGGTAATGGGAAAGGTCATTACACCAATGTGTTTATGCGCCCTATTCATCTACACCGGGATTCAACCACGATCCTGCACGGCATGGTTTGCTTCGGGACTTATGAGGAAGTGCTTGGCGCTTTGTCCAATTTCACACTACACTACGAGAAGTGCGAGTCTATCTATCAAGCTGAACGAACCAAGTTGAACCCGCCTCCTTCCTATCCATCTGGCGATCGCTATGCGTTCAGCCAGCAGCTCATGCGTGCAACTCTGCTAACGAATACCGTCTATCCCGTCTACACGAAACGAACCTACATAAGACACAGTACACCTGGTCGGTGGTGGGATTCACTGTATACGTGGGATTCTGGATTTATTGGGCTCGGCTTCTCCGATATCGACACTCGGCGAGCAATCGATTGCTTGAATGCGTACATGACGGAGCCTGGTGACCCCCAAGCCGCTTTCATTCATCACGGCAGCCCTGTACCAGTACAGCATTATCTGTTCCAAGAGTTGTGGAATCGCGGACAATCTCTTGATTTTCTGCAACATTTCTACCCGCGATTGCGGCAATATTACTTGTTTTTCGCAGGAAAAGCCAGCAGTTCAACGACCAATACACTTCGTACAGGCTTATTAAAAACATGGGATTATTTCTATAATTCAGGGGGTTGGGACGACTATCCACCTCAGAAATACGTGCATGAGCAGAACTTGGAAGCAACAGTCGCTCCTATCATTACAACAAGTCAGGCGATTCGAATCGCCAAAATTCTAAAGATGGCAGCAACCATATCTGAGGAATGGCACATGGATATTCAAGAATATGAGGAGGATATTGAGCAATGGAGCGAAGCGTTGGAAGCCCATGCTTGGGATGATAAGGCTGGCTACTATGGCTATGTTGTCCATAATGAGCAGGGGGAGTCTGTGGGCCATCTGCATCATGCCTCCGGAGCCAATTACAACATGGGAATGGATGGGCTCTACCCATTGCTTGCCGGTGTCTGCGATAGCGAACGTGCAGACCGTTTGGTTACAGCGCTGTTTGATGAGGCACGCTTTTGGACATCCATTGGGTTATCAACCGTTGACCAAAGTGCCCCTTATTATCGAGCGGACGGGTATTGGAATGGTGCAGTTTGGATGTCACATCAGTGGTTTTTCTGGAAAACAATGCTCGACTTGGGCTTCCATGACCATGCTTATCGCATAGCCAATACCGCGCTAGAACTATGGAAACGCGAGACCGAGGCTACTTACAATTGTTACGAGCATTTTATCGTAGCGACAGGACGTGGCGCAGGATGGCATCATTTTGGTGGCTTATCAGCCCCAGTCGTCAATTGGTTTGCTTCTTATTATCAGCTAGGCAAAGTTACAACTGGTTTCAATGTGTGGATGCTGCAACAAAATTTCAATACAGAATTCACGGAATACCAAGCAGAATTTCACTATGTTGGGGAAGCTGAACAAGCATTTAGCATGTTGGTCAATCTTACTGAAGGAATATTGTATAAGGTTGATGGCACGAATTGTAACGTACACATCTCGCTTCAAACTAGCGGAGGATTGGCGTTGATACTAACTGACTGCTCACCTCGGGCGGCAATCTCGATTCAACCTATTGAATGTTCATAGTCAGGCAAGACCAAAAAGTCCATACCGAAGTATGGACCTTGGCTAAACATATCCCTGTATTGCACTCGAATTACCTAACTTATTTATTATAAATTCTATAAATGATCAAGGCGGCTTCGGCTCTTGTTGCATAACCAAGCGGATTCAACAAACTTTCGTTTCCTTGAATAATGCCTTCCTTGCTCATTGTCGCAACATCCTCAATGGCATACGCAGATACATCGGATTTATCTGTAAAAGCATTGAGATCAGCGCTTGCACCGACCGTAGTCAGCTTCTTCGCTGCTCGCATCGCTCTAGCCGCAATAACCATCATATCCTGTCTGGAGATTGCCGTATTCGGGTTAAACTGGTTACCGCCACTTCCCTGTGTAATGCCGAGTTGCTTGGCACTTGCCACAGCGTCGTAATAGTACGCAGCCTTGCTGACATCCTCAAAATTAGCATCGCTCTTCGTCGACAAGCCTAACGACTTCATCAAGAGCAACAAGAAGTCTGCTCGAGATATGTTTCTAGCGGGCTCAAATGACTTCTCGCTTGTTCCGCTAACGATCCCTTTTGCCGCCAATACTTCAATGGCATCTTGGGCCCAGCCATATTGGGCAAGATCGTCAAATTTCTTGAATGCATACGCTACGGCATATAAGCTAAAATGTGTCGTAGTAAAGCTGATCGTCCCCGTTACTGCGTTGTATCGGGCAGTCGGAACGGCCACCGCTTTCCCAGCACCGTCTATGTACCAAATCACGAGGTGCTCAGGATGTTTCAGTTCTTCGGCAGAAGGTGTGTAAGGAATGGATACCTCTACCGCCGCATCGGGATTGTTAAAAGCTATGTGCTTCCCATCTGCTGTAGCATGAAGCTCAATGACTGGTCTGTCTCCCGTCTGTGCCTTCACAGCATCAGGCAGTGTAGAAGGATCTGCAAAGCCGATTGTCAACCCAATTTCTTTCACACCAGCTGTACTGACATTCGCAAACATGTCGGTAGGAACTCTGACATTCGCCGCGTCTGTAATAAACTCAAGTTGCTGAGCTGATTGTTCTTCTGTAAGTACAGCTGACGGGAGAACAAAGGTGTAAGCATTAGCACCTTCCACCTTCGGCATATTGATCGAAATACGTTTCGTTCCCGTGGTATCTCCCTTTATCTGCTCCAACTCTTTCAGAAGGACACTCGAATCTATCGTGATCTTCGCTTCACCAGTTTTCGTGTCAAGCGTCGACTTCTGTATGATGGAGTCACTTGGCGATGTTCCTGGCGTTGAACCATGACCCGGTGAATTACTAGGTGAATCATCGTCATCATTGTCTGGCACTGGCGTATTGCCGGCTGGTACTGTATACGTCACCGTTTCACTCGCATTGGATTGATGCCCCAAGTTATCATAGGCGACAATCGTGTAACGATATGTTTTGCCAGGTACCAGCTCACTCTCCGTAAAGGTAGTCATATAGGTGCTGCCGACTTCCAAACCGTCCCGATACACGATGTAACCCACTTGCCCAGGGTCTACTTCTGTTAATTGTTGACTCGCTCGTTCTGCAGAGAGAATGCTAACAGGATTGTTCCGTTTTTTCATCATACTAGATTCTATCACTGCGACAGGTGTACCGCTCGTAGAAGTCGTCACCCGATTGGATGCGTCAGAAGCAGCCCCTCCTTTCACCGCAGCGACTTTATAGTAGTAAGTTGTTTCACCCGTAAGTCCATTATCGGTAAAAGTCAGATCTGGCCCCGCATACACTTGCATGTAACCTTGGTCTGGACTAAGGGAACGGTAAAGCTTATAACCGGCAGCTCCGGTAACCCCACCCCAAGTCAATTTGATACTTGAAGCTGTATTCACGCTTGCTGTCAGAGAAGTTGGTGCTACAGGCTTAAAATACGCTTTGACATTATCAAAGTCCAAGCTGCTCACATTATCAGCGGCTACCTTCACGCCGTAAACGGCTGTTGTCGCTGTTCTAAAGCCAAATTGACTCGCAGATGCCGTTGATGAACCATTAACAAATAAGTCAAATTTATTCGTACTCGTATTTAGAACAATTTTTGTCGTATACCATGTGCCATCGAAGACAACCGGAGAGAATACCGACGTCTTGGAACTGCTGCTGGACGACTTATAGGCAAATATTTGGCTAGCACTAAAATAAGTATGCACCGCTCCAGCTCCAGCAGGCGTAATTATAACAGGTATGTTTTTCCAATTCGCATTGGTTGGCAATACATCTGTTTCTATTGTTACGATTCCTTGAACGCCTTGAGCATCACCAAAACTTCTTATTGCACTTGTCTCAAGCGCATTCCCACCAGTTAGTCTAACTGCATGACCAGGTGCTGCAGCATAAGTAGCATTCACAACCGTCACTGGTCTGTTTGTATCTTCCACAATCGTCCAGCCTGCAGGATCTCCCCCGAGCGCATCGGTATCGAAATTGTCGTTGATCAGTGTTTGCACAACATTGAACGAAGATGAAACGACGTTGGAATCCGCTGAATCTCCCTCTTCGTTAACGGCAACGACCTTGTACGAGTAGCTTGTGATTCCGTCAAGACTGTTGTCTTGAAAGGATGGACTATTTGTTGTACCAAGCAATTCGAATTGATTGCCGTTTGCTGTGGATCTGAACACGGAGTAGCTCGCAGCATCCTTGCTCGCCTTCCAGCTTAGCTTGATTGAAGTCCCTGTGTTATCGCTTGCTAACAGCGCTTCTGGTGTAGTAGGTACACTCAAGCCAGATGCATTTTTGGTTGTCGTTGTCAGCAGACTTGATTCGGCCGAAATAGCGCTACCACTTAATGCCACCATTTTATAGTAATAGCTAGTTTTGGCAACTAAACCACTGTCCGTATAAGAACTGCTAGCGGGCACCTCGGCCGCCAGTTTAAATCCTGTATCTGCCGATAGGGAACGATAAATCCGATAACTAGTAGCCTCAGTAACCGGCGTCCATGATAATTTCAGACTAGTACCTGTTTGTTCGCTTGCAGTTACATTTGTCGGAGCTAGCGGCACATAGGAAATCTTGACTTGATCCAGCTTCATGGAACTAGCAGTCCCACCCAAAGCAAATATAACTGTGTCGAGTTTATTAACCGGGCTTTCCCGGAATGACCACTGATTGCCTACAAGCTGATCATCGACGTACATATCAAATTTCTTCGTTGCCATATTTACAACGGCTTTTAATTTGTATGACTTACTCAAATCCATTGGATTCAACAGATCAACTTTGGAAGACCCACTGTACCCCCATATCTTGTTGCTCTGCATAATAATGTTAACGGCGCGTTTGTTCGTTGCGCTATCTCGAAGATCAAGTACGGTCTTGTACTGAATATCATCTGCTTTCACCGTAACTTCCGCTGTCACAATGGCACCGGCAGGAATACTCATTGCGTGGCTAATGGAAGGATCCCCTTGATAATTACTATATTTCTTTAGATAAACATAAGCGCTATTAGGCGTCTCTTCCTCTACCGTTGCCTCTGTTCCTGTTGGAAGCGTTGTTATCCAATTATGTTGGCCGGTCAATTCACCTCGTGTGAAGTCATCGAAATTATCTTCAACAACATTCGCTGACACGTTAAAGATTGTCGAAAGCGGTGCGGTAGCTGCCGACTCCCCTCCTGGGTTTACGGAAGCAATCTTGTAGTAGTAATTCATCCCTTCTTCCAAACCGGAATCGGTATAACTGGCACCTGTAATACTTGTTCCCACACCTGTTACTGGTTCGAAATTACCTGTTAATGAAGATGACCGATAGATCTTGTACTCCGTAGTCCCCGGCACTTCATTCCAAACTAGCGTAAGCGAGGTCCCCATATTCGTTATGACTTTCAATCCATTTGGCGGTAAAGGAACGGTCCAAGCTGAATGGATTTCTGAATAAGCAGATATCCCTTTCTTGTTTACAGCTACGACTTTATACCAGTACTGACTGCCACTGCCTAAATTGGTGTCTGTATAGGTCGTAGCTCCAGGTTGAAGATCTAGAATAGAGTAATAATCGCCATCCTCCGAGTTAGAGCGATACAGCCTGTATCCCGTTGAATCTTCTACCCTATCCCAATTAACCGTAAGGCTATTCACTGTATGACCGCTGATCGTTAGATTCGTAGGAGCAGTTAGAGGAGCATCTGCTTTGTCTACGGCATGCCAAGATAATTGAACGCCCTTCTCACCGTCTTGCGTGACCGTCAGACCTGTCGGAGCAGCAAGCTCCTCTTTCACGCCTGGCAAGCGGAATTTAGCTTGAAATGTCTTTCCTTTCGCATCCTTGACATTCACGGAAATCTTGGCTTTACCATCTGCATGGTTCAAAGAAACGCCAGGATCAACTGAAACAATATCCCCGAAATCCGTATCTAAAAGAAGATCAATTGTCCCCACATTAGCCATTGTAGGATCAGAGACGGATATTTCCATATCCTTATCCGTTTTCTTAATCATAACCGAAGCTTTTTTGTTACTTGTAACCTGCTCGACAGTCGTTAATCCATCTCTCCAGAAATTAATCCCTGTAATCCCTAATTTCGTTTCTTTAACTGCTTGCGCGTCGGGAGAATTCTCAATGACCTCGATATCGGGATGCGTAGAATAAGCTTCTACGTCCTCGCTTGATTTGCCCGGTAGGAGCACATAGGAATACGTCCCATTATTAGGATTCGTACCGTGATCCCACCACAAATTCAAGTAGGAACGAGTGGAATTACCTTTACTTCCACCCACATTCGTACTGAACCATTGATCTGTGCGGCTTTCACGCAATGCTTTAACAGAACCCGCATTGGGGAAGAAGTACCCCACATCTGAACCCGGCACTTTACCTTGCAAATGAGCCCAGCTCACATCTGTCAACGTTTCACTCACACCCAGATTCTCTGAGTGTTGTTGACCGTTTACCGTAAACAGATTATCGCCATTCTCATTCAACTTACGATTCTCAATGATCGTCTCAACTTCCTTATCGTCGCTGGATGAAATACCCGCTCCGAGTGCAACGATTTCATCATCGAACATAAACCAGGACTTCTTGGCCTCGAGTGTTGCTCCTGGACTCTTGAACTGCATGCCAGATACACCGTACAGACCCGAAATTTCTGTTCCACCCACCCAGTTATACGGACTTAACTGACCTGATGCACTTTCCGAGTCATGGTTTACTGTTGTTCCTGGAAGACGGTAGCTGTTCACTGTCGGCCAGAAATCATCATCATATTGACTAGCATCCGCATTGTAGAGGTAGGTCATGCCATCGCCGGTGTGCCAACCTTTCAAATTTTCACCATTAATGGATTCATAATTCGCTATACGGTTTGAAAACATGCTAATGCCGAATCCGTAGCCATTGCCCAAATGCACGGTTCGATCCATACTAGGATACTGCTTTTGCATAATAAGCTCGCCTCTAGGATGTACCGTATTGTCCTGCATCAGCTTCTTGAGTTCAACAATAAGTGAAATCGAGGACAGTGTTGGGTAAATATCATCATACGTGTCTTGTTCAACCCAGTATTTCACCATACTTCTGTACGTTGCCGCTTCTTCAGCAGGAGCAAGGAGTGCTAATCTTACCAGGGAGCCGATGACATTATGTCCTGCGTGCCCATTTCCTCTCGATATATATCTGCCTCTGACCATGTCCATCATTTCGCCGTCATAAACGAGCGGCTCGAAACCGTCAGACACATGTTTATAAAAAACGGCTAAATTCGGATCAATGATCTCCCATGTCGACTGGCTTAGTATGTAGATCATCTTCGAAAGATTATCGAGCATACTGATGCCGTAACCACCGTTATAGGCGTATGTGTGATGTTGAATAAAGGAACCGTCCGAGTAGAAACCATCGTCAGTCTTTACATCCGCTAGCACTCTGCTCACACCATTTCTAGCAGAGAACAGCACCGTAGAATTTTTACTAATCACACCATGAATCATCGTAATATTACAGAACGAAATTTGATTTGCACCCGTTGAAGCCGGATTGTTCAGATCAGGGAGCATAAACTTGACTTGCTTCACAATAATAGCAAGCACCTCAGGTGAAAGCTCGTCATACAGCACAACACCAATGTTATCTAAGCTTGTCGGAGAAGCGATTTCCCAATCAAACCAGTTGTCATACCGCTGTGTTCGCGTTGGAAAACTTTCATTGTAACGGTTGGCATACATCCATTGGAGTCCGCTTTGAATATCCCCCAACAGCTCCGAGTTTCCTTGTAAACTTGACCCCCTTGTGCTGTAGGCGACAGCCATACTTTCAAGCCGCTGGAAGCTGCCGGAAACGTGAGCGGAAACTGGCTTTTCAATTTCAGCTGTATTCGGATCATCCACCGTATCTTTGGAAGAAGCTAAGTCACTCCATAAATAAGTTCTATCTGTGCTTCTAGCCATCGTAGCCCATGCGTTTTGAGCGTTTGCCGTGATGATATCAATCTTGGGGCGAATATCCGTATCCTCTGGATCATATGAGGATCCACCTGTGATAAAATCAAATAGTCTCTGTCTCAAGACATCGAACTCATCTGGCTCTGCTGCATTGGAATAATTAGGAACTAACATTAAGCACAAGAGCAGCACCATCGCCCATATTCCCGTTTTACGTAAACGCTTTCTACTCATCATTTACCTCCTTGTTTGCACATTTTATTTGCATACTTCCTGATACCTAGACAACCTTAATTCGATTTATCCCAGCCCGCAATATACACTTTTTAGAATGATTAACATAAACAATTAACAATTCTTCGTTTGATTAACACGCTTGTAATTAGAGCGTTTATACGTAGCGCTTTGGTTGTGAATGTCATCTAGGAATGAACTTCATCAATATAAGCAATCATTTGTACACATTTCGCAATGAAAACGATTCCACTTTCCTCCACAATAAAGAAGAGATCGATATCGAGGCGTATTAAAGGAGTTCTATCCCCATGACCAATCGGAAGAAGCTAGGTTTGTTTGCCATTACATGGCCTTTATTTATTGAATCGTCTCTTCTCGTGTTTATGAGAACCTCTGATACCTTCATCGTCAGTCATGTGTCGGATCAAGCTGTTGCCGCCGTTGGCGTCAGCAATCAACTCATCATTTTTCTTTTTTTGTTGCTTCAAGTCATATCAACTGGTTCAGCTATCGTTATCTCTCAATATTTGGGTGCCAATAAAACCAAAGATGTCAAAAAATTTGCCGCTGGCGCCATCTCGCTCAATTGCATATTCGGCTTCTTCATCAGTGTGTGTATTGTTTGCTTCAGTAAACAGTTGCTGCAACCCTTCGGTTTGGAACCAGAAACGTTGGAGCAGGCACGAATATTCCTGTCGATTGTTGGAAGTGCCCTATTTATTCAAGCTATTAATCTGACCATCGCCGCCATAACGCAAGTGCACGGTTACACCAGATATACCATGGCGGTTAGCTTGGGAATCAACCTTGTGAATTTGACCGGCAGCATTTTATTTATATTCGGTCCATTCGGCTTTCCAAAGCTCGGCGTCCCTGGTGTCGCCATATCGGCCGTATTCAGTCAATTACTTGGACTGGTTATTTATAGCATGATTCTAACAAAGATCGTACGATTGAACTTATCCTTTAGCGACTTTTATAAAGCGAGATTTGCAGAAATTAAAAAGATATTAACCATCGGTATTCCCACTGCCGGGAGCCAGCTTATATATTCCATCAGTCAATTGATGACGACATATTTTATTACACAGCTGGGTGCAGAGATGCTTTCCACGCGTATTTATACGCAAAACATAATGACGTTCATCATGGTGCTAGCCATTTCACTGGGACGTGGGACGCAAATCATCATAGGTCGATTAGTTGGTGCAGGTGAAAAGGAAGAAGCGTACCGACAATTATTTCGTAGCTTACGACTGAGTCTATTTCTTTCACTAGCCGCGGTTACGTTAACTGTTTTGTTCAGAAAACCACTGATCGGTATGTTCACGGATAACGTTGAAATCATTGCATTAGGGGCCTTTTTATTGACCTACGGTTTCCTCCTAGAGCCTGTTCGGTGTTTAAATATTGTGATTGGAGAAGCACTGCGTGCTACTGGTGACGCGAGATTCATTCTGCTAATCGGTTCATGTGTCATGTTGGGGCTGTGCGTTCCGCTAACCTATTGGGTGGGTGTCCATCTGGGGTACGGATTGGTAGGAATGTGGTGCGTGTTCATCATGGATGAAGGTGTCAGAGGGCTGCTGTTATTATTGCGTTGGCGAAGCAGAGCATGGGAGAAAAAAGTATTGGTGAGCAAGGAGGAAATGGCTTAGATAGGACATATTCTCCCGATAACGCAATGAGACTGCCGTTCGATTTCACGGCAGTCTCATTACGTTTATTTATGATCAGAACATGAGCGTTGGCGCAATAACAGCTACGATTTCTTTTTTCTGGATAATTTGAATATCAATATAAAAATAAGAATAATGATTGCCACTGATAACAGTTGGAAAATTGCGGTACTCCATTCAAAGTGCAATAGAAACCCTCATTTCATAAAGCAATATTCACCGATATGTTAAAAACTTTTCTTTCATCTGATTAACGATCATCTCTGCTTTCTAAATTTATGCACTACTATAATTAATTCAATTGTGCAATACGCTACTGTTAGAATACCAATAAAAGATAAAATATAGAGTATGCCTCTAACTGTTATATAAGCGATCGACATGCTTTCGAAGAGACTTTGTATGGTATGAAGTGCGATCGGATTATTCAAACATATAAGAATTACTCCGGCTAAAACGCCATATAGCAAATTTTTGTGATGATCCACAATCCACAAAACCCTCCTTTTTATACAATTAATTACAGATCCATCTTTATTCGCCGTTTTGTTTCCATATTCCTCCTAGACTTTAATCCGGAAGGCTTCCAACTTCCATGCAGGTTACATTATAGTACCTTAAGGAAGCTCTTAATTTCATTCCATGCTTCTCCGCTCCTAAATATGAAGTAGTGATCATCACGATACATTGTCTTCATTGTCTTCTCTCCTCCCCAGTTCGCTACAAGGTTTTTAGAATATGCTATTGGTATATTTTTATCTAAGTCACCTGCTAAACATAGCAATGGAGTTCTAATTAAAGAAGCCTTTTGGATAGAATGATAAGATTCTCCAATAAAATAAGACAACGGAAACATATTATGTAGCTGTAAAGCGTTTGATAGTGATTTACCCTTTAACTTCGAATAATTATCATACGGGGAAACTAGGATTGTTCCTACAGTTGAGCGTTCACTTGACAAATTCACAGCGACTCCCGTTCCTAGACTGTATCCCATCGAGACAATTTTCTTAGTATCAATATCACTTCTTTTTGAAAAATAATCATAAATAGAATTGGCATCATTGTAAAGACTTCGCATACTTGGTTGTCCTTCACTCAGTCCATACGATCTATAATTAATTAGTGCTACAGACCATCCATCTAAATCGTCAACAATCGATATCATATCAGACACTTCTTCGCTAGATCCGCCAAAATAGATAAGAAGCGGTGCTTCTTTAACACTCGAATTCTTTATAAGCCATCCGTACAAGTTTGTATTGTCAGGTGTGTTGATTTTAATTTCTTCAACATCAGTGTAAAGTAACTTAATCTTTTCAGCAGTAGATTGATCTATCTGTTTAGGCTGGTAAACAAGATGATTAATTCTAATAAGTTCGTCGAGATTTTGGTATAAAAAGAGAAAAAGGATTACATATGTGCCAATTAATATAGATAAAATTAAGGATAGTACGGTTATTACTTTTGTTGAATTTCTTCGAACTGTTCTTAATAACAAAAGAGTTGTAAGTATAAAAAGAATAATGGAACAACCTGCGAAGATATTAATTGTAAGTGTATGTACCTTGAATATTTCTAAATCCCCTAGCTTTATTTGCTCTATAGTCTTAGCCCAAGAAGTAACTTTGCATGAGATAATAAATACTGTTATCCCCAGAACAGCCAACAAAGCAGAAATACTATTAAACATATACAATGTTCTCTTGTTAATCCTCAAATTTAACCCTCCATCCTGAAAAGTAAATGTTATAACATTGATTTTATATGCTATATATTGGAAATTGAATGAACTAATTTTACCTATACTACTAAAGAATTGACCTGATTTTCATTCATCAACCTTTATCGCATACTTGTTTCCATTTGCATTTACTCCTCTCGCCTAAACAGAAAAAGGCAAGGGGAAGTCCCCCTTGCCTGATTCCGATTCTATGGCTCTAACCTACTTTCATTGGCACTTCCAGTATAAACATTAATGATGTCCGCTGTGGGAATCTTCACTAGATTCTTTCGCACTTTCCATCTGAATGAGCTGTTCCACAGCTGTTGCACCAACGGCAAACCTCTTGATCGGATAAACTTTTTCATTCTTTACGCTTACTCTAGATTGAACAAGATAGATGCCTTCTTTTTCGATAGAATGTGAGACTGAATACATGCCAGGAGCCGTTTCAGTAGCTTTCAACGTTATAGCAGCTTCTTTATTCCCTTCTGGCCAAAAAACAAATTCGGCTTGTTCTGCATTTTTTTGAGGTTCATTGTTCTTCAATATCTCAATGGAGTAGTCTCTCTTAGTGTTCAACTCAAGTTGTTTGGGAAGATGCATATCTACCGTGAGATGAGCTCGAAGTCCGTTTTCACCAGTTTCAGCAATCTTAGCCGTACACCCAGGTAATACAGCACTCCAAAGCAATATAAATCCCCAAAGCATCACACGTTGTAACCGTTTATTCATACCTTGTATATTCACCCCTTATACCGAAAGCCAATTGCGTAATGGTTGTATTCTGCGAATAATAAGAATTTCGAGCAACAGAACAATGAGAATAGATAGTCCAACAAGCGGCATAATAGCCCCACAAACAAGCATGATAAGGATTACACCTACTGTAACTTTGGTATTATCTGGTTTGCTCGGAGCTCCCAGTCCTTTCGGTTTTCGTTTACGCCACATGACATAGGAGCTTACTGCTATCATAATAAGACCTAAACACGCCGCCAAACCCAGAAGTTGATTGGCTAGACCGAAAAGTCTGCCTTCATGGAAGGCGATGCCATATGAAATGACTTTTGCCATAATTCCGTAATCCGCAAAGCGGACATCTGTTAGGACTGCACCACTGTATTGATCTAAATGAAGGGTAGCATCATTGCCTGGTTTAACAAGTGCAGTTGAGACAGTAAACACGCCTGCCTTGTCTATGGGCGTAGTGATTGTATATGGCTTAGCGATGCTTTTATCATGAACTATTGCCATAATATCATCGACGCCTATCGGAACGTATCCGCCAGCGGCGGACTTAGGTACGGGAAGATTTTCTGCTGCCCATGGCAAGTCTTCGGCAATATCTTTTGCAACAGTGACTGAGCTAGGCTTCTCAGCGAAGCTATAGGCAAAAGGAGGAGTGTTCGTATTCGTTGCATTAGCTAGTTTATTAATCTGTTCTCCCATAACTCCCGACCAGGATAATCCGCTAGCGATTATGACGAGTAACACAAGAGAGAGCCAGAATGCGGGTACAGCATGCAAATCGCGCCAGAATATCCGACTTCCCGGTTTACTAAGCCTTGGGAGAACCGTCCCCCAAATGGAAGATTTATTACGCGGCCACCATAAATATAAGCCCGTTAATAACAATATGACAGCCCAACACGCTGCCAATTCAACAAGACGATTCGCAAATGTCCCTCCGACAACGAGCTCACTATGAAGTTTTTTGAAGAATGCCGAGAAAGTCTTGTCGCTATTTAACTTGCCAAGTATCTCTCCATTATAGGGATCCACAAATACGGTAGTTGGCGTTCCATTTAGGTTAACGGACATTTTATAACTGGCGTCTATCGTATCCGGTAGTGTAATGGATGACACCTTTAACCCAGGAAATTCTTTTTCAGACTTCTCAATAAGTGTTGCTGGAGACATCGGGGTTGTCCCAACCTGGCGTGTGATCATCATATCTTTGTACAGATACCCCTCGATCTGCGGTTTAAACAAATACACAGCGCCACTAATAGCTAAAATAATTAAAAAAGGAGCGAAAATAATTCCGGCATAAAAGTGCCATCTCCACACGGATTGGAAAATTGCCTTGCTTAAACCTGATTGTTTATCCCCTTTTGTTCGTTCCTCAGGATTCATTTCCTTAAACCTCTTCCTTCAATAGATTCCATATCTCTGCTAAATATATCGTACAGAAGATTACTTTAGAATGACTCAGTCGAGCTATATATGTGATCAAAATATGATATATCAAAGATTCACTTGTGAATTATCATGGCACTTTAGAGGTATTTTTCAAAATAAAAGCATGTTCAACTTATGGATTCCATATAGTTGCAAATAGAACACACTTGTACAAGGGAGGCGTATTCATTGAGTAAAACGACGGTTCCCAAGAAAGTTACGTTGGAAATCGACGGAATGACCTGTTCAGCCTGCTCTGCACGAATCGAGAAGGTCATTGGCAAACTGTCCGGCGTGCAGACAATTGCAGTTAATTTGCCATTAGGACGTGCAACTTTGCAGCTTGAGCCTGCTGCTGCCAACGAAAGCTATATTATTGAGCGCATTCAACAATTGGGCTATGGGGCCAAAACGTATGAGGAGCATGGTATACGCAATGAAGCTGATAGTAGCCTTGGTAGTAGGTTAATCCTATCGTCGGTATTGACACTTCCCATCATGTGGGCGATGGTGCGACACTATGGCTGGACGTCGGGAATCTGGATACCAGAGCTTTTCCTAGCCCCTTGGTTCCAGTGGCTGCTTGCCACGCCGATTCAATTTGTCATCGGCGGCCCTTTTTACGCCAATGCCTTTAAATCGCTTAGAAACAAAACGGCTAATATGGATGTACTCGTTGTCCTCAGCACTACTTGCGCCTACATGTACAGCCACTATATGACGCTGCATGCGCTGAAGACGGGAATGCCCGATCCGCATGGCATCTATTTCGAATCCAGCGCCATGATGATCACGGTTGTTCTCCTTGGTAAGAGGCTGGAAGCTTCTGCTAAGCGGAGAAGTCTACAGGCAATTCATCTACTGCGCAAGCTCGAACCGGAAGCGGCGCGGATACTGAAAGATGGAATTTCGAAGTCTGTTGCTTTGGAGACGGTCCGCGTCGGTGACATCCTCATCGTTCAGGAAGGCGAGTTGATTCCTCTCGACGGCATCGTACTGCAGGGGCATACGACGGTGGACGAAGCTCATCTGACTGGAGAAGCGATCCCCGTTCCTAAGAAGACCCATGATAGCGTATCGGGAGGATCTCGCAATATTGAAGGCACAATAGACTTGCAAGTCACTGCTGCAAAAGGGGAAACGACACTCGCCAAGGTTGTCCGCTTCATTGAAGAAGCGCAAGGTTCGAAGGCTGACATACAACGCTATGCAGACCGAATGACAGCATTCTTCGTGCCGACCGTGATCATGTTGGCCATTATCACATTCGTATGCTGGATCTATGTGCTTTCGCCCGGCGATGCCAAGGGAGCCATGTTTAAAGCTATCGCTGTATTAGTCATTGCATGCCCCTGTGCACTCGGCCTTGCAACACCAATATCGATTCTAGTTGGCACAAGCAAGGCATTGCAGGCAGGCATCCTCTTTCGGGAAGGCAAGTATGTGGAGCAAATGGCGGAAATCGATGTTGTTCTGTTGGACAAAACAGGAACAATAACCTTCGGCACACCGTCTGTCATGGGAATACATTCGGTAACCGACCAAACGATGAGACTACTGCGGTTGGTAGCTTCCGCAGAAATGAAATCTAAGCATCCATTCGCAGGGGCTATTTTACGGGAAGCTGCTCGTCAGCATGTAGCCTTACGAGAGCCTGACACTTATCATTCTATGCCAGGTTTCGGCGTGAGCGCCTCTGTGGAAGGACACGAGGTACTTGTAGGCTCAAGTGACTTCATGAAGCTGCACCATATTCGCCATGCAGCGTATAACGAATTGACAGATCAGTGTATGCGTGAAGGGAAATCAGTGCTTCATGCTGTCATAGACAGCGAATATGCTGGGGTGTTCGTGGTGTCCGATACGCTGAAACCTACCTCCCCTCAAGCGGTGCGCCAATTGAATAAGCAACGATTAGACGTAGCCATGCTTACAGGCGATCAACAGCGGACGGCTGAAGCCGTTGCTAGACAGACGGGCATACGAGTCATCTACGCGGACATGAAGCCTACAGATAAGTTGCAAGTTGTGAAGAAGCTGCAGCAACAGGGCAAGAAGGTAGCTGTCGTCGGCGACGGAATGAATGATGCGCCGGCACTTGCCGCTGCGGACATCGGCATCGCTGTCGGTACAGGTACGGACGTGGCTAAAGAAACCGCCGACATCAATTTACTTCACGGCGATTTACGCAGCGTTGCTGAGGCTTTTCGCATCAGTCGCGCTACCATGCGCAACATCCGGCAGAACCTAACTTTTGCCTTGGTGTACAATGTACTGGCTATTCCATTGGCATTTATGGGTTTGCTGACACCGTGGATCGCAGGCGCTGCTATGGCGTTAAGCTCCGTTTCGGTTGTTGTTAATGCGCTCCGACTACAGAAAAGATCCCCAAGATGACACCCTCGATTATGCTGCATAATTAACCTAACAGGCCAGCTCATTCCAGAAGGAATGGGCTAGCCTATTTGTTAATAAATCTTTGGATTTGCCCATGAAAAATGACTCTAAGGAGTCAGACTAATTTACCCGTACGCGATTATGATAGAGAGAATAGCTTTTGGAATGAAGCAGATGGATACGGAGGTGTAGAGGATTGAACAAGTGCCGAGTAAAGACAGAATTATGCATGTTGGTTATGACTGGTATGTTAATTCCAGCTCCATTCGCTTTGGCAGCGGACCATGATCATGGTCAAGGAACCGAAGCTGCCGTCAGCAATCTAGGAATTGCTACGGGATTAATCAGTGTCGGGGCAATATCCGCCCTAATGATGGGCATTGCGGCGGCAATTTTGATCGTGCGTATCCGAGCCAACAGCAGCACTCTGAGTCCAATGAACGCAATGATGGCAGCTATGGCCGTCGCAATGATGACCGGGCTAATTGGCGGAACGGTATTCGGAATCTGGCTGCAATCCTTGTTCTATTCTACAGTCATTGGAGTAACGATTGGCATGGCTGCGGGGATGGTTGCAGGTCAAGCCCATAGTTGGCTAGCTGCACTCGATGGCATGTTGTCCGGTGTGATGAGCGGAATGATGGGAGCTATGCTTGGTGTTATGATTGCGCAGGATCATCCTGTCATCATGATCTTGTTCTTAGACGCGATCATGCTGCTAGCTCTCGGAATTCTGAATCGGCTTATTAGGAACCCTTCCATATAGGTATAATAATCCAGCAAAATTCAGCAGATATCATCACAATAACCTGTCCGTTGATTGCATGCAAAAAGGGAGCGGCTGCCTTAGCAATCTGCTCCCTGAATTATCGTTCCACATAGAATGGAACATGTTACACAGCACGGCTATTTCTCGAGCGCATATCGAGTAGCGATAATGCCCGACTCGAACGTTCGGCTGGACAATAGTTTGAGTTTAATTTTCTCGACGCCTTCGAACACCGATTTCCCGCTGCCCAAGACAACTGGACAAATCGTCAATAGGAATTCGTCGATCAGGCCTAGCTCAAGCAGCGTCTTCGCGGCACCGGGGCTGCCGAAGATGACGAGATCCTTGCCAGACTGCTCTTTGAGCAGCTTGAATTCCTCTGCGATTTGGTTCTTAATCAACATCGTATTGTTCCATTCTGCCTTGTCCAGCGTTCCGGAGATGACGATCTTCTTAACATCCTGCACCCATTTAGCATGTTCGATTTCGT
Source organism: Paenibacillus oryzisoli (assembly GCF_001653565.1). Taxonomy (GTDB): domain Bacteria; phylum Bacillota; class Bacilli; order Paenibacillales; family NBRC-103111; genus Paenibacillus_E; species Paenibacillus_E oryzisoli. The sequence goes on from NZ_LYPB01000085.1 coordinate 55,947, forward strand.
GACTCGACGAATTCGGATCTTTCAGCACCCCCGGCCAATAGCCCTCCATCATTTGATACGTTGTACGTCCATAAACGGGAGAACCGACTTCGGCTACTACCTCTTCCGCATATTTCTGTAATTCCCCGTTGTATGGAATCCAATCTAGTGCTCCGTTCAAATCTGATGCATATCCATCCATCGACACATGCATAAACAATACGAGCTTTCTCATGTCATTTCTCCTCTGATTTCGAATTTATCTTGTTCCATTTGTTGGCCGTTGTCTCGTGAGTAGTCCTGTTGATACGTTCACTATAAATCATTACGTTACGTAAGGTTCAAGAGGGAAATTTTAAACTTGCACATGAATGTATGCTCACATCTTTTATAACGTGGCAGAGGCTTGTTTCAAAAGATCGGATAGAGTCAAGATATCAGGAGAATGCCCCTCTTTTAATTTAATCCACTTTCGTTCGGGGGGCCCATCGAATTCTTTCGGAAAGTCAATTCCGTTTGCATTCATGATCATAAAGGCAATCGCGTCTTTGGAAGGCGAAATCACTGCAGCATAATGTCCATTTTTCAGAAAGTGCGGTTTCTTGTACTGAATGCGTTCTTCGACTCCCATAATCGTCTCATGTACCAGGTTCCGTAGGGTCGAACTGATATCCGCTTGCCATTTTGGTAAATTTTCTATGTATGCCGTAACTTCCTGATTCATTCTTTAATCCCTCCAATTTTGGTATAAGATCTTTGCCTATGATCGTTCCGCTTTAACTCTTGCTTCCCTGTACTGTCCTGCTTACACCGTTAATTAAGAAATAAATCGTTACATACACAATCCCAATAAATAAGCCAAATAACAAACAAAAGAAAATTGACTGACTGGTCAAGCTGCCTTTGATAATGCCAGTTACTTTCTCCCAATCCGTTATGGCTTCCCAGCTATTCAATCGATATTCTCTTCCCAACAAAATTCCATATCCAGCTGCAAATGAAGCTATACTAACAAAACACCATGAGATGACCTTGTTATATATACGCAATACAATGTATTGCATGTGATAGGTAGAGATCGCCCCAAGTAACAAGCTAGTCCAGGAAAACAGGTTAATTACTATAAAATCAACCCAGTACGAGAACGTAAAATTCTCATTATTCACATACAAATCTTTCTTTATAGTGAGATGGATGAGGTCCGTGATAACGTACGGGGAATTCGGGAAGAAAAGCAACCACGGTATCCCTAAAACAACTAGAACAATTGATTTCGCTTTGCTATATTTGTAAATAAAAACAATCAAACTAGACAGAACAAATGGAATCCATGCCAGAAATACATTCCAAATCAAGAAATCAAAATAGGTTTTATTCCTGCAAATCATATAAACAACAACGTTTACAGTAGTAAGAATGACTAGCAAGATGAATAGATTCCTATCGTTTAGCTCCTTCATTATAACCCCCTTAGACCATACGAGATCTATAATCCCCAATTCCCTATATTTTACCATACAATTATAGATTTCATCATTCATGTTCTTATTTGGACAAAAAAAAGCCTGCCGTGTTTGACCACATTGCGAGGCTTCTTGGAATTATTTTGCTAATGATATCGTTATTTCTTTCGACTTACAATAAGCTCTTCATGCCCCTCAACCACTCATAGAAACCTTCATCATAAAAGAGATCGGGAATATATGTCTGCTTGTAATTACAATTAGGGCACAGAAGTACTAATCCTTGTTCAAGCACCTTGGGGTATAATTTCTCATGTTTACTGTTGTTGACGCATGTAAGAGGATGCACTCCTTCTGCTTGCTGATAATCTTTAATACGTTGCTTAACATCCTCTTCGTTCATGTATATCCCCTTTATTCATTAAAATCAGCATTATACCAAGATATATATGGCTATAATCTTTACAAGACAATTATACACGATGTGCTCATCTACAGGCCATCACTTTGACATTATAGCTTCTCCATCAAAGCTAGCACATGTTCTCTCACCTGTTTTTTTTCTTCCGAAGACATATCGCTTAATTTAAAATTGTCAGCAGGATTAGAGGGGGTAAGGATTGTGGAGGGTTCTTGAAGTTGTGCGCTGTGCGTATTTCCCTCTTCAGTGAGCAACAGCTTAGATTTGTTTGCATAGGTATGGATTATTTCCGTTTGTATATAAGTACCATTCCCATCATAAAAGTCTTCAACAGATTTAATATCCGATTTCAAATGGGTTTTGCTTTCCTCAACCGTGGTTATGGCATTCACGATCTTGTAACCCGTCTTTACATAGAGTCCTTTGTCATTCTGAATATCTTGAAATGTTTCCAATGCAAAAACCTCAATGGTTTCATTTTTATCGGCTTGACTACACGCACTGATAAGCAGAAAAGTGAACATGAATAAACAAAACTTCGCTAAACTCATTCGTTTTTTGTTGGAATTCAACTCTTCACTCCTATCTTGGATAAGTTCTGTATGTCGTTACGCTTCAATTATAAAGTCTCTTTCTATTTCTATGCAAAAAAGCCGCTAAGGCGCGACTTTGAAGTATCCATTTCCTTGTATTCGACGATCACGTTACCTATCCAGTAAATCGTTAAAAATACCTCGGAACTGATATGCAACTGCTTCAATACCTTCTTCCAGCTCTTCGCGGCTGAAAAAGTAACGGTGATGAGATTCATCCCTATCCAGCATTTCTGCTAAGAGTCCGTTAAACCCACGCGCTTTGCGATCAAATTCTAGGAGAACCTCAACTCCGTTCTCATTCGGGTAGAACACAAGCTCTATCTCATCCACGGAGCTGCGATATGCACTGTTTTGATAGGGAACGAACTCAAAGTTTTGAATAAATGGCAAGTAATAATTGCGTTGCGGGTAGTATTCATTTTCTGCTTCATGTAAATGAAAGCCCAATTCCGCCAATGCTTCGAAAATAACAGCGGTGTGCGGATGTGCCAATACGTCAATATTATCACGATCTGATGGATCAACCGCGTTGTCAATATCCATGCCTGTACGAATCCAGATCTTGCTTACGCCAATTGACATCGGCGTCTCATGCGGCAGCACAAATTGAAAAGGAATTTCGATGGATTCACCTGGTTCAAAAACAAAACTTTCCCCCAACAGGATGTTGGCTATTACAACGGTTTCTCTCACCGTAAAATTCGGATCACTCTGAGTGGGCGAGGGCTTGCGGTACTCCGTCATAATTTGAAAATAAATTTTGTCTACTTTTTGCTCTATACTGCCACCCTTGGCAATAATAACACCCTCTACCAACTCGCCTGGGATGAAGTCCTCCGTATGGAACTGAGTATCAATATCCAGATTCCCGATCCCTACTTTAGCCATCATTTTCTTAAAAAAAGACATAATAATTCCGCTCCTCTATTCAATATATTCCCCGAACCGAAACCAATTACATAGCCATTCAATGGGAAATCCACCCATATTCACAGTAACGACTATGTGTTCGTTTGTAAAGCCCTTTCCTGAAAATAGGAGACTACAACTTCTCGAAATTCCTGTGCGGCACGGGAAATGTATCGACTCTTGTGCCATACTAAAGCAATTTCCCGCACCAATGCATGATCTTCGATGTGGAGATAGGCAATCTGTTCTCGCGAGTTTCTTGCAGAGTTTGGTAAGAAGGCGATGCCAATCTCAGCTTCCACAAGGGCGCTCAATCTTGCAGGTTCATTTCCTTCATACACATACTTGGGTTCAAATCCGACCGAATGGCACACGTTGTCTACTAAATCGCGGGTACCATAGCCTTTCTTAACTCCAACAAACCATTCATTCTTAAGTTCGCTTAAGGAAACACTGCTTCTGCCTGCCAGTCGATGACCTATAGGAACAGCTATGAGGATCGGATCCTTGCACACAATTTCACAAACAATGTCTTCGCCTTCAACGGGGGGTGATGACAAGCAGAAATCGACTTCTCCTCGATGGAGAAGCGCCAGCATTTCCTGCGTAGACAGCATTTGAACATGAAATTGGAGATGCGGACGCTTCCGTCTGAACGCTCGAAGAATATTAGGCATGGCGCTTGCAGCGGTTACCGCCAATTCGAGCGCGCCATGTTCCGGACTCGCCAAGTCGCTAATCTCCTGCTTGCCTTGATCCAATTCAAACAAAGCCTTCTCTGCGCGCCGAAGGAATTTACCGCCGAATTCATTCAATCGCAGCTTCCTTCCGATTCGGTCGAAAAGTGGAACGCCTAGGTCGGCCTCTAAGCGTTGAATTGTTTTACTTAGTGAGGATTGAGTAACATGTAAGCTCTCTGCAGCCTCAGTCATATGTTCCAATCGAGCAACCGTGATGAAATATTGCAATTGAAGTAGTTCCATAGCGTACCGCCCCCCTTCGATTCATTCCTTCTAATCAATGAAATCATACCATAGAAGTCATTGGAATAAATAATGAAATTCAAGTACGATGACATCAGTACATAGGGGGTATCAGACATGCATATTCGAAACAAATGGTTATTAATTTCAGTCGGTTTAGGCGTACTGCTGAATCCACTGAACTCTTCAATGATTGCTGTTGCAATCGCAAGAATGCAACAGGTATACCACCTTGCCTACACAGAGGTGTCTTGGGTTATTTTCGTATTCTACTTGGCGAGTGCTGTTGCACAACCTGTCATGGGAAAAGCTAGTGATTTATTCGGTCTCAAGAAAATATTTCTTGCTGGGCTCGTTATCGCCTTCATTGCTTCCTTATTAGCTCCACTTTCGCCGTACTTTGGGTTACTTCTTGTGTTTCGTATTCTGCAAGCGATAGGAACAAGTATGCTGGTTGCGGTAGGCATGGCGATCGTGCGGATTCATATTACGGAAAAACAAGCGACTGCACTATCGGTTATGTCGATATTCCTATCCGGAGCTGCTGCACTTGGTCCTTTCATTGGCGGGATCTTGATTCACTGGTGGGATTGGCAGGCGATCTTCATCGTAAACATTCCTTTCATCGTGGCGAGCTATGTATTAGCATGGAGGTTCATCCCCAATGTTCAACAGCCAACCTCTCTTACACGCCAATTATCCCTACGAAAATGGTTAGCATTAATCGATGCGCCCGGGATTCTACTTTTCACAGTGGGGCTGGTCGGACTGCTCGTTGGATTACTATCAAGCAAATCCTATGGACATCTCTCCATCAAGATTGTTATCGTCAGTCTGATTGGGCTTGTCTCATTGGGGGCCTTCGTACGGTATGAGTTAAAAACACAGACGCCCTTCATTCCCTTGCGAACATTTGCCAAATATCCTGCAATGACAAGGGTCAATATCGCCTACATGCTCGTTAACACACTCTATTACTCACTCTTTTTCGGATTGCCGACTTACTTACAGACGGTACGTCATCTCAGCGAGTTCCACACGGGGCTTCTCATGCTAAGCCTGGGCTTATGTTCACTTGTCGTATCTCCTCTAGCTGGTCGATGGATAGATAAATCAGGACCTCAACCAGCCCTGCTGCTATCTGCAATTCTGATGACTCTTGGATCTCTCTGGATCGTGACATGGCAGCCAACTTCTCCGATGATCAGTGTATGTTTGGCTTTAGCCGCGTTCGGGGTTAGCAATGGGTTGAACAATGTTGGCATGCAAGCCGCGCTGTTCCAACACTCACCGAAAGACATCATTGGAGTAGCCTCTGGTTTATTTAATACTTCCAGATATCTGGGCACCATTCTCTCTTCCTTATTGATTAGCATCGTCATGGGAGATACGTTCGACACAGGTGGTTTGCGAATACTTGGGATGATCCTCACAGTGATTGCCCTGTACTTAATATTTATGAATCGAAAACGCTCGCCATCTTCGCTCCCAAATACAGATCACTCCCACTAAACGCATGGTATATTTTGGGTGCTGCAAGGTGATAATTAGTGAGAAACGTTTGCTTCTCATCTTATTCGGTTCATTTAAAAAGTGCCTTAGGGTTTACGGAGGGCTTGTTTATGGAACTACAGTTAGACAGCATTAACTCTTCGGTAAGCATGAACTTACACAAAATCCAACAAATCTTCACCCATAATGAGTCTTTCGTTATACGTAATTTCACAGGAGAAAACGGCACTTTACTCGCTTCTATTGTCTATTTAGATATTCTTATCGATGAAAAAAGTTTGAATCACCATATGATCCGTAAAATTAATGAAGACGTGCTTCACATGTCAGAATTTAGTTATGAATCCATGCATGAAGCCATTTATTCACTAGGCAATATGCAGTCAATCTCACATATGGAACAAGCCGTTAGTTTGATGACTGATGCTGGTTTTGTCGTATTCATTGAAGGCCACACTGAGGCTCTCGGAATGTTACTTCCAGGATATGAGACTCGCCCAATTGAAGAACCCAAAATCGAAATCAATGTTCGTGGTCCAAGAGAAAGCTTTACTGAAGATCTTCATAAAAATTTGAGTATGGTGTACAGGAAACTAAAAACATCAGACTTGAAATCAAAATCGTATGTTATGGGGCAGAAAAGCAATACCAAAGTCATGCTTTTATATCTTGAAAGCCAAGTTAATCTAGAGCAACTTCATGCTTTACAGCATAAACTTGACTCCATTCAATTGGACTTTGTAATTGCTAACACGCAAATTGAGGAGTTGATTCAGGGGAGTACGTTTTCCCCCTTTCCTCAGTTGCTCACAACAGAAAGACCAGACAGAGTGGCTACAGCCCTAACTAGGGGAAAAATAGCAATCGTAACGGATGGCACACCAATTGCTTTAATTACCCCGACCACTTTTTTTGAAATGCTTCACCCTAGCGAAGATCTTTATGAGCGGTTCTATTTCGCAAACTTTTTGCGGATTATTCGGTTAATCAGTCTGTTCCTATCTTTGTTCGGACCTTCCCTATATATTGCCTTGACAACCTTTCATCTCGAGATGATTCCTACTCCATTAATGATGACTTTTATATCCTCAAAAGCAGGTATCCCATTCCCGACATTTGTGGAAGCACTCCTCATGGAAACATCATTCGAGCTTCTGCGAGAAGCCAGCCTTCGTCTTCCCCGAGCAGTTGGTCAATCCGTTAGTATTGTCGGTGCGCTTATCATTGGAGAGGCCGCTGTTCAGTCTGGCATCGTATCCCGCCCCATGGTAATTGTCGTTGCAATGACAGGAATTGCCTCTTTTGCTATTCCATCTTTTAGCACAGCTATCGCTATACGTATGCTTCGCTTCCCACTTATGCTTTTTGCGGCATACTGCGGCGTGTTTGGACTCTCGTTGTCCTTGTTCATACTTATCTTACATTTATGCTCTATTCAAACATTCGGTATCCCTTTTTTAGCAGTATCCAATACGGGCAGCAGCTTTAAAAACAATGTGATGAAGTACATACTCCTTCCCGTAAAATACAGACCCCATACAAATGTTCATACAAACAGGACAGGTGCTTCTCACAATAATGAAGGACTATCTAGTGACAAGATTGAGGAGAATTATGAAAAGGACTAAGTTATATTTCATTTTATGTTCTATAACCCTATTATTAACGGGATGTGTACAGGATAGAACAGAAATTAGCGATATAGCTTTAGTTACAGCAACAGGCATCGATTATGACCTTGAGAAAAATAAGTATGTATTTACTTCATATTGTTTGCTTCCAGCAGCAAAAAGCACCGATAAAGTTGGAGGGTTATCTGAGTGGGTAGTCAGTGCAACCGGCAGCTCTGTTTTGGATTCTGCTAGGAATCTACGAAGCCACGCAGGCAAAACATTAATCTGGCAACACAATAAATTTATTCTCATTGGAGAAAATGCCGCTCGTCATTCTTTGTATGAAATTTTGGATTTCATAACAAGGAATCGGCAGGTTAGGCTTACCAGTTATCTTTTTATCAACGATGGCGAGGCTGCAAGCATTCTGAACATGAAATCTGAAACTGGAGATTTACTTTTCAACGACTTGCTGGGTAAAATTCGAAATGAAAAGGAATGGGGAAAAAGTATTAATCAGATTATACAAGATGTTGCTAATTGGAGCATTAATCCGTACAGAGGCTATGTTGTCGGCAGATTGAGTATATCGAAACAAAGTAATACTACTAGAGAAGTGCTGTTCTTAAACGGTGGTGCTGTAATTAATAAACATCGAATGTCGGATTGGTTGAAGGGTACAGATGTGCTGGTTGTTCATTTATTGGGAGGAAAAAGAAATTGGAATAACCAAATGTTTACTGAAACAATACCTTATCAATCCAATAAAGTCACATTATTTTTCAAAGTAAAAAATCAGGTCATTCAAAGTAAATTTATTGAGGGTAAACCCTCCTTAGATATTTATATACAATTGACTTCTACCATAGGAGAAATAACGGGACCGCTGCCTTTTAATAATCCAGATACAATCAACCAACTTGAGCAAGAGGCGTCCAAGCATTTGGAGAAATTAATCCAGAAGAGCGTGAATCATCTCCAAAAGGATTTGAAAGTAGACGTTTTAGGCTTCTCCGAAAGATTAAAGCAACATCATCCGCATGAATGGAATCTGATAAAAAATAACTGGAATGATGTTTATCCAACGATGCCAATTCAAAGCCATGCCCATGTTGAAATTGAGAAAATAGGATTGATTCAAAATTTAGGAGAAAATTGATATGTTGAATAGTATCATCTTTCTACTGTCTGCCTGTTATGGTATCCAACAATTCCTACATTTAAGGAAGAAAAAGAATAACCTCGATGCTATAGTAATGCTTCTACTCACAGCAGTTATTATGGGCTACTGTATGCCGTTTGGAGACTACACCCTGCCAACAGTAGAGTCTTTCTATACCAAATTGTATAAATCGGTCTCGGATTATATGCTAGAACAATTAAAAGTAAATAAGGAGTATTCATGAAGTCCAATAAAATAACTTATATCCAGTTTGGTTTTTTATTGTTCAGCTATTTGTCAGGCTTCTCCACTTTATTTTTAAACGAAGTTAAATTGTTAAAACAAGATGTTTGGATTGCCTATCTCTTAGGGACTGTCATTGCGGTTAGCATGATTAGGCTGATGTGCTATATTCAGAAACAGTATCCTTCCTTAAAAATGGTTGAAATTTTTGATAAGTTAGTAGGTTCCAAACTTGCCAAATTATTTATCTGTATTTATCTGCTCTACATTCTTGAAATTCAAGGCGCTGCTTGTCGAGCCCTATCATTCTTTTATACGACGGTTGTTCTTCCAAGCTTGCCTTCTAACCAAATCATCCTTTTTATCGTCTTATGCACGACTTATGCTACATTCCTTGGTCTGAGTACTATCGTTCGGTCCTCCCAAGTGATTCTCCCCTTCTTCATAATGGGAATCGGAATCATATGTTTCTTTATTCTAAGAGAAATGGATACGAATCCACTACTTCCCCAATTTCAGCATGGATTATCAGAAGTCATTTATGGCGGGTGGCTTTCCTTCTATTTTCCGTTCGGAAAATCTATCGTGTTTTGTTTTATCCTATATCGCGTGAAAAATTTGGATAGGATATTCACAAGCAGCTTGTGTGCGTTAGTTCTCTCATTCTTCTATTTATTGCTAGCCTCTTATTTAACATTAGGAGCGCTCGGCATAGATTTGGCAGGGACAATTATGTTTCCCTTTTTCTCTGTTATTCAAATGGTGAAATTCGGGGAATATTTAGAAAGAATAGAAATTATGATAATTGGGATTTGGACCATCTTTACATTATTCGAAATTGTCGTTCTCCAACATATTTTCATCAAATTGATTGCTCATATGTTACATCTCAAAAACTCGCGAAATTTTATTCTCCCCGTTGGGCTTCTATTTTTCGCTGTGTCTCAGAATAGCTTTATCCGTTTAAGTGACCTTTCTATTTATAACACAACCATTGCGCCTGTTTCTTCCTTACTTCCGACTGCGATTATTCCCATCCTATTCGTTTTTTTGACTTGGATGAGAAAGCGCAAGCCCCAATAAACGGCTACGCCGTCCTTTGAATGACAGGAGCGTTTATCTAGAAATTCAGCATAATTTTATTAGTGAGAAGCATAGTGCAGGACTCGTTCATATAGAAATTGCCCGCTATGTCGTTACACATAGCAGGCAAGGCTTTTCTCTATTCTAGAAGCTGCAGTTTCAATTCTGTCACATTGCCCGTATAGCCTTCAGGGATGCGTACTTGAACAGAAACACTTGCTGGATAACTGACGGAAAGTTCCATCGTTTTGCTGCTTTCATTCACCGTCCAAGATACATCGATTCGTCCCCCAGCAGGATGAGGAACACTCCCTCTCGCCCATGACACGCCGCTTGGTACTGGTGCAACTTCAACCTCTGTCCAACCTGGTGCAAGGCTTCTCACACCCAACACTTCCCTGCCTAAGAAATAGGCCGGAGCGGAAGACCAAGCATGACAATGACTGCGCGTAAGCATGTTCGGATTCGCACGATTCTCGAAGAAATTCGGATACTGTTCCCAACAGGTTGTTGCCCCATTGCGAATCATCATTCCATAGTTATGGCGAATATCCGCGAGCACATGATCCACTTTCCCCAATTTCGCAAGTGCTTCATAATAGAAGAACGACATGAATGGAGAGCCAATTTGCACAAAATGTGCCGGTGGATTCACCAGGTAGCTGTCAATCTGCTCTTTCCGCTCACCTTTCGCAACACCAGTCAAGGAGGCAACAACCTGCGTTTGCATACTCAGCACGCTTGAGCGTCTGCCATCCGCATGGATGCAATCGATATACGCCAATGCCTCCTTATTCCACAAATGATGATTGATGGCGGTCTCTAGTTGCACTGCCGCATCTTCGAATCTGGCAACTCCCTGCTGATCGCCCGAGATTAGCGCCATGCGTGCGCCAACTCTTAATGTATGCACCAGAAACATATTCTGATGCGTGACGATGCCGTCATTCGGCTGATCAATCGGCGACCAGTCCAGTAAATTCCATCCTGTGATAGCAAAGAGACCCTGCTCATTAATGTTCATCAAATAATGTTGGAGTGTAAATCGGATATGTTCGTACATCTCCGTAGCAAATGCTTCATCCGCCGTCTGATCGTAGTACTCTGCACAAGCAATCGCCCAGAAAAACGTCCAGTTAGGGATGACACTGCTCCAGCCGCTAGGCACTTGATCTGCGAATAACGGGGTTTGGTGCTTAGAACCCGGAACAAGCCTTAAGCAGCGCTTAATAATATCTTCTACGCCGTATACATAGTTGCTTACCAGCGCTTCATTACGACTATCTCCCACCCAGAATACCTGCTCGAACGCGGGACAATCTACGAAAGTGTCCTCCATACAAACCTTCGTTGTGTGGCGGGATATTTCCCAAATGTCATTCAAGAGTTCGTCGGAACACGTGAACTGCCCGACTTCTGCAACAGGATAGTTACTCTGAATCATGGTGACATTGTAGAGTTTGATCGGCCGCTTAGCTCCACGTACAGTCATGGAAACATAGCGGAAACCTCGCCGAATCGGTGTTTCATAACGTTGTCTCCCCGCCTTGCACACATAACGGAGTGTATGATCAAGCCCAAACATGTCCTGTCTGTACTCACCTGACATATACTCGAAGCCATACCAGTCTAGAATATCGCCTTCATTAGCATCCACCTCGAAGGCCAAGTAGCCCGAGTACTCTTTCCCTAGGTCGAACAGTACCTCTGTATCATATCCTTCAAATACAGGCACATTAGCCCCTTCCGCGTTTGGAATAATGGCATTTTGCAGCTGGGGAGGGACTGCGTATCGAATGTTTTCTTTTCTCCATACACTTAATGCAAATACATCTGCCTCAGATACATACTTCGGATTTACAGGTTGGATCCAATCCTTATATGCGCTTAAATCTTCAATGCTTCTCACATTGTCGTGCAACGAGTGGTAGGCTGGATGCTCCCTCTCCAAGGCACGAACACGTTGGTGATCGATTAGCTCAACGGCATCGAAAGGTCCAATTCTTAACCACGCTGATTCCGCAAGTTCTCGGTAATGTGCTGGCGACTCAAAGGAAACAACGAGATCTTCCTCTGCATATAGGCCTATCTGTAATTTGCCTGTATGTATTGCGCTTGACACATCAATCAGGAGCAAATTCTCTCCAGCCTGAAGCTCAACATCCACATACCGTTCTGGTGCTGAACCGTAAATTCGATGCTCCTCGATCCACTCACCATTTACTGATAGGGCTTGTAAACACTCTCTGTCTTGGAAGAATCCAATCGTCGCTTTCCCAGCTTTGCTGGACACAAGCGATGATGCTGCATATCCGAGGAATTGAATACGATTCGCGTGAACCTCACTTCCGTCAATCCAACCGTTTCGGATGTCTAACGTCGCTGTGACTTGGAATGTCTTGATCTTGGCGAGTGATTCTACACGAACCGGTGTGATTATTTCTTCCGTCAGGAGTGGGATATCCCGCGGTTTGACCACCGTCCATGGTGCCATACCAACCGGGCCAAGGACAACTGCTTGCAGCCAATTCACCGGATTATAATTCCTCTGCATCCATGACGAATCCCAGAGACTCGCATCTATATATTCGGCAAAACCATGCTGACATGACGCTCTCGAAGCACGTGGATGATGTCCCTCATGCTCTGATGTTAACCACGTCGCATCCGTTGCTGCGAGCACTTGTCCCTCGGAATCGTTCACTTCCGCTAACAAGCCGCCACGCCCCCTTACATAGTAAAAGGTGGATACCCCGAAATGCATGACGAGAACAGCTACCGTGTTCATTTCGCCTGGCTTAAGCAGATGGCCGATTTCATACGTATCGTAGGCTAATTCAAATGGCCAAGACCGAACTGGTCCTCTCCCTACCTGGGTGCCATTAACAGTGAGAACATATCTCGAATCCGCTGTAATTCTTAGCGAAGCAGTCGGATTACTTATCCCCTCGCCATGGGGAACCTCGAACGATTTGCGAAAACATCTCCACGCATTCCGCGGACTTTCTTCCCCTTCTCCCCAAATCCATTGGGCTTGCCAATTGCTCATTGTCATCGCGTTAGCCTCCTACTTAGCATTCCTATCTCTTCTTTCATTATAAAAAAAGAATCCCCTAAAGTTATTGGTTGATTACGACATTCGCTAGGTATATGATGACATTATCCTAAACCAATTAAGGGAGTTCCTATGCGCAAACCAGATATGCATGTTGAGAAAGGCGAAGAGTTTTTTGAGAATGGATTTTCCATATACGTCAACAAGGTTTACGAACATTTCGATCTTCCCGAACATGTACACGATTTCTATGAAATTAGCTATGTGTGGGAGGGGATCGGATTTCACTATATCGGAGATCAGACGATTCGAGTAAGCAAAGGGGATTTATTTTTCATTCCAATTGGCATTTCACATATCTTCCGTCCCTCATCTCCCCATGCCAATAAGCCCCTGCGGATAGGCAACTGCATCTTCGACGCCTCATTATTTCACTTTCTTACCTCCATACTGCCTGATCATTATCACATGTACAGGTTCAACGATTTGGTTTCACATGGTGGCCAATGGCTGCAAATAAGAGAACATTCAGGGGAGTTCGAACAAGTGATGTCATCACTATTCGTAGAGTTCCAACAGAAACGGACTGGATACGAAACCATGATGTGCGGACTGCTTCTCCAGCTGCTCATCGTCATGGAACGTGCCATAGAGCGCAAAGAAGCCCCAACTTCACCCAATCAAAACAGAATGGACGCCGTGTTGCGGTCGATTCGAAGCCGTCTAGGAGACAAGATTACCTTAGCTAGCCTAGCTAAAGAGGTTGGGATTGGGACAAGGCAATTACAACGAATGATTACAGCACATAGTGGTGAATCCTTTTCGGAGCTGCTAGCTCATGAGCGTATCAACCACAGCTGTCATCTATTGGCTGATCCCTTCAACCGCGAGCTGTCCATTACCGATATCGCTGCAGCCGTTGGAATTCACGATCCCAAAAGGTTTTATCGTGTGTTTAAAGAGAGTACCGGAGTAACACCTGCTGCATATCGCCGCCAATCTTATCCGAGCACTGATTGGACAAGAGCCTAAGTTCCTTCATACAAATACAAAAAGTGTCCCCAAGGCCATACGCATGGCCTTGGGGACACTCTTGTCACATCGTTCACAACTGATTGTCATTCCCTACTCCTCAAGCTTTCACTTAAAAATCACTTGTCGTTCCAACAGAATCACGCTCAACTAATTCCGTCGTCAGCAGCACCTGTTCCGTAACGAGTTGGTGATTCTGAATCCGTTTTTGGAGGCACTGGACCGCTCGCGAGCCCATACTTTCTTTGGGTACGCGTACGGTCGTCAGCATGGGAGTGACAAATTCGGATAAGGAGATGTCATCAAATCCAACAATGGAGTAGTCTTCTGGACATTTTAAATGCCAATCATTCAATAATCGGAGTGTCTCGATCGCCAACCGATCATTGGCACAGAAGAACCCCGTCACTTTCTTCGCGGTAATCGTCTCTCGCAATATGTCCGGAAATGCGGTATCCACATAATTCCCTCTTCCACTAACTCCAACACCCCGAACCCAATAGCTCTCGACATCTTCCACCGTTTGCGTCTTAAAGTTCTTCATAGCTTCTTCAAACCCACGTTCTCGCTCTCTAAAGCTCAAAGCCGTTTCGCTATCTCCTACGAATGCTATATGACGATGACCAGCATGCAAGAGATAGCTTGTCGCATCGTATGCGCCAAGAAAATTATTAGCGAGTATATGATCATATTTGCCATTATGAACGTTGGCGTCGACCAAGACGAAAGGGACATCCTTGGCTTCCAAGGCTTCCATAAAAGCTTCGGGAATATGGCCCAACAGCAAGGCGCCATCCACTTTCCCCTCATGGATACTTCGAGGCAACGACTCTTCAGGATCCTGTGAAATATCAACACCGGATAGCATCATACTCAACTCATTGGTCGCCAATTCACGATCGATTCCCCGAATAATTTTGCCCCAATACTCGATATCATCCAAATAAGCCTGTGGCATCAATACAGCGATATTTCCCGTCTTGCTATAACTAATCGATTTGCGGAGATTATCAAACCGATATCCCATTTCTGTAGCTGTTTGCCAAATGAGCTCTTTAGTTTCATTTTTAACCGCAGGGTCATTCGACAGCGCTTTGGAGACTAATGCTTTAGATACCCCAACTGTTTCAGCAATCATTTGAAGCGTTATCTTCTTCACTACCCGTGTCCCCCCGTTCCTATCGTTATTCTTATCTTAATTGCAGGGGACACCTAAAGCAATTCTCACCTGTATATGTGCTCGCTAGCTGATCTTGTTTCCATGTTCATCAAATGTACGTACATATGCGATCAATTCCTCTAAATTGACCCAGGACATGCCTATTTTTTGGTCGGCAGCGCCATAGGACATGATTAACTCCCCATTGATTACAATTCCACCCGTTGTAAACAAACATGGCGTAGGATAATCCGATGGCATCTCCCACGCTCTCTCTGCATACATCAAACGGTCGGAACAGCGATTGATGACCACTGGAAAATCATTCTCTTGCTCTCGAACAATCATGAAAGACTGTGTATATCCAAAGTAAATATCCTTCTTCCCATGATAGGAAACTAACCAATCCTGTTCATTAATCTGAATTGGCGGCCAACTTGCTCCCACCCGATTCTCTTCCCAATCAAAAATGCTTGAAGCAAATAAGCGATGTGTTGCTTTGGGCGTTGCGAAATCTTCAATTGCCTCTGCCGCTGCTAGATAGATGGAGGGCTTCTTAACCGTTTCTCCTTGGTCAAAAGGTAATACGTTCATGGGTCGGTGCAACATCACGTATTGCATTTTGCCATCGATCTTCATTTTATTCGGAAAAAGGAAAACATCGCGATTATCGCTAACATGTCCTTCCGTTAATGGTCCCATATACTCAAATACTTCCTCATACAACCTATTTTTAAGCTTATCCAAATGTAGCTTATATAACACAGTCACGGTCTCGTTGGCCCGCGCCGCTTTAATAAACGGATCCTCATCGCTCGCACTATGAATCCAATCAGGAACATACTCATATCTCGTTTGAATCGGCGGATCTTGATCTAATAACCAATACGGCCCTGGTGAAAATGAACGACAGGCTACTGTCACATACAACTCATCTTCCACTGTAAAAATTCTCGGGTCCTCTATGCAACCATTCGCATAGTTCCTTACCCGATTACCGTTGATATCCATCGTATAAAGTTCATGTTCCTCATAACCCATGACAGGCGCCAACGCAGGTCTTGAGAAATCTGCATCCCACGTTTCACCCAAGTCATCACTCGTTGCATATCCAAGGAAAATGGGATAGGGATCGTGGCATCCTTCTCTTCTTTTTTGCGGCCACGGTCCAGTAGCCCTAAATAACATATGTATGCGATTAGAATCAGGATCTTTAATAATTGCTGGGTTTAAGACCATTTTATCCGCCCAATCGCACCCCGGAACAGGTTCAAGTACTGGTTTGTCCAAATAACGAAATTGTGGTTTCATATTTCCTCCTGATAGGTAAGTTATGAAGAGCTTATGAGCGTACTTTCCCTATCAATTTAACATAACCTAATTGTTTATTCAACTGTTTAATGAAACAAATAAATATAGAAAGACAGTCCTGCTCAAACCGTTTTGACAACGTAGGTAAGGTCGAATTTATGGCGGGCTTTCTTGGTTTAGAAGCCCATCCTAGTGAATAAAACACAACAAAAAGACGTAGGCCCACATCTCTATCTTTGGGGGTCTACGTCTTGCTATCTATATATCTCCTTATTCACCGCCATGAAAACCATACAACCGCCAAGGTTTATGTCCGCCAAAGTAGCGTACAACTTTGTTTCGCCCCCCGACCGGTCGCACACGGAGATCAGGAACTTCTTCGCTGGAATAAAGTACAGCCTCTTCACCTTTCTCCAAAGCCAGCGAGACTTCTTCCTCAACAACCGTTTCTCCAGATAATCGTACTGTACCATCCACGCCGATGATGTTCCATCGAATCCGTCCTTGCCAACCCGTCTTAACCAAACATGGCTCTCCTGCCAAGCTCTTTACTCGGATCCATTGTGTGACAGCATCCTTGCGAACTGCGCTCACTAAGAAGGCCCCTTCCCCTCGCAAGTTATGGAAGGCTAGCTCTGTCCACGCTTCTGGCACAGCTGGAAATACACGCAGCTTGCCGCCCCAGCTCTGAAGCAGCATATCTTGAATGGATTCTGCACCTGCCAGCGGCGTTTCGATGACCGGTCCCGCTTCCTTGTACATCGTATTCGGCTTGATGATATGCAGCAGCGATTGCAATAACCGCAGCGCCTCATCCCCCTGTCCGAGAACAGTGGCAATCGATGCCGCGCCCGTCATGCTGAATCCGCGCAGGTCGCCTTCTTTGGCCAACCAGTGACGCAGCGAAGTAGCAATTAAAGCCCGCTCTTCCTCTGTTTCTCCACTGATCAGATGCAATGGGAAAATGGCTAGCAAGTGGCTAAAGTGACGGTGCCCGTAAGCGAGCGGCATATCGCGACCGACCATAAAGCCAGTCTCATCAACGGGCAGTGGAACTAATTTTAGCAGAATATCTTCCCACTTCGAACGGAGTGAATCACTTATCTTCAACCGCTTGCATATCGCAAGCAAAGTTTCGCACCCCCACCGCAGCAAGGCAAGGTCATAGTGACAGTCCGCAACCGTCGTTCGCATGAATGAGCCATATTCGGGAGAAATCGTCGGAGGCAGATGCAAACATCCATCCTCTCCCTCTTCCAGCAGATGGATATAATAATTCACACTCCGCCTGAGTATAGGATATAACACTTCCTCCAGCATGCCATCATCCATGGTATATCGATAGTGACGCCATACGTTATGACAGATCCACGTTAAATTACCAACCTCATCGTCTACAATTGCTTGTAGGTCAAATGAGCAGCTTCGTCCTAAGCCAGCTGAATCGTGTTGGAACGGTTCAGGCACATTGCGAATTAACTGTTCCCTATTCGCATGCAAGGAACGAACAAGTGATTCCCCAATCTCCAAACGATTGGCTGTATATATAGGCGAATAACTCATCTGTACATTCATATTGAACCAGACACCTGGCCAAGGCGACGATGTAAGCCAAGGACCTTGATTATCAATCAAGGGTTTGTCTACTCGCGTAGCTGAAGCTAGCTTGTACATTTGTATCCAGTAGAAGCTTTCCAAACGTCCATCTGGCAGCGAAACGAAGCTTTGCTGGTAGTACTGGTGCCACCAATTCCTGTGGGCTTCCACCCATTCCTCGAAATTCGCAGCCGAAGCCTGGGCCACCGCCTCCACAGCTTCCGCTTGGGTCGATTCCGAATGTCCCCTGGCAATGGACAACCAGCAGATCCGGCGATTCGGTGAAACCTGCACTTCCTTCCATGCGGTTACACAGCCATCTCCGCCGGAATAGCGCTGTGTACATACCCGAATGCCATCTTCATCTTCCGAATGGACGACTTCCGTCTGAGGTATATATTGATTTAAATTCACCACGTCTGCGTTCTTCAATACTGGATCGACGTCCGGGAAGGGGTACCATGCAAAGCGTGCGCCATTTTCCCCCTCTGTTGTCTCCAACTCTATGGCGATTACTGGGTCCAGACTGTGAACGAGTGAGCGAAGCTTGACTTCACCGCTCGTTGTCGTCAGCGTTGCCAGTAATTCAGCGTTCCACAAATTGATCCGCATCTGTGTGGGATGATAGATCTTCCCCTCTAATTCCAGATCCAGTTCGCCAAGCTGAACGCGAGGCGGGAAGCCTGGCTTATCCATTCGGACTGCCGTCACATCGCTCCGCCCCGTCACCATGCGAAGCACATGCCGCTTACTCGCATGTTCCTCACCGTAGACCATTGTGCCCAGCAAGCCATTGCCGAGGAAGGCTCCTTCGTCCCAGCTAACTGGCTTGACGACCCACTCCATATCATTAGCGGCCATGTACGTTTCCCAATCAACATCCATATGCACAGCCGAGTTGTTGCTATCTTTCACCGCTAACTACCTCCTTTAGCCTTTGACAGCTCCGATCAGCGCGCCTTTGACGAAATATTTCTGCAAGAACGGATACACGAACAATATGGGGACTGTAGCTACGATAATCGTCGCATATTTCAAGGTTGCAGCCAGCATAGCGGCATCGTCGTCGGAAGCACCTGAATTGGCACTTGCCTCCCCTTGGAGCAAAATTCCCCGCAACACGAGTTGCAATGGATAGAGCGAACGCTCCTGCAGGAAAATCATCGCATTAAACCAAGAATTCCAATGACCTACGCCGTAGTACAACAACATGACTGCGACAACGGGCATCGAGAGCGGAAGCACAATACGGAATAGAATAACGAAGTCGTTCGCTCCGTCAATTTTGGCCGATTCCTCTAACGCATCTGGAATCGCTTCGAATGCTGTTTTCATCAGAATGAGATTAAACGTATTGATGGCAGTCGGAATAATAAGCGACCATAAGGAATCGATTAATCCAACGCCTTTGACCGTCAAGTACAGGGGGATCAACCCGCCGCTAAAGAACATGGTAAAAATAATAAACAGCATAAGCGGCTTGCGATAGAGCAAGCTCTTGCGTGAAAGGGCGTATGCTCCGAACGCAGTGAGCGTAATGTTCAGCACGAGGCCCATGAGTACGACAAATAGTGTATTCCCGTAACCTTTTATTATCATGGGATTACGGAATACATTCGTATAAGCATCAAGCGAGAAACCGAGCGGACGCCATAACATGCCTTTGTACCCCATCAGGCTTCCTGCGTCACTAATGGAAGCAAATAATACATATATAAGTGGATACACGGTAAGCAGCATCATTAAAACCAACAGTAAAACATTGATCGTATCAAAACATATCTCTGAAAAGCTTCTCTTGTTTACCATCCTCTTGCACGCTCCTTTACCACAAGCTTGTATCGTTGAATTTGCGGCTCAACCAGTTGGAGGAAATGAGCAAGGCAAAGTTGATGACCGAGTTAAACAAGCCCACCGCTGAACTGTAACTATAATTGAAATCCTGAAGACCAACGCGATACACATAAGAAGAAATGACATCTGCTGTTTCATAGGTACCCGGATTGTATAGCAATATGATTTTCTCGAAACCGACATTCATCATCTTACCAATGTCGAGAATAAGCAAAATGATGATGATGGGCATAATCCCTGGCAACGTAACATGTGTCATTTGTTTCCAGCGACCAGCGCCATCGATTCTAGCTGCTTCGTACTGCTCTTGATCTATCCCGGTTAATGCTGCCAAGAAAATGATCGTTCCCCATCCGATATTTTGCCAGATCCCAGAAGACACATAGACAGAACGGAACAGACTTGGTTCAAGCAAGAACGTGGAGCGTTCCCCTCCGAAGAAGGCAATGATATCGTTGATAACGCCATCGCTCGTTGTAAAATCTTTCAAAATCCCGCAAATGACAATCAAAGATATAAAATGCGGCATGTACGTCACGGTCTGAACCATTCTTTTAAACATAGCATGTCTTAATTCATTCAATAAAAGGGCCAAAATAATAGGTGCCGGAAACCCGAACAACAACTGGTAGAAGCTAATTAGAACCGTATTCTTAATCGTTCTCCAGAAATACGCACCGTTGAAGAAATTAACAAAATGCTCGAATCCAACCCAGTCGCTCCCCCAAATTCCAATTCTTGGGGAGTAATCCTTGAAAGCAATGAGCGCGCCATACATGGGTGCATAATGAAAGACAACATAATACAGTAGAACAGGCAGTAACATGACATAAAGCAGTTTATTTTTACGTATATCCAGCAATAGCCCGAAATGGAATAATTTCCGTTTGTTTTCTACGGTTGTAACAGGCTTCGTTTTGGAAATCATAGTGTTCATCGCATCACCTTCTCCTGCCACGGACCCATTCCTGCGGGTGGTCGGGACGACTCGATCCGCCCCCGCAAGATGTGCCGTAAACTAATTATCGCTTATTGTAACGATCTAGCGCTTTTTGATAAATTTGTGTTACCTTGTCAATTCCCATATCATTTATCCGTTTTACATAGTCATCGAATTTATCGATTGGCTCTTTGCCCATCACGAATTTAACGAACATTTCTTCTTTATAACTCGTAATTGCTGTACTCAATTTAGCCAACTCTTTGCTTTCTTCTGTAGTTGGTGTCAAGAAAGGCGGCATAACGTGCTTAACAGCATCTGTTTGCTCCCAAATGCCAACAGCATCATCCTGCTCTTTGTACGTGTTGAAGCTCTTGCGGCTGTCGCCTAAGAAAGGACCGTTCGGTTTGGTATACTGGGAAATCATTTGTTGTAAGCTTAGTTTCGGATCTTTGGTAATTTTATCGGTAAACTTAGGCACGCCATTGTCTAGCGTATAGCTCTCACCAACAATACCGAAATTGAAGAGCATGCTGCCTTTCTCGCCAAACGCATAATCCATCCACTTGACAGCCAGCTCCGCATGTTTGGAATCCCCCGCAACCGCTTTACTTACAGCTGGGTTGTATTTAAAGTCACGTTGACCGATGAAAGCGCGTTCGCCTTTCTTCAACGTTGGGTATGGTGCCGGTACAAGCTGGAATTTCGGGTTTTTCTTCTTGCCCGTATCCATCCATTTGCCTACTGCGCTAAGCAATCCGACTGTCGCGCCGGATTCATCGCTGAGCAATCTCGTATCCTGCGATTTGGAATCCGTATTCAGTGCGAAATCCTTATCTAGCAATCCTTCTGCATACCATTTGTGAAGCAACGTCAATGCATCTTTGAATTGCGGGTCAATCGGCCCGTATTTCACTTTACCTTGATTGTCGATATAGAAACGGTTCGCTGTTTGATAAGCGCCAATGAAAGCATCTTGAATATTCAATTCATTGCTGTATTGAGCTGTCAAAGCTGCGGAAGCCCCTTTTTTCTCCTTGAACGCTTTCAATACGGTGTACCATTCATCAATTGTTGTAGGCACTGGGAGGTTCAGTTCATCCAACCAATCTTTGCGGAGCATCGGTCCACGGAATACGAGTCCATTGTCTGGACGAATCATTGGAAACGCGTAGTATGTGCCGTTGTCTGTCTTAATCATTTTGTCTAGCTCTTTGTCATTTTGAAGCAGCTTCTTTAAATTTGGCGCACTTTTGTCAATCAAGTCGTTGAGAGGAAGAATCACTTTGTCTGCAATTGCCTTCTCCGGTCCGCCTGGATACGCAGCCGTTCCGCCACCGCCCCAGTTGTATTCAATAACATCTGGCAAATTGTTCGAAGCGATCAGCAAGTTGAATTGCTCCTTGGATTGACCGTCTGCAGGATGCGTATACTTGACCTTAACGCCAGTATCGCTCTCCAATTGCTTACCAAATGGGGAATCCCCAATATTGGGAAACACGGTAGTCAAGTTGGGGTTAATTTGCTCCCAAGATGTTAACGTCTCTTGTGTAGCAATCGGATATTGACCTGCTGAAGCCGTAGGTGTTGCCTTCGTTGTAGCACTTCCCGTTTCACTTGAAGACTTCGCTGACTCATTGGAACATGCGGCGAACATACTGGAAGCTACGACAACGCTTAGTGCCAGGCTAATGGATTTTCTTTTTGAACGACTGCTCATGTGAATCCCCCTCATAAACTTCTAGTGCGATTGATTTCGTTGCAGCACTGTAGCTTCAGTATGGATGGTTAAGCATCATTTTGAATATCGTCAAAACTGCAAATGCCTCTTTAAAATCCATAGAATGCAATCATCAGAATCCAAAGTCACTGTGCAAAACATGAAAAGTCGCGCAAGCAAGCTTGTACGACTCTCAACAACCGATACTGTATCACTTTAATTCCTTGTATTTCCCAGGCGTAATGCCTTCAAACTTCTTGAAAGTTCGGTTAAATGTATTGATATCGGCATACCCAACCTTGCGCGCAATCTCCATAATGGAGAGCGATTGTTCGGATAGCAGCTTTTTGGCTTCCTCCAACCGTGTTCGACTTATGAAATCAAGCAATGCATCGCCGGTCTGTGCCTTAAATTGTTTGGATAAATAGGACGGTGTGATTCCGAACTTCTCTCCAATCATCGAAATGTTCAAATTATCTTCTGCATAGTTGGCTTTCACAAATGAAATAACTAGTTCGCCAAGCGGACTGTGCTCCTGTTTACGTTCAGCTTGGATGGATTGGCACACCTGCTCAAGAATGGAGAGAATTTCCCCTGTCATCTCTTTCATCGTTTCACAGGCAAATAGTCGCTCTACAGGATGAAACTGCTCGATAAAGGACGTTTTGTTGCCTTGAGAGCCAATTTCATTCATCGTTTTCAACATTGTACTGGCAAGATCGAACATGAGACACTTACCGAGTGGGACGGATAACACTGCATTGGATGCGTTCGTTTCGATAATTTGCTCGATGATAGCGCTCGACTTCTCATAATCACCGGTTTTGACAAAATTGATCAATTGCTGCTCTACATGCAAAGGGTAATAATAGTTGCCAGCCTGATGGGCCGCTTCGGAACTCGGTAATTCGTCGTAACGAATGATCGCTCCACCACCTACAACAAGACGATAAGCCATTGCCGACAACGCTTCCTGATAAGCCCCGGCAATCCCGAACAATTCCGTATGAATGCCGCTAATAGAAACAGTCAAATGGACATGGAAATGGTCTAGCAAGAACAATTTCACCTGATCGGCAACTTGTTGCAGCTCTTCCGGATCCTGTCCCGTGCTGAAATTGAAAATACATGCCTGCATATCGTCCATTTCAGTTACAAAGCCCCGATGCTGGCCGCCGATCACTTCTTCCACTACATTCATTAGTATGAACTGCATCAATTTCACTTTCTGTGGATCTACAGTAACATCATCTTGGAACTTGCCAAAATGATCGATATGGAACAAGAGAACTGCAAAATGAGGCGAAGACAATTGTATATCGTGCGCTGAGAGCGATTCATGGACTGGTATGTCCTGCTCGAGATTCCCCTTCAGCAGCCCCTGTAGAAAATGAGAGCGGATGGCATCTCGGTGCTGATGCAAACGACGATCTACCTGCTCTTTCTCTGCAAAAGTGTTATTCAGCGCATCTTGCAAGAAACCATACTCATTCGTTCCTTCGGCAAATGAAATTCCTGCTTTCATCGAGAAGCTGCGAATGAGGAGATTGATTGGATTATAATTTTTGCGAAGGAACAGGAACGTGACTACCCCGCCTAGCAGTAGGCTCAGCCCAATGCTCGCATAGACGAGCCTTTTCATATACTTCATTTTATCATCAAAGCGCTCAGCAGGAATCATCGACATGTATTTCCAGCCTGTCCTTGCTGACGTGGTATAGGAAACAGCGACTTGTTCACCGGCGACATCCCCGTAGAAGAGACCGTTTTCACCAGTAAACTTATCATACGTAAGAAATTCCGGTCTTTGCTCAAGGCCGCTAGTCGCGACTAGTCGATTTTCTTTATCCAGCAACGCAACAGATGTCGCTTCAGATGGCGGAAGATTTGCCAGCAGTTTCGTATCCCTCATGACAAACAGGAGCACGGCTCCTGGCTGATCACGATTCGCCAATGAAACGGATTTGGCAAATAAAACAGCCTTGTAGCCATTGTCACCCTCTTGTATCGTCACTGGCATATAAGAATGGACATAGCGATTATCCAGAAACGACTTCCAAGCATCGTACCCTTTCAGGGTTTGTCCATCTAGCATCTGAAATAATTGGCGGCTGTCTGTCCGGTTGCGTGTGGATATGACCGTATCGCTATTCTTGTAGTAGAGATAGATTTGTTCGATGAACTCATTCGCCGTCTGATACACGCGCAAATCATTCGAAATGTTGACTAAATCGTAATAATCGTTATCTGTAAGGGGCTGGGCGGTATTAATAAACGCATTCACCTCTTTATTGAGGGAAATTTCCAAACTTAACCGCTCTATGCCTCCCAAACTGTTATCTATCGCCAATTCCATCTGTTTCAATGCATTCGTATTCGCACGATTGACTTCCGATTCAACCACATGCCAAGAAGCCGCATATAGAATGCCACTAATGATGATCGGGACGAGCAGCACGGAAATATAAGAAGTAAACCAAGTAAACATGACGCTGCGCTTATTAAACCGGATCCGATTAAACTTCATTAGCACTAACCCCTTATCGCTGTTTGTAACTGCTTGCCTATATTATATCCAAAATTGAGGTAACCGTCTCTGATTTAAGTCCCTCATACCCAAAGCAGCGGCTGCCTTATGGCCATATTCCTCCGCAATTCTGCTTCTTTTGGCTGGTGATCTAATTTGCGCCATAAGCCAAGAAGCCTTTCAGAATCATAAGCCAACCCTGCAAACAGTAAGAATGACATAGCTACTGGCCACTGTGCATCATATTCGACATCTCGGCCATAGGGCCAGGATGGCTTATTTTCAATATAAGGAAGTAAGAAAGCGATCCCCTTCTCTATGCCTCTGCCATCCGACAGTTGAAACTCCCACAAATTATCCTCATCCGTAGTAAGAAGGTGCGTAAGGGTGATGAAATTATCCAGTGTAAAAAGAGAGTATGCATAGGGCTTCGTACGGGACAGCTCCCGCGGGAAACTCCCATCTATGTCCATCTGTTCTACTAGTAGTTTGGTTTTGTATTGTTCTCTGCACCAATCCAGCATGGTATGTTGACCTGTCAACCGCGCGAATGCAGCTGCTTGCACATACCAGCATAATCCATGATTATTCGGTTCGTTTCTCTCTTCCACCCCTTGTGGATGCTCGTTCATCCATTGCAAGTAATCCCCGAACCATGCGGAAACCTGCTCCAGAACGCGAGAATCTGCTTGTGACAAGTGACTGCTTTGCAGCAATGGAACGGCTGCCGCTACATCAATCAAATGCAGGGTATCGATCACACCGATCCCTCGCCCATCGCATATGCCAGGTACAGCTTGTGCATACAGCAGGTGCGGGTTCATTCGTGTGCGCTCATTGACGAAAAACGCGTCAAGCAACCGAATCGCATGGGCAGCGTACCGCTGCTCTCCCGTTATTCGGTAGGCGGCAGTCAGACAAGCTACCCGCGATCTCATTCGGCGAAGCAGAATCCGATGTGCATGGAAGTTGTCTGGATTACTCTCGCCATCACGGCGTACATAGGGCAATCCATTCGGCGTATTGGGATTTGGCCACCAGTAATCCCCATTTGAATAGTAGTCATGCGGGGTTCCGGGGCTATTTGGGGCTATTTCATCTGTAATCTGTACAGAAAGAGTCTCTAAGTAGACATCCCCAGCTTGGATGATCGCAGTTAGATCGAAATAAGTGCTCCAATTTTCTCTATTTAAATGTGCTAAATGTTCCATTTGTCTATTCTCCCTTCAAATATGTTAACAAAGCACTAAATGCAGCAGGCCAGATCCTCAAAAAACGGGATGCCAGGCCTACTGCATATCATCTTGCATTTGTGTAGTTGTGTATTAAAGATGAATTTACGATGACGTTAGCGCTCTAATAACCTCATAATTATCGTTACCGCTTCCGCTCTTGTTGCCTCAGCTAACGGCTCGAACGAATTTTGCTCGCGTCCGGTTACAAGCCCCAAGGAAGCGGCTTGCGAAATGAACGGTAGAGCCCAAGCTGGAATTTGCGAGCTGTCGCTAAACGTGACGGGAGATGACGTGCTTCCTTGTTGCGCATAGGCTCTTATCAGCATAGCAACCATTTCTGTTCGGTTGATCGCTTTATTAGGTCGCAAGGAGTCGTCTTCATACCCTTGAAGAATGCCTGCTTTCAACGCGGCCCCCAACTCGCCAACTGCCCAAGGGGGAATATCTGCCCCATCGGCAAATGGTGTCGTTGATGCTTCAGCCTTTAAACCAAGAGCCCGAACCAACATAGCGGCAAATTGTATTCTTGTCATTGGCTCATCAGGTTTAAAACTGCCATCCCCGTAACCGTTCACGATACCTTTGGCAGCAGCACGAGAGATAACATCGGATGCCCAATGATTCGGGATATCGGCAAAAGATTCCTGCGTGGGTACGGTTGTGGACGGATCTTTGGGTTCTACAGACGGTTTACTCGGTTCCGGTATCGGCGTTGGCGTTGGTGCAGGCACCGGCGTAGAACCCGATGAGGAATCCGATGAAGGACCTGAAGAAGAACCCGATGAAGACGAACCACTCGCAGCAGGACGCTGTGCTCGTATCGTGTACGTTTTGTGTACACCAGAAGGCATCGTCACATCCAGCAGAATAACACTGCCGCTAGCCGCAATGGCGAGCGTTCTACTCTCGCTGCCGCTGAGAACATATTGTTGAGTACTACCGTCTACGCTCACTTGAATGGCAGCACCCTTAGTGACGGAAGCTGGCGTCACGGTCAAACTGCTGATACTTGTCGGAACTGTCACTGTATAGTAAGTGATCTCTGAACTGAATGCTGGTGTAATCGTCAAATTGGAACTAATTTGAAGACTGTTTAACGCAGGCTTCTCCTCTTTAACCGGTATGTTCTGTCCTGCATTTGGTCCTACATCTGACAATGTAAGAGGACGTTGCGTCAGCACACTCGCAGGTGCATATTCATCCGCTCCGACGTCGACTGTATGTGTCCGTCTTTGGCCGTCCATATCATCCCCCGGCAGATACGGGCCTTGTGCTGCATCGACCGCTGGGCTTAAAGGAGATAACCGAATGAGTCCGTCCATGCTGCGAACCAATTTCAGATCACCTTTGTACGTCGCATTGACAACCGTCGCTGTTGCTGACACAGCAGCAAGACCGTCGGTCATGTTGCCGACATAATTAGGTCTGCCATCGGTTATATCCTTTTCATTAAATATCGTTCCTGCATTACTAAAAATCACATTGTTATATACCTGTGTACCGGTTGGCTCAAACGTCCGTTTAGCCATTTTGAGTGCCGAAGCTTTACCAGCTGGATTAACAATCGTATTGTTAAAAATTTGGACATTATATTGCCGCCAATGTCCACGAAGCAGCTCCGTCTGTCTTGCCGGTTCCAAGCTCCGGAGCGGTGCAACATCATTCACGCCGATCCCCCAGCGGATCATCGGATTCGCGCTGCCATCTGGCCCTGCATCCTCCGTGCCGCCATCAATTGTAACGGCATCGTCGGTCAAGCCTTCCATGTAATTGTTATAGATTTGATGATCATTTCCATAAATACGAAAGCCACTGGTACCTTCTTTTTTCCCATCTGCAAGTATAAAGTTACCATAGAAGCTGTTACGATGACCATGTCGAGCCACCATGCCTCCGAAGGAATTCAGAATCGTGTTGTACCGAATCGTATTGTCGCTGCTTTTCACCGACACGATCTCATCTTCGCCATTTAAGGAATCGAACAAGTTGTACTGAACAGTTACATGACCGGGCACTAGAGACAAGCCAGAGAGTCCAAGCCGAATCGCTTCCATCCCATTGGTGACCCGTGGACCCATATCGTGGAAATAATTGTACTCAATCACGTCGTATTGCGAAACCATATCTCGACCATCGTACGTAATTGCAGCGCCAAAGCCGGTTTTCGGTCCAATATCGTTGTAGGCAATCCGGTTATGACTGCCGTTGCCCTCTACCCGGATATAGTGCCGATCCGTTCCGCCATCCGTGAGCAGCGTTGATCCAGGTGTATGTGACGTTTCCCCTGTATAGACAGCGTTGTTAGCGTTATATTCGCTGCCATAACGGCAGCTGTTATCTACGCCAATGACGCACCAGATGATCTGCCCGCCTTTGGTAAACCTGTATTTCTGCCCCGTTTCATCTAAGGCAAATGTGTTTCGCAGGATGGAGATATTGGTAGTGTCATAAAGTTCTACGCCAGGGTGCAGCCCTTTCAATGAACTTAACAACTCTTCGGGAACACCTCGGCTTCGCAGCGAATTCTCGCTATCTTCCGATCCGCCGCTGGAATGGAACGTGAGTCCTTCCACGCTGACGTAGCTGGCATTCTGAATATACATATAGCTATCCCCGGCGATAATCGCCTTCCCTTGCTCTGCTGCTATTACCCGAATCGGTTGCGCAGCCGTTCCTTGCTTATCCTTAATGATGAAGGGCCCTTGCTGCTCATACGTGCCATTCTGCAACTCAATTGTCGTGCCTGGCGTAGCTTGATCGAGCGCTGTCTGCAACTCGCTAGCTGAATGGACGCGGACAACTTGAATTGGAGGCAGCGGCTCTACCGGTTTATCCCCCGCTTGCGGCGGGCCCGTTGGTCCTGTCGGTTCAGTCACTTCTGGTGGTATTCCCGTGTAAAGCTCAACTTCCGTAATACTATTCCAACTGCTTGAACTTCCTGATGCACTATTCCCATAGCCAACCAACCGTAAATAACGGTAGGACCCAGGCTGACCCAGTACATACGGCTGCAAAATACTGTCGCCTACACGAAGTGCTCGGGAGCTTCGTTTGGTCAACAGAACCGTCGATTGTTGGAAATCCGCTTGATTCGAGCCTAATATTTCAAAACTAGATACCCTGTCGATTGCATTCAGAAAAGCGATGTTCAGATACGTTACTGTCTCAGGCTGCCCGAGATCAAATTGCAGCCACTCCCCTTGTCCCGAAGCCGACCACCGCACATCGTTATCCCAGATGCCGTCTACCACATTGGCCGGGATATTGGTTGTGTTGGGTTGGTAAGAACTCGCGGTCACCGTGGTCGCGTTCATCGGAATGCGGCCGTTCGTTCCTTTGGCCGACAACCGATACGCTTGCAAGGCATATGTATTGATCGAGCTGCCGCTGGAAGCGTTCACCTTCATTTTGTTAATCCCAGCCGTCATGGCAATCTGATTGGTATCGCTCACCGGCTGATTCGTCACTGTGTTGTTCGTCAGCGTCGCATTCACTGCAATCCCTGCTTCTGCCTGCCAATCCAAGCCAATTGAGCTGGCATTTTCAGGAACTGTTACTTCATAGCCGTCTAACTTAGCCGGTGAGAACGTTGGCGTCATGCTTAGATGCTGACTACCCGTCCAAGCGTCCAAAGCGGATAACTGAATATCCGGTAATTTCTCTGCAAAGGTAAAATACAAACCATCAACAAGCGTCGCATCCGCTGCATAGTAAGTTTCCCCGTGTAGAGTAACCTGAGTTAAAGGGAGAGACACGGCATCGCTGAAATCTCCGCTGTTACTTGTTAACAGCAGACCACCAGACGGAAGCAGCCCTTGCGGAAATGCAACCTGCACAGCGCCAACATGACCGGTGTTCTGCACCTTCCACGTACGTGTCGACCGCTTGAAGCCCGATCCATAAGGAACAGAAGCCGCAGTGCTTTCATTATCTCCCCATAGCAAATACTGTTTATCGGTGAGCGCTTGTTTGGCGCTAATAATGATCTGAGATGCTACCGGATCTTCACCGCTTCGGCTTGTATCCATCGCCAACGCACCTTCTTCATCCCTAGCAATACCTGCGACATTATTGTTGAATGCCGCGTTAAGCGTGTACGGCCATACGACTTGCGGAGTCACCCCAGCTGAGACGTAATCCTTCCCTTTCAGTGGCGTTCCGAATTTGAGAGCCATATACGTCTGCACTTGATTGTGCTGCATCGCAGTAAGCGCACCGTTAAACACAATCAACTCGCCTAATTGTCCGTCGTAACCGGAACCGCCGCTAAGTGCAGAGCCAATCGTCATCGGATTGCTCCCGACACCTTTCATCGGAAGGCGTGAAGCAGTTGAAGTCGCATATGACTGCCCGTCGAGCGTAATGGATTGGTAGACGTTTCCTGTCACGGGCTGCGAGTCAAATTGGAATCCCCAACTGTTATATTGACGAAGGGGTACGTTATATCCCGTTGTAAGACGTGGATTGCTACCTGAGGCGAGATCGCCTGAATCCCACAAAATTTGCGTATTCGGGTTAGAGTAGAAAGGAAGATACGCCCCCAATTTCCCTTTCCCCTGTAACGTTTCATAAAATATTTGCGAAGACTTATTCGTTTCCGTCAATCCACCCGCCGTCACATAAACGCTTGCACGATCTACGGCCTCATCTTGGGCGAACAACCCGTCCACGTCGACTAAGATACTGCCGGTGCCTGCGCGGATAAATTGCACGGCAGGTTGGAAATTCAGTGACGGATTGGATGCCACATATTTGGGCTTCGTCCGGGGACTAGAAGCGCCCACTGTCCCATCATTAATAAAGTTATTCTCTTGCGGACCGCTATCCTTCCAAGAGGTAACTTCTCCGCTTCCATTCACGGTCATACTAGCCGGATCGGCTTTAAGCCATAATTTCAGCAAGCTCTCATCTACGCCGCCCGGCGTTCCTGCCACAGCACTATCGGCATGCGCTTTAGAGAAACCTGCAGGTAAACCTGCTAGAGTTAAAGCGCTTGCAAGCAGCAAGCTGATGATCCGTTTCGCATATTCGCTTGAACCTTTCTTCAATTCAACATCACCTCTTCGTTATGATTGCGCTCTTCGGCATGGTGCTGAAGAGCGTACAAGCCATTACACTCATCATATGGAAACCCTTACAATTAGGAAATCGTCAAAACCCAAACTCATCATCAAAATCTGGAATTGCACTGATCATTATCTAGAATGAACGTGCAAATTAGGAATCGTTCCATCGTTCCTTCCAGTCATACCCCTATTCTATCTTCCATTATAGTAAGAAAATAGGTGCGCCATTTCGGCGCACCTTCTCGTTTAGTCATGATCTTTACATTTGCATTTGCACTTGCGATAGGGATCTGTTCTAGGTTTAAATTTAAGATTTAAATTATCCGGACCAATTTCCTTAATAAGTTTCGTTATTTCTTTATTAATCTTCTTAACTTTTTCGGATTCATGTATAGGTTTTGGTCTGTCACAGCATGGGCAAGCAGGTACTTTCTCGCACTTAATAGGATATTGACCGCTAGCCAATGACCCCGATGCAGATGCGCTAATACTTACTGGTGCCATTCCACTGAAATTGTTCTCCAGAATTAATTTACTCTGTATAGCTACGTTACCCTGCGCTTCATTAATAAAGGGGTTGCTTGAAGGAACGAAACCGTTCATGAGATTCTGCGGATTGTCATTATGATCATTCCCTGGGTTCGAAGGATCGTTAATCGTAAAACTATTAGAGCTGTTGCTTGTAAAACGACCGAATAGCACATGTCCAGCTTCATGCGCTAACAAATAAGAATCAGAGGCATTGTCCGTCAAGACAACTTGTCCATATAAGCCATAATTAGTCGCGCTATTAAAAAACGTCGTCTGTGGTCCACCATTTCCAACAGCACCAGAGCTTAGGGATGGTCCACTTAAATAGACGACATACATCGCCGTCGCATTATTGTTGACGGTCCGAGCTTGCATGATCAGTGATTGAACCCTTGCATCATTCACACTTGAAACCGTATTCGCAACAATCGTCACATCTGAAATGTAATACTCTCTGAAAGAAACAAAGTTAATATTCGCGCGAACACCAGGAAAAAAACCACTTCCCCAAGCTTCAGTAGCACGATCGATATCTCCTTGCACTCTAGCTCGACGCATTTCAGGCGTATCGCTAGATCTTGCTCCTCTAGTAAAAATACTAACTACGGATACCGTTGCCATTTGCTATCTCCTCCTATAATTCTAGTAGCACTTACTACTCTAGGAGATGCAAAATAATAGAGAATGGTGTGGACCATTTGAGGGGGAAAATCGTTTAATTTACTTGTTAGAGTTCCTTACTTCTCGGTTTTCATTATGTTAGAAAGGTGTTGTTCCGCAGAGGAATTAGATATAGATGTAAAAACTAAAGCTAATGTGCTCGAATTTGAGATATTATCGTTATTAGATGGAAAACATAAGCAGAAAATACAGTTAATCATCCAAATTCACTAAATCCGTTTCAAATAGATGGAGATAATCCAGTTAGATTGCGGGTAATAGGTTAGGGTTATTATTTTTAAGGGCAACTCACTTTTCATCGCTCATTTACGAAATGAAAGTGGCCGTTTCAACAAGTCAATGCTGACTTCTGATACAGCCTCAATTCTACTATTATGTTCCGCAGAAGGTACGGTATGAACAAGCTGTTGGATCATCTGGATTGACATAATCAACTTGTTCAGGAGTATAGGCGAAGGGGGTTGAAAGAACAGCCAGCAACCGTTCCATCACAGAGTAATCTGCTTGGTTGACCGCGGATGTTAAAGCTTCTTCTACCCGATGGTTACGTGGAATAATCGCTGGGTTATGCTTCCTCATCAATTGTTGCGAGTCCACTTTGGTTCCTTGCTCGCTATTTAATCTACTCTGCCATCGCTCATACCACTGCCTGAAATCAACTTTGTCATACATGGACGTATCTTCTGGTTGATCCAATGTTAACGCACGAAATGTATTCGTGTAATCTGCGCGATTCTCTTGCATCAAATCGAGCAATCCTTTAATGAGAGATTCATCCTGAGATTCTTCATTAAACAACCCCAGTTTGCCCCTCATCCCCGCAAGCCAATTAGCCTGATACTGTTCGGAGAAATGTGCAATCTCATCCGCGATCAGTAGCGCCCCCTGTTTCTCATTGTCATGCAGCAAGGGTAAGAGCGATTCAGCAAATTTGGTGAGATTCCAAGCTGCAATTGCCGGCTGTTTGCCAAAGGCATAACGGCCTTCTGTGTCCCTGGAACTGAATACAGTCCCCTGGTCATACACATCCAAAAAAGCACAAGGACCATAATCAATCGTTTCTCCAGAGACCGCTATATTATCCGTGTTCATCACGCCGTGAACAAAGCCAACCAGCTGCCATTGGGCAATTAGGTGCGCTTGGCGCTTCATCACTTCTTGAAGCATCGCTAAGTAACGGTTCTCAGCACCCATAGCCTCAGGAAAATGCCTTAGTATGGTGTAATCAGCTAGTGATCGGAGCTCATCCACCGTGCCAAATTCCGATGCATATTGAAACGTTGCAAAGCGAATATGACTGGCGGCGACACGTGTTAAGATGGCACCAGATTGTTCCGTCTCACGAATGAATGTCTCACCTGTTGAAACCACAGCTAAACTTCGGGTCGTTGGAATGCCTAGGGCAAACATGGCTTCACTAATGATATACTCGCGCAACATCGGTCCAAGTCCCGCTCTCCCATCCAAATAACGAGAGTAAGGCGTCTTACCTGATCCCTTCAACTGAATATCCACGCGTCCTCCATGAGGTGTTAACTGCTCACCAAGGAGATGCACCCTTCCATCCCCTAGTTTATTCAGCTGTCCGAATTGATGCCCAGCATAGGCTTGCGCAATCGGCAGCCCCCCATCAGGGATCACATTTCCAGCAAATATAGCTAAGCTATCCTTACTTCGCATCTCGCCATCATTCAAACCCAAGGATAATGCCAATGGCGCATTCAAAATAATTAACTTCGGAGAGCTCACTGGCGTTGGATGAATCTTAGTATAGAAGATAGAAGGCAACCGCGAGTAGCTGTTGTCTAAGTTCCATCCCGCATCTATCCTATCTAGTTTCTCTGTCATCATGTCTCCTTCTCATAAGATTTACTACTAGAATTTACAAAGGGTAATGACACGCCGTCCAGTGACCTTCCCTAATTGGCACTAACTCAGGCTGCTCTTCTTTACACTTTGCGGTTGCTGCTGGGCACCGCGTGTGGAATCTGCAGCCAGACGGTGGATTCGCAGGAGAAGGGATTTCCCCTTCGATCTCAATCCACGCTCTTTTATGCAAGGGATTCGTTGATGGTATCGAAGAAAGTAAGCCTTTCGTATAAGGATGGGCAGGATGGAGAAACAGTTCCTCACTAGGTGCGATTTCAACCAGTTTCCCCAAGTACATAACACCGATGCGATCCGACAGATGACGAACAATGTTTAAGCCATGGGCGATAAATAAATAGGTTAACCCCAGTTTTTTCTGCAGATCCTGCATTAGATTGACGATTTGAGCCTGTACCGATACATCCAACGCCGATACGGCCTCATCTGCAAGGATAAATTTGGGGTTGAGCGCGATGGCTCGCGCAATACCGATGCGCTGTCGTTGACCTCCCGAGAACTCATGTGGAAACTTATCATACACGGAGCGATTCAAACCAACTAACTCCAATAGGTCTTCAACTTTGGCCCGTTTCTCTGTCTTGCTTAACGATTCATGGATATCAAAAGGTTCTCCAATAATATCGCCGACTCTCCAACGCGGGTTCACAGAACCGTACGGATCTTGGAAAATGACCTGCATTTCTCGGCGTACATCCTGCAGTCCTTTGCTTGAAAGTTTAGATAAATCCTCTCCTTCAAACAGAACCTCTCCCTCGGTTGCCTTCTCCAATTGCAGCAAGACCCGACCTAAGGTAGACTTACCGCTCCCCGATTCACCGACTAAACCAAAGGTCTCTCCCTTCTTGATTGAAAAGGATACATCCTCCACCGCGCGAATATAGGATTTCGAACGACTGAATGTCCCTTTTCCTATAGGGTAAAATTTACTTAACCCTTTCACCTCGAAGAGTGTCTCGCTCGTAGAAATCTGCCCCTCTGCAACATCGTAGAGTCGTTGATTTGTCTTTACATCAATTTTCGTGTCTATCTTTGTATTTTCTAACGTATCTACAACTCCTGCATATTGCTGCCAATCTGCACGCTCAACTAATTCTTCCGCGTACCAACATGCCGTAAGACGTTCATTAACGAAGCGTAAGGGAGGACTATCTTTCACACAGCGTTCCGTCGCAAAAGGGCATCTTGGATGAAAACGGCAACCCGTAGGCAAATCCGATAGATGGGGAATCGTCCCGTCGATGGAGAATAATCGGGACGACCGATCGCTATCCATCGTTGTTATGGATCGAAGTAATCCTCTTGTATACGGATGATGCGGCCTTGCGAACAATTGGCTCACGCTTGCTTGTTCAACAATTTGTCCAGCATACATCACGATGACTTTGTCAGCCATCTCTGCCGCAATCCCCAAATCATGTGTGATGAGAAGGATCGACATATTGAATTCTTCTTTCAACTCCTGCAAGAGGTGAAGAATCTGCGCCTGAATCGTGACATCAAGCGCAGTTGT
Organism: Paenibacillus oryzisoli; assembly: GCF_001653565.1. Classification (GTDB taxonomy): domain Bacteria; phylum Bacillota; class Bacilli; order Paenibacillales; family NBRC-103111; genus Paenibacillus_E; species Paenibacillus_E oryzisoli. The sequence goes on from NZ_LYPB01000085.1 coordinate 92,018, forward strand.
TGGTTCATCCGCAATGAGCAGTTGAGGGCTGCATGTGAGCGCCATCGCAATCATCGCACGCTGGAGCATCCCGCCAGAAAGCTCGCCAGGGTACTGATTCATTCGGATTTCTGGCTCTGGAATGCCTACACGCTTTAATAAATATACGGCTCGTTCCCAAGCTTGTTCCCGATTCCCTTGTTTATGCTGAGTAATGACCTCGGTAATTTGACTGCCTATGGTAAATACCGGATCGAAAGCGGCCATGGGTTCTTGGAACACCATAGCCATCTTCTTCCCTCGTAATGCCCGAAGATCTTTCTGTGACAACGTCGTAAGATCTTCACCATCAAGAACAATGTGACCTCCGGATATATGACCATTCTCATAATCAATTAAACGCATGACAGATTTGGAAGTCACCGATTTACCACTGCCTGATTCTCCGACAAGACAGATCGTTTCGCCTACGCCAATTGTCAAAGAAACGTCTTGAATGGCCGTAATCGACCCTTTGTTCGTTCTGAATTGTACACTTAAGTTGTCAATTTCAAGCAGTTGCTTCAACTTGCGCCGCCTCCTAGCTATGCCCTTCTCTGCTTTGGATCCAGGGAGTCACGTAGCCTATCTCCGATTAAATTAACAGATATGACGAATAACGTGATTGCGAGACCTGGAAACGTACATATCCACCAAGCCACTGTTAGGTAACCACGTCCTTGGGAGAGAAGCGATCCCCAGTCCGGAATCTCTTTGAGTACACCTAATCCTAGAAAACTTAGCCCTGCACTAACCAGAATAGATGAACCTAAACCGATCGTGGACATGACCAAGAGCGGAGACCAAGCATTCGTTAACACATGGCGAACAAATATGCGTAAAGAAGAAGCGCCTATTGATCGAGAGGCGGTAATGAATGAGCGATTCTTTATGCTCAGAATCTGACCTCGCATGACCCTTGCATATTGTGGAATGGAGGCTGCTGCAACCGCAAAAATCAGATTAAATAAATGAGGGCCAAGAGCAGCAGCAATGGCTAGTGCTAATAGAATGCCTGGAATCGTCATTAGCACGTCGATAATCCGCATGAAGATCGTGTCAATAACGCCCCCAATATATCCAGATAACGCACCAATGCTACCTCCAATGATGCCTCCAGCGAGTACAGAGGAGAAACCAATAATGAGTGAATCACGACTGCCATACACGACAAGACTGAACACATCTCTACCAAAGTAATCCGTGCCAAACAAATGTGTCTTGCTTGGCGTATGCATGATTTGATCCGAAAGCATCGCTGTAGGTGCATAAGGAGCAATCCATTGCGGGAAAAGCGCACATCCGATAATAAACAATGCCATGATCGCTGCGAGATACACCAGAATCTCTGACGCATTCCAAGTTCTGGGTAGCTTTATGAATCGAAGATGCCACTTAGGTCTCGGCCAAATCGTTCTTGTAGAAAGAACATCTTTCATCGTCACCCTTCTCCTCTCCGCATTTGCTTTTCTATCCGAATTATTGTGTTCGGCGCACTCGTGGATCAATGAATACATAAGAACTATCGACTAACAAATTGACAATGACGTAGATGATGGCTGAGAAGAATACGACACCTTGCACGACTGGCAAGTCTTTGGACATGATGGCATCTGCGAGGATTCGGCCAATCCCTTGCCTGGAGAAGACAGTTTCGATTACTACTGTACCTGCCATTAAATCTCCGATATGAATGCCAATAATCGTAATCGTAGGAATTAAGGCATTGCGTAGTGCATGTCGATACATGACCAATCGTTCCGATAATCCTTTGGCACGCAGTGTCACGATGAAATGCTCATTGATGACTTCGAGCATCGAGTTACGTACCATCCGAACGATAAAGCCCGCTCCTACGAATCCTAATGTTAGTGATGGGAGAACAAGTGTAATGACCCCCTTGGACCCCATTGCCGGAAACCAGCCTAATGATACGGAAAAAATGAGGATGAGCAGAATGCCAGACCAGAACGTCGGCATTGATATTCCGAACAACCCGACAATGCGAGCTACTACATCGATCCACCGATTGCGGTGTACGGCTGAAAGAACGCCCAGCCCTACACCAATAATCGTGGATATAAGCGTACTAGCTAACGTGAGCGCTAAAGTGGCTGGGAGATGTTTAAGAATTTTGGGCAACACAGGTTCACTGTTTAGTAACGATTTACCAAAATCGCCATGGATCATTGCCATGAAATAGTGCCCAAACTGAACATAGAAAGGTTCATTTAGCCCAAGCTGACTCCTTAAATTGGCAATCGCCTCTGGTGACATAGAGGAAGGATCAATCATGGAAAGCACTGGATCCCCTGGCAGTACATACAGAATACAAAATACCAGGATTAAGGAACCAAGAATGACCAGCAATGAAACTAGCAGCCGTTCCGTTAATATCCTGCTCATATCAATTAGCTCCCTATAGCTTTATTTTTGAATAAACGTATCATTAAAGAGCGGGTAACCTAACGGGTCAAATTTCAACCCTTTCACGGTCTTCGAAGCTGCTACCGTATAAGGGAACACATAAATAGGAATGATGACCGCATTATCGATTATCGATTTCTGCACTTGTTTATAGAGTTCCGCGCGTTTCTTATCGTCGGGCTCGATAGCCCCTTGTTCCAGCCACTTATCGACTTGTGGATCTGCAAGCCCCGGAAGACTTGGTCGTGCTTTCGGATCACTTGTATGATAGAAGGCATAGAGCGCATTGGGATCCGAGTTTACTTGGCTATTCCCATAGATATCATACTCACCTTTGGTATACACAACATTGGCGATATCCTTCGTAATTTCTACTTCAACTACAATACCCACTTGTTTTAACTGTTGTTGAATAATGACAGCTATGTCGTTTCGTTTCTCGCGATTAGGTGAGCCATCGACATAGTGCAGCGTCAGTTTCTTGCCATCTTTCACACGAATGCCATCTGCGCCTTTCAGCCAACCGAGTTCATCCAATAGTTTGTTGGCTTTGGCAAGGTCAGGCTTAACCCCATTCTCAAGCGATGCATCATAACCGAACACACCAGGAGATAACGGCGACCAAGCACGTGGGTATGTCCCCAGATAAAGTGTTTTGACAATCGCGTCTACATCAAGGGCTGATTGAAGCGCTTGCCTAGCTTTTACCTCACCCCAAGGCGCTTTGCGTTGATTAATGAATAACGTGTAAGGCAATCCATTGGTATTGACTTGATGAACTTGAACGCTGGAATCAGATTTAAGCGAAACAATATTTTGCGGGGGAATCGTCTCACCAGCTAGAACTTGCTTACTTTGGACAGAACCAATCCGAGTCGCTTCTTCCGGAACAATGCTAAAGGTAATTTGATCTAGATATGATTTCCCTTTGTTTTCAACAATCTCTGGCGCCCAATTGTAATCAGGGCTGCGCTTCACTTGAATGGAAGCATTCTCTTCCCATTTCACGAAGGAGAACGGACCTGATCCTACTGGATTTTTGCCAAACTGATCGCCATATTTCTTGGCAGCTGTTGGTGATATAATGCCGAGCAAAGCTTGACTCAGGTTACCCAGAAATGCTCTGGATGGTGTTTCGAGATTGATTTTGACCGTGAACTCGTCGATAACTTCCGCAGATTTGTAGGGTTTAAGTAACGCTACTGAATTGGCCGCTTTGGTTGCTGGATCGAGAATCCGATCGTAATTGAATTTCACCGCTTCGGCGTTAAAGGGTGTGCCATCTTGGAACTTAACATCTTTGCGTAATTTAAATGTGTAACTAAGACCATCAGGAGCAACTGTCCACTCTGTGGCCAGCCACGGTTTAATCGAACCATCCGGTAATTGTACAACCAGACTATCGTAGATCGTGCGAAGCACTCGCACAGCTACGGCAAGCCCGCTGCGATGCGGATCTAGCGTATCCGGGGAAGTAGCCAGCGCATAAGTAAGTTCTCCCCCCACCACCGCCGCTTGTTTGCCTTCTTGCTTAGGACTCGCTGATTGCGAGGCATCCGAACTTCCATTATTGGAAGCACAACCTGTTAGAACAAGTGCAATAACTAACGATAACGCACTCCATTTGATCCAACCTTGTGATCTTTTCATATCTAATGCTCCCCCTTATTGGTTCATCCCATTAGTTACTTACAGTCTCTTTCACATAGCGATTTGTTGGAAAAGGCAGCCCCAAATTGCCTCTGAGCGTATCCGACTCATAGTCTGTTCGATAAATGCCACGTTCCTGTAGAATTGGAATGACTCCATCCACAAAATCGCTCAGACCATTCGGAACCCCTGATCCAACTATAAAGCCGTCTGCTGCGCCGCTCTCGTACCATTCTTGTATACGATCTGCAACTTGAATCGGGGTACCGATAAATAAAGGTCTTGGTGTTGCAGATTGCAACGCCACTTGTCTAAGAGTCAGCCCTTCTTCTTGCGCGTTTTGTTTGATGCGATCCGTTGTACTTTGGAAGCTGTTTTTCCCCAACTCTCCTAGCTCCGGGAAAGGGGCATCAAGGTCATATTGTGTAAAATCATGATGTTCGAAGAAACGGCCTAGATACGCAAGTGCTTCCTCAATTGTCACCAAGCTGGCTACTTCTTGGTATTTACGCTCTGCCTCTTCTTCTGTAATGCCGATGATTGGACCTATACCTGGCATAACAACGATCTCGTCTGGATTTCTACCAAACCCAGCAGCTCTGTTTTTCACATCCTGATAAAAGCGTTGCGCATCCTCCACAGTCGGTTGACCCGTAAAGATAGCATCCGCCTCTTTGGCGGCTAAATTTTTGCCATCCTCAGAAGATCCTGCTTGAAAAATAACCGGACGGCCTTGCTTCGATCTACCGATATTAAGCGGCCCCTGTACAGAGAAGAATTCACCCTTGTGGTCTAAACGATGTAATTTCTCCGGATTGAAAAATTCTCCAGATTGTTTATCTCTTGTGAATGCATCATCTTCCCATGAATCCCATAACCCCTTGGAGACCTGCAGGTATTCCGAAGCAATTCGGTAGCGCTTAGGGTGGTCTGGATGTTCTTCCAGCTTCTTATTGTAGTTCAGCGCCGAGCCCTCCAGCGGGGATGTGACTACATTCCAACCTGCTCTGCCAGCGCTGATATGATCGAGTGAGGAGAATTGTCTCGACACCGTGAAGGGTTCACTGTAGGACGTCGATAACGTGCCAACAAGACCGATCTTGGAAGTGACGGATGCGAGCGCGGATAAAATCGTAATCGGTTCAAACCGATTCAAGAAATGGGGAATCGACTTCTCATTAATGAACAATCCGTCAGCGATAAACAGCAAGTCGAATTTACCCGCTTCTGCTTTCTGTGCCTGTTCTTTGTAGTACTTGAAATTGACGCTGGCATCCACAATCGCATCTGGATGTTTCCAAGATGACATATTGCCACCTACCCCATGAATAATGGCCCCAAGTTTTAGTTGTTTTCGTTTCGACATTCGAATTCCTCCCTTTTCAATAAACAATAATTCCTATTGGTTTAATTGGTATTTAACTTTGTACTTACTGTATCACCGCCAAATGTATCGGTCAATCGAAGATAAAGATGTTCTATTGTTGAATAGAATTGTTCTATATAGCTGTTTTTTTCCAATCGAATGCTTGCAATGCATCCAGTACTAAGTGTGAGAAATCAAGGCTGGATTCTTTCAATGTAATGAAAATTGTACGTAAAGAAAGGCTTCCTAATGCTTGAATATCGATAGGGACAAGGAGCCCTTCTTTTACTTCTTGACGCACACACAGTTCAGGCAGAAAGGAAATACCCAAACCTTTGGTAACAAGCTTCTTGGCTGTTTCCAGGTTATCGATTTGGTACTCAATCTGCGGAGGATGATCTAAGGTTGCAAAAAGCCGATGGATCTTCACCCAATCGAGTGATCCACATTCAAAGAAGACTAGCGATTCGCGGCCCACATCTTTAATTGTCATAGGTCTCTTGTTCACAAAAGGATGACTAGGGTGAACAAATAGACGAATAGGATCCTCGTAAAAACCTAGAATGTCAACGTGGGGATGCGTTACATTTCGAACAAAACCGATATCGATCTCTTTATTAAGAAGCATCTCCAGAATAACCTCTGTCGGGGCTGTCGTTACTTTAATCTGAAGATGAGCATGTTGGCTTTTAATTCTTGGAAGAATTTCGGGGATCATATAATTGGAAACAGAAACGGTACAACCGACTCTCAGCTCGTTATAATCTTTATTCACATGTTGGAGCTGCTGCTTCCCCTTCTTATAGGATTGGAGAATTTGCTGGGCATAGGGAAGAAACTGCTTTCCTTTATCCGTCAGGGTGAAATTTCTACCTTCTCTCTCGAAAAGCAGGGTGTTCAAATCACGTTCCAATGATTGAATTCGGGCTGTTACGGAAGGCTGTGATAAGAACAACGCATCCGCTGCCTTGTTGAAACTGTTATAATGAATGACATAGACGAATGCTTCGATATTTTCAATATTCATGTGATCATGACTTCCTCTCCCACTTACCCATCATCAAGAACTACGAGAGTATGTTGTATGTAAAGCATCGTCCTGATTGTGCAGATAGGCAGATACACCTTCGAACGCTTCCTGTGCATCAATGCCGTCAAGTTGCAGCGCAATGGTTGCATGTTCGCGAAGCGACATACTCCAGGATACAATTCCTAAGAGGCCTTTCGCATTGACCTTTTCTCCATGTGCACCCAAATAAATCTGACTCGAATATTGATTCGCTATGGCCACAAAACTCAATACACGGTCCAGCGTCCATGGTTGATCCAAGGTATATGTCCAATCTATTCTCATAAGAACTCCTCCTCTAAACTTATCATCAAAAAAAAGAGACACAATCATCCTCCTTAGGATGAAGCATCTCCAGTTATCTGGTTGATTCCGATAATTCCGATTAATTTACTTGTATTTAGATTATAGTAAGTCAGACAACCATTTGTCAACGGTCGACTTGATATATTTCCATCTTTTTGTGGTAATGTCAGGCTCATCATCCAAGCAACTGCTGGTTGGTACGCTTCGCATTGTAAGTCCCGATGCAACGAAGCATGCCCGTAAACACATCCAGTGACTTAGCACGCCTCCAACTAGAGGTCCGATAATTCCTCCGGCTGCCGTTGATGTAGAGATTACATCCAGCGCATATCCGACATGTTTCTCCGGTGTATTCGTGCCAACCAACACGATGGAAGCAGGACCAAACCCTGCCATTACTCCTTGAAATACCCGAACAAGTATGAAAGAGAAGAGGTCCACTACAAAATAATTGGCAAAATGAGCCAATGCTAAACCAATACCTGAACGAATTATCATAGGTTTCTTCCCAAACTTATCAGCTAAGGAACCCCCAGAATGGCGCGCACAACCCATACGCCCATTCCTATCCACTCCTTTTGTAAAATAAAAAAAAGCATGGATTCAATATCCATGCTTACGGGTGACCAGTCAGCTTCTTAATTCCGATTAATTCAATGTGTTTTATAAGTTTTAATCTATCATTGTTGATCAGTCTTGTCAACAGGAAACCGAATCACAATCGCAGTCTCATCCCTAATGAAACTATGGACGTGAAAATTCTATGAGAAAAACCATCAGGAACCTTCATCCTGATGGTCCTTATTAGTTACATACTCTCTTGTTTTACCTATAGGCAATGCTATTTCAACGGTAGTCCCCTGATGAAGTTCACTCTGAATAGAAAATGTACCGCCATGCCCTTCCACAATTCGCTTGCAAACCATAATTCCCAAACCGGTTCCATTCGCCTTTGTTGTATAGAATGGCTCACCTAACTGAGCTAACCTTTCTTCAGAAATACCTACACCTTGATCTTTAACAGAAATAATCAAGTTTCGATTGAATTGATTTCGGCACGATATTTGTATTAAACCTCCACCGTCCATAGACTCTATCGCATTCTTCAACACATTGATTAATACTTGTTTGATTTGGTCGGGTATGCAAGTAATGACAGGGATCTCTTGGTCCATCTCCACTTGTATTTGAACATTATGAAGAAGGGCATGCGGTTGCAAGAAACTAATGACACTCTGAACAAGTTCTTTGGCTCTGCATGCTATGTAGTAGCTTAGATGTGGCTTAGCAAGTGTCATGAATTCATTGACAACATAATTGATATGTTCAAGTTCTTCCATCATAATGTCAACATAGTCTGTATTTTTATATTTAAGCAATTGTACAAACCCTTTTAAGGAAGTCAATGGATTACGTATATCGTGTGCAATTCCCGCAGCCAATTGACCGATAAGCGCCAATTTTTCAGACCGAATCATCGTTTCTTCGGACTTTTTACGTTCGGTGAGATCACGAATCACGCTCTGTACAACAGGAAATCCCAAATTTTTATACACATAAATCGAAGAAATTTCTACATCCAGGAGAGTTCCATCTAACTTTCGCATCTTTCGCTCAAAGAATTCACTATAGCTATCCATATCCGAATGCATGACCTGCTGAAGTCGCATTCCAACGATATCCTTGTCCTTAGGGAAAAAAAAGTCATAAATGGATTTTCCTTTGAATTCGTCCGGAGAAGCACCGCCAAAAAGTTTGCAACAAGCATCATTAACAAACTGAATAATGCCATCCATATGCAGCGAGATAGGTTCAGGGTTGAGTTTGAGCAATTTTCTAAACTGGTATTCTCTTTCTAAAAGCTCCGCTTCCGCTTTTTTCTTTTCGCTAATATCCCTTTCAACACCCACAAATCCAATCACTACACCTTCTGCATTTTTCACAGGCGAAACGGTGACATTGGCATAAAATGTAGATCCGTCTTTTCTAAGTTTTAGCGCTTCGAAATTCTTAATTTGCTCGCCGTTTATTAAAGATTGATATAGTCTGAACGCATCTTCTTTGAACTCATCAGGCGTCATCGGCAATACTTGCCCAATAGCCTCTTCCCTCGTCCACCCATGTAACTCTTCGAATTTCGCATTAACCTCTAGCACCGTTCCATTTACATCAACGATTACGATACCATCCGAGGTTAAGTTCATTAAGGAATCTATCAAATATTCTTTTAGTCTCATGAGTAAACGTCCCCTAATTTAAATGAGTGTTGTAGCTTTGAATTCTTCCCCTACTGGTAAAATCCTCTATTATGCCTACACTTTTTTTTAGGGTTTATAGATGAATTTCCCTATATGCTAAAGAAGACAGTCAATCCTCTTGGATTCGCTGCCTTCCAATTGTAGTCTTTCATTCTGCCAACGGTAAAAGGCAGCCGCACTCACGGCTACCTTTTACTTGGTTTCTATTTCTTCACAAGAAATTTGTATAATGCTTCCGCCGTTTCCATTCGCAAAGCTGCAGAAGAAGGAGAGAAGCGCTCGTTCGAGACTCCTGAAAGGATACCTAGCTCAATTGCCTTATTCACATCTTCTACGGCCCAGATAGAAATGTCACTATAATCCCTATAGTCATCCAGTTTACGATTGCTTGCCTTGTAACTGCCATTGATGTATTCGTAAGCTCTGACTAGTAAGATTGCCATCTGTTCACGCGTCAATTCTCCATTGGGGTCGAAGGTCTGTTCCGTAACACCTGAGATGAGACCAGCATGACTTGCTGCCGCAACATCTTGGGCATACCAAGCACTTTCCTCGACATCTTCAAATTGTGGCGCCCCTGCTGCCTGCTTCTTCAAATCTAACGAACGAACTAATAACGCAGTAAATTGTGCTCTCGTCGTTATCCCATTGGGGTTAAATTCACCCGTGCTCATGCCTTCAACGATATGTTTCGCAGACAATACCTGCACAGCTCGTGAAGCCCAGTGTGCGTCAGGCAGATCATCAAACTTCTTATCATACATCAGTACAGCGTAAATGCCTGCTTGATCTGGCGAGAATGTGGCTTTGTAAGCAGATAGATCTAGCGTACCACCAACATACTCCCAGTTTCCGCCGACTTTATCATACTTATACACGCCAAGCAGCTCCGGATCTGTGCCGGTAGAATCGAACGGCAGAACGACGTCTACGCCAGAATGGAAGTCATTTGCTGACCACGTTTCACCATCCTCAGAACGAATACGGAGTGCAAATTCAATAGCCTGACTTGCCACATGCACACGAACAGCGGGATCTGATGCCCCTGCATGCATGATAGATGGCTCTGAAATGGGCCGCGCCATAATATCGAGGGTAGTTTGGCTGCCATCGCCAACTACTTTCTCCTTGATGGCTTTCACGAGTTCAGGCTGAATTGTAAGCTGAGCTGTCACGCCGTTAACTTCTAGCGGAACACCCGGAATCTGCTCCAATGGCACGGAGACGATATCCTTGTCATGTTCCATTTCGACAGTAGCTTTATCCTCTTTGACAGTGACGATAGTTGGTTTTTCCGATGGTTCAGGTAATGTTGGTTCTGAAACTGTTGGCTCAGGATTCGTTGAATCAGGATCTGTTGTGCCTGATCTCGTTCCCTCTTCAGGAACTAGTTGCAAGGAGATATGCTGCGATTTGCCCATCGTATCCTGAACATTTACTTTGAATTTCAATGTAGGGTTGAGCGATAGAATCTCGATCCGATTATCCTTGCTAATCACGTTCTGAACAGGCTTATCTAACGCTATTTCGATGAAACCATTGTTCTCCAGCGTTGGATCAGCAACTGCGATCTCATATACACCAGTAGCTTTGTTCCCTTTCAACATGACGGATGCTTGACTATTCGAGGTCAAACCGTCAACCGTAGTAACTTTATCCTTCCAAAAATTGAAACCAGTCACCCCCAGCTTATTCTCGCGAACCGCTTGAACGTCCTGTGAATTAGCCAGAACCGTATAATCCGGAGAAGACGCATACGCAGAAGTTTCGGTCTGACTCGCATTCGGCAGGATAGCATACTGATAGCTTTCTTGGCTTGGATTCGAACCATGATCAAACCACATCGTTAGATAATTATTTGCGAATAGCTCCGTAGGTACCGTTGAAGAGGGTGGATTACTGAGGTTCGTATCCGAATATCTCCCTTCTTGTTCCGCACGCATCAGTTTAAGTGATTGTGTACCCGGAAAGACATAACCGATATCTGCCCCATCCACATTGCCTTGCAAATGAACCCATTCGGGATGTTCCAGCGTTTCTTCTCCGAAGAAACCACTCTTGAGCACCCCATTTACCAAGAGTTCATTCGTATTCGTCGCAGACAGCTTGCGTTGGTCTACAATCGTCTCTACGGTTTTATTATCTGTACTAGTAATATCTGAACCCAAGGCAATAATTTCATTGTCAAAAGTAAACCACGACTTATTCGCTTTCAACTGTGTGCCATTCTGGATTAAATTCATGCCAGTCACCCCATATTTCCCTAGCACTGCGCCACCGGCCCAAGCATTGGCAGGAGCGGATTCCCCATCGCCATATTGGTACTGATCGGATGTTCTAGGTCTTACAACGACAGTTGTACCTGGCAAGCGATACCAATTGAGGGTTACCCAATAGTTATCTGTGTATTGCGATAAATCATGATTGTACAGATAGGTCATACCATCACCGGTATACCAGCCTTTTGCATTTTCACCATTCGTCAACTCATAGGTTACGATTCGTTTAGAACTCTTGCTTACCCCAAATAAATAGTCATCACCGACATGTATGCTCCGAGCCATCGCATTCATCTCGAAGTGTCCTGGAAGCTGGGCTAGGGGTTGAATCGTTGCGTCTTCCATCCATGCTTTAATCCCGTCTGCCAAATCCAGAGGAAGTTGACTATACGTCAGCCCACGAGCCAATAGAAACTGGAAGTGATATTTAATGAAACTTTTTAAATAAGCAGCTCTCTCCACTGAAGCCGTTTGCGCGATACGGGACATACCGATTAGTATGTTTTTGGCCGATCCATACGCATCTAAGCCTTCCCGTACGATCGCACGCCCTCGCGTCATATCCAAGATCTGTCCTTGGTACATGACTGGCGCATATCCTTCTTGAATCCATCGATACACATGCTCTAATTCAGGAACAACAGGCTGCCACGTGCTCCCATTCAATAACAGCAGCAAATTCCCCATGCCACTAATGAGCACCTCTCCATAACTACCCGTATAAGCGACCTTACTATGCTGAATAAACGAACCATCCTCATAGAAACCATCGCCAGTAGTCACATAATCAAAGAGAGGTGTCAATCCATCACGCGCCTGAATAAGACGATCATAATTCTTCTCAACTAGCCCCATTCTCGTTTCAATTAGCATAATATCCGAACGATTCGCCCCTACCTGTGTAAATGTAGGTGAACTAACATCGCCAATGTAATGATCGATACTCGCTGTATTTCGAGCAATTTGTTCCGGCGTCAAATCGTCGTACATGAGGACGAGGATATCTGCTAATCGTGTGGGTATCCCGATATCCCAGTTCCACCAATTCCCGAATTCAACCCCTGTGTTCGTATATAAATGGTCTAACATCCAATCCATAGCTTGAAGAATGTCGGCTTTTAACGCAGGATTGTTAGAGAGAAGCGTTCCTCTCGTTGCATATGCCTGTGCCATCGTTTTCAAGCGTGTATAGTGATCAATGACGAAAGTTGAATCCGACGGGGAAGTCACTAAATCCGTCCAAAGTGTTGGACTTCCCCCGGTTAATTGCAAGCTATCCCAATATAATTGGGCTTTCGCGGCATTGTCATCAATTCTGCTCTTAATTTCGCTGTTCGTAACGTCTAACGTGTCCTTGCCTGTTATTGTTTCCTTCCAGCGAATTCTAAGGGTATCGTATTCTTGTGGATCCTCCAGCACAGGAGCCTTTACTTCAATCGTCGCAGAGGCTTGCTTCCCATTGGAGGAAGTGGCCGTTATGATTGCCGTACCTACTTTCAATGCCCTGATATGCCCATTCTCATCAACACGAATACGACTGGGATCATTGGATTGCCATGTCAGCTGTCTTTCGGTCGCGTTAGCTGGCTCAGCAGCAGCCTCCAACTGAAAAGTCGTATAATTGGTCATTTGTGCCGGCGCATTCGTAAAACTTACACGTACAAGGGGAATAAAAGGTGTTACGGTAACCGAAGTATGACTTGTGAGGACACCATCTAACTCCGATGCAGCTGTAATTGTTGCATTGCCTGGAGCAATTCCCGTGACTCCCCCATTCGTATCAACTGTGGCAACATTCGAATCGGATGACTGCCAGATCAGCTTCTTGTTCGTCGCATTATCAGGTTGGAATACGGCTTGTATTGACATCGTTTTTCCTGCAACTAGGGTAGCTTGACTAGGTAAGGTTATAGATTCTAAAACCACAGGTTTGACGACGGTTATCGGAATTGTTTTCGTGAATGCGCCTTCGTAAGTACTTACCGTAACCGTAGTGTTACCTTCCTTCCGTGCGGTAATCAAACCATACGTGACAGAAGCAACCGTTGGATCATCTACCTCCCATATAAAGCGTTGATCTGACGCATCTGCGGGTAGAGTAGTTGCCGTAATGCTGGAACTGGTCGTCTCCGATAGCTCAAGCGAATTGAGTGAAGTGTTGAGACCTGACACCGGAACATAATCCGCAAGTTTAAGGTCATCTACATAGAACTCACCTTGTACTCCGCTTTTAAAATATTGATACAAATAGATGTGCCTGATATTCAACCATGCCCCAGGAAGGGAGGCTTCTCCCAGAAATTGATCATTGGCAAAATAGGTTACTTTCCTCGCTGTGTTATCCACGAATAGTTTCAAACGATACCACGTATTTGCTTCATAATTAGCTAACGCGACATTATTCCCATCCCTTATTTTCCCGGTGTTATCAAATGAAAGGACTGAGACATTCGTAGTTGCCGTAGCAGGAACAGGTGCATTTAAGCTCCTGAATTGGATATCTCTGCGGTGCTGAGTACTAGTCATATAGACAGAGGCTTCAAACACAAGATGACCTGCAATCCCACTGTTTCCTGCTACAGTTCCGCCCAAATTGTTTCTACCGGTGTTTAGGTTGGCCGTGTTGGAAATCATTTTGAGACTGTAATCCATACGCGAGGGGGCCTGTGTCATCATCACATAATCTGTATTTGCGGCTGAATTATAGGTACCCCAAGCGCCTCCAATTGTACCGGTGTAGGTTGTTCCATTGTAAATCTTCGTGTTTTTGGCTATTGCACTTTCATCATAATTCACGCTAACATGAACCGTTGTTGCCGCTTCGGCGGGTGGTAACCCGCCTAGACCCGGACTTATCCACAATGAGAAGAAGATTACAAGAACCAGTGTACAGGCCACCCATTTTTTGCTCAAAAATCTCATGCTACGCCCCCTTTTTTACATGTTCATCCCCACAACAAACTCCCGTGGCATTGCGTCCTTACAAGTAATTTCAATGATTGTCGTATCATCATCTCCATGGTCTATGGCGAGTCGACAACCCAAATAATCATCCCTCATGACCCAATTCCCTCTCAGGATGAGCCTTATGGTAGACGGAATACTTGGCGCATGAACCCACTTGCGAGAATAAACGCTAACTTCTACTTGGTTTCCATCTTCATCGTATTGATCCCATTCCTTGCCTTCATATAAATGTAAATCAGGATCGACAGCGCTTATGATGAGTTCATCTTCTGCTTCTCGAATCATAACCATCGCAGGTGTGTCGACATCGCGAAGCCATCCCTCGTTAATTCCTGTATTTGCTTCGAACAAGGCATAAGCCGTTGTTTGGTTCGCATGGTCTTTCACAATGTGTGCGCTGCGATCTTTGCGCAGCACGGTATAGGGTGCTGATTCCGCATGTTGCATGTCCGCGCAGAATGTTTCGATACCGTCTTGATCCGTTTTCACTAGTATCGTATATTCGTAGCTCCCTTGTTGCGGTGCACAGCCATGCCCCAACCATGCGGCAGCAAAACTCCCTTGTGTATACGCATCGGTAGCTTGATGCTTGGAATGCTGAACGCTTCTCGATACCGACAACCTCTGTCCTGCGGGAATATAATAACCATTCTCCAAATGATCTAGAAGCCAGATGGATTCGTCCAAAACATGCTCATGGCTATAGGGGAACTCACGAATCGGGCTGTGATCATTCACCCAAATTGGGCACTTCTGATCAGCGAGATGACTCTGAAACAGCGTTGTTTCCGTTGGATAGACCGTATTCGTGTTCTCAATATCGGAACCCAGACAAATAATCCGATTATCGAAGAAGAAGACGGATTTGCGAGCACGGAGGCTTCCTTCATATTTGGGATGCTCATGCAGCTTCATCGCGAACATGCCGTTGCGCCCTTCCAAGTTTAATCCGCCCGCATACGTTTCATCGGAGAGCAGCATTTCTTCAAATCCACTAAAGGCATCCACGTTTCGCACGTTGGAGCGCAGTTCTGGTATTGGCTTATGCACTGTCGTTGTCCCTGGCCAGCGATTCCAATCCCAGCCATCATGATGATAGCCGCTGGCCTCATTATTAATGGGCTGGCCTTGGCTCATAATCTGCACATGTCCATGCGAAATGTACCTGCCATAGAGGTTAGCGCTGACATACGACTCGTTTGCCCACAAATAACGACTATGACCCCTTGCACCTACAAGCCACGAGCCTCTGCGATGAATCGCCAACGCTGCGAAATTCATCGTCCAATGTCCATTCGGATCATCTTCTGGTGTAATTCCCATCTCTAGAAACCGTTCATAGACTTCAGATTTCTCCTCGTCATGGTGCAGCCGCATATATGCCGCTGCCACCTCTTCATCAATGGGCTGTAGTCCATCAGGAGTTCCAGCTAACGCCATATATTGGAATGGCACGACTTCCAATTCCCCTTTTCCTGTAGGATGGCGAGCAGAGAGACTGACCAGCCATTCGTATTTATTCGAGTACAATCGCATGGCGAGCAGTGCTTTGCGAACAGAGCCGTGAGCAAGTTCATCTACTCGGTATGCAGTACCACTTAGCAGATAAATGACAGGCGTAACGCCGAGGAAACCACCTATCGCATATGCGGGATAATGATTAACATGATGGTAGGCTGAACCATCTGATTTGTAGGCGGACCTTAAACCTGGCGCGGGTAATAAAGATTGGCTGAGCCACGTACTGAACGAAGTCAGCTCACGGACTTTCGCTGGGGAATCAGGCAAAATTAACAGACTTGCCAATATGCCATGAAGGGTCGTGTTGAAAATATCAATATTCCCTTCTATCTCTTCCAGCGGTGCGTGAATGCGCCCTGCCCCACTATACCAATACATCGTTTGCTGCGTTCGCTCAAGCCGACCCGCTTGCGCTAGCTCATTTCGCATCAAGTATACAGCTGGGTAGTAATTCCGATAATTGTAACCGAAATGATGAACAGTCCCTTGGGCACTGCCGTACGTCCAGCCTTGCTCATCCAGATGATCGAGCATATCCATAAACATGACTTGCAGCTCTCGTTTCCAACTCGCTTGATCGGTAGAACGATAACAGACGGCAATGTCCATCATGAAATCCGTGTACGCGGATAGCTGTACACCGTTCACGAGTTCTTTCCATCGTTCCCTGTCTTCCTTCGGCACATGGTCGAAGAACGGAAGGTCTATCGGCCTTCCTGATATTACATTCCCATTACGAGAAATTTCGAAGTTTGCGAACATCATCTTGATTCTCAACATGTCAGCATGGGTGACTATTCGATCCTCTAGGATCAACTTTTCGAATCGTTCATGAGTGACCTCATGCGCCCTTTGCTGCTCAGTGGATACCGATTCAGGCATCGCATACCTAGGCGCCAATTCCTCAAATGCAAGCAAACTGAGCCAATGGGCATTCGCTTTCTGATCCCCCTCTAGATTAACTAACGGAACTTGCTTATCCCGCGTATGAAAACGAGGATCGATGCGCGTGTTCAGTACGAGCTGATTGATGTACAGCGTCCCCTCGCCGATTGACTTCGGTGCGCGAATCGTCAACTTGTCCATTTCGAGATGAGGATCCCCTTGCATGTCTCGCTCATACGCTACCCAAGCCGTACGCCACCCGCGGAAATTAAGGTGGAAGTCAAACTGACAATCCACCCCATCCTTCCGTCCAAATTGAAAAGTAACGACATCTGCAATTGGCTCCCCGTTATAAATCCACACAACGAACGAATCTCGTTCCTGACTGATTGATCCCTCTTGATACGGACGGTAAAGAAGTGGTTCATTCACTTGCAAATAGGAATTCGAGCTGTATGCCCATTGCAGACTATGCTTACCGTATTTGTAATAGCGCTCACTTATAGCTAAGTGTGAACTCCTATCACAGACCAAATGCGGTGGGATTTCATTGTCGAATACTAATATCTTCATGCTCACTCCACCTAACTGTCGTTATTTGGCAGCCTGATAGCGGTCATATACCGTTTGGTAAATTTTCATCATTTTATCCAGACCCATATCGTTCAACTTCTTCACGTAGTCGTCCCATTCTTTGTCAATGCCGCCTGACATCATCCATTTGGCATACATCTTGCTAACGTAAGCATCCACATCCGTCAAATAACGTGAGATTTGATCATTTTCTTCAGCAGTGAAATAGGCTTTCGGGAATGAATCGTTGACAAGAAATGGCGCATAAACGTTGTCAATATCGATTTTAGTCCGTTTGCCTGAAGCAGCAGCTACAGCCATGTCACTTGCTGCTTTCGTAGTAGCCCATACGGAATATGCCGTTGGAGGTACTTGTTTGAAATCATCTTCATTCGCCCCTGTTGGAAGATTAACAACTTCGTACTTGCCATCCGATCGTTCTTTCAAGCTCTGGCCGCCGATCACACCTCTGCTAAGCTGCATAGAATTTTTCGGATCATACATGTTATCGATCCAACGAATGGTGGCTTCGGGATTCTTATTCACATTCGTAATCGCGAATGAACCTCTTAGCAGTATTCCTGCAGGGTACTCCGCCCACACGGGTTTCTGTCCCGCTGGCCCTTTCAGTGGTGGTAGAGAAACGTAATCTTGGTTTGCCGGATTCCAGTCGAATGCGACGCCTACGATCCCTTTAGCAGTTTTGGCATTGAACACTTTGGCATCCTGCGTAAAGCTTTCCTGATCAACCAAGCCCTCGGAAATCAATTTGTTAACATATTGGATGGCTGCCTTATACTCCGGTTGAACTGCCGTATAGATCACTTTGTTATTCTCTACGGACAAATGATTGTTACCCGCTTTGTGAACATCACGATCGATGCGACCGAAAGCCCCGAACAAGGAGTTCACATCATTATTCCAATTTTGCAGAAAGGACATCGGAATCTGATCCTTCTTGTTGTTGCCTCCAACATCGTTCTCTTTGAAAGCTTTCAAAGTTTGATACAATTCGTCCGTTGTCGTCGGCATAGGCAACTTCAACTCATCTAACCATTTCTTGTTAATGAACATCGTTGATTTCGTTCTTGAATATGTTTCATCAATGGTCGGCAGTGAATAGATATGTCCATCCGGTGCCGTTAACTGCTTTTTGTACACGGGATTATCTTGCAGCAGCTTCTTTACATTCGGCGCGTACGTATCGATATAGCCTTCCAATGGAATGAGAATACCCTGAGAACCATATTTAACTACATCCGTATCTTCGCTCAAAATACCATGTGCATAGAAGGCGTCCGGCAGCTCGCCGCCGGCAAACAGCAGGTTTTTCTTCTCTTGCCAACTGCTTCCCGGTGTCAGATTCCAATTGATGTGGATGTTCGTTTTGGCTTCGATATCCTGGAAGAACTTATAATCATTCAAGTCTTTGCCTGATGGTGGTTTGAAAGCAGCAATGTTTAAGGTTAACTTCTCTTTGGCAATTGGAAAGTCGGTTACGTTAAGATTGCTCGGTACTTGCGCTGTCGTAGCTTGCTGACCGTCAACCGTTCCTGCCTCCTTCTCTCCGCATCCTGCAAGCCCAACAGCCATACTTACTGTGAGAGCAACTGTACTTAATCCCCATTTATGATTCATATTTCGCACCATACCTTCCAATTAGATAATAGTTTACTTGATCAAATCTGAGTTCTGTGACTATCCTTTTAATGAACCCACTAACGCGCCTTTCACGAAATATCTCTGAAGAAACGGGTACAAGATCATCATAGGTAGACTGGAAACGATAATAATTGCGTATTTCATCAACTCTAGCTTTTTTTGCTGCTCTTGGGATCCGTCCATTAAATTCTGAAGGTCTGAACCTTCGTTCATAATGAGGATGTTCCGCAAAATAATTTGCAGCGGCTGCAAGCCGTTGCTTTTCAAATAAATCAACGCTTGGAAATAGGAATTCCAATGCCCTACGGCATAGAAGAGCACCATCACAGCGACAATCGGCAT
This sequence comes from Paenibacillus oryzisoli, assembly GCF_001653565.1. Lineage (GTDB taxonomy): Bacteria > Bacillota > Bacilli > Paenibacillales > NBRC-103111 > Paenibacillus_E > Paenibacillus_E oryzisoli. The sequence goes on from NZ_LYPB01000085.1 coordinate 111,341, forward strand.
TGCCAACGGAATGGCAATTTTCACAAAAAACTTAATGTTCGAGCAGCCATCAATCATGGCCGATTCGAGCACCTCCGTTGGTACGTTAGATTGAAAAAATGTGCGAACAATGATGACATTAAAGACCGATACCGCATTGGGAAGAATCATGGCCCAGGTTGTATTTAGAATACCGAGATCTTTCACTAGCAGATACGTTGGAATCAGCCCACCACCGAAGAACATCGTAAATACAAGCAGGAACATGAAGACATTTCTTCCGACGAGATCTGTTCTGGAAAGGGCGTAACCGGCCATAACGGTCAGCACAACATTTAGTGTCGTGCCGGTAACGGTGTACCATAATGAATTTTTAAAACCAATCCAAATGGTCGCATCGGCAAACAACCTTTTATACCCATCCCATGTCAGTTCTTGAGGAAAAAATAATAGCTTTCCCGAGTAAACCACATCTGGATTTGTTACAGAAGCCGTAACAACAAAATAAAGCGGATAGAGAACAAGTAGGAGCAGCATGACAATCAACGAATAATTGATAACATCGAAGGTCATGTCCGTCCTATTTTTAGCCAGCTTCATACATTTCCCTCCACCCTTTTACCATAAGCTCGTTTGTTTTAACGATTTGGCAATTTGGTTCACGCTAATTAATAAAATGAAGTTAATAACGGTATTGAACAACCCAATCGCAGAAGAATAGCTGTACTGGGCTTGTACTAGTCCTGCTTTATACACGTAAGTTTGAATTGTCTCGGATGAATCAATGTTGAGTTGATTTTGCATCAAATACACTTTCTCGAAGCCTACGCTCATCATATGACCCATATTCATGATCAGCATAATGATCACGGTCGGTAGAATCGCCGGGATATCGATGTGGAAGACACGCTGTAGTTTCGTTGCCCCGTCGACAACCGCTGCCTCATGATACTCTGGATTCACAGACGTCAGTGCTGCCAGATAAATGATCGTTCCCCAGCCTATATTTTGCCAAATGCCGGAGAAGACGAACACCGTCTTGAACCAGTCTGCGCTGCCCATAAAAAAGATAGGTTCGATGTTGAATACACCTAACAGGCTGTTTACTGCACCTGTTTTGGGAGATAGAAGCAAATACACAATCCCGACGACAACAACGGTTGAGATAAAATGCGGCGCATATGTAACCGTTTGCACAAGACGTTTGAATCGCTCATTAGTCAGTTGATTAATCATTAGCGCCAAGAGGACTGGAGCAGGGAATGCGACGAGCAGCTCAAAGATACTGATGCCCAGCGTGTTTTTGATAATTGTTCCCAGTTGATACGACTGAAAGAAGCGCTCAAAATTATCGAACCCCACCCAAGGACTACCCATGATTCCTTTAATCGGATTGAAATTTTTAAATGCGATTTGCACACCATACATGGGGACATAATGAAAAATAATAAAGTAAGCAAGCGTGGGCAGCAGTAGCAAGTATAAATCATAGTTACGAATGATTCGTTTGATCGTGAATGACATGTTGTTATCACCTCCGCTGGATCTTCATGGTTGTATCTAACCATCCCCACGGCCATTGGTAAATAAGTGAAATCGCCAATCCACGTATGCTAAATTTATAGAGCGCACAATTGACAGCCCGATATGCCAAATTTGAACCACCTATATGCCGTTTTCAGCTTATGCAACCTATTTCACTTGCTTTCGATATTCGCCAGGTGTTAGACCCACTTGCCCTTTGAACGTACGAATAAAGCTAGACACATCATAATAGCCAATCTGTTGGACAATCTCCTTGACAGATAGGTTAGGGTTTCCGAGCAATCGTTTGGCCTGTTCGATTCTTATCTCTTTCAAATATTCCAAGGCCGTTCTACCTGTCTGTTCTTTATAATAGCGGCTCAAATAGGACAGGGAGAGCGTGAAGTGCTCGGCAATTTTTTGCACAGAAAAATCATTATCACTATAGTGTTGGAGCATGTACTGGTTGATTTGGTCGATCATTACGGCAGGGGATGCCGATTTGGGCTCATCAAGGGAAAGACATAATGTGGTGCAAGCGGTCGTGAGTACATCCGCAATTTCATCTAATGTTGTATAATCGCTCAATGTTAAAATGTCTGGTAAACTATCGATTGCGCTTCCTGCTCTTCTCTTCTCTAAGCATGTACTGAACTTATGAATCATGTCATAACACAGCTCTTTGGCAATAAATAGTGTCATCCCGCTTTGTTTCATTGTCATAGCGATGTGTTCGACGCAACTAGTAATCTGAGTGACTTCCCCACGCTGCAGTACGATTTCTAATTCATCTAGTACACGTCTAGGATTCAACAAATCAGCATGATCATGTGCCATGAGGTCATCGAAGAAGATCACTCGCTGATTGCCTTTGATCATTTTATAATCAATCGCCGTTGATGCTTCCAAGTAGGAACGCCCCACTTGCGTCAGTTCCCGATAGCCATTGCCAATCCCCAACGTAATCGGGATATCAAACATTTTACTCAGATGTTCATGCAACTCATTCAACCACAGCTTGCGTTCCAAGGGATTGCCTCCCCAAGACACAATAAAAATCGCTCTTCGTTCTTCTAAGCTGCTCTTTACATGACCGACCGCTTCTCCACCGAACTGCCGCTCTACTTCTGCAATCAACGGCTCTCTATAGAACAATTGGGAAACGGGGAGCTCTAAGATCATCACCATAATGTCTGGAAAAGGAAACATAACTCCAACCTCTTCCCCCCGTTCGTTCACGTCGTCTAGTGTTTGAAATTCTCCCCTCAATACATGTCCGAGAAAATGGTCTCTTACAGCAGAACGATTCTCCTCCAACTTGCGCCCTAAGGATCGGTTTGAGTCGGCAATATCGTTGATCATAGAACCAATTGCTTCGAATACGTTTGATTTGTGAATGGAGTGACCTCGAAATGTTTCTACCAAAGCAGCTAACTTTTTTATCGGGTTGTAATTGAATACCATTACGATGTAAACGAATACGCTTCCAATAACGAAAATAAATAGCAAATAACTCATCCATTTGACAATGGCTTGATTGACAGGGGCAACGACAGAAGCATAAGGCAGCATAATCGCATAGGTCAAGCCACTTTGCGTTGATTTCTGAGTGGAAATCACGTACTTCCCATCGTGAAATTCTTGCATATACCGTTTGTCGACCCCGTCTACAATTTGCTTATAAAGGTCGGCGGATTTCAAGTAATCCTCCTGTTTATAAGCCGATATTACCCTGCCTGACGAATCGAAAACGATTGCGTTTCCACTCGGCAGTACTTGATCTGGATTGAGTCCTTTGAGCAACGTATCTTCTTTTAACTCAAATAACACCGTACCATACGGTTGTTGGTTCCTTATCGGAATTGGCACGATGTATGAAATCAAACGTTGTGTGGGTAACCCTTCCATCTTAACGTCCTCTGCCGGTCGAAGCGTGGTTGTGTTCACATGGTTTAAATCATCCTTAAATTGTTCTGCGTTCCACTGAGCAAAGTGGTAAAATTGGCTGGCAAAATCATTGACCCGATAAGTGCTTAACGACGTATATAGCGTCTCAGATCCGCGGATATGCAGGATAATCTCACGAATACTGTCATCGAGAACTTTACTTTCCAGTATCTTTTTCCCTTGATAGCTGCTAAACATATCCGCTTGTGCAAGTAGATACGGTGACAGCTCTGGGGCTTCCGTTATTTGATTAGCGATTTTATTCATCAAAATAAGTTTGTTATCTACTTCCCGTTGGAGGCTGTTCAGAAGTGATTGGTTGTTTCGCTCTACTTCGTCCCCTACAATCGTAGATAATTGAAAGTACCCTGTCATTCCTAGAAAAAGCATAGGCAGCAACAGCAGCAATGCAAAAGAAAACAAATAACGGTTAAACACCGTCATCACCCTGCGTCTATATCTCGGTAACTTCAGTATCATTGTTTATGTTCATCCTTTGGGCTGTGACATGAACTTATGCTTCTCATTATGCCTAGTTTCACGAAATTCCAATAGGTGAATGTTTTATACCCCTGTACATGATGAGCGATATCCTTTATACAGCCATGGACAGCCGCGCTATAGTGATGAAAAAACAGTTAGTATCCGCTTAAGCGGATGCTAACTGTTTAGTGTGGGAGATGGTAGATCCCATTGCTTTCTACTTCTACTTCTACTTCTACTTCTACTTCTACTTCTACTTCTACTTCTACTTTTACTTTTACTTCTACCTCTTACTTCAACAAACAAACCTTCCTCCACCACTACAAACAAATTAAATGGATTTTATGTTGTTATTTCTGCTGGATTCAGCCCTTTTGGAACATTAGATGGATTTTCTACAGTTAATTCCCTCTACAAACCACCAATTCGCCATTTTAACTCAAATTAGATGTACTTTTTCCATTTAATTGCTAAATTTCTGTCTAAACGGCTAGATTAGCTGTACTTTTTACATCTATTTGAAAGCTAGCTACTCAATTGAGCACTACTTCTGCTTCTACTTCTACTTCTACTCCACCAACACTTCAACCAGCCAGGACTTCACACATTTAACGACCTTACTCTGCTTTCCGTTCATACCAGTACCCTGGGATACCACGTTCCAACCGCATTAAGGCTTCCAGATAGTAATAATCGCCCCAAATCATATAGTCATCCAAGCCGTTATTACCTCTCACATGATAGGAGCCGTGTTTCAGCAAGCCTTCCGCCTCTTCGCCAATCGTAGCATACTTGTTTACAAGGGAATGCATCGTGCGAACCACTCCCTGCTGGATCCAGCCTCGATCGCCATCTTCTTCCGGCAGGAGATCCAGCAGCTCCAGCATTCCGCAGGCGGTGATAGCCGATGCCGAGCTATCGCGACTTGTATTCGCTTCAATCGGCACGTTGAAATCCCAATAGGCAACATGATCTTCTGGCAGATGATCAAGGAAATAACGCAACAAACGCTTAGCCGTTTGTAGGAATACCGGATCATTCGTGTACCGGAAAGATAGGGAGAAGCCGTAGATGCCCCACGCTTGACCACGTGTCCACGTCGAGCCCACCGTATAGCCTTGGTGAGTACCACCACCGAGCGGCTCACCTGTCTCCGTATTGAAATAGAACGTATGATACGAAGAATCATCTCCACGTACCAGATACCTTCGGGACAATTCAGCTTGCTTGTAGGCGACTTCGGCATATTTCGGTAGACCTGTTATTTCTGAAGCCCAATACAGTAAAGGCAAATTCAGCAAGCAGTCTATAATGATACGTCCGCCATTCTTCTCATCGTTTTCTGGACCCCACGCTTGCAGGTAGCCACCTTGTTCCCGCCATCTGCCTACCAAATGATCCGCCGCTTGCAGCGCAAGCTCACGAGCACTCTCATCCTTCTCTACAATCCATCCCGCTAATGCGGATAGTCCATACAGGAAGCCGATATCATGGTGCTCTAAGCATATTTTCGCTTCCAGCCGCTTTTTGAAATCTGCTATGTGCCCCTCTGCTTGTTCTCGAAAAAATGAATCTCGACTGTACTCATAGCTAAGCCAAGCAAGCCCTGTATGAAACCCTTCGATCCAATCCTCATTCGCTGACCATTCATAGCGCTTCTCATTGGTGATATGTGGAAAAGTACCTGGATGCACCTCCAAGTTTTTGCGAATTTTGCCAATTGCATCTTCAATTGCCCCACGCCACATCGCTGTCACCCTCTCTATTTGCCCGTTTCATCTTCGTTATGTCAACCCTCAGGCCAATTCAAACTTATCATTCGTACGATCTAACCAGCTCTGCAATTCTTCTTCCAATGACATCAGTAGCTCGGTCTGCGGCGGGTCACTAAAGACAACTGGATTAAGCTGGTACGGATCCTTCTCATGTTCATAACATAAACGCTGCACTTCAGTGCCAGGTGCATACCCTTTATGCACGACATAGGTGTACTGACGTGTGCGAATTCCCCGCCAACCAAACATCCGATTGTCAAAACCAGCAGCAGCGAAAAGCTCCATCGCATCCTTCCTTCCTGGGAAGGCACAAATAAAAGCAGAAGTAACGTCCGTATGGCTTGTTCCTAGAAGATCGCCAGAAAGATCAAGTCCTTCTACTGTCGTAGGAACGGGGACTCCGATAAGGCCAAGCAGTGTAGGCATAATATCAACACTATTAAAAAGCAGATCCGTGCTGCCCGCTTCCATCGTACCTTGCCAGTTCATCAAGCAAGGAATCGCAATGGATTCCTCATGCCAAGAATGCTTCGCCATGAGGCCATGGGAACCCATTAGCTCACCATGATCCGATGTGAGTACGATCAGTGTATTTTCTGCAAGACCGAGTTCTTGTACTTCACGCCAAATCCGGCCGAACTGCTCATCCATGCCAGACACAGCAGCGAAATAATCACGGGTATATCGAAGCAGCGCTTCATCCCCGCTCTCAAAGGGCTCCCCTGTATGCGCAGCCAGCTGCTCCGACCTCACATTAGGTCGCAAGCTCAACTCCCGACCACGATAGAGTTCCTTGTAGCGTTCGGGTACCAGCTCGAAGGGGCTGTGCGGCGGATTCCATGAGACAAATAACGCAAATGGATCTTTCTGTTCTTTCCCTCGTGTCCGAATAAAGTCCAGTGCCACATCCGTCTCATGTTCCAATGACCATTGGTCAACCTGAATCATCTCCGGCGTGTCTTTCCAATAATGCGGCTCCAGGTGATGATCATACGCACCGTAGGAATACCAGAAATCAAAGCCGTGCCGTTTCGGTCCTGGCGGTGTATACGCATCCCATTCTCGGGCGCCAGATTCAGGCTCTGGACACGTATTCTGCTCCGGCAAGTCCAAATGCCATTTGCCGATATACCCCGTGTGATACCCCGATGCCTTCAACGCATCTCCGATACCTACCTCTTCCGGACTCAGCATAATATTTGCACCGATTTTACAGTTCGTATAGACACCGGTTGATTGCGGATATTTACCTGTCATAAGCGCTGCCCGGTGCGGCGAGCATAGAGGCGTGCAAGAGAGCGCATGGTTAAATACCAGACTCTCCTCTGCAAACTTGTCGATATTCGGTGTGAGAACTGAATCTTCTCCGGTAAACCCGACAGCCTGCTTACGCCATTGATCCGCAAAAATATAAATGATATTGGGCTTCATCTGGGACTCACCCTTTAACCGCGCCTGCGGAAATCCCTTCGACGAAATGGTCCTGCGCCATAAAGTAAATCAGAATCGTTGGAATAATGGCGCACACGGCTGCTGCCATCAACGGCCCATACTCCGTCGCATGCTCGGATTGGAAATGCTGCATGCCGAGCTGGAGTGTGAACAAGCTATCCGAATTCAAGTAGATTAAAGGCCCGAGGAAATCGTTCCACGCATGCATGAAGGTGAAAATCGTTAAACTGGCAATAGCCGGCCGAATTAATGGTAGAATGACCCGCGAATAGATACCGAACTCGCTCAGTCCGTCAATTCTTGCTGCTTCTGAGAGTTCCTCCGGAATGGCCATAAAGAACTGTCTGAACAGGAACACACCGAATGGGCTAAAAGCTCCTAATAGAATCAATGCCCAATGCGAATCAATAAGTCCGATTTTTTTCATCAGCATAAACTGTGGAATCATCATGACCTGATAAGGTACCATCATCGTCGCCACATATAAGAAGAACAATTTATCGCGTTCTGGGAATTTCACTTTAGCAAACGCATATGCCGCCGTGGAACATGTAATAATTTGCAGCAGCGTGGTCAGCACGGCGATTTTAATCGTATTCAAGTAATAGGTGAAGAAAGGAAGTTCTGTCCATACCTTGCTATAATTCGACCAGTAAAAGTGGCTCGGTATCCACTGAATGGGGAAGCTGAATATTTCTGCCTCGGATTTCACAGATGCGGAAAGCATCCAAAGAAAGGGAACAACCATAGACAAGGCAACCACGGTAACGACGAGATATAACACCGTTTTTCTAACTAATGAGCTAAGCTGCGGGCGCCTGGACAGTTTCATGGTTATTTGGCTTGATTCTAACTGCATACTCATGCTGGTTCCTCCTGTCTCTATCCCAAATAGCTTGTTAGGAATAGTTCACCCAACGCTTTTGTCCTCTAAATTGAATGAGAGTAATAATGAGAATAATCGTGAATAGTACATAGGCCATCGCTGATGCGTAACCGTATTCAAAGCGTTGGAAAGCTGTGTAATAGATGTCGTAAACCAACATATGCGTTGAACGACCTGGTCCTCCTTTGGTCAAGACGAACACAAGATCGAATACTTTGAAGGAATTAATAATCCCCATAATCACTGTGAAGAAAATAACAGGCGAGAGCATCGGCACCGTAATTTTGCGAAATTGCGCAATCTTCCCTGCACCATCAATTTCAGCTGCTTCATACAGATCTTTAGGAATTCCCTGTAAACCTGCTAGATAAAGTACCATGTAGTAACCGATGGAATGCCAGATACTAACGATAATGACGGAAACCAGAGCCCACTGCGTCGAAGCTAGCCACATCGGTGGATTATCAATTCCAATACTTCTAAGGATCCCGTTAATGGGCCCCATGGTCGGGTTATAAAGCAGCTGCCATACGACCGCTACAGCAATCGTTGCTGTAATGTGCGGCAGGAAAATCGCCGTTCGGAATATTTTAACGCCTCTCAACCCTTTATTGAGGGCGACTGCTGCCAAAATCGCAAGGAACAATGTCACTGGTACGGAAACAGCTGTCATAATTAGACTGTTAAGCAGGGAAATACGGAACGTTTCATCGCTCCATAAATTAATATAATTCGATAGTCCTGCCCATTTAATTTCCCCAAATCCATTCCATTCTGTGAAGCTCATGAGGAAGGAGGCACACACTGGCAAGCAAATGAAAATCAAAAATCCAAGTATATTGGGAAGCAAAAATGTATACCCTGTCAACCGATTACGTCGTAATGCTTTGCTTGTCACCTTCATATACCCCACTCCTATCGAAGCAATCGAGCCCCACCTTCATGCGGTGAAGCCCGACCGTTTCTGTTCTATGACTTATTTCTTGCCTGCTTTGTAATCCTTGGCATATTTATCTGCCCACTCCGAAGCAACACGCTGACCGATTTTTTGAATCGCTTGATCAACCGTTTGAGCCCCTGTTAATGCCATTTCGCCTTCTTGCTTGTAGACACTGTTCACTAGAATGTTTTTCACACCAGGCAGCAGCGGATATTCCGGATATTCTTTTTGTTCCACGAAATAATGGATGTTTTTAGGCTTCAAGCTGCCGTCGCCGATGTAAGTCTTACGAATATCATCGTTGATATACCCTGTGAGGAACCCTTTGGCTGCGAATTGCTTCGCGCCTTTCACGCCGGTCATGAATTGCACCACTTTGAATGCTTCTTCTTTGTGCTTGGAATTTTTATTAACCATCAATGATACCGGAGTTGCCAAGCTTGTGTTAGCAGCAACGCCATCTGGATGCGGAACCGGCACAACGTCCCAATCAAAGCTGATTTTCTTCTCTGTTTCTGCTTGTCTAAGCTGTGCCACATGCCAATCCCCGATAAGGTTCATCGCGATATTCCCTTTTTGGAAAGCTGCGTTGTAATGAGCGGACGTTGTAATTTGTTCAGCCCAACCCATGATAGAGCCATCCTTTTCCATGTCCATGCGGAATTGAAGTCCCTTCTTAAACACAGACAAGTCTTTATCAATGATGGAAGCGCCCGTTTGAACACCTTGCATATACCACGTTTGTGCCCATGGATGTACGAATGCGCCATACACTTTATTCGTGCCTTCGCCTTTCGTTATCTTCTTCGCCAAGTCACGGAAATCGTTCCAGGTCATATCCGCTTTCGGATAAGCAACACCGGCTTGGTCGAACAAGGTTTTGTTATAGAACAACATCCAGTTGGATTTCCGATACGGAAGTCCGTATACTTTGTCGTTGACTTTTAACGCATCGTATAACGGGCCAAATCCGGATACATCCACGTTCGCCTTTTTGACATAATCATCTAGGGGCTCTAGAATACCAGTATCCAAGAATACGTCCATCGTACCGCCGAACAAATCCATATTCTCACCCGAGGACAGCTGCATGCGAAGCTTCTCGTAATACTGTGCTTGAGGAATGGTTTCGAATTGCACCCCAATATTCGGGTTCTCTTTGCTAAATTCGGCATAAGCCGCTTTAAACGTTTCCAAATCATCCGGCAGTACAGTTGCTTTCAAATTGACTTGTGTCGCTTTGGCCTCTGGGGAAGTGGTACTTTTATCTCCCGTCGTTGTCCCAGCGGAACCGCATCCTGCCAGCAATCCCATTAACAATGTGCCGGTCACACCCAGCTTCAAACTTTTTTTCATTGGACACTCACCCTTTTTTTGATATGATTTGTTTGCGTTTTCTTAATTTGAATTATACTTAGATGCCATGGCCTCTGACAGATGAATGTTTTATTCCCCCCTTTTTTGGCGGAAGAGAAGGAAGTGATCCGATGCTGTTCGTTACGCTCGTCCTATTAATTTTCACCATTTTGTTCACGTATAAAAAGTTAAACCATGCGTCCACCCGCTTCATGTACGGCATTATTATCGGCTGGGTGCTTTCCTTTGTAGCCTTTACTTTGTATCTGAGTAAATTCAATTACTATTTTAATGTGATACACAGCTTCTTTGATTTCAGCCCTGGCACATGGAATTACTTGGTTCTCACCAAGTTTAATCCTAATTGGCTCATTCGCATGTTGAACGTCGGCGTAGGGCTATTTTACTGCTCGCTTCTTGGCTTTGCTATTGCCTTTACCCGTAGTCTTAGCCCCTCAAAACAGCGGTTTGTATATGGTGGCATTTCGCTCTTTTTTATTATCGAGACGGCTTATTATGATCCTGCCTTTCATATTGCACTCAGTCATTGGATCGACAGTCTGCTATTCTTGAACGCGATCGAAATTATCTTAACGAGCCTCCGCTACCTCATACTTTTTGTTGCTTTTGGCGTGCTCATCAACTATTATTTGAATTATCCGAAAATTAGGTTTATCAAAAATTTGACCCTGTATCATATTCTGCTCTTTATTCCGCTCGTCGTCATCCATATCTTTATTTTCTCATGGGCCCCGAAAGTATTGGTCAAGGAAACGTATTTGAAAGGCTATTTCAACTATCTACAGCCACCTCTTGGCTATCAGTCCATCTTACTTCCTGTGTTTCCATTTGCCATTTATTTAACACTCATCTTGATGATTTATTTGGTATACAAATTTAATGCCATTGAGAATTACCGCAAGAATCGCGACATCCAAATCAATAAAAGCATCGACACGGCCACGCTAGGCACGCGCGCTTTCACACATGCGCTCAAAAATCATTTGATCGGCATTCAGTCCGAAGCGGCCTATCTCAAAGAGCGCCATGAAGCGGATAGCGAGTCGGTATACAGTCTTGATCTCATCTTGCAATCGTCGCAGTCAGCCCTCACCAGTATTAACGATGCCGCCGATAAATTAAAAAATATGAATCTAAATCTCCAGCCGATGTCCATTGATCTTCCGGTAGAACAGGCTATTGCTCGGTTAAACGAACAAGCTATTAGCTGCTCAATCGACTATTCGCCAGACGCTCTGCCCGCTACAAGCTATATTGATTCCGGTCATTTGACCGAAGCCATCTATAACCTGCTCCTTAATGCCAGTGAATCCCTGCAATTCCGCGATGACGGCCGAATTGTTGTTGAGCGGAGCCAACAGAATGGCTGGGCGCTCATTCGTATTGCCGATAACGGTCCTGGCGTTCCCGAGGAGCATCTGGAGGCTATTTTCGATCCTTTTTTCACCACGAAAGCTTCTGTAAATAACTGGGGAATCGGCTTATCCTACTGCCACAAAATCATCCTAGGCCACGATGGCAAAATTGTCGTAGAAAGCAAGAAAGATGTTGGAACGACATTTACGGTGTTCCTGCCCATGATTTAAATAGTCGGACAGCCTTACGAAAGGGGATCCCTCATAATGACACAACAACCTATCCGTATTCTCATCGCCGATGACATGGAAGCCCACCTCAGAAGGCTGGAAAGGACTTTCGCCAAACATGATGATTTCGCCTGTGTGGCGCGAGCTTCATCGGGACATGATGCCGTTATTCAAGCAGACCTTCACCAGCCGGACGTGATTCTCATGGACATCGAAATGGAATCTCAATTTGCAGGTATTCAAGCGGCCAAAGCCATTAACGAGAAATACCCTCATATGAAAGTTATCGTACTCACGGTGCACAAGGATGAGAACTTCATCTTCGCAGCTTTCCAGACAGGCATCACGGACTATTTGCTCAAAAATGCTGCTGACGTTGAAATTATGGAAGCCGTGCGCTCCGCCTATATGAATGCATCGCCAATCCGCCCCATGATCGCCGAGAAGATACGCGAAGAATTTGCACGCGTGAAGCGAGCGGAGAGCTCTCTGCTGAATATTATTCAAATCATATCGGAGCTTACGCCAAGCGAATTACAGGTCTTAAGGCTGCTGTGCGAAGGAAAGAAACGGAAGCAAATTGCCGAGGAACGGTGCGTCGAGTATGAAACGATCAAGAAGCAGATCAACTCCATTCTCAAGAAATTTCAAATGGCCGATTCCGCGATGGTGATTCAAACGATCAACGATTTGCGCATTTTTGAGGTTATGAAGAAGCTGTAGGTGAATGGAGCGGCTTGAGGCTCTCTATGAGAGTAAGGGGCTGACAATCGATTATCGATTGTGTCGGATGTTGTATTACATGGAAAATGTACATCTATTTCCTAAGATTTCCCTCAAAAAATCGATTTAGATGGAAAATATGTCGTTAATCCCATCCATATGGTTCAAATAGGAAAATATAGTTACAATTAACTGTACTTTTTCCATCTATCTTATGTTTTCTCAGAAAATGGGGAGATTTACCTGTATAAAATCCATCTATTTGCAGGGAGCATAGGAGTTCGTTACATCGTATAGAAAAAGAAGACCTAATAGCTAGGTCTTCTTTCATGTCTCACTTAATTCCCCCAAATCGAGTTCAAATACGTATCCGTTGGCATTGGGGGCATGGTCGGATTGGTTGCGGACAGTGTCGTATCAACTGTCCATGCTCCACTGGACGGCTGCTGAGAAGCCTGGTAAACGTAGCTGGTTTTCGTGTTGGTTACCGATGTCCAAGATGCCGAGCCCATCCCACCGATGATGACCGAATCTAGCGCAACAAAGTTCGTGCCATTGCCATTAAACGCCGCTGTTCCAGCTTCCGTAGATCCTCCGGCAAGGAATGGATAACGGCTTCGAGCTACGCTCCCCGCTGCAAGATAGCTATGCTCTAGGATTAATCCGTTTAAACTGCCTGTTTGAATCGAACAATTGTTGCTGGAGAAGATGGCAGAATCGCGGATTGTCATATTCGAATATGCGCCCGAACCAGCGAATTGCATCGTATCCGTATGCGGTTTCGGTGTGGTAGCTGGATTGAAGAAATGCGGCGCAAGATAGATGCCGTCAAAACGCCAACCGTCAATCGGGCCCGACGATACGGAATAAAAGTCAGAAGCATCACCGTCGACGACTTGCGAATCCGGCATGACAACCTCGGTGAATTCTACCATAGATGTTGTCTGATTTGCGATTCCGTAACCTGCCAGCCAACGAGTCACTTTGCTCCAAGCCAAGGCTGAGCGGTCGCAGCCTTCGAGCTTAATTTGATCAGCGATGAGTCCAGCGAAGGCTACACTACGTACATTTTTGATCAAAGCGCCTCCGCTAATAACCACCGTACCGTAACCATCACGAGGAGCTACTGTAATACGCTTCGTCCACGATGAAGAGCCTAGATTCTGCAACACTGGCGTATTTCCTGAACCTGCCCCGTTACCCGTCAATGTGCCGGGAGCAATTCGAATCAGCACGCCTGCTGCTGCTTGTTCAGGCGTCACTGCCGCGATCGCTGTGCTTATCGCTGTCCAGGAGCTGCTTACGTCAATAATGTTAGCAACAGTGGTGTCGTACATAAATGGCGTTGGAATCAGCGATGGCCAGTGCGTACCGTTCGGTCCAAAAGAGGCATCGCGCTCCGGCTCCTCGCCTGGGTCTGGACCCGGATCTGTCGTTCCCGAAGATGCATAAACCTCTAATTCATAGATGGAATAGCCATACGTCGTCGCAGGGGTAATCCCCTGTACACGCACATATCTGGCAGTTGCTGCAGCTGCAAGAGTAATAGCGTCAACGCCACCATCACCGCTCGTCGTTGAAAACACATCTGTCCAGGTGGAAGCGTTGCTGGACGTCTGAATCTTGTATGCCGTTGCATAGGCGACACCCCACTTGATCGTTACGCTGCCTACACTTTGCGCTGACCCTAGATCTACATACATCCACTCGCTGCTTGTATAGTTGGAGCCCCAGCGGGTAGTGGTGCTATCACCATCCGTAGCTTTGTTGGCAGCTAAGGCACTATTCTTCACCGAACTCGCGACAGCGGTTTTGCCTAGAGCCAAATTAGTAGACGCGTATGCAGGTGTTTCCCACCCTGGAAGTAAACAAGCGAGCGTAAACAGAACAACCAGACACATAGCGAACATGGACATATTCTTCTTCATCATGTCATCTCCTCGTACGCCGTCCTTCTCGAACTAGCGTGTTCTATCAAAGTGACTGCCAACGTTCTGCTGCCGGCAGTCAGTCGATCTCGCTTCCCGCCGCTTCGCTACCTTCAGTGCTTCGTTACTTTGACAATCATCGTATTACTTGAGGTGGCACCCGCATAATTCACAAGCTCACCACGATACGCATACGTCCCTATTTCTTTGTTCGTTATAATGAACGAAGCGAATTGGGCACTTGGTGTATTCACAGTCAATCCTTGTGAATGAATGAGTGTGCCATTTTCATACAGATTATAGGTCGTACCATTGGTTCCCCACCACATGTTCATGTTAACGTTGAAGTTTCCGTCACCATCCCAATTATCGCTAGCAAGAACTGGTTTTGCAGGCGCTGCATGTTGAACAGTAACCGTTAGATCTCTGCTTCTGCTCGTTCCGAATGTATTCGTAAGCTCAGCGTAGTACTTGTATGTCCCATTTGGTTTATTGGTAATGAAAGTTGCTGTAGATTGCGCATTAGGCGATTGGTCCATAAGAATCTGTGTATCAATTAACACATCATTCTCATAGAGCTTGTAACGTGTGCCATTATCGCCATACCACATATGCATGGTAACTTTATAATTACCATCCAACAGACCCGTATCCTGCCCATTGTCATCTGAAAGTACGACTGTACCAGGTTTAGCAACGGCTAGGTCATCAGGTACTGGAATCACATTCCGCGCAGGAATCAGTGACGGCTGACTAATTACATTCTCCCAAAGTTCCTTCAGCCAATAGTAACCAACATTAGCATCGGCAGTGAATGCATCCCGAATGCCAAGGGACTTGCCTTTCGCATATCCGGAATACCCATTTACCGCTTTATAAATTAGATCTGTAGAGCCAATTGCATATCGGGATTGGATCGATGCAAGATCCTCCGGAGAACCCGATGTCGCAACACCGTAATAATAGGCCTCCAGCAAACTAAGAATGCTGTTATTCCACCCCCTTGTCACATAATCGAGGTCGCTTCGTATGCCATTCGCATCCACCGAGTCGAATTCCTGCGCCATTCCTATTATGCCAACATTAGGCAATCCTTCCGGATTGTTTACAAAAGCCCGCAGCGTATCGTTGCTGTATAACTGTGCTTTCACTGTTTTGTTATACATAATTAGCGCGCGGTCTTTCATCCATTCGAACGGCTGATCCAGCGTATGGCCTCTGAACGTAAATTCATTCTTCACAGCAGCCTCGAGCGCGGCCTTGCCTGTTTGACGGAAGGTCCAAGCTATGCTGGAAAGCCCAGCTGCCTGAAGCTTGCTCATAAAGCTGTCATAGTCAAAACTAAGCAGGAATTCATTTGCCTTAGCGGCTCCGCCTAAATAGCGGACTGTCGCTAGCGCACTCGCAATAGCGCCTTCCACATAATTGGGATTCCAACCCTTGTTGAAATTGCCCAACTGATCGATCCCCGTCGAGAAATTGTTGTCATCGTCATGGCCCCAATGTGCCGCTACGAGATGCGCTTGCATAATGAGCGTGATCTTGTCTTTCTCCTCCGGTGTCAATAGATCCCAGACTGCAGGAATCGTCGAAGCGAGATCCAGAGCTTGAATTGCCAGTGAAGTTGACGAGGTATCCAGTGAACCAGATGCGCCAGGCTCCCGCTTGCTTCCTGGTACCAGCATATTGCGAATATGTGCCAGAATCCGTTCTTTAATCATCGTACCGTCGCTGCCCTTATACGCAGGGTTATACAAAGCGGCTGTCATCAAATACATAAGCGCAGTACCGCTTCGCAGACTGTGCGACGTCCACTCGAGACTTAGCTGATATTGCAGCAAGGGCTCGCGAAGCGCGCTATCGATCAGGCTGTGACTGAACGGGAACGGATGCAGATCCTGCGCTAGGGTCGTCGCAATTACAGTCGCGCTTGGTGCTGACACTTTATTGGACATGTCCGTTGCTGTCACGTAATAGCTGTGTGCGGACAGCCGTGTCAGTCCCTCATCTACATAGGCAGTGAGATTGGTTGTGCCTAACAGCTCGCCATCGCGATAGACGCTATATAGCTTAATGCCGGAATCGTCCATGGAAGCCGTCCAAGCTAATCGAATAGCTTTCGAAGATTGTGCCCCCGCTGTAAATTGACCTGGTGCAACAGGCGACAACAGATCGATCATTTCTGTTCCGTATACGTTCATTTCGGAAAGCGTGACTCGATCATTCGCACTGGCAAAACCTACTTGGCCGTTGACATACTGCGTCTCTTCTGCCTCCCCGATATAGTCGCCATCCAGATACACACGGATGATCGAGCCTAGCCGGTCAATCCGCAAATCCTGCGCTGTGCCAGGCTTCAATAGGCCAAGCTCAAAATCCCTGAGTTGAACTAGCGAATTGTTCACCACACGGAAGATCCCATTCGTCGCGTCGTCATTGCTTTTGTTCAGGGAGACAAAGCAGTAGTTCTTCTCATCGATATAGTTGAACACGACAGCTAGATCATCCCAATCGCTTCGCGGTGCAACCATCACCTTACCGGTCCAGACAAAATCGCCTAGAAACGGCGTCTGATGAACAATCACATTGCGAAGTGGATCAGACCCTGCGCTCGCATAGGTCGTTAATGCGAGATTGCCGCTTGGCGTCTCCCACACGCTTTTGCCGTCGGAATTCACTGCAACAGTCCAAGCAGCCAGATCAAATGCGCCGCTCGCAATCGACGTTACCTGCGGCAGTGCCGACGGACGCAGTTCCATTAATACCGCTAACTCTGGACCTGGTGTCCAGTTCCCTTCGCTATCCCCAGCTTCGATGCGGAAGTGATACATTGTCGAAGGTGTTAATCCTGTGAGTTGAAGGGACATCGTATCACTGCTTAGAGTACGAATAATGTTCTCACCGTCAAACAATCGATAGCCAGTAATATCTTCATTATCCAACGCTTGAGGCCAAGCCAGCATAGTCTTCGTCTTGGACGTACCGGTTGCCGTCAGACTGCTGCCGGCCGGCCAGATAGGGGGATTCACGCCAGAAGGCGGACGAACGTCCACATAGAAAACGGTAGTTTGATCCTCAACAGTTACCGTAATCGGCTGCGCTGCCCCTGGTGTGCTGCTATCAAAGCCACTCACTGAGTAAGCGGTTAATGGCGTCACCGAGCCATCCTCATAATGACCATTGACGATTAGACCCGTCAGATCCAGCTTATCACCTGGGTAATAGACAGCCTTGCTTGGCGGATTAACGACTTCGATAGAGGTCAGAGGCGTTTGAGTCGTCCTTAGAACGAGTCGAGGTTCTCTTCCCACGCCTGCCGCATTCTGCTCCTTGGAGGCAAAAGTGATCTGCTGGCCGTGCACCTGTCCTAAGAGGGCAAAGGATAAGGCTTCATCCTGCCAATGGGACTTCACATAGTCGGTCACATCGAATTCATAGAATTTGGCTGCCGGTCCTATCGTGACGATGGCCAGTGGATCTAATACATTGGCAGGCGCATTATTCCAAGTAATGCCCAGCTCCTGCCAGGAATTATCATTGACCGGGTAGACACCTACACCTCCGGTTGTTCCGGTAGTATCTGTTCGATACACCTGGAGCGTGACGCTGACAACCTTCTGAGGATCGCGAATACCCAGGTCTGCCATCGAGAATCTCGTATAGATTTTGCGGTTTGTATTGCTGTTGTTATCCCTCTTCAGAACAAGTACATCCCAACTCCCGTAGTTGGTGTCCGCCCTTGAGTTCAGCGTATACGCATCAGCTGATGGCTTCACCGCCACTTCCTTGTACGCGCTTTCATTAACACTTGCAGTGGTACTCTGATTGGTATCGCCTTCGCCTGCAGCATATGCCAAGGCCCCACCCCCTGGTGAAAGCAACCCAAGAAGCATCGCCCATACAAGACATAATGCAATCATCCGTCTCATCCTTATTTCCCCCCCAATGCTCTTAATTAGTGGCTTTCACCATGCAGCCGAGCTGGCGAAAAACGACCAGCCCGGAAACACGATGTTAATCAACCTTTTTTATAGCGAACATAAGCCTCATTCTTAATCTTCAACACTTCGTCAATTCCCAATGTTTTCAGTTGTTTGACGAAATCGTCGTATTTGGCTTCAACGGACTCCGCCCCTAACAGCCACTTCTGTCCAGTCTCGACACGGTACGTTTCAATCTGACCTTCTAACTCTTTCAGGCGCTCTTGCTCTTTCACTGTAAAGTTCAAGTTCGGCACGCTGACTTTCTTAATATATTTCGCGTTATACTCATCGACGGAAGCCAACACACCTTCTGGTGTAAACTGCTTTTCATAATCAAAATTCTGATAGAAGCCGATTTCTTGCTGTGCGCCCATCTTCTGCAGGTTAAGCAGCACGTTGCCAGTATCTAGCAGCGACTTCTTGAACACCGCTTTACCGCTCACCATGTCATACGTTTGACCTTCCAAACCATAGTTCGCAAGTCGACGTCCTTCGTCGCTAAACCAGAAATCCATGTATTTGATTGTTTCGACTTGATTCTTGTTGGAGCTAGCAATTCCCCAGCCAGATGGACTCACCGTTGCACGGTAATCAAACCAAGAGACATCCCCGGAAATACTGGCCACAGGCGGAATTGGCGTCAAATTCACATTGGGCACTTTATCTTTGGCTTTCACATTGTAGCCATACGTACTTGCAAACCAGTCATGCGTGGAGCCGCCGAGATTATCCGATAGCATAACCAGCCTAGTGTCGCCTTTGCGGGTGAAAATTTCTTTGTCGATCAGCCCTTCCCCATACCACTTGGCTAAGTTCGTCATCCCCGTTTTGTAGGTAGGATTAATCGGATCGTAGACAACGGTATCTGTTTTGGGGTCTACTTTGTAGCCCGTACCGGCATCCCATAGGTTAAGCAGCGAGTACACACCGAAGGATTGACGGTTAAAATAAGGAATCTCATCCTTCTTGCCGTTTCCATTCGGATCATTATCCCGGAAAGCCTTTAATACACTGTAGTACTCATCCGCCGTAGTCGGCTTCTTGAGCCCCAGTTTATCGAGCCAATCCTGGCGAATGAACCAGCCTGTGGAGGCCGCTCCGTCTGGGACAAAGGAGACATAATAAATTTTGCCATCAGCGGAGGTCAAAAATTTGCGTACGTCAGGTCGGCCATCCAAAAACTTCTTAATGTTAGGCGCATTTTTATCAATTAAATCGTTAAGTGCAACGAGGCCTCCCTCGCCGCCAAGCTTGTTGGCATCTTCTTTCTTGCCGAAATGAATAATATCGGATAAAGTACCTGACGCCAGCATCAAATTGTAGGCTTCTGCGCTGTTAGTCAGAGTTTTGGAAGCGGTACCTTTTAAGGACACATTGGTGAGCTCTGCCGCCTTCTTGAAGACTGGCCACTCGTCATTAAATACCTTATCCCCGCCACCGCCATTCCCGTAGTGCATATGAATGCTTAAGGTAATCGGTTTAGAGCTGGCTAACGAGGATTGCGGACTTGCTGGTGCAGCCGAAGCGGATTGCGGTGATGCCTGCGCAGAAGGAGAAGCTTGTGTCTGTTCCTTGTCTGATGAGCAACCCGTGATCACACTGACGGATAGTGCAGCTGCAGCTGCGGCAGTCTTCCATGCTTTGCGTTTCATTGACATGCAACCTCCCTAGGTATGTACAAAATGATAAATTCATCTTCTCTACGATTAGTGCCTTTCGAGGAGGCACCACCTCCCTTTCTGTATCTGCGTTACCCCTTGACGGAGCCCACCATAGCGCCGGCGGTGAAATATTTTTGAATAAAAGGGTATACCACAATAACTGGAATAATCGCGATAACAATCGTTGCGTAAATAACGGTCTCCTGAGAGAACAGCACGGTTGAATCGGTCGTAGCCATCATGCCTTCCGTAGGATTCATAGAGACGACTAGCCTGCGTAAAAGAACTTGCAACGGAATCTTGCTCTCATCTTGAATCAGCACCATGGCCCAGAAGTAAGAATTCCAGGTGCCCACTGCATAGAATAGTGAAATGGTGGCTAGCGCAGGCTTGGATACCGGCAAATAGATGCGGGTCAAGATTTGAAAGTCTGACGCGCCGTCCACCTTAGCAGCTTCTTCCATCTCTTCTGGTACGGACTGGAAGTGCGTTCGCAGCAAGATGACCAGAAATGTCGTAACCGCAAAGGGAATTAATAATGCCCATCTAGTGTTCAATATACCAAGCTCTTTGATGGTCAAGTAGAAGGGAATCATACCTGCATTGAATAACATGGTAAAGGCGATAAAGAAACTAATCGGCGTCCTGCCCATGAATCTTTTCTTGGATAACGGATATGCACCCATAATGGTAAAGACCATCTGCAGACAAGTTGCGTCAATTGTATAGAACACCGTATTCCCATATGCCCGCCAAATACCCGACTCTGTCAAAACTTGCCGGAAAGCCTGCAGCGTCCATTCTTTGGGAAATAGCACGACATCTCCAGATAGAACGGCTTCTGATGAGCTTAAGGAGGCTGAGATGACATACAGAAATGGATACAAGGTAGCAGCAGCCAATAAGGCTAGAAAGGTATAATTGCACCATGTAAAAATCTTTTCTCCAGTTGTCAGGAATTTCATAGGTCATCTCCTACCATAAACCGCTTTCGGTGTATTTTTTGCTTAATTTGTTCGCACAGATAACCAACACAAGACCGACAACCGAATTGAACAAGCCTACCGCTGTGCCAATATCATAACGGCCATCTTGCAATCCCGTCCGATACACATACGTACTGATTACATCGGATACCTCATACGTCGAGGGTTGATACAATAAAATGATAGCCTCATAGCCGACATCCAACAGATTGCCGATTTTGAGAATCAGCATAATCATTATTGTAGGCATAATTCCTGGCAAGGTTACGTGCAGCACCCGCTTCCATTTATTGGCCCCGTCAATGACAGCGGCTTCATGAAGTTCAGGATGAATAGCAGAGAGTGCTGCAATGAAAATGATGGATCCGAACCCGACTTCCCGCCATATATTCATGGAGATGAAGATGGTCCGAAAATATTCCGGGACCACCAGAAAGTACAGCTTTTCCAATCCTAGCTTCGCTAGCAGCAGGTTGATAATCCCATTTGTCGGAGATAAAAAATTAGTAACGAACCCCGCTACGATGACTATGGAAATAAAATGCGGTAAATAGGTGAGCGTCTGTACGGTACGTTTGAACAGCATGCTCTTCACTTCATTCAGCAGCAAAGCCAAGATAATGGGCGCCGGAAAAGCGAATATCAAGCTGTACATGCTAATCAAGATCGTGTTTTTCAACGTTCTTAAGAAGTAGGGACCTTTGAAGAAAGTTACAAAATTATCAAAACCTACCCAAGGACTTCCAGATAGTCCCTTGTATATACTGTATTTTTTGAAAGCCATTTGCAACCCCAACATCGGATAATACTGAAAGACAAGGTACCAAGCGATAAAAGGAACAATAAGTAAATAAAGAAAGCGGTCTCTTTTTAAATTGCGTAAAATCATGTGCCCTGTACTCGCCCTCGCATATGCGCCTGGTTCCCCTATTGCCGTTTTCATACTCATGGACACTTCCACTCCTTCTCTTTCTCGTGCTGCTTGGTTCTCACGGTTGAAGTGTAGCATCGGCTTCCATAATCCGTAAATCCTTATTATTTTACTTATATCGATAATTTTGATAGGTGTGCAATCATGATTATTTTGATGGTATCGACCGCATCGGAAGCGCTTTCATACGTTTAAGAATAACGTGTTTTTCTAGAGTAAAGGGCTGAAATATTTCAGCCCCTCCTCATCAAACCGTACGTGAGGTTTTCCCTCATACGGCTTTCCGAT
>NZ_LYPB01000086.1 GCF_001653565.1 Paenibacillus oryzisoli
AGAAACTCCCCATATACGCCTCGCTTATCTCCGTCTTCCAAGGACAATTCAGCTTCTGAACCTAAGTAGTAACGATTTCCTGTAGCTATTTTCAGGCTTTTTCTCAAGTTTGAACGAAATTGAAGGAATTAAATACATAATTTCCATTTAAATCAAATTTTTGGTTCTATTTTGCCGTAATAGATGTAGGTTTTCCAGTTATTCTCTTTACCATATCTGCTTTGGCGGTAACTTTGAAACATGTCACTCTCACTTAACACAGATGCTGTTGCATCAGAACCTCAGTAAGTTCACCTAACTATGGCGATTTAGCGACTATGACGTGCTGTGAGGGAGCAGGGCTATGCATACTGACGATTTTACGCTATGATAATGGCTAAACCTTACATAGGGGGGCTTGACATGGATTTTACGAAAATGCACGGTCTTGGCAATGATTTCATTGTCGTATCCGGGGAGAAAGAGCTCCCTGCCGGGGCGGACCAGTTGGCTATTCAGCTGTGTAATCGATTTTTTAGCATCGGTGCTGACGGTGTTGTCTTTATTCTTCCTTCAGAGAAAGCTGATTTTCAAATGCGAATTATTAACTCGGATGGATCCGAGGCCGAGCAATGCGGCAATGCGATCCGCTGTGTTTCCAAATATGTATACGATCACAAGCTGATTGACGCAACAGAAATTACCATTGAGACCATTGGTGCTGGTGTACAAAAGGTTCAAGTTCACGTGCAAGACGGGAAAGTTCTGACCGCTCGTGTGGATATGGGCGAACCGATTCTACAAGGACTTCAAGTACCAACGACAGTTGATGCCGACAAAGTAATCGATTATCCGATCGAGGTCGATGGCAAATCGTTTCGTTTTACTGCAGTATCGATGGGGAATCCCCATTGTGTCATTTATGTAGAGGATGCTGTGAATTTTGACTTGGCGACATGGGGGCCTAAGCTTGAGGCACATCCTATGTTTCCTCGTAAAATAAATGTCGAATTCGCAACGGTTCGTGATCGTACCTATACCGATATGCGCGTTTGGGAGCGTGGCGCTGGGCCGACGCTTGCTTGCGGAACTGGTGCGTGTGCTACGCTTGTCTCTTCCGTGCTGAATGGTCTATCCGATCGTGAGGCGACCGTTTCACTCAAAGGTGGAGATTTGTTCATCGAGTGGCTGGAAGAGGATAATCACGTCTATATGACGGGGCCTGCCCAAGAAGTATTTACAGGCAAACTATAGATAGGGGAAATGAGGCATGAAATTGGATCTTCGTGCAGCGCTGCAAAGGGAGATTTTGACCGGTGACGGCGCTATGGGGACTTACTTATATCAGATGGGATTTCCCGTCGGCATTTCATATGAAGAATTGAATTTGCTTAGACCAGAAACGGTCGCTGACGTGCACCGCCGTTATTTCGAGGCAGGTGCTCGTCTTATTGAAACGAATACGTTTTCGGCGAATCGGGAGAAGCTCTCGAAGTATGGGCTGGAAGGCGACGTTGAAGCGATTAATCGTGCAGGCGTTGAGCTAGCCAGGAATGCTGTTGGCGATGATGCTTACGTTGTCGGAGCTATCGGATCCATTCGCGCAGGCAAACGGAAAAATGTGAGAACCTCTGAGGTTGAGCAATCCTTGCAGGAACAGATAGGTATTCTACTGGACTCACCTGTGGACGGGCTGTTACTAGAGACCTTCTACGATTTGGAAGAGTTGCAGCTTGCTTTGCGCATTATCCGCAGTATGAGTAATCTCCCGGTTATTTGCCAATTCGCAAACGAGGGCACGGGCAGCACGCAGGACGGTGTTCCGCTGCAAGAAGCCTTTCTACGGCTGCGTGATGAAGGCGCTGATGTGATTGGCTTCAACTGCCGAGTCGGCCCGAACGGTATTCTGCGTTCGATGGAGAAAATCGCGCCGATTCCTGGCATTCCATTCTCGGCGTTTCCGAACGCAGGTTTGCCCGACTACGTAGACGGGCACTATACGTATGCGGCGACGCCGAAGTACTTCGCCGAAAGCGCGCTGCGCTTCGCCGATCTTGGCGCGCGCATCATCGGCGGCTGCTGCGGCACGACGCCAGAGCATATCGCCGCTGTGGCGAAGGCGCTGCAAGGCTACGTGCCTGCTGCGCCAGGCAAAGCTTCCGCGGGAGCCGCTGCGATTGTGCTCGAGCCGGCACCGGCGAAGCCTGCGCCGCCGGCGGGCATCCCGTCGCTGCTGGACATCGTGAAGCAGCGCAAAACCGTCATTGTCGAGCTGGATCCCCCGAAGGATCTCGACATCGAGAAGTTCATGCAGGGGTCAAAGGCCCTGCAGGATGCTCATGTCGACGCCATAACGATGGCCGACAATTCCCTTGCTGTGACGCGCATGAGCAACCTGGCACTCGGCTACCTCGTGCAGGAGCGTTTGGGCGCGCGTCCGCTCATTCACATCGCGTGTCGTGACCGCAACATGATCGGGACGCAGTCCCATCTCATGGGCTTGCACGCGCTGGGGATAGACCACGTGCTGGCCGTGACTGGCGATCCCGCCAAGTTTGGCGATCTCCCCGGGTCCAGCTCCGTGTACGATCTGACCTCATTCGAAATTATTCGGATGATCAAACAACTTAACGAAGGTATCGCTTTCTCTGGTAAACCTTTGAAGCAGAAGGCCAATTTCGTTGTTGGTGCAGCATTCAATCCGAATGTGAAACATCTTGATAAGGCAGTGCAGCGCTTGGAGCGCAAAATTGAAGCAGGCGCGGATTACATTATGACCCAGCCTGTCTACGATGCGAAGCTGATTGAAGATATTTATGAGGCGACTAAGCATTTGTCCATCCCCATCTTCATCGGTATCGCCCCGCTGGCTAGTGGTGGCAATGCCGAGTACCTGCATAATGAGGTTCCAGGTATTCGTTTGTCAGATGAAGTTAGAGCACGGATGGATGGCTTGAAAGGTCCAGAAGGTCGTGCAATGGGCGTTGAAATTGCCAAAGAATTGTTGGATACCGCTATGCAATACTGGAATGGCATTTATCTGATGACTCCGTTTCTGGCATATGAAATGTGCGTAGATCTGACGAATTATGTGTGGGAAAAGTCGAAAAGGCATGATTTCCACTTGTACCCACTTTCAAAATGAATTAAAATAGGGTAATGGATGTGATTAGAATGATTTGCAGTATGACCGGGTTCGGACAAGCGAATCGTTCTTTTGCGGGATACAACGTGTTTATCGATGTGAAATCGGTCAATCATAGGTATAGTGAAGTGTCGATTCGGTTGCCGAAGGAATGGGCGGCTTTTGAAGACGCTTTGAAGAAAACGGTATTGCAGGTTGTGAAGCGAGGACGAGTAGATGTCTTCATCACAGCGGAACGTGAAGCAGCTTCCCCGAAGAACGTAACAGTGAATTACGCTTTGGCAGATGCTTATCTGGAAGCAGCCCAGCAGTTGAAGCAGCGATACGGTATCACGGGTGAGGTAGATCTCAGCGATTTATTGAAACTTCCTGAGCTGATTCAAATGAAAGATGTGCGTCAAGAGTGTGATGACGAAGTTGAACAGGAGCTATGCGCCTGTTTACAGGAGGCTGTCGCTCAGCTATCCGCGATGAGACACCGCGAAGGAAGTTTCTTAGAGCAGGATATTCGCGAACGGCTAGCCGAGATGAAGCGAATTCATAGCGAGTTAGAAGCGCTTGCTCCTCAAATTGTTCAGGAGTATGCGTCGAAGATGACGATTCGTATTCAGTCTCTCGTTCTTGATGGGATACCTGTGGATGAGCAGCGTCTAGCTACTGAAATTGCTCTCTTCGCAGATCGTTCGAATGTGGATGAGGAATTAACGCGTCTGAAGAGTCATTTTGGACAATGTGAGGCATTGCTGGAGGACAAAGAGCCTGTTGGCCGAAAGTTAGACTTCTTGATTCAAGAAATGAATCGGGAAGTGAACACAATTGGCTCGAAGTCGAATCATTCGGAGCCTACGGCTAGAGTGATTACGATGAAGGCAGAGCTTGAGAAAATGCGGGAACAAATACAGAATATCGAGTGAAGCTTGCATGCGCTTCGCGAGGAGGAAGTCCTAGATGGCTATCAAATTAATCAATATCGGGTTCGGCAACATCGTATCGGCGAACCGCATTATCTCGATCGTGAGTCCAGAATCTGCTCCGATCAAGAGAATCATTCAAGAAGCGCGTGATCGTCACATGCTGATTGACGCTACATATGGTAGAAGAACCCGTGCCGTTATTATCACGGACAGCGATCATGTGATTTTGTCGGCAGTACAACCAGAGACGGTAGCGCATAGACTTTCGAATAAGGACGATGATCATGACGAGTAATACGAACACTCTTGAACGCGAGAGAGGTATTCTGATTGTTTTATCCGGACCGTCTGGTGTTGGCAAAGGAACGGTTTGTGCGGCGCTGCGCAAGGTTGCTCCTGATATTGTCTACTCGGTATCAGCGACAACGCGTACTCCTAGACAAGGTGAAGTAGACGGTGTGAATTATTTTTTCAAAACCCGCGAACAATTTCAGCAGCTGATTGAAACGGATGAAGTATTGGAATGGGCTGAATATGTGGGCAACTTCTATGGAACACCAAGACGTTTCGTTGAAGAAACACTTCGTTCAGGTCACGATGTTATTTTGGAGATTGAGGTACAAGGTGCACTTCAGGTCAAACAGAAGTTTGACGAAGGTGTATTTATTTTCTTGTTGCCGCCATCTCTGGATGAGCTGGAGAATCGCATTGTTACACGAGGCACGGAAACAGACGAAGTTATTCGCAGCCGGATGTCTGTGGCTATCGATGAGATTCGTTTGATGGAACACTATGATTATGCGATTGTGAATGATCATGTGGATACCGCGTGTTCTAAGATTCAAGCCATTTTAGCGGCTGAACATTGTAAAAAAGATCGTATGTTTCCCAAAATCGTACAATGGATGGATGAGGTGAATTGAATGTTATACCCTTCAATTGATAAACTGCTTGATATCGTGGACAGCAAGTATTCCTTGGTTGTAGCTGCTTCCAAGCGAGCTAGATCCCTGCGTGATGGTGCGAAGTCCGATTTGAAAGGCCAGAAAGCTCACAAACATGTTGGTCTTGCGCTAGAAGAGCTTTATGGTAACTACATCGGTTACGAGAAAATCAACGCCAATGAGAACGAGAAATATTCGAAGAAATAAACCTCCCTACCCAACAACCCTCGTGGTTGTTATTTTTTTCTCAAAATATAGGCATTCTATGTTTCACATTAGTAATCGGCTATATTTCTAGATAAACGTTCCCATCCACACCTGACAATTCTCCTATACTTCGCAAAGGTAAATTGCAATTGAGGACGGTGGAGCCATTTATTCCATTTGGTATTTTGAAAGGGGATTCCCATGGGTGTATTGCAAGGCAAAACGATCGTGCTCGGTGTCTGTGGAGGCATTGCGGCGTATAAGGCTGCGGCGTTAACGAGTAAATTAACACAGGCTGGGGCTATTGTGAGGGTTATCATGACACGTTCCGCGGTGCAATTCGTTGCGCCTTTAACGTTTCAAACCTTGTCGCGGCATCATGTTTTTGTCGATACCTTCGATGAGAAGGATCCCGCGGTTGTGTCTCATATCAATTTGGCGGACAGCGCGGATCTCGTGCTGATTGCTCCAGCTACGGCCAATACGATTGGCAAGCTAGCACTCGGACTAGGGGATGACATGCTAAGCACCACATTGCTTGCGACCATGGCACCGATCTGGGTGGCGCCTGCGATGAATGTGCATATGTACGCGAATCCAGCTGTGCAGACGAATATGGAGACGTTGCGTCGTCGTGGCGTACGTTTCATTGAGCCTGGCGAAGGGCAACTAGCCTGTGGGTATGTGGGCAAAGGGCGTCTTGCAGAGCCTGAGGAAATTATGGCCGCGGTTGAGCGGCATTTTCAAGGGGAGCCAGGTCGTTTAGCAGGTAAACGTGTCTTAGTAACGGCTGGAGGCACAGTTGAACGTTTGGATCCAGTTCGTTATTTGACCAATGATTCTTCAGGCAAAATGGGCTATGCCATCGCGGAAGAAGCAGTTCGCATGGGGGCGAAGGTAACCTTGGTGTCTGGGCCGTCGGCTCTAACCGTACCTGAAGGCGTACAGCTTGTTCCTGTGCAGTCTGCCCTGGATATGCGCGAAGCGGTGATAAGCCGGCTCGCGGACAACCAGCTTATCATTAAAGCAGCAGCTGTTGCTGATTATCGTCCTGCTGTAGTTGCCGAGCAGAAAATCAAGAAAAAAACGGACTCGCTGACGCTCGAGCTTATTAAGAATCCGGATATTTTACAGGAGATCGGCACGCTGAAGACGAACAAACAGTTCGTTATCGGGTTTGCTGCGGAAACAGAGCGCCTAGATGAACATGCGATGGACAAGCTGACGCGCAAAAACTGTGATCTCATCGTAGGGAACGATGTGTCACAAGAGGGTGCTGGCTTTGGTGGGGACACGAATGTCGTTCGCTTCTATGATCAGAGTGGGCTTGTGCAAGTGCTGCCGATTCAAAGCAAATGGGATGTTGCACGCAAGCTTCTTGAGCTGGCGGCAGAGCGAATGGCTGCGGCTGCGGGGGAATCTTAATGTACGCCAAAGTCATTGTCGATGTCCCAGCCAAGCAAACGAATCGGGCGTTCGACTATGAAGTGCCGTCATCTCTGAGCAAGTGGGTCGAAGTTGGCAGTCGAGTGGGGGTCCCTTTTGGACCTCGTGTACTGCAGGGCTTTGTAGTTGAACTTCACGACCAAACGGAAGTTGACGCGAAACGCATCAAGCCGATTCAAAATGTGTTGGATCTGGTCCCTCCCTTGACGAGTGAACTTGTCAGTCTGGGACGCTGGATCAGTCGTATGTATATGTGTCATGAAGTAACTGCCCTGCAGGCGATGCTTCCTGCAGCGTTGAAAGCGAAATATGAACGTGTAATTATCGTAGGGGATGAATCTGAGGATCAATCTCTTCTCGATATGCCAGATATAGAAGCGATTATTAACTTTGTGAAGAGTAAGGAATCGGTTTCCATGGACGTGTTATTGGAGCGGTTCTCGAAAGAAGGCGCTCTGATCAAAGAACTGTTGTCAACGGGCAGGCTGGTGGAAGTGCAGCTTGTGAAGGATCGGATGGCTGCTAAAAAGGCGCTTACCGTGTTTCCACCTGCAGGTGGACATGGTTTGGAAGAGGCGCTTGCTGAACTTCCGGCTAGAGCGAACAAGCAGAGGGATGTGCTGCGCTATTTAATCGAGCATCCGCATGCTATTCGATTGACGGAGCTGATGGAAGTCATTGAGGTCGGTGCGAGCACGGTCAAAAGCTTGGCGGATCGCGGCTGGATTGAGCTGCGTGAAGTGGAAGTGATGCGCGATCCGTATAGCGGGCGTGCTTTCACAAGGACGAAACCGCTCACCCTTACGGAGGAGCAAAGCGGCGTGTTTGCCCCTATTCGCGATGCGGTGGCTGAAGATCGACATGAGGTGTTTCTGCTGCATGGCGTAACAGGAAGCGGCAAGACAGAGGTATACCTACAATCCATCCAGCAATGCTTGGATATGGATAAGGAAGCGATTGTTCTAGTGCCGGAAATTTCATTGACGCCGCAGATGGTGGAGCGATTTAAAGGCCGATTCGGCGACCTTGTTGCTGTTTTGCATAGCCGACTGTCCAATGGCGAGAGATATGACGAGTGGCGTAAAATTACACGCAAGCAGGTAAAGGTCGTCATCGGCGCACGTTCGGCGATTTTTGCCCCTTTTACGAACATTGGCTTGATCATTATAGATGAAGAGCATGAATCTTCGTATAAACAAGAAGAGAGTCCGAAATACCATACGCGAGATGTGGCTGTTCAGAGGGCGAAGCAGCAAGATGCCGTTGTGGTGCTGGGTTCTGCTACGCCATCACTAGAGAGTATGGAGAAAACGAGACGCAGGAGAGATCGACCTCAACCTCCTTTTACATTGCTGACCATGAAGGAGCGCGTTGCAAGCAGACCTATGCCGCCGGTGACGATTGTGGATATGCGAGAGGAACTGAAAACCGGCAATCGGTCGATGTTTAGCAGATCCCTGTATAAAGCGATCGAAGAACGGTTACACAAGAAAGAACAGACGGTATTGCTGCTGAATCGACGTGGGTACGCGACATTCGTTATGTGCCGGACGTGCGGTTTTGTTTCACAGTGTCCGCATTGCGATATTTCTTTGACCTATCACCAAAGTTCACATGCGCTGCGTTGTCATTATTGCGGGTATGCGGAGCGTGAGGTGAAGGAGTGTCCGAGTTGTCAGTCTGAGCATATTCGGCATTTTGGAACCGGGACGCAGCGTGTTGAGGAAGAGCTTAGTAAGATATTCCCTGGCATAAGGGTCATTCGTATGGATGTGGATACAACGACCGAAAAGGGTTCACATGAGAAATGGTTGACGATGTTTCGTGAGAAACAGGCGGATGTTCTTCTGGGAACGCAGATGGTGGCCAAAGGATTGGACTTCCCTGATGTTACCTTAGTTGGGGTGATCGCGGCGGATACGGTGCTGAATATCCCTGATTTTCGCTCCGCGGAGAGGACGTTCCAGCTCTTAACACAAGTTGCAGGTCGAGCGGGACGGCATGAGAAGCAAGGGGAAGTGTTCGTACAAACGTACACGCCTGAGCATTACAGTGTGCAATATGCAAGTCACCATGATTATATTGCGTTTGCCAACCATGAGATGGATATTCGCGCTAATCTAGGCTATCCGCCTTATCAAAAATTGATCCTAATTACCTTCTCACACGAACAAGTACCGCTTTTGGTACGCATGGCGGAAGCCTTTGTTACACGTTTGAAAGAGATTGCTCTCCCTTATACGAGGCAGCAGGTAGATTTGTTTTCAGAAGCCGTACCGTTGGATTCATCCTTTCATTTTGACGTGTTAGGACCTGTGGCATCGCCTATTTCCCGAATCAAAGATAGATATCGATTCCAATGCGTGGTAAAATATCGTGGGGAAGATAGAGCCGCAGAGATCGTTGGGAAGACAGTAGCTTGGTTTGAGGAACGCTCAGCCAAAGAAAAGCTGCTCATAAGCGTGGATGTTGACCCGCAGTATTTGATGTAATAACCCCTAATCGAGATGACTTAAGGTAGGTGCACATTCATGGCTATTCGTATTATTGTTAAAGATCCAGATCCTGTGCTGCGCGAGAAAGCGATCACAGTTACGAAATTTAATTCCAATCTGCATAAATTGCTAGATGATATGGCAGATACCATGTATGAAGCGGAAGGCGTGGGTCTTGCTGCCCCGCAAATCGGTATCCTGAAGCGTGTAATCGTGATGGATTGCGGCGAGGAGCATGGCGGGTTGATCGAAATGGTTAATCCTGAGATTGTCGTTTCCAGCGGGGAACAAATGGGTCCTGAAGGCTGTCTGAGTATTCCTGGGCTTCGTGGTGATGTACTTCGTGCGTTGAACGTAACGGCGAAAGGGCAAGATCGCGATGGGAATCCGATCGAAGTGACTGGCACGGAGCTGCTAGCACGTTGTATTTTTCATGAGATTGATCACTTGAATGGTGTATTGTTTACGGATCTTGCGGTCAAAACATATACAGCCGATGAAGAAGAGGAAGAAGAAGCGTGAATATCATTTTCATGGGTACGCCAGATTTCGCAGTACCTTCCTTGCAGGCACTCTTGGAGGAAGGCTATAACGTGACAACGGTTATCACGCAGCCGGATCGGCCGAAGGGACGCAAACGCGTCCTGACACCGACACCAGTGAAGGTAGAAGCTGAGAAGCATGGCATTCCGGTGCTTCAACCAGTGAAGCTGCGTGAGGCAGATTCCGTGGAACAGATCCGCCAACTTGCGCCAGATTTAATTGTAACCGCAGCTTATGGCCAAATTTTACCGAAATCAGTGTTAGATTTGCCGAAGTATGGCTGCATTAATATTCATGCATCGCTGCTCCCGAAATATCGGGGAGGAGCGCCGATTCATCACGCAGTTATGCGAGGTGAGGCTGAAACAGGCGTTACCATCATGTATATGGCGGTTGGATTAGATACGGGAGACATGATTTCGCGTGTTGAACTTCCGATTGAAGATACGGATACGACGGGAATGTTGTTTGACAAACTGAGTATAGCTGGGGCTGATTTACTTAAGCGGACGCTGCCAGATTTACTGGCTGGTCGGATCGAAGCTGTTCCTCAGAACGAGGAGGATGCGGTCTATTCACCTAATATTCGCAGGGAAGATGAACTCCTAGACTGGTCACGATCTGCAACTGAGCTGTGGAACCACATTCGAGGATTAAACCCTTATCCCGGCGCCTATACGTTCTGGAATGGGGATGTACTGAAGGTATGGGCGAGCTTGAAGCCAATGCAAGCAGGTCAAGATCGCTCTGGCGCAGCGCCAGGCACTGTACTTAGCTGCAGCGAGCAAGGTATTGAAGTGATGACGGGAGCAGGAACATTATGGCTAACGGAGATTCAACCTGCTGGCAAAAAGGCGCTGCCGGTGTCCGAGTTTATTCGCGGTGTGCGAATTCCGGCGGGGACGGTATTGGGGAATGCGTGAAGTGTAAAACGTGAAGTACAAACCACAGACCGTAAACCGTATTGCGTGAAGTGCAAACCGCACGTGTCTAGCTTCAAATTGTATTAGTTCGATTTTACCTGCTTATTTCCGATTGCGGGAGGAGATTTGTGCCAATAGTTCGATTTTACCCACCTAAAGTGGACGAAACCGGCTAGTCCCTCGAATAATAGCGAAATAGTTCGGAAAAATCGAATTAATACACACGCATGGGCTGATTTGGTTCATCTAAGTCGGATTTTCCTGACTATTTAAATATAAACTGCTCCCGTCCGTAAGGGACGACGTAGCTGTGTGAACGATAGAATGGGGCGCAAGTCCTTCGCAACGAAACTAGGTTCCGTAACTTTGCCGTGGTGTGGAGATACCGCACCTTATGGCGTTTAGCGTATCGCTGCTTTAGAGGGCATAGCGCAACGTTTCTTCAGAAGTTATCTATCAATGAATAATGCCACGAAAAAAATGAGGTATTTGATTTTGTCTACAAACAAACCAAGTCGTCCGCAAGGCGGACATACGAATTCGCAGAGCGCACGCAAACCCTCTGCGCCAAAATCATCCTCGGGCGCTGCGAAGAGCAGCGCTGTTAAGCGTTCTGCCCGTGATGCGGCATTGGATGTGCTTATTCGAGTTGAAGAGAATCAGTCCTATAGCAATCTGCTGTTGAACCAAGTGCTGCAGAAGCATGCCCTTGAGCGTGCAGATGCTGGATTGGCGACAGAGCTTGTATACGGTACGATTGGGCGCCAGAATACGATTGATTTCTTCTTGGAGCGCTTCGTCAGCAAAGGCCTTGCGAAGCTGGAGCCTTGGGTAAGGTGCTTACTGCGGCTGAGCTTCTATCAGCTGCATTACTTGGACCGCATCCCTGACCATGCAGTCGTGAGCGAAGCGGTCAATATCGCGAAGCGCCGAGGCCACCAAGGCATCTCGGGCATGGTCAACGGCGTGCTGCGCGCGATCATTCGCAGCAAGGACGAGCTCACGCTGCCGGCTGCGCTCGGCGACGTGAAGCGCATCGCACTCGGCCATTCCCATCCGGAATGGCTCGTGCGCCGGTGGATCCGTCAGCTCGGCCCCCAGCTGACGGAACAGATCTGTGCGGCTAACAATGAGCCGCCGCACGTGAGCATCCGCGCGAACGCGAGGCGGCGCAGCCGCTTGGAGCTGCTGGAGCAGCTCCAAGCTAGCGGCCTCAGCGCGGAAGCGTCAGATCTGGCCCCGGCCGGCATCCTTGTGCAGGGGGCCGGGAACATGGCGCTAGTCCCCGGCTTCCAGCAAGGGGACTTCTCGATTCAAGACGAGAGCTCGATGCTCGTCGCCGAGGCTCTTGATCCGCGTCCAGGCATGAAGGTGCTGGACTGTTGCGCCGCCCCTGGCGGCAAGACCACCCACATCGCGGAGAAGATGGACGATGTGGGACAGATTTGGGCTTGTGATCTCCATGAGCACAAGCAGAAATTAATCGCAGATCAAGCGGAGCGTCTGGGATTATCGTCGATTCAGACGCTCGTGACCGATGCTGCGAAACTGGATGAGCATTTTGCTGCGGAGTCTTTCGACCGCATCCTTCTGGATGCACCTTGCTCGGGCCTTGGCGTTATTCGCCGTAAGCCCGATCTCAAATGGGCGAAGCAGGAGGCCGAGATCGATGCAATCTGTGAAACGCAGTATGCGATTCTGAGTCGTGTACATCGCCTGCTCAAGCCAGGCGGCGTGCTAGTGTACAGCACGTGCACAATTGAACAGGCAGAGAATGAGGGCATGGTCGAGCGTTTTCTTGCGGAGCACAAAGAGTTTGAGTTAGCTCCGCTGCCAGCGGATGTTTTCACGGAGATTGATTCGAAGGCGGCTGCGTCTGGCATGGTGCAAATTTTGCCGCAGCAGTTCCATTCGGACGGCTTTTTTATCGCTCGCTTGCGTAAGCGTGACGCGTAACAGACAGGGACGTGTGTTCGTTCCGCCTTTGTGTTAAAATATTTTAAAATAGACGAAATAACAACAGGTTGTGATAAATGTGAGTTTGAAGCCGTATGAGAAAGAGAAACCGTTTGTATATGATTTGAATTGGGATGAGTGGCAAAGTTGGGTCAAAGATAATGGGGAGTCCGCGTTCCGTGCTGGTCAAATTTTTGACTGGTTGTACATTAAACGCGTTTTTAGCTTCGATGAAATGTCGAATTTGCCGAAA
Organism: Paenibacillus oryzisoli; assembly: GCF_001653565.1. Classification (GTDB taxonomy): domain Bacteria; phylum Bacillota; class Bacilli; order Paenibacillales; family NBRC-103111; genus Paenibacillus_E; species Paenibacillus_E oryzisoli. The sequence continues at coordinate 12,806 of NZ_LYPB01000086.1, forward strand.
ACACTTCGCGACAAGCTGAAGGATCAGTTTGAGTTCGTTACCTTGTCCGAGATTACCAAATATCAATCCCAGGATGGCACGGTCAAGTTCTTGTTTGAGCTTGAGGATAAGAATGCTATCGAAACCGTCGTGATGAAGCATAATTACGGCAATAGTATTTGCGTGACGACTCAAGTCGGCTGTCGAGTCGGTTGTACATTCTGTGCATCCACATTAGGCGGGCTGAAGCGGGATCTACGACCTGGTGAGATTGTCGCTCAGGTTGTGAAAGCGCAGAAATTGCTGGATGAGACGGGAGAGCGCATCTCCTCAATCGTCATTATGGGGATTGGCGAGCCTTTCGAAAATTATGAGGCGACGATGAATTTCCTGCGCGTCATGATTCACCCGAAAGGTTTGAATATCGGACAGCGTCACATCACGGTATCCACGAGTGGAATTGTACCGAACATTTATAAGTTTGCGGATGAGAATTTGCAAGTGAATTTGGCAATTTCGATTCATGCGCCGAATGATGCATTGCGATCGAAGTTAATGCCTGTTAATCGCAGGTTCCCTTTCGTTGATCTCATTGAAGCTTGTAAGTACTATATTGCCAAAACGGGTAGACGGATTACATTTGAATATGCCCTGATGGGTGAAGTGAATGACCAGCCTGAGCATGCGGAAGAGTTGGCGCTAGTCTTGAAAGATATGCCGCTCAGCCATGTAAATCTGATTCCTGTCAATTTTGTGGCTGAACGTGATTTCAAACGTACCCCCCGAGATGATATTTTTACCTTCCAACGTATTTTGGAGAAGGGCAAAATTAATGCCACCATACGCCGTGAACAAGGTAGTGATATTGCTGCTGCCTGCGGACAATTGCGAGCGAAGCATATGGAGAGCAGTAAATGAGGTGAGAGCCGGATGAAGATGGTAAGTCGTACCGATATAGGGAAGGTCCGTCAAGTCAATGAGGACCGTGCCGCTATCCACCATCAACTCAATGGTCTATCTTTGGCTATTGTTGCGGATGGTATGGGGGGGCATCAAGCTGGTGATATTGCCAGTCAAATGGCCATTGACACGATTGGCGCGCAATTGCAATCCATCCATTGGGGAATGTCGGTGGAGTCCTGTAAACAAATACTGAGGGAAGCGATTGAGAAGGCGAATGAGGAGATTTATGCTTTTGCGTCGGATCAAGAAAAGTACCATGGCATGGGAACGACAGTCGTTGCCATTATTGTTTCACAGGAGCTTCTCATTATCGGACATATCGGGGATAGCCGTGCATATAAGCTGACTGGGGAATCTATCCAGCAACTGACGGAGGATCATTCCTTAGTTTACGAGCTTGTCAAGAATGGGCAGCTTACTTTGGAAGAGGCTGATCATCATCCAAGACGCAATTGGATTACACGCGCACTGGGCACAGAGCCTAGTGTGGAAGTGGATCTGTATGAGTATGCGTGGCGTCCGGACGATGTTATTCTGATTTGTTCGGATGGTTTGAGTGGATTGGTTGACGATGCAGACATTTTGCGAATTGTTCGTGCGAGCGAACGGTTGGAAGATGCGGCAGATGAACTGATTCAGAGCGCACTTCGCGAAGGCGGAGATGATAATGTAACGGTCCTTTTAATTGCACATGATCAGGATTCGGACGAAAAAAGGGGTGATGGGAATTGATCGGTAGAAAGCTTGGAGGCCGCTATGAGATCTTAGAACGTATTGGCGGAGGCGGCATGGCTTTAGTCTACAAAGGGCATGATTTGCTCCTGAATCGTAAAGTGGCTGTCAAAGTACTGCGTTCACAGTATGTGCACGATGAAGAATTCATTCGTCGTTTCCGCAGAGAAGCACAAGCAGCCGCTTCCCTATCTCATCCTAATGTTGTCAGTATTTATGACGTTGGGCAAGAAGAAGATGTCCATTACATCGTGATGGAATATATCGAAGGCAAGACGCTGAATGATTTGATTAAGGAAAAGGCTCCCCTACAGGTGGAAGATGCCGTTCATTATGCAAGTCAAATTGCAGATGCACTCGATCACGCCCATCATAATGAAATTATTCACCGCGATATCAAGCCGCACAATATTCTCATCGGCAAAAATGGCCGTGTGAAGGTGACGGATTTCGGTATTGCGAGAGCTGCGACATCATCCACGATTACACAAACCGGTTCTGTCGTCGGTTCTGTTCACTATTTCTCGCCTGAGCATGCGAAAGGTACGAATACAGGGGAGAAATCGGATCTGTATTCGCTTGGCATTGTGATGTATCAGATGCTGACAGGAAGGCTTCCTTTTCTAGGGGAAAGTCCGATTTCCGTCGCGCTGAAGCATTTGCAGGAGGATGTGGAAGAGCCGCGCAAGGTGAATCCGCTCATTCCGCAAAGTGTAGAGAATATCATACTCAAGGCGATGCGCAAAAAGCCGGAGGAACGGTATCAATCTGCCAAACTGATGATGGCTGATCTCGATACGTGCTTGGCACCAGATCGTCGGAATGAAGCGAAGGTCGCTTTCTGGGATGCGTATGGCATGGATGAAGAGCGTACGCTGGTTATGCCAGCCATTCGCGCTGATCAGCTAGCTCAATTCGATAACGATGACGATGATGAACCAGACAAGCCAGCTTGGCGAGAAGAGCCCGCTCCTTCCAAGGGAAAAGGCTGGATTAAGCCGCTCATTTGGATTGCTGTTTTGCTTATCGTGCTGGGCGGTATGTGGTATATGGTTGGTTATGTGAAAGGAATGTTCGCCATTGAGACGGTTGAGGTCCCGAATGTCGAGAATAAGTTACTGACACAAGCGCAAGCTGAACTAACGGTTGCCAAATTAGGCTGGACGGTTGAATATGACGCGGATAGTAAACTGGCTAAAGATACGGTTATTCGTCAAGATCCTAGTGGGTTGAGACTGAATGTTGGCACCAAGGTCATCCTTTACGTGAGTAAAGGCATACCCAAAATCAAACTGGACAATTATGCGGGGCAAAGTCTAGGTGATGTTAAATTAAAGCTGCAGGGATTGGGTATTAAAGATGACCAAATTACGGTCAAATCCGAAACATCCGACAATGCGCCGGATCTGATTCTCAGGCAGTCACCGTCTCCTGGTGAGGAGTTTGAATTGGAAAAAGCAGCGATTACCCTTACGGTGAGCAAAGCGAAAGAAACAGTTAAAATGACAGACTTAGTTGGCATGGCGGAAGCAGAGGCGAAGGCACAGATTACGAAGCTGGGTCTGAAACTCCCTGCCAATGGTATTACACGTGAGAAGAGCTACAAAGTAGCCAAAGGAAAAGTAATCGCACAGTTCCCTTATAAAAAGGATGAGGAAGCCTCCATTGGCGGGGAAGTCTCACTTGTCATTAGTGATGGTTTGCCAGAGGAAGCTGGACAGCTGTCCGTTAGTGTGGGTGTAAAGCCTACGACGGAAGGCAAGGATTCTGTGTTCAAAATTATCGTGAGCGACGCCCAATATGAGAACTTTGAATACTTGACGGAAAAAGTATCGAAGGCGCAAAACTTGGACGTTAAAGTCATTGTGTCACCTGAAAAGAAAGCCGTAATCTTGATTAAAGAGGGAGACAGCTTGGTTAACTCAATTACACGTACCTATCAAGATTATTTAGATCAGAAAAATGGGAAAAACGTATCTCCGAGTCCTTCACCAACTCCGAAAACGCAAAATACAGGACCTGCTATTCCTGTAGGCGGCACTGGAAATGGGCAAGGACAAACCGGTGGAACTGCTTCCAAACCACCTGCTGGAGGGGCTAATTAATGCCGCAAGGACTCATAGTTAAAGCGCTTAGCGGTTATTATTATGTATTGCCTGAAGGGATGGCTCTTCTGGAGGGGAATACAGTAACTTGCCGTGGAAGAGGCGTGTTCAAAAATAGAAATATAACGCCGCTTGTTGGAGATCGTGTCGTGTACGAAGGCACAGAGAACGGGGAGGGAACCGTAACGGAAATCCTTCCTCGCTCTTCGGAGCTTATTCGTCCGCCGATTGCGAATGTGGACATAGTTGTGCTTGTATTTTCGGTGACAGAGCCTGTACTGAATACGCAGTTATTGGACAAGTTCCTGGTTCATATCGAGAATACGGGGATTGATGTGCTGTTATGCTTCACCAAAAGCGATTTGCTGACGGAAACGGATGACAATGCCGCTCATGCCAAAGAGATGACGTCGACTGAATTTGAGCGTATTACTACGCTATATGAGGGGATCGGTTATCCCTTCGTTACGACGAGTTCTAGGCTAGAAGAGGGTGTAGAGGCGATTCTACAGCATTTGGATGGCAAAGTGAGCGTGTTTGCTGGGCAATCCGGTGTGGGCAAGTCCTCTTTATTGAATAAAATGATTAGCGGTCTTGATCTGGAGACGAATGCGATCTCGCAACGATTAGGAAGAGGGAAGCATACGACTCGTCATGTGGAGCTGCTGCCTCTTGCTAATGGGGGCCTTGTTGCCGATACACCAGGTTTCAGTCAACTTGACTTCATGGAAGTCGAAGCGGAAGGTCTGAGCAGTTGCTTCCGAGAGTTCGCGGCTGTCGCTGAGGGTTGTAGGTTCAGAGGCTGCTTGCATCTGCATGAACCGGACTGTAAAGTGCGGGACGGCGTTGCCAGCGGAACGATAGCAGCTTCTCGTTATGATCATTACTTGTTATTTTTAACTGAAATCAAAGATCGGAAGAGGAGGTATTAGGCGTAATGGTATATGTAGCACCTTCTATTTTATCTGCAGATTTCGCCAAGCTTGGCGACGAGATTAGGGCAGTGGAACAGGGCGGAGCGGATTGGATTCATGTTGATGTCATGGATGGCCATTTCGTTCCCAATATTACAATTGGTCCCTTAGTTGTTGATGCGATTCGTCCAGTTACTAAGCTGCCGCTCGATGTGCATTTGATGATCGAAAAGCCGGACCGGTATATTCCTGATTTCGTTAAGGCTGGTGCGGATCTGATTTCTGTGCATGTAGAAGCTTGTACGCATCTGCACCGGACGCTTGACCTTATCAAACAAAGCGGAATTAAAGCTGGCGTTGTGTTGAATCCTGCTACGCCGATCTCGCTTATTGAGCATGTGCTTGATGAGCACTTGGATCTCGTGCTAATCATGACGGTGAATCCAGGCTTTGGTGGGCAGGCATTCATCCCTGGGATGCTGAGTAAAATTCGCGCGCTGCGTGAGCAGGCGAATGCGAAGGGGCTCACAGGGCTACACATCGAAGTAGACGGCGGTATCAACGAGATTACAGCTCGTCAGGTTATAGAGGCGGGGGCTGATGTCTTGGTAGCCGGCAATGCCGTATTCGGGCAAGTGGACCGTGCTGAGGCCATAAGACGAATACGCGGCTAAAAGGGGACGAATGACAATGAGATTTCTTTGGTTACTGATGTACAGTCTGCTTTGCGCGGTATTATTGACATGCTTTTCGACCATAGACGATTTTGTGAAGTACATTTTCTCGCTTGGTGCTCTTTACGTAGGGATGCGGTTCTTCCGTCGATTTGAGCAAATAAGCTTCCGCGTATGGTTCATCGTGATCTCGGTATTCTTCTATTTTATTTTTAGTTTAATTGTTGCATTGTACAATGGGGTGGGCATAACCGCTTCATAGTCGCATACATATAGTTACAAGAGTGATGCGCTCTTGTAGCTTTTTTTGCTTTCTGGAAGCAACTGAATTGTGGGAGGAAGTAAAAATAGAAGGCACTTTTTCTACGCTCTGGGCATACACTGTTGTAATGATGTTTGAGGAGCAGTCATGGACGCCCGCGAAGCGTTTGCTCATGAAGGTCAGTGAACTGGCGCTAGAACAAGCAGAAGCTTGTGAATAAGGCGGCTGACGGGCCGCAAAGTGTTGCTTGAACGAGGTCAGTGTACTGACGATCATTCTAAGCTGATGCTTTCGAACCCAGTTCCCTGACGAAAACTCTAAGGAGGGGTAGAGAATGAAATTCTACACAATCAAACTGCCGAGATTTTTGGGAGGATTCGTGAAAGCCGTACTTAATACATTTAGTAAAAACTAGTTTTCGCCCATACTTACGTCATTCTCCCCAGGAATGCAAAAAAAGCACCGATTCCGGTGCTTTTTGTCATTCACATAAGTAAGTTAAGTATCCGTAGCTACGAATTAAACGCGAGCCACTTTTCCGGATTTCAACGCACGAGTACTTACGTAAACCCGTTTCGGTTTACCATCAACGAGGATGCGAACCTTTTGAACGTTAACTCCCCAAGTACGCTTGTTTTTATTGTTAGCGTGGGACACGTGATTTCCTGAACTAGGACTTTTACCTGTAATGAAACATTTGCGGGACATGTTTGACACCTCCTTCGGCAGTATACAAAGAAGCCTGGGTGGCAAGCCTAAGCTTGACATGACAGTATTCCTCAAATTTTTACTTGTGATATGTGAACGTAACCAGCAAAAACACACTTAAACATAATAGCATAGCAAAAGGAGCCTAGTCAACGAATTAGCCGCATTTTTGCCGTTTATTTATGAAGTATGTTATAGTACAATGAAGATTAGTCTTGGTATAGCGAAACTTGAAGGAGTTGTTACATAATGCCGATTGAACTCACAACCGAGTATGGAAAAGTGTATATTACCAATGAAGTGATTTCAACTCTGGCCGGATCTGCTGCATTAGATTGCTATGGGCTTGTAGGCATGGCAACTAGAAAGCAATTGAAGGATGGTATAGCTGAACTGCTAGGTCGGGACAATTTGAGCCGTGGTGTCGAAGTTCGTAGAGAGAACGGCCGACTTGAAATTGATCTTTATATTATTGTCAGCTATGGAACCAAAATATCCGTAGTGGCAGGTAATGTCCAAACGAAAGTCAAATATATTTTAAATGAAGTTGTAGGGCTGCAAGTAGACGATGTGAACATTTTTGTTCAAGGCGTGCGAGTGGCCAAATAAAAGCCCGATAACCAGGAAGGGGAATCACTTTGAGTAAGCGCTTTATTTCAATAAATGGAAATGACTTCACTGCCATGGTCTTGGCGGGTGCGGATAACCTTCGCAGGAATGTAGATAAGGTTAATGGATTGAACGTATTCCCTGTACCCGATGGAGATACTGGCACCAACATGAATTTAACACTTACAGCAGGCTGTGAGGAACTGAAGAAGAAGCCATCTTCTCATATTGGGAAAGCAGCTGATGCATTGTCCAAAGGGTTACTGATGGGTGCAAGAGGCAATTCTGGTGTGATTTTGTCCCAATTGTTCCGCGGTTTCGCGAAATATGTGCATGATTTTGAAAATGTGAATGGTCAGCAATTCGCCGCTGCCTTGCAGCAAGGCGTAGAAACAGCATATAAGGCTGTTGTGAAACCAGTTGAGGGCACGATTCTGACGGTATCCAAGGAAGCTGCTAAACATGCCGTGCAATTCCGTCGCAGCAATGATGTATTGGATTTGATGAATGAGGTTTTGGGGAGAGCGAAGGAAGCACTAGCCAAAACACCAGATCAACTTGCGATCCTTAAACAGGTCGGCGTTGTCGATGCGGGCGGCCAAGGACTTGTCTGCGTCTACGAAGGTTTCGTTACGTCGTTAAACGGCGGATTGGTACAAGTTGATGAGGACTTTGCTACCATGGATACGAATCTAAGTGAGGTATCGCTCCTTCCTGGCATGAACTTGGCCAAAGAAGTGCATGCTCATATGCCGGCACAAGCTCATTTAGCCACAGAAGATATTGAGTTCGGCTATTGTACGGAATTTATGCTGACGATTGCTCCAGGCAAGGTCAAGGGCTTTACGTTTGATGAAGCTACATTCCGCGATCAGCTTAGCAAGCTGGGAGATTCGCTCCTTGTTGTTGCTGATGAAGAGCTCGTGAAGGTGCATATTCATGCGGAATACCCGGGCGAGGTTATGAATCAAGCGATGAATTACGGCGCACTTAGCCGGATCAAAATTGAAAATATGCGTGATCAGCATTCACATATAGTAGAAGACATGACACATGGGTATGAAGCTCCTGTCGTGAGTCCTGCTACTCCAGTTGCTCCTCCAAATAAGCCGTATGGCTTCGTTGCAGTTGCACTGGGTGACGGAATTACAGACATTTTATCCAGCGTAGGTGTAGATGTTGTGCTGTCTGGTGGACAAACGATGAACCCAAGTACGGAGGATATCGTAAACGCGGTGAACAGCATTGATGCAGATACGATTTATGTGCTTCCGAACAATTCGAATATTATTTTGGCCGCGCAGCAAGCGGTTGATCTGGTTGATAACAAAACTCTTATCGTTATCCCATCGAAATCCATTCCGCAAGGACTAGCAGCCATTCTGGCTTTTCAGGAGAAAGCGGATGCAGGGACGAATACAGATGCGATGAATGAGTCATTGCGCCGTGTGAAATCCGGTCAAGTGACGTATGCCGTGCGTGATACGAACATGGATGGGATCGATATTAAACAGGGGCATTTCATCGGTATTCAAGATGGCCGGATCGTCTCTTCACAGCCAAGTCTGATGGACGCGTGCAAGAAGCTGTTGGAGGAAATGATCGATGAAGGCAGCGAAATCGTAACGATCCTGACGGGTGAAGATGCGACGGAAGAAGGCATGGAAGAGTTGGAGACTTTTATCCAGACGATGTATCCGAACATGGAAATTGAGCTTCATCCTGGTGGACAACCCTTATATGCTTACTTATTCTCTGTTGAATAGGATCGTACAAGCAGGTAGTGTAAATTCGTGATTGGAGTGAGCCATGTGACAAATATTCGTATTGTAACGGATAGCACGGCCGATATTCCATTGGCTGTCAGAGAAGCGCTGAACATCGAAATGGTGCCGCTCAAAATTAATTTTGGCGAAGAACAGTATTTGGATACGGTGACGCTGCAGTCGGAGGATTTCTACCGCAAGCTGACGTCATCTGCGCACTTTCCAACAACATCAACGCCGTCACCTGGTGAATTTCTGGATGTATATTCAAGCTTGTTAAACGAGCCAGATACAGAAGTCATCTCTATTCATTTATCTTCTGTGTTGAGTGGAACGTACAGAACCGCTGAGCTGGCTACTACGCTGCTAGAGGGTGATCAGCTTGGCAAGGTTCACGTCGTTGATTCTTGCTCTGCTTCGTATGGCATTGGCGCACTCGTTGTAGCTGCTGCTGAAGCTGTTCAAGCAGGCAAGAGCGTCGATGAAGTGGTAGCGTTAGTTCAGAACATGAGAGCGAACTTTTATATATATTTCCTTGTCGATACGTTGGAGTTTCTTCAAAAGGGTGGTCGGATTGGCAAAGCGTCGGCGCTTCTTGGTTCTTTATTGAACATTAAGCCCATTCTTTCGTTGGATCGTGCAGGTGAAGTGAGCGTCGTTGATAAAGTTCGTGGTAACAAAAAGGCGATTGCACGCATTCTTGAACTGTTAGCGGCGGATGTGTCGAATAAGACGATTCGCTCGCTGCATATTGCTCATGCTAATAATTTGGAAGGTGCGGAGGGGCTGCGGGAGGCCATCGTGCAGAGGTTTGCTGTGGAGCACGTGGATTATATAACCCTAGGCCCAGTGATTGGCGCACATGCTGGACCAGGTACGATTGCAGCCTTCGTAAGTACGGTGTAAAGATGGATTTAAATCAGTGTCAAGTACGTGAAGTCCATGGAGTCGGCGCTCAAAAAGCACTTGAGCTAAACGCCATGGGCGTTTTTACGGTTATGGATTTGCTGGAATATATTCCGTTCCGGTATGAGGACTACACGGTTCGCGATCTGGCCAGCGTGAAAGATGGTGACCGTGTCACTGTGAAAGGCTATATCATCGGCGAACCGGTCTTGCAGCGCTATAGCGGCAAATCTCGTCTGTCCTGCAAGGTGATGGTCGATGATTTCTTGTTGACGGCGGTGTGGTTTAACCGCCATTTCCTGAAGGATCGCTTGCGACCGCAGCAGGAGATTCTCCTGACTGGGAAGTGGGATGCCAAGCGGCGGCAAATGAGTGTGTCCGATTCGGAATTTCCCGGACAAGGGGATTCGAATAGCGGCACGATCCAGCCGGTGTATTCGGTTGCGGGTTCGATTACGCAGAAATGGATGCGTAAAGTGATTGGGCAGGCGCTGACACAGTACAGCGCTTTGATCAGTGAAGTGCTGCCGGCGGTCATTACCGGCAAGTATGGGTTTATGCCGCGCAGCAAGGCGCTGGCTGTCATCCACACGCCGAGCGGCGTGGAGGAGGGCAAGCAGGCGCGCAGGCGCATGGTGTACGAGGAGCTGTTCCTCTTCCAGCTCAAGCTCCAGGCTTACCGGGTTGTGACGCGCAGCCGCACGGATGGTTTGAAGCAGGGGGTCGACCTGCCTGCTGTACGCGCCTTCGTGCGCGCGCTCCCCTTCCAGCTGACGGAGTCGCAGAAGAAGGTCGTCGGCGAGCTCCTGCACGACATGCAGGAGCCCTATGCGATGAACCGATTGCTGCAGGGCGATGTCGGTGCGGGGAAGACGATCGTCGCGGCCATCGGGCTGTACGCGACGGTGACAGCGGGCTACCAAGGCGCCCTGATGGTGCCGACGGAGATTCTGGCTGAGCAGCATAATCGCTCGCTCAGCACGTTGTTCGAGCCGTATGGGCTGCAGGTCGCTTTGCTGACCGGAAGCTCCACAGACCGCCAGCGACGGGATCTGCTGGCCTCTTTGCAGATGGGCTTGATCCATGTGTTGGTCGGAACGCATGCGTTGATTCAAGAGGATGTGTATTTCCGTCAGTTAGGTCTAGTTGTGACGGACGAGCAGCATCGCTTTGGGGTGAATCAGCGCAGCATCCTGCGGCGCAAAGGAATGAATCCGGACGTGCTGACGATGACGGCGACGCCGATCCCGCGCACGCTGGCCATTACGGCGTTCGGCGACATGGACGTTTCGACGCTGCGTGAGCTGCCGAAAGGGCGTAAGCCGATCAAGACGTACGCGGTTCAGCACGCGATGCTGGAGCGTGTGCTCGGCTTTATTCAGCGCGAGGTGGCCGCAGGCCGGCAAGCTTATGTGATTTGTCCGCTCATCGAGGAGTCGGACAAGCTGGACGTGCAGAATGCGATTGACGTCCATATTCAATTGGGGCAGCATTTCCCGCAGATGCGGATCGGTTTGCTGCACGGGCGTATGAGCGCGCAGGAGAAGGAAGCGATCATGCGCGCCTTCAAGGAAGGCACCGTGGAGGCGCTCGTGTCGACCACGGTGATCGAGGTGGGCGTGGACGTGCCGAACGCCACGCTGATGGTGATCTACGACGCCGACCGCTTCGGGCTGTCGCAGCTACATCAGCTGCGCGGCCGGGTCGGGCGGGGCGAGCACCAGTCTTTCTGTGTGCTCATCGCCGACCCGAAAACGGAGGTCGGCAAGGAGCGCATGAAAGCGATGACGGAGACCACCGACGGCTTCGAGATTGCCCGGCGCGATCTCGAGCTGCGCGGGCCGGGGGACTTCTTCGGCACGAAGCAGAGCGGACTGCCGGAGTTCCGCATCGCCGATATGATGGCGGATTTCGAAATCATGGAGCAGGCGCGAGATGATGCAGCCGAGCTAGTCGGTGACTCGTCCTTCTGGACGGGGGCTTCTTTTATGCCGCTGAGGGCGTATTTGGAGCGTGCTCATATTTTTGACAGCGAAGTGCTAGATTAGTAGATCATGGACGAGCATAAGTTGACCCCTAGCGCGTTCCCTTTTAAGATAGGAGTAGTTAGTTGCACTATTTTAGGAGAACGAAGGTGTACGGCCGTGACTTATTTGCTTATTTATTTATTATTGATGAATATCATTACGTTTATTGAAATGGGACATGACAAAGGCCAAGCCAAAAAAGGCGGACGCCGCGTCCCTGAGAAACGCCTGTTTCTACTTGCTGCTCTCGGTGGCGGGATAGGCGGTTGGCTCGGCATGCGCATGTGGCGTCACAAAACGAAGCATACTTCGTTTGTTGTAGGTTTTCCGCTGCTTATCGCGTTAAATTGCCTCTGCGTCATTTGTATTGCCTTGTATATGTAAGTGAAGGGGACGGCTACCGGGAACGGTGGCTGTTTTTTTATGGTTGGTGGGAGGGTGAGCGAGGATTGGCCAGTTGAGGTCTGGGGCGTAACCTGTAGCCCGAACCCCGAACCCCGAACCCCGAACCCCGAACCCCGAACCCCGAACCCCGAACCCCGAACCCCGAACCCCGAACCCCGAACCCCGAACCCCGAACCCCGAACCCCGAACCCCGAACCCCGAACCCCGAACCCCGAACCCCGAACCCCGAACCCCGAACCCCGAACCCCGAACCCCGAACCCCGAACCCCGAACCCCGAACCCCGAACCCCGAACCCCGAACCCCGAACCCCGAACCCCGAACCCCGAACCCCGAACCCCGAACCCCGAACCCCGAACCCCGAACCCCGAACCCCGAACCCCGAACCCCGNCGCCGAGCACCTACTCCTAACGATATAACTGGAAAAAGTCCAGCTATTTTCGCTGAAAACTTCCGTAATTGAAGATTAGATGGAAATTATGTAGGTAAAATCAATGGTTTCTGCAGTTTTTCGAATTTATGAATAGAATACATGCATAAAATCCAGTTAATTGCTAATTTTTAATAAATAGCTCGAGTTTAACTGTATTTTTTCCATTTATTTGATCCTGACGTCACGCCTCGGCACCCCGCCACCTCAGATTTACGTGCGTTTGCATAGAGGAGAAATTTGCTAAATATGTTGTCCCGCGTAAAACTGGTCTTTGGTTTATCTTATATGCATCGTCTTCAGGCAAGTTTGCCCATATTCACTCATAAGATAGAGCATGAAGGGTATCGGAGGTGCGGGGATGAGTTATCAGCAATATGGCATCGATCCTGCGCTCGTGGAGCGAGTAAAGTTCAAGTTGAAAAATCCCGAGGTGAAGGAACGTATCAAAATGCTGCTGCAAGGCGTCACAAAAGCAGATTTACAAAACACGGCGAAGGTTACGCGTTTAATCGGTCTTGCCGCAGGTATTTTTGGAGAGAAACTCAGCGGGACCCAGACACACCAGATCTTAACGTTTATTTTGGCGCAAAAAATTGATCCGAACAACACGTTTCATTTGATTAAATTATGGACTATATTCCGATAGTTGCATGATGAAAACGCCACATGTGGAGCGGTGAGATGCTCTATTGTGGCGTTTTGGCTGTTCGGAGGGACAACTACATCTAATTAAATAGCTGCTTATGGCCTTTGGATAAACTCCATAAGGCCTTTTTTTGTCAGGGTACATTTTATCCGAGGAGAGACATGAGTACAAGCATATTAGGCAGAAATTCATTTACTAGTAATAAAGTTGTTTGAAGCAAGGAAGGTTCTTGCATGGTTTGCCTTAGGGAGGGTATGCTTCGTGAATTATTGCGGTCCAGCAGGTGAGGGCGAATTTCAAGAAAGATCACATAGACATTGTTCATGTTCAGTTGCGTTAAGCTGCAGTGGCATTCCGTGCGTATGTCCAACTGGAGCAACAGGAGCAACAGGAACTACCGGAGTAACAGGAGCAACAGGTGTAACTGGAGAGACTGGTGCAACCGGAGCAACCGGAGCAACAGGAGTAACAGGAGCAACAGGAGCAACAGGAGCAACCGGAGCAACAGGAGCAACAGGAGTAACCGGAGCAACAGGAGCAACAGGAGTAACAGGAGCCACAGGAGCAACAGGAGCAACAGGAGTAACAGGAGTAACAGGAGTAACAGGAGTAACAGGAGTAACAGGAGTAACAGGAGCAACAGGTGTAACTGGAGAGACTGGTGCAACAGGTGCGAATGGAGCCACAGGAGCAACAGGAGTAACAGGAGTAACAGGAGCCACAGGTGCGACTGGAGCCACAGGAGCAACAGGAGCGACCGGAGCCACGGGAACTACCGGAGTAACAGGAGCCACGGGAGTAACTGGAGCAACCGGTGCCACAGGTGCAACAGGAGCCACCGGACCGAATTTTGCTACAAATGGATTTTCGGCATTTTTATCTACACTATCCATTGCAACAAGCACACAGCTTACGAATTGGTCGACGGCTAGTCCGTATTATGGCAATGCCAATTTTAACGCAGTTACAGGCAACTTCACGGCACCGACAACAGGGAGGTACACGTTACTAGCAACGGTTAACTACTCCACGACTGCAGCTGTCAGTGTGGGCATAGGCGCGGGGATCAATCCTTTTTTTGCCGTGCAGCGCACATCTCCTTCCGCCGTCAATTTGGTGAGCGGTTTTCTGCCTATTTTGAATGTTAACGTCGCATTGGTTTTAACTTTACGGGCAGTATTGGGAACGGGTGAAATAACATTGGCTGGGGACGTTATTTTGACGGCGGGCGATGTTGTTGGTCTATTCTACAATGCAGCGGGATTAACAATTTCGATTAACATAGGAAATGGTACGACGGGAGTTGTATGGTCGATACACCAGATTGCCTAGTCTATTTATAGTTGAAATAAATCCAAAACATGTATAACCATTGAGGGGGAACATTCATCTACTATAAGTATGCACAAGGAATGGACGTTTCGAGGGAGGAGGAGGCTTTGTGATCAAGAAGAAATCCAGGACGAGGAAAAAGTTTATAGAGCTGAGCATCGTTCACAAAACATCGTCTTCCTGCCTTTCTTTAAACAAAGGGAAAGTCACTAGGCCAAAGCAGAAAAAGCGGTGTTATCGTCAACCGACGACGAGGAGCACACATTCCGTTCTACCTTGTTCTCGCAGCCGCTATCCAACCAATAAGCCAAAGCCGGAGTGGAACCTGAATCCAAAGCTAATATATAACCCAATGGTTAGACCTTGTCCACCACCTAAGCCCCCCCATTGCCATCCTTTACCTCCGCCAACAACGATTAATAAGGAATGCTGCGGCAATATACTCCTTCAAGGCAATCAGCCTGGATTCCGGATATGGGAGATGGATGTGGATTCCAAGATTGAAGTGGCTCAGATTAGCATATATTCGAGCGCGAGCAGCACCCAAGCACTAGAGGTTGACATTGAAACCGATGTCGTTGACAACAAAAGACTGAGCGTTCCTCCCGGCAGTACCGTTAATTTTATAGGCCAAGGTGTCAAAGCAATAACGATCTCTTCACTGGGAGATGAAATGGGGTATGTAGAAGGCAAGTACGTCATTTCTACTACACTCCAAATCCAGTCCGAACCTTCATGCTGCGATCATGAATAAGGTGGTTTCTCACAGTTAAGTGAAAAACCACCTATATTGTAGCGTGCATTTTACATGCTGTATCGTACAGTTATACAAAATTCCCCACTTGCCGCTGCTGTAGTCGTAACAGTAATCGTATCGAAACGTCCAACCGTAAACGTAGCGCTACCTCCTGCTGGTACCGTGATAGCTGTCATGACCGGAGCTGCCGAACGGAGGAATGTTACCGTAATGGCCGCGGTCCCGATTTCATTTTTGACATATCCAGTGCCACTAATTAAAGTTGCCATATTATCGGTGTAAACAGTGGCCGTACCCGCTGCAGGCAGCAGCCAATTCGTACATACTTTATCCTGCACGTAGGTTTTTTCTGAACAACAGCTAAGCGCTGTGTTACTACAAGAGCACATGATGAGTACCTCCTTTAGTTGTTAAATGGCGTTATTGAATGGAGTAACGGGTTGTGATGCAAAATTCGCCCTGATACAAACCGGCGTCTCCTCCATCCAGTGTTAACTGTATAGTGGCGAAGCGTTGATAAGTAAAAGCCAGACTTGTTCCAGGTTCAATGGAAACCGGAGCCGTTAAGATGGAAGCACCTGCACTATTTAATA
Organism: Paenibacillus oryzisoli; assembly: GCF_001653565.1. Taxonomy (GTDB): domain Bacteria; phylum Bacillota; class Bacilli; order Paenibacillales; family NBRC-103111; genus Paenibacillus_E; species Paenibacillus_E oryzisoli. The sequence continues at coordinate 28,616 of NZ_LYPB01000086.1, forward strand.
CATCCAACGTAATCGCAGCAGGTCCTGTATCAAATTTCACATACCCTGTGCCTACTAAGTTCGGATTAATATTATTTGTGTAAGCGACGATGTCAACATCTGCGGCAACTACTGTGCCAGTCCATGGCGCACATACTTTATCCTGTACGAAATTTTTCTCTGAGCAGCAAGTTAAAGCTGTAGCCGAATTATCGCATGCCATAGTTAAGAAAACCTCCGTTTATTTGTTGTTTCTAAACTATTTAATGCAGGCAATCACCTGCACGCTTGGACATTCGCCTGAATAACGAATATTTAATATGACATATTGGGGGAGATTTTAAGGGGAGGGGCAGGGGAGAAGTGTGTTCGTATGCGTCTGCCGGCTGTCAGTTATCCGAGTCCAGTGTACTTTGTACTGAGTATTTACAACATTATCTGGCTTGGTTCCGTTACTTGGACAGCCAAGGAATATGAGAACACAACGTCGAATAAGAAAAACACACTGGTCACTTGCACACACACGCACGAATCGGCAGATATGCATTGTAAACCCAAAAGGGGAAGGAATATACACCGAGTAATGGTAAAAGATTGGAGCAAATAAATGAACGATACATATCAGAAGTATATAGTGATTTGCTTTTTATTGATTCCAGCATCGGTCATGTTCAGCGTGGCTGCAAAGGATATAAATGCCTTATTCAGGTCTAGTTGGTTGGGGGCTAGCCATATTGTTCATTATTTTGGCTAGTGTAATGTTTGGATTAGCTAGGAGGAAGTAATTTAAGCACGATTCTACTAATCATAGCAAGGTGGTTCAAAGGATGGAGATTTTCCCAGAAGAACACGAACTTATCGATATTTTTGAATGTGAACCACCACAATTAACCTTAGAGGAATTGGATGTTCCTGACTACTATAAACAATGGAGGTTCATTCTAAAACGAGAAACTGATGTGTTAGAGATTGATATAGAACCAAGTATCTCATATGTTTATATGAGATGGCATCAAGAAAACAAGGTCATATTAGAACTTGCATTAGAAGAGGTTTATGGAATAGAAATAAAAAAACAAGGAAACTCGGAATTTATTTTAGTATTATTCAATGATGAACGCCTTAAAACCTTAACTATAAGGACAAAACCTTACATATCAGTTGTTTGGGGAACAGCTAATACTTGAAAAATTGGTAACGCACTGAATCATTAATCATTTAAAAATTAAGTTATGTATTAGAAGATTTTGTAATAGAAGTGTGAGGTAATTTAATTCACCATCGAAGAAATTCAAACTGGTAGTCTATCACAGAGGTGATTTCAGTGAAGGTCAATCTTTATCTAGATGATTTAAGGGATTGCCCAGAGGGTTTTATTGTCGCAAGAACAATCGAAGAAGCCATACAATGTTTTCAAGAGCATTCAATAGAACTATTATCCCTTGATCATGACTTAGGCGAAGATGAGAATGGAAACGAATTACGTAATGGTTACGATTTCGTTAAATACTTTTGTGAGAATGGTTTAAGGGCTAGCAAAATTTACTTACATACAGATAACCCTGTAGGTCGAAATAATATGTATGAAACATTGTTAGCAGCACAACGTAGAGGATTTATTGATGAGGATATTGAGATATACCATTATTCAATTACTGTAAACAAGTATTCAGGATAGTTCTGATTTTAAGGAGAACAGGATGAAACGTATATGAAATGATTTCAATGGACCGAGTTCTGAACATTGGAGAATTGAAAATCAAGTAGCTGATTATTTTGGTGAATTGTTGGAATGGAGAAAAGAAGATTGGGGAGATACAAGAAGTCAATGGTATGCGACGGTTGATTCTGATGTCGTCCATGATTAATTGGTTTTGCACAAGAGTTACTAAGACTGGCTCATAATGATTTTACAAACGGCTATCATATACATGTCGATCAGCGAGAAAGGATATATTTCCCAAACAATGGGCTTTTTCTCAATGCCGAACAGTGTGGAGCTAATAATTTCTTGTGGAGATTTTGGACCGATTGATTCTCATCTGAAAGAGTAAATAAGGTAAGCCCCTTTGAGTGGTATGTATTCCACGATGATCTATGGGAAAATATGTCCGCTAATCCAAGAGACATTTTTGGATGGATACGTAGCAGAACAATATATAAAGTGACAACGGTAGTGAGCCGCGGCTATTACATAACATCTGCCAGCACCATGAGGTGTAAGACGATGGACACCATCGTATAAAGACAAACCACTCCTAGAAAGAAAGGAATGGTTTTTTTGATTTCGCATAATTATGCCCAGAGTTCATCTGGGTTTTTGGTGTTTTTATCCATTACCCATATATTTAAAAAACCACTTGCATAACGAATACCTGTTCGGTATATAATATGGAAAAACGAATGTATGTTCGCATATGGTGGTGAGAACATGAATGGTTCATCAAGAGTAGAGACAGAAGAGGATGTTCAAATGATCAAGGAATACACATTGTTGCCGATTTTGCTTGATATGTTAGCACGAGATATGGAAGAGCTGAAGGTTTATAAAGATAAAATCGTTTATAATCATATTCTATTCTATCTCAGAGAGGTTGAGATGGGGATTTATCCAGAATTGCAACAGTTGAAAAACAAGATGAAACAGCGAGAGATTAAGGTAATTCGCACGGAAATGAATGCTTTAGGAATCCAAGTTGAATACAAAGTTCGAGGTTACATTCATCATTTCACGATGCTTCGTAGTTTGGTCAAGGCTGAGCTGATGACTATGCTGATGAATATGCGGGGGGAATTGCGATGAGTAAGGGGAACAAGGGTGGGGAACGAACGATCTTCCTGGCGGACTGTCAGAGCTTCTACGCAAGTGTAGAGAAGGCTGAACATCCAGGACTAGACAATAAGCCGGTTGCCGTTGCAGGAGATCCTGCGCTCAGGTCAGGCATTATTTTGGCCGCCTGCCCTGTTGCCAAAGCATATGGTGTATCCACGGCTGAACGGTTGGGTGAAGCGCTGAAGAAGTGTCCTGAGCTGATTGTTATGCGGCCGAGGATGCAGCATTATATTAATGTTTCGTTGCAAATAACTGAAATTTACCAGGAAGTTACGGATCTAGTTGAAATCTTCAGTATCGACGAACAGTTTTTGGATGTAACGGGAAGCATTCCGCATTTCGGAGATGCGATAACAATTGCTGAGACCTTGCAGCATAAGGTGCTCAAGCAAACAGGCGTTAAAGTCCGCGTGGGCATTAGCTCAAATAAAATATTAGCCAAAATAGCAACAGATATTTTCGCCAAAAAGAATGCGAGCGGCATCTTCACGCTTCTACCCTCCGCTATTGAGGAACGCTTGTGGGAGCAGCCCGTCAGCAAGATGTTTGGAGTTGGCTCGCGGATGACCGCTCATTTTGCCAAGTTGGGCATGTATACCGTTGGCGATGTGGCACGAACGCCGCTGCCGCAGCTCAAGCAGAAGTTTCGCGCGCGTTTCGGCAAGCAGTCGGACATTCACGCGGAGGTGATGTGGCGAACGGCAAACGGCTTGGACGACAGTCCAGTCACGCCGGGTACGTTCGATACGCCGCCGAAGTCAATCGGGCATATGATGACGCTGCCGAGGGACTATGCAGAATCGTCAGAAGTGAATACGATCCTCATGGAGCTGACGGAGGAGGTGTGCCGGGATTGCCGGCGCAAAGGCTATATGGCGTCTATCGTGACGGTCAGTTGCATGTGCAGTCCTTTTGATGCGCCGACAGGCTTCTCACGACAGATGAAGATGCCGGACCCGACGAATCATACCGGTACTGTATTTCAAGCTGTGAAACAGCTTTTCTATAAATTCTGGGACACGATGCCAGTGCGTCGTGCAGGTGTTATGTTAAGTCAGTTCGTGGACGATGAAACGTATCAGCTCACGCTTTTTGAAGATCAAGTGAAGGCACGTGAATTGGAGAAGGTAACGGATCGCATTAAGGATCGGTTCGGCAATGCGGCAATTGTTCGGGCGTCCTCCTTGACGACAGCTGGCCAAGCGAAGGTTCGCTCGCTCAAAATCGGAGGTCATTATAAATGAGCAAAAAATTGCAGAATAACGGTTTATGGGAGTCGAGCCGCATGATGTTGCCCCAGCATCGGGAAGCAGCTCAGGGTCAGCGTCATGACAAACCGGTTCCTACGAAGCGCCCGACAGCGGACGATATTAGTATTATACGAGAATCTGTGCTACTGCCAGTGATGCATACGATTATTGTGAGAAGGGCGAGCGAAGTGGAACGCTCCTCCGAGATGCTAAGGACCCTCTATTCGAAGGTAGCTCAGGTTCTGGCCAAGAATATGTACGCCGATTTAGCGAAAGTAAAGCGCTATATGCTCGAGAATGACATGCATGTCGCGGAAGAGGAGAAAGACGACCAGATGATCCGTTACCGGTATCGGTGCCGCGAGCATGAAGATCGATTTACGATGACCCGGGACTATATGCGTGCTGAAATTGGGGCAAGAATCGGCCGCTATGCTGACAGTCTGGTCACAACTATTTACGGGACGGATCCGCGTGTGAGTGTGTTAGAGAAGGAAGCGAAGAAAAAATCGTGAATCAGCCTGAATATAACGCTAGCGCCCCTTCGCACAGCCTGAAGAATATCGGTTCTTCGGGCTGTACGAATTGACGTAAGCCTATCTTTTTTCCATAATGGAGAAAGGAGAATGGATAACCGTGTGAAGGAGAAGGATGTTTAGCTATGTGCGGACGCTATACGATCACCGTAACGTTAGAAGAGTTGATGCTGCGCTACGATATGTATGATACTTTTATGCCGAGATATAGTCCTAAATATAATGTTGCGCCCGGTCAGCAGGTGATGGCGATTGTTCATGATGGGCAGCGAAATAAGCTAGGCGAACTGCGCTGGGGACTGATTCCAGAATGGGCCAAAGATGAGAAAGTTGGCTACCAGATGCTCAATGCGCGCTCCGAAACTTTGGCGGACAAGCCTGCCTTTCGCAAGCCATTCGAACGCAAACGCTGTCTAATTCCAGCAGATTCTTTCTATGATTGGAAAGGCGGCGGCAAGCATAAGCAGCCTATGCGCATCATGCTGCGCAGCAAGGAACTGTTCAGTATGGCAGGGCTTTACGATACATGGACATCACCCGAAGGTGTGCGTATCTCGACATGTACGGTCATCACCACGGAATCGAACGAGATGATGAAGGATATTCATGAGCGTATGCCGGTCATTTTGCCACGAGAGAAGGAGGCTGCTTGGTTAGACCGCAGTAGGAAGAATGTTGACCAACTTCGTCCGCTTCTACAGCCATACCCCTCGGAGCTCATGATGGCGTATCCAGTGTCTAGCCGGGTAGGGAATGTACGTAATGATGATGAGCAATGTATCGAGCCAATAAGTCTGTTGTTTTAAAAGGTTGAGGGAATAGGAGCGTCAAGAAACATGAGAAATGGTATGTGGCTCAGGGTCACGATTATACTTGCAATTGTAGCGGCGATTAACGGCTATATAGGCTGGCACTTGAAGGTTTTTCTATCGCATGTAGGGGGAGCTTCATTTCATCCCTGGTTGTATTGGCCTGTGTTTTGGATCGTTGCGTTCGCCTATGTCATAGGGCGGTTTGGAACGAAGGTTCTGCCGTCAACGCTAACACGCCTGCTTAACATCATCGGTTCCTACTGGTTGGCTATTATTCAATTCGGGATCCTTCTTCTGCCGGTAACGGACGTGGTGATTGGTGTGCTGTATGCATCATCTGTTCCGTCAGCTAGCTATGTGCCTATACTGGGAGGGATTGTTACAGCCGTTGTACTCATCCTCCTCGTAGTAGGCTCTTATCTGGCGCGAACTCCGGTGATCCGCAAATATGAGATTACGATTCCCAAGCAAGCTGGGGACTGGGAAAGCCTCCGGGTCGCAGTCGCTTCGGATATTCATTTGGGTGCTGTCGTTGGCAACCGCCATTTACGCAAACTAGTCAAGCAGATGAAGGCGATGGAGCCTGATCTGATTTTGCTGCCTGGTGATGTCATTGATGATGATATTAAACCTTTTATCCGGTATCAAATGGGACAGATTATGCGAGAGCTGCAAGCTCCGTTGGGCGTGTATGCTGTGCTTGGCAACCATGAATACTATGGCGGACATATTCCAGCCTTCGTGGAACAAATGGAACAAATCGGCATTCGCGTGCTGATGGATGAAGTTGTTCATGTTCAAGAGCGCTTATTTATTGTAGGGCGTAAAGATAAATCAGCCGAACATGCCGTTGGCGGACGTCAATCGTTAGCCTCCTTGATGGAGAGAGTTGACCTTACGCAGCCGATTATCGTTATGGATCATCAACCGTACCAGCTAGATGTAGCGGCCGCCGCAGGCGTTGATGTGAATTTGTCAGGTCATACGCACCGTGGTCAAATAGCGCCGAACCATCTGTTCACTAGACGGATCTTTGAACTGGATTGGGGCTACTTACGCAAAGGGAATTTACATGCGCTGGTGTCCTCAGGCTTCGGAACGTGGGGACCGCCGATACGACTAGGCAGCCAATCGGAAATTATTGAGCTGACAATCCATTTTAACAAAGCATGATAGAAAAGAGGGGTAACACCAATGCAAGAGTTAGAAAAGAAACAAATTACACCTGCGGAACTGGCGGCAGCGATGATGCAGTTTACGATGAAGGGCATAGAAAATAGCTGGGACACGCTGAAGCCTGCTATCATTGCCTACCTACCACAACCTGTCTTGACGATGGCCAAAGAAGATGAACTGTTAAGAGAGATTTACGTAGCGGCGTTGGCACTGGAGATCTACTGCATCCCGCACGCATTTGAGGAAGAAACAGCGCGCTTAGTCAGCTTAGGCATGGGCGAAGTGATGGCTTCAGACAACTTAGCGGAGCATCGACTATCGGAATCGATCGTACAGTTGTATCTTCCTAGATTAGAGGCAGTAACCGAGGAGGATCGGGCAGATTTGGCGCTTAAGCTGGTCCATGAAGCAGCGAGAATTCTGTACGACCGCATAGAGTTACCGTTGAAGCCTACAGATCCAAGTACGAGTTTATTGTGGGCAAAGTTATTTCCTTTTTTGGTTGGGATCGTTGGGAAGTGGCCGATCTTGGCCACTAAATTTGAAGTGAAGACAGAGTAGTGGGCGCATAAGCCTCATGACGGAGGGGAGCAGCACGAATGGCAAACAAACGGATTCATGTCTATGTGTTATCAGGATTTCTCGGGAGCGGTAAGACAACGTTACTTACCAAGGCCATCGATTATTTCACCGAAGCGGGTCGCAAGCCGGCTGTAATTATGAATGAAATAGGCGAAGTGAATTTGGATGGACAATTAATCGCTAATGAAGTTCCCATGTCGGAATTGCTTGGCGGATGCATATGCTGTTCGAGTCGTGGTGATCTTGCCACAGCGTTGAACGAATTAGTGACAACGGAGCAGCCAGATTTAATTTTCGTGGAATCGACAGGGATTGCGAATCCAATGGAAATTATTGATGAGATTACGGATGCCTCGCTCATCCTGCCGATAGAGCTTTCAGCCCTCATCACGGTTGTAGATGCCCCGCAGCTGCTAGAATTAAATCGCACCAGTCGTGGCAAAACCTACCGGCTCATGCGGGATCAAATTCGATGTGCGAACTTGCTCTTGCTCAATAAGACGGACTTGCTGCAGGGGGTGGCGCTTCAAGAAGTGCATGATCTCGTGCGGGAATGGAATCCTTATGCCGATTTACATTATACAGTGTTCAGTCAAATCGACATCCAGCTAATTGAAGACATCCACACAGAGGATTCCGCGGGGTCGCCCGTGCAGGGACAACCGGAAGAAGCGTCAGTTCCACATAGCCACGAGCATCATCAGGGGCATGATCATCATCATTCGCATAACCATGTAATGGCGTATACCCATTTCTTTGAACGGGCTGTAGATAGTAACGCATTTGAACAATTCGTGAGCCAACTTCCCCAAGAAGTGTATCGTGCCAAAGGGATTCTCAGTTTCTCGGATACCTCGAGTCGGTTCCTATTCCAGTACGCCTATAGAGAGATGGATTTTGTGAAAATAACGCCTAAAGGCGATGTGCCTGACGTAGCGGTATTCATCGGGGAGAACTTTGCTAAGGATGTCATTCGCGCAGAATTGTTGAAACTAGAAGCAGAGTCTGCTACCTAGAAGATCAAAGAGCCGAAATGGCAAATCCTAGGGCGAAATAAGTGATTACAGATTCCGTCATCGTTCTACACTTGACGCAAGTGGCCATTTGCTGCACTATAATAGGAGGACATTTCAACACAGAGGGGTAATGCAAGTGAGTACGCATACGGATACGATCGATGAGATGCTAAGGGCAATGTCGCAGAAGGGCTGGCGTATTACAGAACAGCGTAGAAGCTTAGCGACTTTATTCGCAGAATCGGGCAGTTACTTATCGCCGAAGGATGTTTATGAGCATATGAAAATGAAATATCCAGGCGTAAGCTTCGATACGGTGTATCGTAATCTCCGATTGTTGAGCGAGATGGGTGTTCTGGAGCAATTTCATTTGGCGGATGGTTTGAAGTTCAAGGCGAGCTGTTTGTCTCATCATCATCATCACATGATTTGTGTCAGCTGTGAGAAAACTGTGACGTTTGAGTTCTGTCCAATGAAGCTTGTAAAAGATTTGCCAGAGAGCTTTGAGATTCAAAGCCATCGGTTTGAAATATTTGGCTATTGTGCCGATTGTAAATCAGCCATGCCTACCGCTCAGATAGGCGAGTGAATAGACGTTATACATGTTTAAGAAAGGAGCAGTCTGCTGGGTGATCCCGGCAAGACTGCTTTTTATTATTTGCTTTTGGTAACGTGCAGCAGTTCAGGGACAGTGACGAAAGTGTAGCCTGCTGCTTTAAGCTTAGTAATTAATGGTCCGATTGCTTGCACCGTACCGGATAGATCCTGGCTGTCCGCACCTCCAGAATGCTGAAGAATAATAGACCCTGGCTTCGTTTGTTGCAAGATATTGTGAAGAACTTGATCGGAACTCAGTGATTTCCAGTCCAGAGAATCGACATTCCAGTTCACAATTAAATAGTGATGATTGGCAATCCATTTAACCTGATCTTCATTAATTGCGCCATAAGGGGGACGGATTAGCCGAGGAGCGTAGCCAATGAGGTTCTGTAAAATGGTTTCCGTGCTTTCAATCTGGTTCTGGAATTTATCCACAGAGAGCTTCGGTAGATTCTCATGGCTGTATGAGTGGTTGCCAATGACATGCCCTTCATTCACAATTCGCTTAATGACGTCCGGATGCGTGTTAGCCATAGCACCGAGCACGAAAAACGTTGCTTTTACTTGATTGGCTTTTAAAGCATCAAGTACTTTTGGCGTAAACCGAGTATCGGGTCCATCGTCAAAGGTTAAGGCGACTTTCTTCTCCTGACTTGAGCCGCGGAGCTTGAAGGTCTCTGGGTATTTAACAACGAGCTGTGAGAGTGTAAGTTTTTTCTGAGAAATTCTGACTTGGCCTTGATTTTTTTGAACGGGTAAGGAAGGTCGCTTGGACGCTTCAGGTTGGGCAACGGATCTTTTTGGGTTGGACTTAGGCTTCAGGTTCAGGCTAGGCGTAGATGTGGGACTTGGTGCATGGGTATGGCTTGGAGCGCGTGTAGGTGCTATTGGCAAAGCAGAAGATGAGGGCATGCTCGCAGGTGGCAACATGCTCAAATGATTGGAACCCTCTGTAGGGAACGGAGACTCCGCGAAGTCCCTACTAGCCTCCATGGATGTCTGAGTGACATTTGGAGTGGAATGTTGGGCTGAGCTCTGATCTTGATAAGGCTTCGTTAAAGGCGCACCGCAGCTGGTTACAAGCAGACAAACGATGCTAAAGGACCAAAGCCGTTTGGTCATGGCAATCCCCTCCGAGCAATATGACTATACGCTAGGTTTTGTAAGGGGAGGCGAAATTATCCCGTGCAAATAACGGAAATAGATTGTTATGGAGGTGGGGCGGGACATTGACAGGTGACCGGACTAAGAAATAATTTTTTGAAACGTAACAATATCTAAGTATTGACCCCATTTGAAGCCGACCTCACGATAGTGTGCACATTGTTGGTAGCCATTTCGGGTGAACATGTGGATGCTAGCTGAATTATCTGCGCAAACAGTTGCAATTAAAGAATGGAAGCCGCGCTCTTTCGCGAACGCTTCTATATATTGAATAGCGGCAGATCCAATTCCTTTGCCGACGCATGTTGGATGAAGATAAATAGTTACTTCACCAGTTGTATCATATGCTTGTTTTTTCTTATGGGGCATAACTTGAACATAGCCTTGCAGCTTCTCATTAAGCAGAATGACATACGTGTGAAAACGGGGATTAGCGTGGACGACACTTTCAGTGAACTCGGGTAATGCAACAGGCTCGGTGTGGAAAGAATAAGTTGAATGAATAACAAAATGATTGTAAATATCCATCAATATTGGAATGTCGGGGAACTCTATTGGCTTGAATGTTAAGGTTGACATGATGTGGCACCTCGCTGCGTGTAGAAGTCAATCTGTAATATGAGTTGGAATTGGGAAGTTAATCCTTGCTTCGTAATGACATTTTCAAATAGACATTCCGTCCTAATCCATGTATCTTAGATATTATATCTACTAGAATTAGGGGGAGTCACATGTCGGGCAATACAAGTTATATTCTCGTGATCGTCATTGGTGTTATCGTACTCGCTGGCCTGACTTACATGAATCTTCGGAAAATAAGCAAGTCTACAGCTGACTTGACACAGCTTAAGAAAAGAACGCTTCTGTGGAGCGAGATCTCCCTTGCGTTGTTCGTTGTGCAATTGTTTTTCCGTGATCGTAACGGCGGCTTCTTATTGTTCTTCGGTATACTCACCCTATTCACAGGGGCTCATTACTTAGGTATCTTATACTATTCACGCAAAAGAAACCGATAAAAGCGAAGAGGCTCTCCACGTAGCTAGCTACGGAGGGGGCCTCTATTTTATTGTTTCAATCAACTAGGCCAGCAAGGTTGTTCTAGTCGTTCCAATTCGTTGGCTTCGTCTTTGTCGGCGTTTTCCATTTCTGATACCACTTCTTCTTCTGCTTCTGTCCCATTAGTGTTCGTAACTGCAACATCACAAGCTTGGCACGGTCTTCATCGGCATACTTGTCGCGTAGATTCTCAAATACAGGCTGATCTTTCATGGCTAACCTTCTTTTCTGACTGCAGAGTGAATGTAAAATACAGGGAATGTATGTTCTTGTTTTTGATTATAGCATAAAATGGAAGAGAGAATCAATCCTAGCAGAAGGAGAGCGTGTTGTAAATGTGGAATGTACATAGCAGTCAAACAAATTCTTAACGAGGTGAACAATGAAAAGGTTTATTCTATCTTTACTAGTGCTCTCTGTCCCAATTGGTGTAGCGGGAGCTGCTACATTAAATGGGGATTATGAAGGTAATCCTATTGTACAAGTAACATCCGATGGACAAAGTTTAAAAGTCGATGAATTACCAGCGATGATTTATAAAGATCACACGGTTGTGCCTTTGTCGATGTTACGACAACTTGGAGTTCTCGTGACGTGGAATCCTGCTACATATAGTGTAAACGTGACAATGCCCCAATCCGCATCAGCGAACCCATTAAACCCTGCCAAACAAGAGTCCGAGAACTTGATGAGTGTCTATCAATGGCTGAAAGATACGGATACAGCTATACTAACTTTCACACAACAACTTCAGCTTTATGCTAGTTTAACGAATGGTAGTGAATTTGTGAGTCAATTAAATATGGATTTTGAAGACTTAATGAAACAATATAATGAATCCATCCAAATGGCACTAAAGCTTTTGGGAACCGTGAGTCATTCCGATGATCTTAAATCCCTCATTAAGAGTGAAGGCGATGCTTACACCAATGTTCAACAAACAAAGAACTTGTTAGTGTTTAAACTTACTGGAAATAGTATACCCGAATTTGAGAAGCAATTTGGCATCAGCTTGTTAAACGCTACGCGATCGGCACAAAAAAACTTGAACAACACGAATGCCATCATTCATGAACTGCAACGCAAGAATAACGAGCTTTTGCAAGTTAAATCTACGAATACAAGTACCTAGGCTATAGGGGGATAAGATGTGTTGTATCGGATGTGTGTGATATTCGTTTTATTTGCAGCAATGTTGCTTAACAGTAGCTATACCCCTAGAAGTTATGCCAATGATGGGGGGGGGCTCGGTCAGAGCACAGATTCAATTGAGGATTAACGATGCTGCAGCCACAGTAAATGGGCAGAAAACGACGCTTTCAACACCGCCTGTACTGCTTAATAATACGACAATGGTTCCTCTCCGTTTTATTGCAGATGCCTTGAAGGCAGATTTAAAATGGAATACTGAGGACCAGTCCATCACTCTCAAGTTTGAGGGGCATTCGATAAGACTGTCTATTAATAACAGAATTGTCCGTATCGATAATCAAAGTAAGACGTTAGACCAGCCAGCAGTCATAGTGAATAGTACTACGCTAGTGCCGCTGCGATTTATTGCAGAAAGCTTGAATCAGATAGTTGCTTACAATGAAGACACGAAATCCATTACGATTACAACGCCTCATCCGAGAGCAACGGAGATTCGCATCGACAACTTAATGACGGCTTCGAATATGGGTTTTACCTATAATTTTTTTATCGAACGCCCGAATGTGAACGTGATTAGTATGGCCTCAGATCAACACAATCTGATCTATATCTTAGAGCAAAATGCAGCTACCGAGATGAGTTTTATCCTTCGTGTCTATAATGAAGTAACAGGCGAAATGAAAGTGATGTACAGCGGCTTCGATCAGAGTTTTAATTTTGACTACACGGATCCGAAGTTTGGGGAGCAGCATTTTAACGCCAGTGTGCTCTCGCCGCGCAAACTTGTCTATGATTCGAAATTGGATAAGCTTTATTTAATGGCTACCAGTAATTTTTCATCCGAAACCAACGTATCCACTGTCATTTATGAGATTGCACCAAGTGTTCGAATGATGACCTATGCAATCGGGAAAACGACGTATCACCCGGGCAACTTTATGGGGACGCCAGACGGCAAACGCTTCTACTTCAGTGATATTCTTCATGATCACATCTATGCTGGTGAATCTGGTCAGCAAGCAAATATATTCCTGTCGTATACCCCTGATAAAGAAAATGTCAAACTGGCAGCTGTTGAAAATGATGGGAAACTGTTTGTTCTAGATGTATCCAAGCAATCTATTTATGAACTGCAGCAATCAGGAAATTTGAGGTTCGTAGCTCCCCTAGACATAAAGGAAGAAATTTTGAGAATACATGAGAACAACGGGACTTTCTATGTCGAAGGGCAACGACAGATTTGGGAAGTCAAGACAACGGGGGAGACTCAACCATATGTGGGGCTGAAAGATATTGCTGCTTATAACAACGGTCTCTATCTGCCCAAAACCAATACGTACGACGCCAGTGTTTTTGCCAATATGGGGGCTTCGTATGGAGGGATGTTATCCTTAAACGTTTTTGCGATTAATCAACATGGTAATGTCGTGTTGTATGATGGAGCGTACCATTTGTTGAGGAGGATTAATGTTTATAGGCAATAGGGGTTAATGAATTGCAAGAGGCCTATTCCTTTCGGGATAGGCTTTTTAAAACTGTGATTTTCATATTAGATATATGCTAACTTAATTGACCTTTTTTTCCTTGTGCGCCTAAATATCGGAGCATTTCGGTGCGCGTAAAACCATACTTGATAACAAGTGTATTAATGTGGACGACTTGATCGTCTAGATTTTGCTCACTATTAAACTCCGTATCTAACGTTTTTTGAAGATCTTCTGGAAACTGTGTATTCGCAGTAGCGCCTTGAGAAACAAAAGTCTTATTGATGGTTGCAGGTGTTTCTTTTGGTTTTACTTTATCAGGTGTTTCATCATGTGCTGGATTTAGCAATTGTTGCTGGTAGCGTTGTTCGGTAATTCCTTCTTCTAATGTTGGCGGATACACCTGTTTTGAAAGGCTAGGATGTAAAATAACAGTGATATCATTTTTTTCGATAACATTTTTTCCTAACTCCTGCAGACAGGCTCCCCAATGGATATGAGCTTCAGAGGGGATTTTAGTAATATTCTTCAGCTTCGTTAAAGCATTCACTTGAATTACATGATCTTGAGGGTCAATCCACTCATTTTTGTCGGCATCCAGCTTTAATTCGGGTATGTAGTCTCCAGGCTGTATCACCTTAGGAAACTCAGATTCACTAGCATTTTCCCATAAAGCTTTTGTAAAAGACTCGCAAACCCCGCCAAACTTCTTTTTCAATAAAGCAAAATCGGAATTTGTAATTTCTCGGATACTGCCTGGTGGAAGTGGTCCCTTATCACGAAGCCACTTAGAAACCTCTCTATTTAAAGTTGAACCATATGGACCGTATAATGTAATTGTTAAATTAGGATTTAATTCACTTTTGCTTAAGTTACTGTAACCATGTCCGTGTATTACCTTTGAGAGAGGATCAAAAGTGCTTATTTGAGATTTGATTTCTTTCATTAATTTTATTGCTTCATGCTCATTTGGATTAGTGGCCGTTTTTCCGCCATTTTCAAAATATTCATTAGTTCCTTCGTTGTACCTGTGGAAATAGACATCATCAAAATACATATGATCATGAAGTGGATCCTTGACCCATTTACCTTGTATAACATTCTGTGGGGACGCTTGAATAGATACGCTTTTCTGATTAGTTTGTGATTGTGAAGTGAGCATGCGGCCAACTCTCTGATTGCCTATGCTTCTTTGGAGTTGCATGACTTGGCTATAAAGTGATGAATGCGGTGTAGTCAAGTTAGCTTCAGATTGTTTGGGATTAGATGTCTGCTTACGTGATGTATGGTTGGATACATGTTTAATAAACATCATAAATTTCCTCCTATTTCTCAACGAAAGGGGTAATTTCCTGAATTTAACATTCTCCATAATTTGGTAATTTCCTTTATTTGTTAAGAAGTATAATTTCCGTGATCGTGGTGACTAGGAAAAGGAGACTTGATAAGAGAAACCGTCAATTGTGCACCGTTCCATGCGAGGTGTCGTACAGTTGGCATATCTTAGACGAGGGGTAAAGCGGGTTGATACACTCGTATTTAATGAAGTCATGGTAACGATTACAAACGAACAGTTAAAATCTTCATCTAAGTATGCTACAATGTCGGTAGTAGAGTAAAATAAACGGCCGATTGAGATTGCAAAAGACGAAAAATACAGGAACTCACCTTCCCGTACTTATTTGTTGCTCTTAAACCCTGTGTAACTCAAATTTAATTGAAAATGTTTTTTAATGCTGTTCAGATATAAAAAAATGAAGAATCTTAATTAACATTGAGGGGTTAATGGGTGATATGAGTGGCGGATAAAGTTGTCTTAAAAGAAGCTTTGACTAAGCAACCATTTGGAATTATTGGCTATGAAATATTGAATGAAGATCAGATATTCGTTGAATATGCTAATAAGTATGGATTTAGGGTGGCGGTTCGTGATTTAAAGATTGCTCGGTCGGAATGGGATAGATTAATCAAGCTCATGAGAAGTAGATGAAGCAAATGAGCAAGAGTGTCAGGGGTTCCGTTAGTTTTTCTTAAGATCCAAATTTGAATTTAATGTTCGAATCCTCAAGCGAGTAAGTTCATAACTGTATCTTGAGATATTAATTAGTAGAGAATTTTATTAGGATTCCTTGAACTTGTAGGAGTCCTTTTTTATGTTGCCTTGGTGATTTTAATGTAAAACGTCTGGGCTGCGCACCTGAAGTACGTCTTAGAGTACACAATTAGATATGCAAGACAGAAGGGCTCCATATGGTGGGGGAGAGGTACTTAGACTGTTTAATCGCAGATTGGCATTCTTGGCTTGGTGTAGAGAATGGAGCCGAATAAAAAGGAGGGAACGAACATGAAATGGAAGCAAGAGCTATTGTGGGTTAAAAGAGGTGATCCAATTGTTATGCCAGTTTTGTGGTGCTTTGGATGAAAATGAGTTGCTAGAGCGTGGAGAGCCAAAGTTAATTGAAATATACAATCAGACAAAGGTTAAGTAAAATCATTGCAATACCAAAAACTATACCAGCTCATCCTCCTATTCTGACTGAACGAGGAGAATGCACACCTTGTATTCGCATTTTTATAATTTGAAGTATGCTTAGCATAATCACAAACAAGCCAAAGTAAATTTCATTGAAAATAGAAAGAACCCCTGGCTCCTAGCAAGACTATGGAGTTGGAACGTATGTTCTTGTAGCTTATATTAACACACCGCGTGGGTGTGAGGGAATGGGAAACAAAGATTATCTAATGAGTACAAACGAACGGCGGCCATGTTGAGAAAAACTTTCTGAAGATAAAACTAGAAAGATCAAAGACATGGAGCAGCTTGTTCATAATAAAAGTTTCTCTCATTGCATGGACGAAACAAATATACTCGGAGATTGTTTTTTCTAACGACGAGAATAAATAGTTAAAAACCCACCTAAAAATAAAAGGTGGGTTTAACTTTGTAAGTGTAATTAGTTTTTATCATGCAGATGTATCCAGGCTTAATAATCGGGAATGCACGGGGAAACAGTCTATTTTTTTGTTATTTCATGAAATTACCTGAAAACTGCTTCACAACCTCTTGTATTTCTCCTAATTTTTCTGGTTTCAGTAAACTAATCATTTTAGGTACGAATTGCATAATGTCTTCTTGTGAAAAGGTGCCCTCTTCTTGTTTTTTGAAGTTAAGCAAAAGAATTTCTTTTGCCTCTTCCTCTTTACCTTCTTGAACCCTATCCAAAATAAATCCTAAAAACTTTTCTTGACCTGCCTTGTCCATGGTGAATACCTCCTAGATTAAAGGTGAGAACCACCTTTCAATATCGAAGTTAGTATAACATCTTTTAGGATTACGTCAAAAACTTCGTGACCACCAAAGGCATTTTGACCGAATACCAAGGAGCAAGATTTAATGCCATATTATTTTTATAGAGATGTTGGTTCTCTTTTTTGTAGTAAGCAAGCCACAATATTATTGAGGATGCATTTCAAATAATGTTAGTCTTTATCCCAAATCCGATATTACTCAAGGAGGTACTAATTTGAGAATCGAAACTATTAACGTCCTCCTCAGGCCCCGGACACTCCCGGTGAGATCATGTATGCCGTGGTTAAGGTTATACGAACGTATGATCTTGCGGCTATTCTAACGGATGTTGGGAGTGTTCGCAAATGAAGGATAACAATACGAACAAAGAAAATGAAGAGTTTTTGCTTAAGCACGAGCTCGCGTAAATCGAAGGTATACTGGAAACCAAGTCAAAGTATCGTAAAATCATTCAAGACGGTATTGATCGCTGAGTAAAAGACTTTCAGGATGGACGTATTGAGATCAAGCCAGTTGAGGATTTGATGAAGTTGATTGAGATTGATTTGGAGTTACAAAAGGATGAATTATAGAGGACTTTTAATAATTGAGAAGAATAGTAATATTTGTAAGTGCGAGTTTGTTGAGAAAGGTGGGTTGAGTAAATGAATATTGTTGTCATTATGTTTATTGCGTTTGCTGTTTTCTGTGTGATTGGTGTGTTTAACAAAGGTAATAAGGGGCGCCACGACCAAAATGACAGCTCCACTTTTTTTGTGAATAACTCGTCGTCGGATAATTCGAGTCAAGATATCAACCATCATCACAACAATCATTACAACAATCATCATAGTCATAGTCATAGTCATCAAGACCACCATCATCATGATTCTTCAAGTGGAGGAGGAAGTGATAGCGGTGGTGGTGGCAGTAGTGATTAATTAAGAGAGTCAATTTGACTCTCTTTTTTCTAGCAAATCTGGTATTTCAGAGGTGGGTGATATGAAATGCCAAGAGAGCGCAGCCCCGACAGAAATAAAGCAAAACAAAGTTGGCTCGTAAATACCGGCAAACTGAAACTCAAGGATCTTGTTACTGAGCTCGGCCTTGTTGAAACCAGATATGGAAATGGAAAAGCCAAGATAAATGGGAAGCATCGTAGTAAGGGACGTTATAGGTATTCCTATCTACTTCGACAGTCCCGATGTGTTTGAATGCGCGGAGCAATTAGTCTCAAAGCTGTTCTGCGGAAACAGAGTTATGGATTGTTGCTCAATTCACAGGCGACGTAAGTCCCAAAGACCTTTATGACTCGCCGTGGTTACTGACTATTAATGTAGAAAGTGATGGTGGCAATGAATAGATTCCTTCAAACGTAATTAACTTTAGATTCGTTACTAAAACCAACAATTGTAGCAGCAGCAAGTGCTTTTATCAGCTCTTTCATTGCAGATACCTTCGAGGGGGGAAGTTTTGGGTATTCTTTTTGTGCATTAACATCATTAATGCCGACTGGATCTCGGGTACAGCTGCAGCAAAAAAGGGCGACATCTATTCTAACTGCACTTCCTACTGCTACATTTGCTTATTCAGGTAAGTTAATAAATGGTTTACCTGTAATACTAGGTTCTGATCAGCTGCATACAACATCCGCAGATACCAATGTTACAGGTAATGATGTATATAATTCCAATCAAGTAACCGATACAACACCACCAGCTGTACCGATGGGGCTTGTTGCAGAAAGTGGTCAGGATTCTTCTGTACCATTATCTTGGAGTGCTGTTACAACACCTGATTTAGCAAGTTATAAAATCTATATAGACGGAGTTTATGCAAACACTTTACCAGCTACACAAACAAGTTACGTAGTTCATGGATTAACTAATGGAATTCAGTATAGCTTCCAAATTTCAGTATTCGATTTACAATCACCATCAAATGAATCTTTGAAATCAACTGAAGCAACCGCAACACCAAAAGCACCAACAGTCAATCGCGCCTTGCTAGTTGTTACGTTAGTAAACGGACTTGAAAAAGAATACGATCTCTCAATGACAGAGGTTAATGCATTTATCACTTGGTATAACGGTAGAGCGGAAGGAACAGGATCTGAAGTGTATGCTTTTAACAAAACATTCAATCTAGCTTATTTTTTGAGTCGTAAAGACTATATCGCTTTAGTAAAATTGAAACTTTCGAAGTTAGTGAATATGAGGTTACTACACCTTAACAAAGATTAAGTAATTCAATTACAAGAGTAAAATCGCCTGAGGGAGCATCCCTTGGGCTTTTTTTATTTATATTGAATTATTTAATAGAATCGCGTCACTCACGGAATTCTCGTTATTACTTACTCAAATTACATTATTTACCTGGAAATGTTTAGACGTATTATGTTGAATGAAGTAATATTTACCGAGTAACGTAAATTTAGTAAAAGGTGGTATTTATTTTGAAAAAAGGATTTCTATCGTCAATTTTATTTTTAGTATTCTCATTATTTTTTTCAATGAATTTTGCTTTTGCTGCAGGGGATACATGGGTCGATAAGGCAAATATGCTTACTCCAGAGGCAAAGCTAAGTGCAGCAACAGTGAATGGAAAAATATATACCTTTGGTTCGTCTGCCGGTACTATACAAGAGTATGATCCTACTTTGAATTCATGGACAAGTAAAGGCTCTTTCCCTACAAATGTATGGGCTCAAACTGGGCTTTCCTTTCAAGGTTTAATTTATTTTTTAAATAACACCAATAAGGTTGTTGCATATGATCCGGTTGCAAACACATGGACTGAAAAATCGACCACTCCATTTACGGGCGGAGTAACAGCTTGTGCTGTACTTAATAATAAAATTTATTATTCTTATGTATGGGCTGGCTTCCTACAAGAATATGATCCTGTTTCTAATAGTTGGGCACAAAAGGCGGATATTCCAATTGAAACGAAAGACGGAGCTTCACTGGCTGCTGCAAACAACAAATTGTATCTAGTAGGTGGTCACGATAGATATGGAAACTCTCATAAACAGTTACTTGAATATGATCCAGGCACGAATGTTTGGACTCAAAAAACAAGTATGAATTTTGCCAGATCAGGCTTAACAGTTCAAACTGTGAATAATCATATTCTTGCAATTGGTGGTCTATCTGGAGCTGCTCAATATACAAATGCGGTTGAAGAATATGATCCAATAACCAATACATGGACTATTAGATCAAGTCTACATCATGCAAGACACTTTCTCGCATCGGCTACAGTAGGGACCAAAATTTATGTAATGGGTGGATGGGATAACCCACAAGGAGTAGCTACTGTATACAATGAAGAGTACACAGCAGATATTAGTGTTCCGACTTTACCTAGTAACTTGTCTGCAAGTGGAGCTAACTCTCAAATTAACTTAACTTGGGATTCAGTTGTTAGTGCAGCAAGTTATAGCATTAAAAGATCAACAACAGCTGGCGGCCCGTACACAACAATCGCTAGTGACGTAACTGGTACGACATACACAGATAGCGCAGTTACAAATGGAACAACATACTATTATGTTGTAACAGCAGTTAATGCTGGCGGAGAAAGTGGAAATTCTAACGAAGCATCAGCAACTCCTACGGCTCCGACAGTTCCGGTGGCTTCAGGTCGTGCTCTTGTAGTAATAACATTAGTAAACGGACTTGAAAAAGAATACGATCTATCGATGACTGAGGTTAACGCATTTATTACTTGGTACAACGGACGTGCAGAAGGTACGGGATCCGAAGTGTATGCTTTTAACAAAACTTATAACCTATCAAAATTTTTAAGTCGCAAAGACTACATTGCATTCAGTAAAATTGAAACTTTCGAAGTTAGTGAATATGAGGTTGCTACTCCTTAACAAAGATCAAGCAATTCAATAACAAGAGAAAATCGACTGAGGGAGTATCCCTTGGGCGATTTTTATTTTCAGCAATAATTAACGGCACCCTGCTAGCAAAGAACTAGCAGGGCTCTTTCTGGTGAAGGGTGAGATCCCATTCGCCCATCATTTTTAGTTAGCTATTAGTATTCTTTCTCTTCATCAGATGGCCGTATAAAAACAATGCCCCTGTTAATCAACTCTTTTTCCAGTATTGCAATAAATTCTTCATTTAGATTCATTTTAAGTGCATCTTTGTACGCGGAAAGTAAAGCAGCGTCGCTCAGCTTAAAATTGTATTTCAATATATACTCTCCCTTTAGCGAATAGGATTCTAACCCTCGCCTTAGGTATTATGGACTATATGGAATATTTGGGTTACATTATTCGACAATAAGCATTAAATCATTTGAAGTGAATAATTGATGTTTTTTTCTATGTTATATATAGAAGCTAAAAAATCCCGAAAGTGAGATCCACTCTTGGGCTTTTTTCGTTAATCTAATGTAGATTTAGATCGATTATATTTCATTTGGTACCCTACTGGTACCTTGATCATTAAAAACAGTAGCTGTACTATAGGGAAATTAGTAACTGTTATACATAGTAAACCCGTATAGAATAAGGGTTTCTGAAAACTGTCCTATAAAATAATAACGGCGACTGCTTGCGCAGCCGCCTCATGGGAGAGGAGAAACCGGATGAAGAGCTTATGGGGAAACGTAAGCCTTCTCCGCGGTTGTCTACGACATTCTCTGATGTCGATAGTTCAAGGATGACCGCTTTACGGTAAATTTATACATCGTAGGGATAAATTTTTTGTATCAAATTAGTGCTTGTGGTACGATAGCAAAAGAATGAACCAGCATGGAAGGGACACGCACAGATGAGAGTGATTTCAGGCACGGCCAAAGGCAGGTCGTTAAAGGCTGTACCCGGTACGAGTACACGACCTACAACAGATAAAGTGAAAGAAGCGATCTTCAGTATGATCGGACCTTATTTTGACGGAGGACAGGTGCTTGATTTGTTCGCTGGCACGGGCGGGCTAGGAATTGAAGCGCTGAGCCGCGGTATGGATAAGGCGGTATTTATTGATATCGAGAAAAAAAGTATCGACACGATTGGGCATAATGTTGAAATTGCCAGGTTAAAGGATCAGGTAGAGATTTATCGGACAGATGCGGCAAGAGCGCTGAAGGTGCTGGCGAAGCGGGCGGAGAAGTTCCAACTTGTATTTCTGGATCCGCCGTACCGGATGAAAGGAATCGCAGAGCTGATGATGACGATGGAGGAACAAGCCATTGTGGAACCAGACGCCACGATTGTGGTCGAGCACGATGCTAAGGATGTACTGCTAGAAACGATTGGCAGCTTCAAGCAGCTACGTAGAGCAGACTATGGAGATACGGCGGTAACCATATTTAAACGCGATAACGCGTCCATAGAACACAGTAATTGAAGGAGATGAAAAGCATGATGAGGCAAGAACACGGTATAACAGTTGCGGTATATCCAGGGAGCTTTGATCCAGTTACCTACGGTCATCTTGATATTATACATAGAGCAGCAAAAGTATTTGATAAATTAATTGTGGCAGTGCTGAACAATACATCCAAAAATGCGCTATTCACCCTGGAAGAACGCATGGAACTGCTTCGCAAAGTAACCGCGGATCTTCCCAATGTGGAGATCGATGGTTTTCGGGATCTGATGGTCAATTATATGAAACAACGTAATGTCAGATTGATCGTTCGTGGACTTCGGGCTGTATCTGATTTTGAATATGAATTGCAAATGGCATCGACCAATCATAAGCTGAACCCGGATGTGGAAACGTTCTTTATGACGTCAAAACCGCAGTTTTCCTATTTGAGCTCAAGTATCGTGAAAGAGATTGCCAAATTCCATGGCCCCGTCGAGGATCTAGTACCTGTAGAAGTGGAAGAGGAACTACGCAAGAAATTCCCTCAGACCTAGAAGCTAGATCGAAAGGGAATTTCAAATTGACATTTAGTTAGTTTACCACTTTCCGCTGATACAAGCGCAGGCCAACCGATATGAGCAGCATAATTGTGAAAATGAAAAGGAATTGCAACAGCATTGGTCCCCATAGGCCCCATGCCGTTTCGCCGTTCAAGGGGAACGGTACCGCGGCAGCAGGATTGCTGGCTAGGTCTAACCGGAGGAAGCTAGGCTCTGTATCTAATAGGAGCAACTGCAATGGTTTCCAGAGCAAAATTGTAGTAAATAGGGCAAGCACAGCATGGAGAGCACGGGACTGTAAGAAAAAAGCATATCTAGCATCCGTTTTCTGGTGGAAGCCAGCAACTTGTGCGTGGGCGGACAACCCTCCCCAACCGAGGAAAGCACTGAGCAGCGCCATTTGTGGCAGCAGTGAGAGATCTTGAGCCTGGCTGAAAGCATAAGCCCCAAGGTGAATTTCCATCAATCCTTTGATCCATTGCGGTGTTGTGTCTGTGAAAATACCCATGAAGCTAAGAAGGAACTGGGTGACGGGGCGAAGAATGTCGGTAAAATGTGTAATCGAGATGACGTTGATTAATACAGAAAATATCATCATGTATCCGCCGATCAACATTAGCGTTTGTACAGCGGAAGTTACTGCATCTCCAAGAAGCTTGCCGAAAGTACGGCCATCTTCCCAATAAGCTTGGCGCATGGCTATAAGAGCAGATTTCCCAATAGAAATTGATTCTTTCGGCTTGGCTACTGGCGTTTTTACTCCAGGAGGAGAGATGGCTTGCTTGCTATGTCGCATCAAGAAGCCTGTTGCGAAAGCGGAAATATAATGGATAATCGCAAGTAAGATTCCTAGTTTGGCGTTATGAAGGAATCCAATCCCAATAACCATGATGAGGAATAATGGACTGCACAAATGGGAAAGGGCTGTTAACCGTTCTGTTTCTGTACGTGTAAGTAAGTTTTTTTCTCGCAGCGATGCAGTAATTCTTGCTCCCGCAGGAAATCCTACAACAAAGCCGGATGCCAACGCCCAACCGCTAACACCAGGAAGTCGGAAAAAGACGCGCATTAGCGGTTCTAGGAGTACGCCTGTCCCTTGAATGACTCCGAATCCAATTAAGAGCTCGGTCATTATAAGGAAAGGCATCAAAGCGGGAAAGACGAGCTTCCACCAAATAGTCAGCCCTTCGAGAGATGACTGAAAAGCTTTGTCGGGAAATAGAATGACAGATATAACGACCAATCCAGCCAAAGCACCCAGCACCAATGTGGTGAATTTGGCATGGAATTTTACATTAGGCATAGCATCACCTCGTCCATCGAACATGCTTCATTGTACGCAACTAGATTGGCGAATAGACCAAGCTTTCATCGAGAATAGGTAGGCCAAACAACAAGTGAAAGCAACAGGAAAGGGGAACCTGTATGGATAAGGAAGAAGAGAATACGATACGTACGTGGACGAATGATTCATATCAATATCCGAGAAGCTCGGCAACAAGGCGGTACTTAGTTTCTGCACTGGTCGGGATCATCATTGTATATTTGCTGTTTTTTGTGCGGTTGCCTTTCTTTGTTTTTATGCCAGGGACTGCAGAAGAAATTAAGTCGATGGTTTCGATTGCCAAAAGCACGGGCCCAGAAAAAGGGAATCTCATGCTAACTACCGTGCGCGTAGCTGATGCCAATATCGTGAACTATTTGGTAGGACTCGTCCATCCGTATGAAGAAATTGAGCCCAAAAAGGCTGTACTCAAGCAAGGAGAGTCCGAGCAAGAATATTCACAGCGTCAGGAATACGTCATGTTAACCTCACAGGCTAGCGCGATTCAAGCAGCTTATACGGAGGCCAAGGTTCCTTTTCATATTGATCACGAGGGTGTGATGGTCCTTCAAACTGTTCCAGGCTTGTCTGGCGAGAAAGTGCTTAAACCAGGCGATGTGCTTCTGAAGGCTGGCGACAAAGAGGTGAAAGTAGCGCAAGATCTACTAGACTCACTCGCTGGCAAAAAAGCAGGAGACACCATTTCCATTACGTATAGTAGGAAGAAAACGGAGATGCAAACGACACTCACATTGGGTGCGCTGCCTCTACAAGAGGGAGAAACCACACCGCGGGCAGGGATTGGTGTTGTTCCAGCAGGTATGCAATCGGTGAAATCCGATTCGGAAGATCAGCAGGTGACTATCAAGGCTGGTGATATTGGAGGGCCTTCAGCAGGCCTCATGTTTTCATTGGAGATTTTCAATCAGCTTGTACCTGAGGATATTACGAAAGGGTATCGCATTGCAGGAACGGGAACCATTGAAGCGGATGGCACTGTAGGACCGATTGGTGGTATTCAACACAAGATTATTGCTGCAGATCGGGAAAAAGCTGAAATTTTCTTTGCGCCTAAAAACATGACCTATAAAGACGGAACCAAGATCGAGAATTATTCCGATGCGGTCAAAAGAGCGAAGCAAATCAAAACGAAGATGGAAATTGTCGAAATCGGCACGATGGAAGATGCCTTGAAATATCTAGCAGCGTTGCCGCCGAAATAAGCCATGTCGAGTCCCAATAATATTATTTGAATTGACAAGAAGTATGGGGAATGGATATAATAATCTTTGTTTGTTTGGGGTGATATCATGCAAATTCGTTTTAGAGAACTATCTCTGCAAGGGCAAGCGGTATCTATGAATGAAGTAATGAATTTGACAGAGCCTTACGAGGGTCGTCAAGACATTCTTAACCATGGACCTGTTCATGCGAATCTTCATGCAAAGTATGAAGAAGGAGTAGTTAAAGTTAACGGTACGTTAACGCTAGACTTGGAGTTAAGCTGTTCCCGATGCTTAACGCACACGAACCAAACAATTAAGCTTCCTTTCAAGGAAGTTTTCATGCAGGAGCCGGAAGAAGAAGATCCTGAGTTAGACGAGGACATTCATCTTGTGGTTGGGGATAAAGTGGATTTGGAGCCTTACGTTGTAGAGAATGTAGTGGTTGGTTTACCGTACATACCACTTTGTGACGAAGCGTGCAAAGGTCTTTGCCCCGTGTGCGGAGAAAATCGCAATGATCGTGATTGCGGCTGCAAGACGGACAAGATTGATCCTAGACTTGCAGGTCTCGCGGACTTTTTTAACAAAGAATAAGGCAACACCGAAATTTCGTATAAGGAGGTGTTTTAAAGATGGCAGTACCTCAAAGAAGAACGTCCAAAACTCGTCGCGACAAGCGCCGTACTCACTTTAAATTGGAAGTTCCAGGCATGGTGAAATGTGACCAATGTGCGGAATTGAAGCTAGCACATCACGTGTGCAAGTCTTGCGGAACGTACAAAAGCAGAGAGATCGTAAAAGCATAAGAATGGACATAGTACTTCATCCTAGGTGAGGTGCTATTTTTTTTGCTTTCTTTTTGGTCCTAAATTTAATATACTACAGTTTAGTATCTGGTAATAAGATGAGATCTCACGAGATAAGGTGGTGCTTACCATCGAACGCCTTCCTAAACGACAAAGGCAGCAGCAACTGCTGCAGTCCATTGAAGCGAACCCATTTATGACGGATGAGGAATTGATGCGAACGTTTGGGGTTAGTATCCAAACTGTCCGCTTGGATCGATTAGAGCTCGGTATTCCTGAATTGCGGGAACGTATGAAGCATATGGCCGTCAAAACCTACGATCCTGTGCGTTCACTTCCAATTGATGAAGTTATTGGGGAAGTCATTGACTTACAGTTGGATCAGAGCGGTATATCGATTTTTGAAATTAAAGAAGATCATATTTTTTCCAGAACCAAAATTGCCAGAGGACATCATATTTTCTCGCAAGCCAATTCATTAGCTGTTGCTGTCATTGACGATCCAATTGCATTAACAGCTTCGGCTGATATTCGATTTGTTCGCTCAGTAAAGCTAGGAGAGAAGTGTGTCGCCAAAGCGTATGTGCGATCTGTTTCCAAAGGAAAGGCACGTGTGGAAGTTTTCACATATGTGGGCGAAGAAACGGTGTTTCGAGGCAACTTTGTTATCTTTCATTCGAAGAAAGAGCAACATCTAGATAGGGAGGACAAGCTCCATGCGGATCGCGATTGATGCAATGGGCGGAGATCATGCGCCTAAGATCGTAGTTGAGGGTGCTCTCGCAGCGGCGAAAGAGTGGAAGGACGTACATATCATTCTTGTCGGAAACAGCGCAGCGATAGAAGCGCACCTCACAGAGAGGCCGGATAACCTAACGATTCGTCATGCGGAAGAAGTCATCGAAGCCGAGGATGAGCCAGTTAAAGCGGTTCGTCGGAAGAAAGATGCTTCCATGGTTGTGGCAGGAAGATTAGTTCGTGAGAAAGAAGCAGAAGCTATGATTTCTGCAGGCAATACGGGAGCATTAATGACGACTGGATTGCTCGTTGTAGGAAGAATTCCTGGTATTGAACGTCCAGCATTAGCGCCAATGATCCCGACGATGGATGGTCACGGTGTGCTTGCCTTGGACTTAGGGGCGAATATGGATGCAACCCCAGAACAATTGATCCAATATGCGATTATGGGTAGTATTTATCGTTCCAAAGTACATGGAGTTAACAAACCTCGCGTAGGATTGTTGAATGTAGGGACGGAATCGGCCAAAGGGAATGAATTAACCAAAACAGCATATCCTTTACTGGAGCAAGCTCCAATTCATTTTGTGGGTAATGTGGAGTCCTCGCAAGTACTGCGTGCGCAGTGTGACGTTATTGTTTGCGATGGATTTGCTGGAAATATTATGTTGAAAACATTGGAGGGCGCTGCGTCCACCATTTTCTCAGCGTTAAAGCAAGAATTTACGAAATCCATATTCACTAAGCTGGCAGCTGCTGTGTTGAAGCCAGGGTTAACGCAATTCCGCAAGAAGCTGGATTATAATGAACATGGAGCTGCACCTTTTCTAGGCATTGATGGACTAGTTCTCAAAAGTCATGGTTCATCCGATGCAAATGCTATTAAGAATGCCGTACGTCAAGCAAGAATCGCGTTACAAAATGATTTGGTTGGCACCATATCTGCCGAAATTAGCCGCGGGAAGCGAGATATAACAACATGAACTTAATACCAGTTGGGGTACTCGGATCGGGTAAATATGTACCAGAACGTATTTTAACCAATCAAGAATTAGAAACAATGGTCGAAACGAACGATGAGTGGATCGTAACGCGAACAGGTATCCGCGAGAGAAGAATCGCAGCAGAAGGACAAGCTACGTCGGATCTGTGCTTTGAAGCTTCCCTAGTAGCACTGTCTAATGCAGGGATTACTGCGGATCAATTGGATTTGATCATTGTAGCGACGATTACACCAGATATGTCATTCCCATCAACAGCATGTATTCTTCAAGAAAAACTGGGAGCGAAGAAAGCAGCAGCGTTCGACTTATCAGCAGCTTGTTCAGGTTTTGTCTATGGACTAGCTAATGCAGCTAACTTTATCGCTACAGGTACATATAAATACGCGCTTGTAATTGGAGCAGATTGTCTGTCCAAAATTACCGATTACACAGACCGCAATACTTGTATTTTATTTGGAGATGGAGCGGGCGCAGTTGTCATTGGTGAAGTGCCGGAAGAAAGAGGGTTCAAATCCTTCGAATTAGGCGCTGATGGTACCGGAGGTCCTCTTCTGAAAATCGAGGGCGGCGGATCCCGTAATCCTGCTTCGCAGAACTCTCTCGACCAGCGTTTACATTACATCTATATGGCTGGTGCTGAGGTATTCAAGTTTGCTGTTCGCATTATGGGCAATGCTGCAGATGAAGCGCTTCGCAAAGCAGGTTGGGAGAAATCAGACATTGATTTGCTTGTGCCTCACCAAGCCAACATGAGGATTATTCAATCCTCGCTGAATCGCTTGGAATTGTCGGAAGACAAATGTATGATTAACTTGGACAAGTATGGTAATATGTCTGCAGCTTCCATTCCGGTTGCCTTAGCAGAAGCTTCCGAACAAGGCAGATTGAGCGAAGGTGATCGATTGATTTTGGTTGGATTTGGCGGCGGACTCACTTGGGGTGCTACAGCTTTAGTGTGGTAGTAGTTAGATGAACTTATTTTAATGTGAAAAAGTGACTGAATATATCGTGGAAGGGGATCCTTTTCTCGTATGGGTAAAATAGCATTTGTATTTCCGGGCCAAGGCTCTCAATCCGTTGGTATGGGACAAGATCTATACAACGCGTTGCCAGCTGCCCAAGATTATTTCGATCGCGCTAACGCAGCGCTGGGCTTTTCTTTGTCTGATCTGATCTTCCAAGGTCCAGAGGACCAATTGAAGATCACGTACCACACGCAGCCAGCGCTGCTCACGACAAGCATCGCTTGTCTGGAAGCATTCAAGGCTGCTGGTGTTACGCCAGACTATGTCGCAGGACATAGTCTGGGCGAGTACAGCGCGCTCGTCGCAGCCGGCGTGCTCGCGTTCGAAGACGCGGTTCGCACCGTGCGGGCCCGCGGCGAGTTCATGGAGCAGGCCGTCCCTGGCGGCCTGGGCGCCATGGCAGCCGTGCTGGGAGCCGAGCGCGAAGCGCTGACGGAGCTCTGCACGGCAATCACAAGCGGTGGCTCCGTCGTGGAGCTCGCCAATGTGAACTGCCCGGGACAGATTGTCGTCTCGGGCAGTAAGGAAGGCGTTGCAGCGGTTGTTGAGCGCTGCAAGGAAGCTGGCGCGAAGCGTGCCATTCCGCTTGAAGTGAGCGGGCCGTTTCATTCGTCCCTCATGAAGCCAGCCTCGGAGCGCCTCGCAGGGGTGCTCGCGTCCATCGAGATGAGCGATGCTGCCGTACCTGTTGTGGCCAACGTAACGGCACGTCCTGTCACCCAGCCGAGCGATATTCGCGGCTTGCTGGTGGAGCAGGTGTATTCTCCCGTTCTATGGGAAGACACAATTACGTACCTGATCAGCCAAGGCGTAGATACGTTCATCGAGCTAGGCTCGGGAACGGTGCTTGCCGGCTTGATCAAGAAAGTCGACAAAACGGTGAAAACCGTGTCGATCGGCAGCCTGGAAGCGCTGGACAAGTACAAGGAGGAGACTGATGACGGTCATGTTAACGGGTAAAGTGGCGCTAGTCACAGGAGCTTCACGTGGCATTGGGCGGGCAATTGCTTTGCATTTGGCCGAGCATGGGGCCGATGTAGTGGTCAACTACGCAGGTAGTGAAGCCGCTGCTGGGGAGGTTGTAGCTGCGATTGAAGCGATGGGCCGGAAAGCGATTAAATTGCGTGCAGACGTGAGCAGCTATCAAGAAGCTGACGATTTGGTCAAGCAAACGTTAGAAGTTTTTGGTAAAATTGATATTCTCGTGAATAATGCGGGCATAACAAGAGACAATTTAATCATGCGAATGAAAGAAGAAGAATTCGATCAAGTGATCGCTACCAATCTCAAAGGCGTGTTCAACTGTGTTAAAGCCGTTACACGCCCGATGATGAAGCAGCGGTTCGGTCGAATTATCAATATATCTTCTGTAGTTGGTGTGCTCGGTAATCCGGGTCAAGCCAACTATGTAGCAGCCAAAGCAGGTGTAATCGGACTTACGAAAGCTACAGCGAGAGAGTTATCCTCCCGTGGCATAACCGTAAACGCCGTTGCGCCAGGCTTTATTGAAACCGATATGACAGACAAATTGTCTGCTGAGATGCGTGAACATATGCTGAAGCAAATCCCGCTGGAACGTCTTGGACAACCAGAGGAAATTGCGAAGGTAGTTCGCTTCTTGGCTTCTGACGATGCCTCTTACATGACGGGGCAAACGCTCCATGTAGATGGCGGAATGTACATGTAAGTTTCTGGGAAATGAGAATCTCAAATTGCCTACTGGCAATCTGTCAAAGATTCTCGTATAATACCAAATGAGGAGGTGAACCGGATGTCCGACGTATTGGATCGTGTTAAACGAATTGTAGTCGATCGTCTAGGGGTTGATGAAGCTGAAGTCACCCTCGAAGCATCTTTCAAAGAAGACCTAGGTGCTGATTCTCTCGATGTAGTTGAATTAGTAATGGAATTAGAAGATGAGTTCGATTTAGAAATTTCAGATGAAGATGCTGAGAAGATTACGACAGTAGGAGAAGTTACGAATTACATAAAATCTCATACGTAATAGTCTACAGAGTCCCGTTTCTAATAAAGACGGGACTTCTCTCCATTCTCACCAATAAAAAATATGAATGACTACATAGAAGGTGGTACAAATGAACAGAGTTGTAATTACAGGTATGGGCGTAGTTACTGCCCTTGGTCAAGATCTAGAAACGTTCTGGGGAAATCTCTCTTCAGGTAAATCTGGCGTAGGATTAATTGAGAACTTTGATGTAAGCGAATACCCAACACGGATTGCAGCTGAAATTAAAGATTTCAATATTGAGAACTATGTGGATCGCAAGGAATCTCGCCGGATGGATCGTTTCGTTCAGTTTGCAGTTGCTGGTGCTTTGAATGCACTCAAGGACGCGAATTTGAATGTGAATGAGGATGCGGATCCGGAGCGTGTAGGCGTTTCAGTCGGATCAGGCATTGGCGGTTTGAATACATGGGAAGAGCAGCATCGCATTTTGTTAGAAAAGGGTCCTAAGCGAGTTTCTCCATTCTTTATCCCGATGATGATTGCGAACATGGCATCTGGTCATGTGTCGATGGTCACCGGAGCGAAAGGGCCGAACTCCACAGCGGTAACAGCTTGTGCAACAGGAACGCATTCTATTGGGGACTCTTTCAAAATGATTCAACGTGGCGACGCAGACGTGATGATTTGCGGCGGTGCCGAAGCGACGATTACTCCGATTGGAGTAGCCGGTTTCTGCGCACTGCGTGCGATGTCAACGCGCAATGAAGAGCCGCATTTGGCAAGTCGCCCTTTCGATTCAGGTCGTGATGGCTTTGTTATGGGTGAAGGCGCTGGTGTACTCATTCTGGAGTCACTAGAGCATGCTCAGAAGCGTGGGGCACGCATCTATGCAGAAGTTATTGGATACGGCATGAGCGGTGACGCTTATCATATGACAGATCCAGACCCAGATGGTGCTGCACGTTGTATGGTGAAAGCGATCAAGGATGCAGGTATTTCGCCTGATGAAATTTCTTACATTAATGCGCACGGCACGTCGACGCCAGTTGGTGATAAATCCGAAACGATCGCCATCAAGAAAGCGCTTGGCGAGCATGCTTATAAAGTTGCTGTAAGTTCAACGAAATCCATGACAGGTCATTTGCTTGGTGCTGCTGGCGGTGTGGAAGCTGTCATTTGTGGATTATCAATTGCTAATAGTCTGATTGCTCCGACAATCAACTTAGATAATCAAGATCCTGAGTGTGATTTGGATTACGTGCCAAATAAGGCGCGTGAAGCGAACGTTGATATTGCGATGTCGAACTCCTTTGGCTTCGGTGGTCATAATGCAACGATCATTATGAAGAAATTTCAAGCATAATTACCATGCCTGTGACGAAAGATAACGGAATATCATTCTCTCCGGGTGGTGAAGTAAGACATGAACCGTGAAATTAAAGATTTACAGAAGCAATTAGGTATTTATTTTCGCAAAATGGAACTGTTGAAACAAGCTTTCACACATTCCTCCTATGTGAATGAACATCGCATTGCTGGACATAAAGATAACGAACGGCTTGAATTTCTTGGAGATGCCGTACTCGAGTTAACAGTTTCGGAATTCTTATATGAATCTTATCCTGGGCGTTCAGAAGGTGAATTAACGAAGCTGAGAGCATCCATTGTCTGCGAGCCGTCGCTCGTGACATTTGCCGAAGATTTGGATTTTGGGTCTTTTGTCTTGTTAGGCAAAGGAGAAGAGTTAACAGGAGGACGTTCTCGGCCAGCCTTATTGGCAGATGTTTTCGAATCCTTTATTGGCGCTTTATATCTAGACCAAGGCTTGGATACCGTCAAGGCGTTTCTACAGAAGCATGTTTTCGCCAAAATTTCCAGTGAGGGCAAGCTGCTTGTAATTGACTACAAGACACAATTGCAGGAGCATACCCAGCATCACAATTTGGGTTCCTTGGAATATCGGATCGTGAATGAACGTGGACCTGCACATGAGCGAGAGTTCGTTGCAGAAGTACACATGGATGGCGAGCTTCTGGGAACTGGTGCAGGTCGTTCTAAGAAAGAGGCGGAACAGCAGGCTGCTGCTGGTGCACTGTCCAAATTAAACGTTACTGTACTCCGATAGTAGATTAACCAGAAGAGGCGGCAGCTGCTGCCTTTTTTGTTTTTCTCTCTTATTTTGATAGGCGATATGTTACAATACTTTTTGAGGTGAGACCATGTTTTTGAAACGGATCGAATTATCCGGATTTAAATCATTCGCGGATCGGACGGAACTCGAATTTGTACGAGGAATAACCGCGGTTGTAGGTCCTAACGGGAGTGGCAAGAGTAATATCTCGGACGGGATCCGTTGGGTGTTAGGCGAACAAAGCGCGAAATCTTTGCGCGGGGGTAAAATGGAAGATGTCATTTTCGCTGGCAGCGATGCTCGTCGTGCAGTGAATTATGGAGAAGTCTCGCTTACATTGGATAATGCTTCGCAATCGCTTCCGCTTGACTTCAACGAAGTAACGGTTACGCGGAGAGTACATCGTAATGGTGATAGTGAATATTTGATCAATAAACAACCATGTCGTTTGAAGGATATCACGGAGTTGTTCATGGACACCGGTATCGGGAAAGAAGCGTATTCCATCATTGGACAAGGGCGAATTGAAGAAATTTTGAGTACGAAATCGGAAGATCGTCGAGGCATTTTTGAAGAAGCTTCGGGGATTGTTAAATATAAATCACGTAAGCGCGAAGCAGAGAAGAAATTAAACGATACCGAGCAGAATTTGCTGCGGATTCATGATTTAGTTTCAGAGCTCGAAGATCAAGTTGAGCCACTTCGGGACCAAGCGGAGAAAGCGATTCGTTTTAAAGAATTGAAGGAAACACTCAAAAGCAGTGAGATCTCGATGTATGTCCATCAGATCGATCAGATCTATATAGCATGGAATGACGCAACGCAGTTGCTGGAGAAGTTAACAAAAGAGCAAACGGAATTGTCTACAATCGTAAGCAAACATGATGCGCATTTGGAAAAGCATCGATTAGAAACGCGCAGGCTGGAAGAGGAACTAGAAACACTGCAAGAGAGTCTATTAGGTTTGAGTGAGGAATTCGAGAAGTGTGAAGGTCACGGTGAGGTTCTCAAAGAACGGAAGAAGAACTATGTGACGAATCATCTCCAACTCAGCACCACAATCGCTATGCAAGAACAGCGTAAAGCAGATAAAGAAGCAGATTTGAGCGAACAGCGTGATAAAATCATTGGAATCGGTGCGCAGTTGTTCGAATTCCAAGCAAAGCTGACTGCGGAAGAGCAGCGCTTGCAAGGAGTAAGCGGAGGTATCAGTTCATCGCCTGAAGAACAGTTGAAGGGCGAGTTGTTGGAAACGCTCAACCGTATGGCACAGTCCCGCAATGAAATTCGCTACGCCGAGCAGCAAATCGAAAGCATTGGGCGTCGATTGGATAGACTGGATGAGGAACGCCAGAAATGGGCGGATCAACGTGAAAGTATTACGCGCCGTAAGCAGGAGCTTTCCACTAAATTGCAAGAGACGGTTGGTGACATCGAGCGTGCAAGACAAGAATATGTCGGGTTAACCCAAGCGTTAAAGAGTAAGCAAGGATTGCTGGATGAAGCGCAGTCAATGGTACGGAAATGGGAGCAGAAGATGGACAGCTTAGTTTCCCGCCGCGACACTATGAAGGAAATGGCCAATGATTACGATGGCTTCCAACAAGGTGTTAAGGAAGTACTCAAAGCGAAAACACGCAAAGATCTACGTGGCATTCGCGGAGCGGTAGCAGAGCTTGTCAAAGTTCCTGCCAATGTGGAAGTAGCTATAGAAACGGCCTTAGGCGGAGCTTTGCAAAATATCGTCGTCGAGACGGAAGCTGACGGCCGAGAAGCGATTGCTTTCCTGAAGCGTCGTCAAATGGGACGAGCTACGTTCTTGCCGATGAATGTCATTCGCGGACGCTCGATATCGGACCATGAGAGTCAGACGTTGAAAGCATCGAAGGGCTTTGTAGGGATCGCGGTTGATCTCGTTTCTTTCGATTCCACATATACGAATATATTCTCCAGTTTATTAGGGAATGTCGTCATTGCTGAGAGTTTGGAAGACGCCAATCATATCGCGGCCAAAGCACAATATCGCTACCGTGTCGTGACGCTTGAGGGAGACGTTGTTAACCCAGGGGGCTCCATGACGGGGGGAAGCTTACAGAAGAAGTCTACGAATTTATTAGGCCGTCAACGTCAAATTGAAGAACTCGATGCAGAGATTGCAACTTCAGAAGGACAGCTCAGCGGTTTGCGTAGTCAATCCAGCACATTGAAGCGTGAAATTACCGATGAAATGTTAAAAGTTGAACAACTGCGTCAATTAGGTGAGGGGCAACGGATTACGGAGCAGCAACTTCGCGCGGAATTGAATCCGCTGGAATCAGAAAGCCGTACTGTTGAAGAACAGCTGGCACTGGATAGCCAAGACAGAGGCGCGCTAATGAGCGAACGAACTGACTTTGGCCGCAAGAAGGTCGAAAGCGAAGCAACGCTCGCACAGCTCCAGGAAGAAGAAGCTTCTCTGCAACAAGCGATTCGTGATGCCGAGAGCTCACGTAAGGCAAGTGAATCTCAAAAAGAAGAGCTGCAAAGCCAACTGACAGATTTGAAGGTGAAAGTCGCCTCAACATCACAAGAGAAACAGTCCCTTCAAGATCAACAAAGACGTTTGCAACAGGATCTAAGTGATGTGGAGCGTGAGATAGAGGTCAATCGCGGTCTATTAACTCAGTTAGAGAGTGATATGGCAACGCTTGAACAAGAAACTGTTCTTCAAATTGAGCAATTGAATGATTTGAAGCTTAAGAAGCAGCAATGTTCCGAAAGCATCGAGTTCAAGCGAGCAGAGCGTGTGGATTGGTTACAGAAGCTTGAGCAGGGTGAGAATGAGACGCGTACGCAGCGTATTCAACTGAAACAAGTCGAAGAAAATCTCCATCAAACCGAAGTGCGAGTAACACGTCTTGATGTGGAGCTTGAGAATTTGCTTAAGAAGCTTGCCGAAGAATATGAGTTAAGCTACGAGTTGGCGAAAATGCGGTATCCCGTTCCTGAAGACATTCAGGGTACACAAAGTAAAGTACGTGAGTTGAAACGTGAAATTACTTCTCTTGGAGACGTGAATCTCGGCGCAATTGAGGAATACGCGCGTGTATCCGAACGTTTTGAGTTCTTGAGCTCACAGAAGGATGATTTGATCGAAGCAAAAACAACCCTATATCAAGTTATTCGTGAAATGGATCAAGAAATGTCCAAACGTTTTAAAACGACGTTCGATGCTATTCGCTCTCATTTCGGCGTTGTATTTGCGAAGTTATTCGGTGGTGGTCGTGCAGATTTAATTCTGTCTGAGCCTGAGAATATGCTGGATACTGGTATTGAGATTGTGGCTCAGCCGCCAGGCAAGAAGCTGCAAAACCTGCAATTGCTATCAGGCGGCGAACGTGCATTGACTGCGATTGCACTCTTGTTCTCTATTATTCGCGTGAAGCCTGTGCCATTCTGCGTACTGGATGAGGTAGAAGCCGCTTTAGACGAGGCGAATGTCTCTCGTTTTGCCGAGTATTTACGAGAGTTTTCGGAAATGACGCAATTTATCGTAGTCACACACCGCAAAGGAACGATGGAAGAAGCTGATGTGTTATATGGCGTTACCATGCAAGAAGGCGGCGTTTCCAAGCTTGTTTCGGTCCGATTAGAGGATGAGGAAGCGACTATGACAGCATCATAGTGTGAAATTAACGGAGTTATATAGGAGGAACTATGAGTTTTTTTAAACGATTGAAAGATAGTATTTCAGGTAAAGCTGAAGCGGTAACGAATAAATTTAAGGAAGGTTTAACGAAAACGCGGGATGCGTTCGTGAATCGTGTCGATGATTTATTTAGCCGTCGCAAAAAAATTGATGAAGATTTCTACGAAGAGTTGGAAGAAATTCTAATTGGTGCGGATGTTGGTGTAAATACGGTACTGAAATTGATTGATGAGCTTCGTGCTGAGGTTAAAAAGCGTAAAATTGAAGATCCTGCCGAGCTGCAACCTATCCTTTCAGAAAAACTGATTGAGCTGTTAAAAGGGGATGCAGATGCCGGGCTGAACATTAATCCGAATGGCTTGACGGTTATCCTTTTCGTGGGTGTTAACGGTGTGGGGAAGACGACGACGATTGGCAAAATGGCTCACATGTTCAAAACGCAAGGGAAGAAGGTGCTGATGGCAGCTGGGGATACATTCCGGGCTGGCGCTATTGAGCAGCTTGAAACTTGGGGAGAGCGTGTAGGCGTTGATGTCATCAAGCAACAATCTGGTGCAGATCCTGCCGCTGTCATGTATGATGCTGTACAGGCGGCCAAAACGCGAAATGTGGATATCCTTTTGTGCGATACAGCGGGTCGTCTGCAGAACAAAGTGAATCTGATGGAAGAGCTCAACAAAATTTATCGTGTAATCCAACGGGAAGTCCCAGATGCTCCTCATGAAGTCATTCTTGTGCTAGATGCTACGACAGGTCAAAATGCACTTAGCCAAGCTAAGTTATTCGGTGATAAAACAGGTTTGACCGGCTTGGTATTGTCCAAATTAGATGGAACAGCCAAAGGCGGAATCGTCGTGGCGATCCGTCAAGAGCTCTCATTACCTGTTAAGTTTGTAGGGCTCGGTGAGAAAATGGATGATCTTCAGGCATTTGATTCGGAGCAGTTTGTGCATGCGCTTTTTGGTAAGTGGATTGGTGAAAATACTGACAAGGTATAATGCTTGACAATCATCTTGGAATTCAGTATGATAGGTTCTGTTGTGCTGCTGTCAAGTGTGCAACCTTTACGGAGGTAGATTATGACTGTCGATCCTATGTTGGAGAAAACGAATCGCATTAACCTGCTTTTTGATTTCTATGAACCATTGTTGACCGATAAGCAGCGAACATTTCTTGAACTGTACTTCCATGATGATTACTCCCTTGGGGAGATTGCTGAGAACTTCACGATCAGCCGCCAAGCGGTCTATGAGCATATCAAACGTGCGGAATTGACACTGCAGGAATATGAGAGTAAGTTAAAGCTGTTACATAAGCACGAACAACGCATGAAGCTGCGTCAGGACTTAGTTGTTGGGTTGAGTGATTGTGATCCAGCGCTAAAGAGGAAAGTGACAGAGCTTTTTGATACAATAGTAGGCATGGATTGAAACCATAGTTAGAAGCAGGAGGTGAAGCGCATGGCATTTGAAGGATTAGCAAACCGATTGCAGAATGTGTTCGGCAAGCTGAGAAGCAAAGGTAAGCTGACGGAAGAAGATGTAGGCGAAGCGCTTCGCGAAGTACGATTGGCACTGCTTGAAGCGGACGTTAACTTTAAAGTTGTGAAAGACTTTATTGCGAAGGTGAAAGAGCAAGCGATCGGACAAGAAGTTCTGAAATCTTTCACACCTGGCATGGTGGTTATCGATATCGTGAACAAGGAGCTTACTGCCCTTATGGGAGGTACACAAAGTAAGCTAGCGCGTTCGAATCGACCGCCAACGGTTATTATGATGGCGGGTTTGCAAGGGGCTGGTAAAACGACGACCTCAGGCAAATTAGCTAAAATGTTAGTGAAACAGAATCACAGACCGCTTCTTGTTGCGTGTGACATTTATCGTCCCGCGGCGATTAAGCAATTGGAAGTACTGGGTGAACAACTGAAGGTGCCGGTGTTCTCGTTAGGTGATAAAGTAAACCCTGTCGAGATTGCCAAAGCGGGTCTTCAACACGCGAAAGATAACGGCAACGACTACGTGATTATCGATACCGCAGGTCGCTTGCACATTGATGAAACCCTCATGGACGAGCTCAAGAATGTCCGTGAAGCTACGAGTCCAGATGAGATTTTGCTGGTTGTCGATGCCATGACGGGGCAAGATGCGGTTAATGTGGCAGAAAGCTTCCATGCGCAGCTTGAATTATCCGGTGTTGTGTTAACCAAACTAGATGGAGATACGCGCGGTGGTGCTGCGTTATCCGTCAAGGCGGTAACAGGCTGTCCGATTAAGTTCGTAGCCAGCGGTGAGAAAATGGATGCTTTAGAACCATTCTATCCTGACCGTATGGCATCAAGGATTCTCGGCATGGGCGATATGCTCTCCTTAATCGAGAAGGCGCAAGCTGGTATTGATATGGATAAGGCGAAAGAGATGGAGCGCAAGATGCGCAACGCCGAATTCACCTTCGAGGATTTCATTGAGCAGATGGAGCAAGTGAAGAAGATGGGGCCTCTTGACCAAATTCTTGATATGCTGCCGGGAGCGAACAAGATTAAAGGCATGAAAGATATGAAGGTTGATGAGAAGCAAATGGCACGTGTTGAAGCCATTGTGAAGTCGATGACGACCGAAGAGAAGCGTAAACCTGAGTTGCTGAATGCGAATCGTCGCAAACGGATTGCAGCAGGTAGTGGAAATTCGGTGCAGGAAGTCAACCGTTTTATCAAGCAATTCGATGATATGCGCAAGATGATGAAGCAGTTCTCGGGTATGATGGGACCGAAAGGTGCCAAAGGCATGAAGAAGTTAGGCAAGGGATTCAAATTTCCCTTTTAAATAATGGTGTTTATTCTAAGTAGGAGGTGATTTTTCAATGGCAGTACGTATTCGTCTTAAACGTGTAGGCGCTCATAAAGCTCCTTTCTACCGTGTCGTGGTTTCGGATTCCCGTTCCCCGCGTGATGGTCGTTTTATCGAAGAAATCGGTACTTATAATCCAATTGCTGAACCAGCAGCTGTGGTTCTTGATGAGGAAAAAGCGCTTAAATGGCTTCAAACTGGCGCTCAACCGTCCGATACAGTTCGCAGCCTGTTCTCAAAAGCAGGTTTGATGACTAAGTTTCACGAGCTGAAATTACAGAAGTAATCGTCCTGGAATAACGATGTCCTCAACCAGGACATTGTTATGGAAGCCTCGAAATTGGTGCAACCAATTTGAGGGTCTTCCTCGACAGTTCATCAACTGATGGTGCCGCAGCATGCGGCAGCATATCTGTTATCTTTCGGAGGGTGGGTTCATGAAGGATCTTATCACCGTTATTGCTAAGGCTCTTGTCGATCATCCGGAAGAGGTACGTGTCGCTGTGGTGGAGAAAGAGGACAAGATCGAGTACAGGCTTTCTGTTCATCCCGACGATGTCGGTAAAGTGATTGGCAAGCAAGGCAAGATTGCGAAATCGCTCCGAACGGTTGTCACGTCTGCAGCTGTGAAAGAAACGAAACGGGTAGCCGTTGAAATCGTTTCATAAGAAATGAGGTTAGGATTCAATTCCTAGCCTTTTTTCGCATATGAAAAGAAGGTAATTTAATGTGGAGGTTGGGCAAGCGCATATGACGGAGAAACTAGTGACGGTTGGGAAAGTCGTGAATAGCCACGGGATACGTGGAGAGTTAAAGATTGTGCCTGAAACGGATTTTCCCGAGCGGTTCGATGTGGGGAATTCATTAATTATTGTAGATTCTCAAAATAAGCAAACGCCGGTGACAGTGAAAACGTCCCGCTTACATAAAAACGTATTTATTGTCTTATTCAGTCAATTCTCGAACATTAATGATGTTGAGAAATTTAAAGGTTCGCTGCTGAAGATAGAGGCTAAGGATCAACAGCCGCTAGAAGAGGGAGAGTATTATTACCACGAAATCATCGGCTGTAAGGTCGTTACAGAAGATGAGCAAGAGCTGGGGCTGATCTCTGAGATACTAACGCCAGGAGCAAACGATGTCTGGGTGGTATCTTTACCGAAGGGCAAGCAGCTATTACTTCCTGTGATCGATGAAGTCATACTAAAAGTCGATATTCCAAACAAAACAATTCGGATTCATTTGATGGAAGGGTTATTGGAATGAGAGTGGATGTCTTAACCTTATTCCCAGAAATGTTTGAGGGAGTATTCTCTTCAAGTATTTTAGGGAAGGCACGTGAGAAAGGAATCGTTTCGCTGAGCACGGTTAATTTCCGTGATTATTCCACGAACAAGCACAATACAGTTGACGATTACCCATACGGTGGCGGCGGGGGCATGGTGCTGAAGCCAGAACCGATTTTTGGTGCTGTCGAAGATTTGCCTACGCATCAAACCGCTGAAGGAGTTGTTGTAAAGCCGCGCGTCATCCTTTTATGCCCACAAGGAGAGACCTTCACTCAGAAGAAAGCGGAAGAACTAGCTGGCGAAGAGCATCTTGTATTCATTTGTGGTCATTATGAGGGTTATGATGAACGGATTAGACAGTACCTAGTGACGGACGAGCTATCCGTTGGTGATTATGTACTAACCGGCGGTGAAATACCCGCTATGGTCATTATAGACAGCGTAGTGAGACTTCTACCTGGGGTACTCGGGAATGAGATGTCTGCAGTGACAGATTCTTTCTCGACGGGACTACTGGAGTATCCGCATTACACACGTCCCGCGAAGTTCAGAGATTGGGAAGTTCCCGAAATGCTTCTGTCAGGTCACCATGCCAATGTGAAGAAATGGCGGAACAAAGAGTCGCTCATTCGAACCTTGGAACGTCGGCCAGATTTGCTTGAGGGCAGAGTCTTGTCCAAAGAGGAAAAGTTATGGGTGGCAGAATGGAAAAAAGAAAAACAAGAACAAAATAATTAGGTCTATACAATCTTCTCTATTGAATTAATCTTGGGACTATGATATTATATATTCTGTTGTGAATTTTTCAACAGTTTGAGTCTGGTGGTCCTCTACGCATAACAACTAAGATATACTGACTATTAGCGGAATGAACACCTGTGTGGAAGGAGGGAGTCAACTATGAATCTTATTCAAGAGATTACGAAAGAGC
Source organism: Paenibacillus oryzisoli (assembly GCF_001653565.1). GTDB lineage: Bacteria > Bacillota > Bacilli > Paenibacillales > NBRC-103111 > Paenibacillus_E > Paenibacillus_E oryzisoli. Next base: position 70,409 of record NZ_LYPB01000086.1, read on the forward strand.
AACTCCGTACGGATATTCCTAATTTCCGTCCAGGAGACACACTTAAAGTACACGTAAAAGTTATCGAGGGTACACGTGAGCGTATTCAGCTGTTCGAAGGTGTTGTTATTAAACGCCACGGCGGTGGAATCAGCGAAACGTTTACAGTTCGTAAAATTTCTTACGGTGTGGGTGTGGAAAGAACTTTCCCATTCCATTCTCCGAAGATTGACAAGATTGAAGTGGCTCGCCGTGGTAAAGTTCGTCGTGCGAAACTTTATTACTTGCGTGGTCTTCGCGGTAAAGCAGCAAGAATTAAAGAAATTCGATAGTAAAATGGGGGGCTTGTTCAGTCAAGTCTCCTTTTCATTTTTTCTGTACATAATAGGACATAATAGAGATCATACCAAAACTGGAAGAGAGGCCGTCAGTGATGGAACATAACGATCAAATGCAACCCAATCAGCCGATCAGTGCTACTCCAGCAAAGACCGTGCAAACAAAAAGTGAAACGTGGGAATGGATTAAAGCGCTAGTAATTGCAGGAGTACTTGTTATTATTATTCGTTGGTTCCTCTTCTCCCCATTTATTGTTGATGGAGATTCGATGCATCCGAATTTCTTTACGGGAGAGCGATTGATTGTCAATAAAATTGTGTACGATATTCGTGATCCGAAACGAGGCGAAGTCATCGTTTTCCACGCACCTGAAGGCAAAGATTATATTAAGCGTGTTATCGCCCTGCCTGGAGAAACTGTGAAGGTAGTTGGGGACAAGGTGTACATTAACGGTGAAGAACTGGCTCAACCTTTTATTCAAGAGGCGATTGATCAAGCTGTTAAAGAAGGCCACCCTTACAACACATTGTTGGATTTCCCAGAAACGAAAGTGCCTGAAGGCCAGATTTTTGCCATGGGTGATAATCGTCCGAATTCCAAAGATAGTCGTACGAAAAGTGTTGGCTTTGTGCCATATAATAAAATTGTAGGCCGTGCAGAAGTGATTTTCTGGCCGGTGAAGAAAATTAGTTTCATACATTTTTGAGGTGAAGAGAAATGACCATTCAATGGTTTCCCGGTCACATGACCAAGGCTCGCAGACAGATCGAGGAAAAGCTTAAGCTGATTGACGTCGTGATTGAGCTCTTGGATGCCCGAATCCCGCTATCCAGCCGGAACCCGATGGTTGATGAGATTTTGAAAGGCAAGCCGCGTCTGGTATTGCTTAATAAGAACGATCTGGCTGACCCGCAAGTAACCGCAGAATGGGTTAAATATTTTGGAGATCAAGGTTTACCTGCCCTACCAATTGATGCTGCAAACGGAACGCATGTCAAAGAGATTCTGCCGCGGGTGAAACAACTTTGGGCTCATAAAATTGAGACAATGCTGCGTAAAGGCATTAATCCCCGTGCAATTAGAGCGCTCATAGTGGGGATTCCGAATGTGGGTAAGTCCACACTTATTAATCAATTGGCTGGTAAGAAGATTGCTGCGACGGGTGATAAGCCAGGTGTGACCAAAGGTCAGCAATGGATTAAGGTTGGCACTGAGATGGATTTGCTTGATACACCAGGGATTTTGTGGCCCAAATTTGAAGATCAACTGGTTGGTATGCGTTTGGCGGCGACTGGAGCTATCAAGGAAGAGCTTCTGCATTTAGATGAAGTAGCCCTGTTTACTATTAAATATATGGTTCAGCATTATGGAGCTGGTATTCAGGAACGATTTGGTGTTCAGGAACTGCCAGAAGATATGGATAACATTCAAGAAATGGTGAAGGTCATGGAAGCGATTGGGCGTAAGCGCGGCGCTATTGTAAGTGGGGGGAAAGTCGATCTGGACAAAGCTTCCCTCATTATTATTCGTGATCTGAGAGCAGGCAAAATGGGCCGTATCTCACTTGAAAAACCCTATTGATGAGATGAATCAGGAAGAACCTGGGGCTAAGCCTTGGGTTTTTCTTTGTGTATAGGTATAAAATTGAAAAAAATGGGTGTGGCTTGACGAAGTGTCGATCTTATATAATGAAGGCACAGGAAAGGGGCATAACAGGTGCTAGATCATGAGAAAGACATATGGTTACAAGGTTTTACTGCGATAGCGGGTATTGATGAAGTTGGGCGTGGATGTTTGTTTGGAGATGTCGTGGCTGCGGCTGTTATACTTCCCATGGGACATGTTCTTGAAGGAGTTAATGATTCCAAGAAATTATCGGAGAAGAAACGAGAACTGCTTTATGATCAAATCATGAATGAGGCAATTTCGGTGGGGATTGGCATTGTTGATGTGGAAGGTATAGAAATTTGGAATATTAAACAAGCATCAAGACTTGCTATGAAGCAAGCAGTAGAGAAACTGCATCAAGTACCGGACTATTTACTGGTTGATGCTGAAAATGTGGACATAGATCTACCTCAATCGGCCATTATTCACGGGGATGCGTTAAGTCAATCCATTGCGGCTGCTTCCATTATCGCCAAAGTAACCAGAGATCGCATGTGTGCGGAATGGGACGAGTTCTATCCAGAATACGGGATTGCGGTACATAAGGGGTATGCAACTAAACATCATCGGGAGATGCTCTTGAAATACGGGCCGACGCCTCTGCATAGGAAATTATTTATTCGTAAAATTATGGCGCAGCTGGATGTGCAAGAGAATGAAGTGCAGACGGAACAACTGCTCTTTGATTTCATATAACGAAATAGGCTGAAGACGCCGATAATATACATACGTGTAATCAGATTTGAGGTGAGCTGTGTGAATATTAGTGGATTAATTCGTAATTTGGTTGGGGAATTGACAGCTGCCGATTCGAAGACGCTCGAATTAAAAGTTGGACAAATTATCAAAGGTGTCGTGCTTCAGCTTCTGAGTGATCAAGAAGCATTAGTAAATATAGGTGGAACGCAGGTTCGTGCAAAGTTGGAAACTCCGCTCAAACAAGGTGATGTTACCATGTTGCAGGTTCAACCGGAATCTAAAGGTGGTCAAATTATTTTGAAGCCGCTGCTTACTTCGGACGTGCAGATTGCGGATGACTCGCTTGGTGAACTGTTGAAGGCATTTGAGATTAAGGATACAGCAGGCAATCGTCAAATGCTTCAACAGATACAGCAAGAAGGCATTCCCGTATCCAAGGAAAATGTGAAAGCATTTGAGACTGTGATGCGTGAGATGCCGCAGGGTGCGAATAAAGAAGAATGGCTGCAAGCGGCTGTCCTCACAGCGAAAAAAGGGTTGCCGCTTACCCCAGCGACAGTGGATGCCATCAAGCAAGTGACGACCGGCCCGGCGGCGGGCCAGGTGTTAGAGCAGCTCGAGCAGCAGGCGAACGCGCTGCTTGAGCAAGACCCGACACACCCTGCGGCGGATACCGCCAAGCAGGTTGTGTCGCTGCTCAAGGAGCTGCGGGCTACCGCCGCAGCTGTAAGGCCTGCGGAGCCGGCTGCGCCAGCTTCCGCCGTGGACGAGCCTGCGGCCGCGCCGCCGCAGGCAGCGTCATCAGCACCAGCTGCTGCGCAGGCTGGTGGCACTAGCGCGGCTGCGCCGCGTGGCAGCGAGCCTGCGGCCGCTGCCATTGTAGCCCCGCCCGCCGCACCAGCAGCGGGCGAAGCCCCTCCGGCGCCGCCAGCAGCTGGCGCGGCGACAGTTGCCGCCTCGGCGAAGCCGGCGGCCGACGCTCACATGGCTCAGGCGCGCAGCGCTGAGCTTGTGAGGCAAGGCGGCGAACCGCTGCAAGCGGGTTCGCCAGTGCCTGTGCAAGCTCCGCCTGCGAAGCAGGAGGGCGGGCTTGCCCCTACAGTGGCGCGTGGCGAAGCAGCGCCTCCGCAAACGCAAGCTGATCCAGTAGAAACAAACTGGATCAGCAAGATGCTCAAAGCCGTTGGCGTTGAGCATGAATCGCATGTTGCCGCCAAGCTGGACGAGCGCGGCAATCCTGTGTCGGTGCGCCAACAAGCGACGGATAGCTCTTTTTCAATTATAAGCACCAACACTACTGACGATCAACAAGGCGATATCGCGAAACCGGCTACTGAAACCCTGAAAAGTTTATTACTTCAATTGACTGCATCTGACGATACGCCTGCGCCACTGAAAGAAGCGGCACAACAAGCAGTTAGTCAAATTACGGGCCAACAGCTTATGCTGACGAATGACAAGAATGCCATGTTTACACAAATGACGATGTTTGTTCCCTTTCTGGACAATACAGGTCAACAAACAGCAGCTATTCATATTCAATCCCGCAAAGGGAGTCGTGGGGAAGTAGATGCTAGCAACTGTCGACTCCTGTTTGATCTTCAGATGAGGGTCATGGGAAATACGTTACTCGATGTTCAAGTGGTGAATAAAATTGTTTCTTTAACAATTCACAATGATCATCCGGCTCTAGTTAGTCTGATGGAGTCATCCAAAGATGAGATTGCCACAGCTATGAATAGTGTGGGGTATCAGTTTATTTCCTTAAAATGTTCACCATATCCCAAACCGCTAGAAATTCAAGAAGGTAAGGACGAAGGGGCCAAAATGGGTGCTTTAGATGGTCGAGTAGATTTAAGTGAGCTTTATCGTCCTAGGACGTATAAAGGGGTTGATGTTCGCGCATGACCCCCTCCAAGAAATCACCCGAAGAAACACAGATTAATCCGATCAAGAAGGCAGTCGCGCTTCGCTATTCACCTGAGTCACAGAAAGCTCCGACTCTCATCGCCAAAGGGAAAGGGCATGTAGCTGAAGCCATATTGCAAAAGGCGAAGGACAGTGGCATACCGATTCAAGAGGATAAATCCTTAGTTGAAGTGCTCTCCAAGCTTGATTTGGATCAAGAAATTCCGCCAGAGCTTTATCAATTAGTAGCCGAAGTACTAAGTTTTATATATCGATCTGATCAACGGATGAAGCCTTCGCGAGACTTAGAATGATGAACAAATTGCATAAAGATGATCGCAAATTGTTGGGAAAACAAGGTGAGGAACTGGCACATACTTTTCTGGTAGAGCAGGAGTACCGAATTGTAGCGCGGAATTGGCGTTGTCGTTCTGGCGAGATTGACATCATTGCTGAGAAATCAAATAAGCTCATTTTTATTGAGGTGCGCACTAGACGTCCTTCTAACCGCTTCGGTACTGCCAAAGAATCGGTAGACTACCGCAAACAAGCGAAGGTTCGCGAAATTGCACAAATTTATATGCATCGCTTCCATAAATACGAGCAATCCATACAATTTGATGTCATTACCATTGAAATGATCGACATAAACGCAGAACCGAAGATCGTGCATATACAAGAGGCCTTTTGACAGTCAGTAATTCTTATGACCTGTCAAAAGGCTTTTCGCATACAAGAGGACACAACATCTCAAGCAACTTATATTACAATCTCATCGATGCGTTGGTTTTTATCTAAATTCCGATACTGGATGGCTTCTGCGAGATGAGCGGGAAGAATGCCATCACACCCGTCTAAATCCGAGATTGTGAGCGCAAGCCGCAAAATTCGATCATGTGCGCGTGCGCTTAATCCCAATGCGTCAAATGAATTGCGCAGCAGCTGATCACATTCAGGTGATAATTGACATATGTCCCGCATTAATCTTCCACTCAATTCATTATTATGCTGAATATCTGTACCTGCATAACGTTGCTGCTGACGCATGTGAGCCTGCAAGACTCTTGCACGCATTTTACCAGATGACAGATTAGAAGTGTTGTCTTTCAGTTGGGCATAGCTAGGTTTAGGGACTTCAACATGGAGATCAATGCGATCGAGAAGCGGACCCGAAATTTTGGAACGATAATGAACGATCTTAGCGGGGCTGCAGATGCAAGCGTTTGTTTCTGTTTCAGCACCATAAAAACCGCAAGGGCAAGGATTCATAGCTGCTGCTAATATAAAATGGGACGGGAATGTGTACACAGCCCTTGCTCTGGCTATCATGACGTAACGATCTTCAAGGGGCTGCCTCAGTACCTCAAGCGCATTTCGTGTAAACTCCGGGAGCTCGTCTAAGAAGAGAATGCCACGATGAGATAAACTCACTTCACCGGGTTTGGGGATGGTTCCACCCCCAACAAGTCCAGCAGCTGAGATGGAGTGGTGTGGCGCTCGGAACGATCGTGCACGCATCAGTGTGGAATGGTCTGTCAGCTTGCCAGAAGCACTGTAAATCTTCGTAACTTCGAGTGCTTCTCGGTCAGTTAGAGGTGGAAGTATAGATGGCAAGCGTTTGATCAACATCGTTTTCCCGGTGCCGGGTGGACCAAGGAGAAGCAAATTGTGCATCCCTGCGGCAGCGATCATCATGGCACGTTTTACCTGATGCTGCCCATTAACGTCGGCATAATCTTCAACATAAGTAGGGAGGGAGTTGACAGAGTTGAAAAACGAATTAGATTCACGATCAGCAGCTTGGTAAATAAATTCGATATGGGAACATTCGTTCCATTTCTTGAAATCAGATAGGTTCGTAATCACACAAACCTCGACACCTTCTATTAATGCTGCTTCTTGCGCATTCGAAGTGGATAGACAAACTCGCTTAATCCCCATTTTCTTGGCTGCATGGACCATAGATAGAACACCAGGAATAGGACGAAGCGACCCATCCAGCGCTAGTTCTCCTAGAAATATGGTGGAGGCGTAGTCTTCCACGTGGACTTGGCCTGTAGTGATGAGAATGCCAACTGCAATGGCAAGGTCGAAAGAGGAACCTTCCTTCCGTAAGTCTGCAGGAGCGAGATTTACCGTAATCCGGTCCATAGGGAAGGTGAAACCACAATTCTTAATCGATGATCGTACACGTTCAACAGATTCCCGAATCGCTGAGTCAGGCAGCCCAACTAAGTTTATTTGAGGTAAACCGCTGGAAATATCGACCTCTACTTCAATCGTGCGTCCTTCAATTCCTTGTAAACAAGCACTCATCACTTTACCATACATAAAAAAACACCTTCTTTCCATAGAATACACAGTCGCAAGTACTGAGTTTCGAATTGGATAAAAGGTGCTTCCTCATTGATCCGTTTAATTTCTTTTATTATAATCGCAATTGGTAAAATTACGCAAATACGGGATAGAACTTTCACGGTTTAAAACTGTGTGACATGCACATACTGGAAGATGAGGTGATGATATGCAGGAGAAACCATATTTTTGTCCCAATTGCCGTTCAAATCGCGTTAAATTTAATGTAATCACGAGCTATTCGCAGTCCTTTTTGAAAGATGCACTTTCAGGGAGTATTACCGAATTCCATGACCCAGGCGTCATACCTGAGCCAGAGCCAACGATTCAGTGCTTAATCTGTAATTTCTCAGGCAATGAAATGCGTTTTATTAAACAAGCAGAGCGTGAACCACGGGTAAATACAACACCAACATCGTTTTTATAATCGAATTGAAGCAGGACGTATTTTTCAGTCTATGAGAAATACGTTTTTTATTTGTGGCGTGCCCAGAGGCACGCATTATCTAGTTGGTGAAAGTCCAACCAAAGGAGGGGCCAAGCCACCTTTGTAGCTAGGATGCTTGCGTATGGCGAAATCTGTGCGTAAAAGCGCATCGACAAAAGTACCTGTCAGAGACAGGGCGAGCGACATGCCAGGCCGTAACATGAAGTGAATCCTGCCGCATCGTCAAAAAGGCCTCGCAAGAGGGAAAAGAGGAAGCCGAGTCTCGCGTAAATGGACGAAGGTCACGGAAGCTGTGAAGAACTTGGAACAACAGTGAAGAATCCTCCGGTGTATAGGGATCGGCATGGTATGAAAGATAGTGCAGTGAACTGGGGATACCCTCCCCTGCACGGAAGTTTTTTTTTTCTAGCCGTAAAAAGACGCTCTATAAGCCTGAAAAGTGAAGTGAGTTGTCTGCAGGAAGGGAGTCCGAGGGGCTCATAGTACCGAGGAACCGAAGGACAACATAACCTCCGGGAGGGAAGGAGCCCTGCTTTGTTTATGCTTTTTAAGGAGGTACGAGTGAGTGAATGCCAATGGGCTAACGACACCTAAAGAAAAAGTTCAACAACTTCAAGAAAAGCTAGGTCATGCAGCCAAGGAAAACAAGAAACGTAAGTTCCACGCTTTGTACGACAAGGTAAATCGATGGGATGTGCTATGTGAAGCATGGAAAAGAGTGCGTGCTAACAAAGGCGCGGCTGGTATTGACGCCATTACGCTTGCAGACGTCGAGAGAGAAGGAGAAGTCTCGTTCCTTAGAGACTTGCAGCGAAATTTGCAAGAAGGCACATACCATCCGGATCCAGTGAGACGACACTACATACCCAAAAAGGATGGTAAACAAAGACCGCTCGGAATTCCGACGGTTCGAGATCGAGTCGTACAAATGGCAACAAAACTAATGATGGAACCCATCTTTGAAGCAGATTTTCAAGAAACGTCCTTCGGATTTCGCCCAAAACGGGGTGCCAAAGGAGCGTTAGATCGCATCCGTAAAGCCTGCAATCGCAAAGGCAATTGGGTAGTCGACGTCGATATCCAAGGCTATTTCGATAACATTAACCAAGAGAAGCTAATGAAACTGGTGCAAATGCGCATCAATGACAGGCGAATTCTGAAGTTAATTAGGAAGTGGTTACAAGCGGGTGTGATGGAAGAAGGATCGGTAAGACGCGCTGACTTAGGCACCCCGCAAGGTGGTGTTATCTCGCCTTTACTGGCGAATATCTACTTAAACTACTTTGACCAGATGTGGGAGAAACATAGAAAAGGTGTAGGTGAATTAACCCGTTATGCAGACGATATGGTTGTCGTCTGCAAAACCAAGAAAGAAGCAGACCATGCGTACAAGCTCATCTGTACGATTATGGAGCGACTAGAACTCACCTTACATCCAACCAAAACTCGCGTAGTGGGTCTGTGGACAGGAGAAGAAGGATTCGATTTCCTGGGCATGCACCACCGAAAGACAAAAGCAGAAACATCCCAAGGTGTCGTGTATGTTACCACACAACAGTGGTTAACCAAAAAGGCGGAAGAACGCATACGAGATGTGGTCAAAGAAAGACTTGCACCACCAAGTGCACGATCACGATCCTTTGGCGAACAGGTAGAATGGCTCAATCCTAAAATACAAGGGTGGAGAAATTACTACTACACGAACTACAGCCAGCGGAGATTAGCGAAGTTGGACTGGTATATTCTGCAGAGGTTGACTCGTTGGTACGCTAAGAAAAGACAACGCAGAAATTGGATGGGTTCATTTCAAGAAGTAAAGCATATTGCCAAACAAATTGGACTCAAAACGTTATTGTAAACTCCGCATGCGCATGAATGACGAACATCGGAAAGCCGTATGAGGGAAAACCTCACGTCAGACTGTCTAACAATTTTTAAACGAGGCATGAAA
>NZ_LYPB01000087.1 GCF_001653565.1 Paenibacillus oryzisoli
TTAATTTCCGTAGTGCTAGCAAACATTTATATTTATGTCAGATACTTAATTTAATGAGGAGGAATGAAATGTGAAACTCATTTATGAGTGGAATCAACAAGTTATAGATATTAGCGAAGTCGAGGTAATGAATGATATCGAGTTCTCTATAAAAGTTCTCTCCCCATCGCACTTTGATGATATGAATAACATTCAGAAAATCTTCGAATCAAATGATGTCATCACGGATGTGTTAATTTACACTTACACCAACCACAAATATCGGATCATCGTCCGCAAAGAATACTATAGTGATTTCATTCTTCAACTTATGAAGAACCAACTTCTGAAGAAAGTTGAATGGAAAGAGGAACTTCCTTAACAAGGAGTTCCTCTAATGTATTGTTATTCGATTATTCGCCCAGTCATTGAGTGAATCATAATGGATACTGGATCTCCGTCTTTTTCATAAGTGAGGACATGAACAAACGGAATACCATTTCTAGTTGGTAGATAACAAGAAATCTCATTTATCGGTATACTTGTTTTAAGAGAAGTGTTAGATGTTGAGACTATTCGCTTTGCATCTTCAACAGAAACAGCAGGGTACATTGGCTTCCCTAGACGCTTCTCTTCTAAGCCCGCATGAAGGGTGCCAGCTATATCGGACAACTCCTGAGCTGTCCAAATCTACAACTAATTGATTCCCACATACTGCGTTCTTAAATAGTTGTCTTTGCAAGACAATGTTTGTAGAAGATGTGCGTTTATCGACTTTGTTAATCTTCAAATCACTCTCAACATGTTTCAAACCGTACAATCGCTTGATCTTCTCAAGATATCTGTAGGTAATCCATTCCGGAGAATGTGCGGATCGTTTAGTTAAATTGATTCAATGAATGGAGTAAACTTTTCTATGTTTGCACAAGGCATCTAATCCTTAATAAATTTAGACGAATCACTACAGTTGATGGAAATCTCATATTCATTTCTATTTAGAGTTCCTCGAAATACTTTTGCTTACTTACTCGATTACAAATCAAGTATATAACGAAATAAATCGGCAGTGAGTAAAAGAGATTCCAATGCAAAATTTTATAAAATCCTAACCAAAGAAAAATCGGTTCTCCCACAAATGAGCTAACTATAGAAAATATGGCTGCTTTCAAATACTTCGAGGTGTTTGGCTTAATTTGAAGTAAAAACATAATAAACACTGGCAGTAAGCTAAAATCCCAAGGAGCATAACTAGGAATAGTCGGGATTGCAAGACCTGTATAATACCAAAGACCAATGTTTACCCCTATAAAATCCATCCAAGAGGTGATAGTGATGGCAATAAATCCCACTAATAATAGCCTTCCGCGACTTTTCTTTTTATGATAATGAGACCATACAATCCAAGGGATGATCGCAAACATCCAAGACAACCAAAAATCCCATTGAAATAGTGTGTTTTCAGTCCAATACCAATAATAATTAGTACTGTTTTCTGAATTTATTCGGAAGAACTCGCCAATTTCTTTAATCTTTTCTGGATCTTGGACAGTGCGCATCACTTCACATTCCTTTCTTGTAGGATTGAATTGAGAATTAATTTCCCGAAATTTGGTAAAGTTATTCCACCTAGCCAGAAAGCTGTTTAGTTACTTTTATGTATAGTCGAATTTTTTCCGTTACTCGTATGCTTTATATTTAAGTCGATATGGACATTTCGAATCTCATTTTCATTTAATAACGTCCCCTCCACCTGAGAGATGGACTTCCACTCTTGATAATGGTAACGGAATAATTCATGCTCAAGATTATAGATATCCGTATTCCTTTTTAGACCTTCCATGAATGACTTTCGAATTTCTTTTTCGATGCGCTCTGTTGACTTCTGGGTTAATTGTTGAATCCCCAGTAAGTTATTATTGGTTCGGCTGACAACATATCCTGTTGCATTCATATCAATATTAAATTGAGGTCGATCATCTATCTTGACCATTTTTACTTTTGTTTTGGGATTATCGACAACGATTTGAACCGCTGGCTCCGTCTTGTCCGGAACTGAAACACCAGCTCTCACAGTACCCGATTGTATCCAACGGAGTCCCGTCAATCCCTCTAGTGGAATAAAGCTTTTGTACACTTCATTTTTCAGGAATATCGCCCCATCGATCATCAGTTTTGGTTCTTTATTCTGTTGTACGGTCCAGTTTTTCTTGTTTACAGCTAAGGTCGGAATACATGAAGTAAAGCCATTCTCATTCATCTGACCGATTAATTTATGAAGCTTGATGGGCTTAATATAGGAGGTTTGGGAGTAATTCCCTGTCGGTTCATGAAGAATTGTACTAAGTGGAGATTGTCCAAAAAAACCACCTGTGCTGAGGATATCCTTTACTGATCCTCGCGTCCCATACACCCAAGGGGTCAATCTAAATTCATAATATCGAACAAAGCTATCGTAAATATTACGAATACCTTGTTTAAATGCCGCTTCGCTAATCACAATAGCTGTCACATGACCCCAATAAATTCTTTCCTGCGCAGATCGATACAGATCAAATAGAGATTCTTCGAAAGAATCACCAATTCCCTCACCCACCCAAATTTTTGCCGGCGACCTCTGTGTATCGTTTGTTTTAGCAACGGTCTGAAAATCATTGAATTGGATATAGCCATGATATTTCCCATCCTTGTAATCCACACCTATGGTAGATGCGTAATTTAACTTATCGATATCCTTGACATCCGTGGCGCAGCCCGTATCCACAAATAATCCAAACATCACAATTAGCGTGAACAGCCGTTTATGATTCAACACTTTCACCTTTTCCGTTTATCTAGCATTTTTGAAGAAACTCGTGATCTCCTGAACGGATCAACAACAAACGCAGCTAACCAGTCCTTCATTCGTAAAGAGGATATTGGTTCGAGATACGACAATCCAAATGACTCAAGTCGGCAGAGATAGATCAAAAGCAATAACATGCTCAGAATAAAGCCGTAAATGCCAAGGTAGGAAGAAATTATAAATATAAATAACCTGACCACACTTACAGTGCCGGCCAAAGATTGATTCACCAGACTAAACGCTGCTACTGTGGAAAGTGCTATAACTACAAGCAATGTCGGAGATGCAAGGCCAGCCCTAATGAGGGAATCTCCAATAATTAGTCCTCCTACAATGCCGATCGTTTGTCCAACAGCCTTAGGTAGTCGAACGCCTGCCTCTCGAAGCAATTCAAATTGAAACATCAGAAGTAACGCTTCAAGAAACGAAGGAAGTGGAACCCCTTCACGAGAAAGTACTACCGTTGATAGGAGCGCAAATGGGATCTGGTCTAAATTTACGCTCGCAATTGCGATCCAAAAGCCTGGCAAAAAAATACTAAGCATCAACCCTAATATTCTGAGTATGCGTTGAAATATTACATAATGATAAGGAAAATGAACATCTTCAGGTGTCTTTAACAATTCAAGAAAGTTAGCCGGTCCGATAAGTACCATAGGTGACCCGTCAACCACAATGGCGAATCTTCCTCTCAGCAGCGTTTCAACAACGAAATCTGGTCGACCAATGTAATCGATTAAGGGAAACAATGAAAAGGTTCGGTCGGATAACCATTGTTCCAACTGTCCGCTGCTAACGATGCTTTCTGTTTGAAATGTTTCCAATCGTTTACGCACTTCTACTATCATCGTAGGATTCGCTTTATGACTCAGATATAGCAAGGATACTTGCGTTTTACTTAAACTTCCAATGACGAACTTTTCACAAAATAACAATGCCGTTTGCATTCGTTTCCGAATAAGAGATATATTCGTAAACAGGTCTTCCGTGAAAGCATCTTTAGCACCTTTGATTGAGATTTCTGTGTTAGATTCCTGTATGGCTCGTTGGGGCACTTTAGAAATATCTACCGCCCAAAAGTGAGTATCACCTTCCCGATAAAGAATCAAACAGCCGCTAAACAGATTTACAACCATGTCTCTGAAGGACCAATTCAAATCAAATAGAGGCATTTCTTCCGAATAATTCGGAACATCCACTACATGGAGCGATACCTGATTTATATACTGACATGCCCTAGTGAAATAAGCATTTAATTCGGATTTATCAATCATGCCTTCACAGAAGAAAGCCGTCAATTGATTGGATACTTCTAATTGCGGAATTGCTGGGAATACGATGTCTGAATACGATGTAAATACTTCTTGTAGTTGCTCTATCAACAAACTTCCGCTCTTTAAACAGGCATCCTGGTCTACAAACAACATCGTTTCTTCAGGTGATGGATTCATTGCCTTTCTCCTTTCGTTGCGAAACATAAGTTATCGTAAAGAGAACCGCTGTTATAGCAACTCCATACCCGAGCGAGTAGGTGTAAAAATAGTTATGGACGAGCCCTTGCATCCTGATGTCGCTTACCTTAAATAGAGATGGAAGCGACAAGATGAAAGCACTGAGTAGCATAACGATTTCTCGATATTTGCGAGATTGGACACCTGCCAGTTCAGATATGAGATGGATCACCAGGGCAGTTCTTACAATACTGCCTGCCATTAATTGAAATACTGCTAAAAAATCCACATGAGAGATTTGTCTGCCAAGCATTACCAATCTCCATTGTTCAAACGCAGGAAAACGCAAGTTTGCAGCTTGGTAAGGACCAAAGGCTGCTAATGATCCCAATGTAGGTCCCATAATAAGCCCGATTAATAACGTTAATACTATGAAAATGACGCCATAATTCAGTGGTTTCGTCATTTTATGCTGAATTAATAGCAAAATCATCAAATCAATGCTTCCACCAAAAACGACTACACCTCCAGATAGTTGAGAGACTAATCCTTCTTTTAGGAGGGGATGTAACATGCCATAATCTTTACTGCTCTTGGTCATCAGAGATACTCCGATACCTAACATCCATACAATAGGTAGTAACATGGTTGACATATAAATAATTGTTTTGAGGCCCGCTTTCGCTGCCATGTAAGCCAAAAAAATAAAACTTAAAATGACAACGAAATTAGGCGTTCTTGGAAGAAAGTAAATGCTGACGTTTAAGGTCGTATCAAATACGATCATAATCCCGGCAGCTATTAAATATAAAGCAATACTGGCACTTACGATCGACAGTCCCAACTTACCTACCCGGCCTTTCAGCCAAAGATGCAACGATAGCTTACCCATTGATTTCAATATAAGATACAGGATCAAGCTCCATCCAATCAAAGCTAAGTAAGCGAGCAAAATACTAAACCAAGCATCTCGTTTCGCTGCTTGGAGAAGATGAGGAATCGTCAACACATGATTCGATATGCCAAGCGATAAGAGCAACATAAATACAATTTGCAGTCTAGAGAAGGAACCCTCCACTGCTGTCCCCCCAGAGTAAAAAAGTTTTAAGTAATTGGTATATTTTCCTTATTTAGATAAATTATTCATGAAATGAACTTAGTAATCTCACAACTTTGCTTAAATAAAAAAACGACACAAAACTGCTTATATAACAACAGGTTTTGTGTCGTCGACTACGTTGACGTTTTATTTGGCGCTTTCAGCAATTTACCTCACTGCCTTAGCTTAGTATTCCTTCAGCAAACTCAGTGTTATCTCAGAAATGAATAAAATTTATTCGAAAATATCTGTTACTGCACCTTTAGACGCAGAGGAGACAAGTCTTGCATACTTGGCGAGTACGCCGGTGTTTACCTTAAGTGAAGGCTGTACCCACGCTTGCGCCCGAGCAGCCAGTTCCTCTTCTGTCACGTTAAACATCATCTGCTGCGTTTCGCTATCGATAGTGATGATGTCCCCGTTCCTGAGCAGTGCGATCGGTCCACCTACCTGTGCTTCAGGTGATACATGGCCGACAACGAAGCCATGCGAGCCGCCCGAGAACCTGCCATCGGTCATAAGGGCCACTTCCCCGCCAAGACCCTTACCTACAATTAGCGCGGTAACAGACAGCATCTCTGGCATACCTGGCCCGCCTTTTGGGCCGCAATAGCGGATAACCACTACATCCCCTTTATGGATTTCATTTCTCAAAATAGCTTCCGTTGCCTCATCCTCGCTGTCATACACCTTTGCCGGACCGACAAACCGCAGCTTCTTCATTCCTGACATTTTGGCAACAGCACCTTCAGGGGCTAGGTTGCCTCTAAGCACAACCAAGGGTCCATTCGGCTTCAGCGGCATGTTAATCGGGCGAATAATCTCCTGATCTTTCTGCAACGGAGCTGCTTCGGCTAGATTCTCCGCCAGGGTCTTACCTGTAACCGTCATGCAATCACCGTGAAGAAGTCCCTCCGCGAGCAATAACTTCATGACGCCAGGAACGCCGCCAATATCGTTCAAATCCTGCATGACATATTGGCCGCTTGGTTTCAGATCTGCTAGATGAGGCACACGCAGGCGGATCCGCTCAAAATCGTCCAGTGTTAAATTGACGCCTACCGAATGCGCAATGGCGGGCAAATGCAGGAACGCATTGGTTGAACCGCCCAAAGCCATAACGACGGTAATCGCATTCTCAAACGCTTTTTTCGTCATAATGTCTTTCGGATAGATCCCCTGTTCCAGTAGCGAGATAACCTGTTTGCCGGCCGTGGCACATTCTGCCGCTTTATCAGGCGAGATAGCCGGCGTAGAGGAGGATCCGGGCAGGCACATGCCCATTGCCTCTGCAGCTGCAGCCATTGTATTTGCCGTGTACATGCCGCCGCAAGCCCCCGGACCCGGGCAGACGCTGCACTCCACCTTATGAAGCTGTTCATCCGTCATTCTTCCATCATGATATTGCCCGACAGCTTCGAAAGCTGTAACGATATCGACGTCTTTACCGTCGAGCTTGCCCGGTTGAATCGTCCCTCCATATACGTAAACGGAAGGAATATTCAGCCGTCCTATCGCCATTAGACAGGCAGGCGTATTTTTGTCGCACCCACCGATCGCCACAACACCGTCAAAGCGCTCGGCTCCTGCAACAATTTCAATCGAATCCGCGATGGTTTCCCGGCTTGGCAGTGAGAACAGCATGCCTTCATGCCCCATCGATATGCCGTCTGAGACTGTAATCGTATTAAAGATCAGCGGTGAACCGCCATTGTTATGTACCCCTCGCTTGGCTTGAACGGCCAATTCATTGATGTGCATATTGCACGGTGTAACCTCACTCCACGTGCTGGCTACGCCAATCATCGGCTTTTTGAAATCCTCATCTTTAAAACCAACAGCGCGCAGCATCGCTCTGTTCGGTACCCGGTTGGCCCCCTCGCTGATGACTTTACTGCGAATACGAAGATCTTGTCCGTTTTCCAATGTTACTCGCCCCTCTCTGTTTATAGTAGTCCGTGCAGTTCCTGCATCGGACGGATAAAATTTTGCTTCATCATAGCCTGAGCGTGTTTACTATCGTTGTTCTCAAAAGCTGCAATTATCGTTGTATGCTCATCAACTGAAGCTTGCGTCGCAGTGATCGGCTGCTTTAGGAATACATATTTGAAACGGCGGATATGAATCTGAAGCGACGAGCTGAATGAAGCGATATAAGGATTGTCCGAAAGTTCGATAATCAGGTTATGGAACTGTTCGTCCGCCTCCATGGCTTGGTAAGCTTGACCGCTCTTAATGGAGCTTTCAAATTCCAGATTAATCGCCCGCAGTTGCTCGATTTGCTTGGGCACAATAATTATTGCGGACACTTCAGCTGCTAAAGCTTGAAGAGCCGCCATCGTTGAATACATCTTGAAGATGTCGTCCTTCACTATATCCGTTACT
The DNA here is from genome assembly GCF_001653565.1 of Paenibacillus oryzisoli. GTDB lineage: Bacteria > Bacillota > Bacilli > Paenibacillales > NBRC-103111 > Paenibacillus_E > Paenibacillus_E oryzisoli. The sequence continues at coordinate 7,757 of NZ_LYPB01000087.1, forward strand.
TTTGTTTCCTTTCCAGGGTGCATGGAGACGAGCCCTTGTACTTCAAGCAACTGAAAGGCTTCCCGAATAGGGGTGCGGCTTACGCCAAGCGACTCCGCCAATTCTGCGTCGATCAGTTTCTCCCCGGGTTGCAGTGTACCATCAATAATCCATCGCTGTATTTGAGAGAAGGCTCTTTCTTTTGCAGACATTCGTGCAGGTGAGACAAAATTTTTAGGGACCGGTATAATTATCAACCTCACTTTTCATTCTCTAATATGCAATATATCGCATACATATATTTAAATCAAGATTTTTAAGTTAAGACTTTCCGAATTGATTTTTCAATCAGTGCTGATTTTGTTTTGCAATAACCTGAAATATTCTTTTCCAGATAGATTAAAAGATTCACAAATCGAAATTTCGTTCCTATTCCATTTTTCTAAAATTAGATTTTTACATTCATCTGTTTTACTTAATCCACTCATTACATCAATACCATTGTGATAAACGGGTTTATTATATATAAAATCTGATTCTAGAATTATGTAAATATACTTTCTCTTAAATTCTTCAAAAGAATATGATAAATTCTTTTCTTCAGATCCATTGTATATTGTCTTAATTCTTTCCAGCCTCTTTTTATTCTCTTTGATTTCGTTTTCTTTTTCGACCTTCCATTCCTTCATATAATCTGTAATACCTATTTCTTTAAATAGTTCTTCTCTTTCTTCATCAAATTTAAATATATTTTCAATATTGCGTTTTTCTTCTGCAAAGAAAAACTCACATATATTTTCATAATCATTACGTAATTTACCTCAAATGTTAATTTTTATATTAGCTTTAATATCCAATTCAAACATGTAGATTATCCTCCTGGAATTCTATTTCAAAATTTTCACTGAATGGAATACAACGAAGCTTAATACCCTTAATTTATTTCGTTTTACGCTGAGTCTATCATTGAAAATATCTCTATTCTCTTGCTCTCTCTCCCACTATTAATAACACAATATATTTCCTCATTTATCCACCTCTTCTAATTTAACGCAGTACGATGGCAAATGTTACGTTAATCTCCGTTAACGTAATAAAGGCTGCTTCGCGGCAGCCTTTCACTATAGTTCTCATTTTGCGGAATGCCCCATATCATTGAGCCATCTTTTATGTTTAACCATAAATTTAGTGGTTTTCTTCAGAGCCCATTGCAATTGCTTTGGTTTCATGAACCGTACCATACGGATGCTGAGGTGGTGCATAGATAACGTAAATTTTAAGTGGTTTATTACCTGTATTAGTTACATTGTGCCATTTACCAGCAGGTATCATAATTGCATAATCATCAAAGGCCATTTCTTGGAAATCCAAATTATCTTTACTATCACCCATTTGAACAAGGCCCTGACCTTCTTCAATACGTATGAATTGATCCGTTGTGGGATGAACTTCTAAACCAATGTCATCTCCAACATGAATACTCATTAGGGTCACTTGATAGTGTTTCCCTGTCCATAAAGCCGTTCGGTAATTATCGTTTTGCTTAGCAACTTGGTCAATATTCACTACATATGGACTTGGTCCATAATCTGTCAATTTAATGTTTTCATAACGATTCCAGTTAGTATTGTTCCGATTGTAATAATGAAGATACGAATTATAGTTCCATCTTAGGTTGTTCCAGTGGCAATATATAGGATTATGCCATTGATAGTGATAGTACGAATTACTGTACATATTCATGTTCCTCCAATGATTTAATTGTTTACCTATTATCCTATGCGCTTGCCTAATTAAAGGATTGGAAATTAGGCAAAAGCCTACCCGGATTCATCTTGTTTTCTTACAATTATTTTTTTGACGTTCCGACTGAGATAGGGGCTGGATGTGATCACTCGCTTCTCATAGTGACCCGAAGTGTCAGTATGGTTAGCCAGAGGAAGTTCTGGAAGCGGCCATTGCATTTAAGGCGTTCTCAACATAGCTAGATACTTCATCTGCAATTCCCAGAAACTCTTCAACAATTACATGACTATCCAAGTAACAAGCATACAGATATTCAACTAAAGCGGAGTCAATCACAGAATAGTGTAATATGGCATTCTTCATCTTAATGATGTCATCTTGCCATACCCCTGTATCTTCTAAAACCAAAGAGTATAATGCACGAATTAATCTCTTAGAGTAACCTTTCATATATCTAGTTTTCAGTGTGCTATCACTTGTATTAGAAAGTAAACTATGTATACGATCCACTTCCTCCTTGGTCTCTGTATTTAAGTCTAAAATGAACTCTGGAGAAATAATTAAGGGTGGTACTTTTTCACCAACGTCATGACCATATACGCAAACACAAATTATCTTAACCCAAAAGCCCCACTCATTGGGTTTACTTAATACATCGTCAATCGAGCAAATTATCGTATCAATCTTAGTTATTACTGGATATTCTTCCAAAAGCCTATCTTTAATATTTGACAATCTTTCGAAATCAATATTTTTGGGATTTACACATACAATAGTAAAGTCTGCATCTGACTTAAAAGGTTTAGCAGTTCCTTTTGGAATCGAGCCACACATATAAATGCTATGAATCTTACCTTTAAATTCAGCAAGTATATTATCTATATACTTATCAACAAAATCCTTATATTCACTTTGTATTACAATTCTATTGATAACTTTTTCTAATATCATATAGACTCCTCCTAAATTAAGAACTTCTTTCGGCTAAAGTTCTGATATTCAAGACGTCCTTCCACCTTAAGCCCAACGGGCGGCCGTGACGCGGTTAGGTGGAAGGATGTGTCCGCCTGAATCGGCTTATCCTGCCTAATCAAGCAAGGGACAGCTGCCTGTCACGGCGACCTGTCCCTTGCTTTTGCACGATCATCTCTCGTTAGCGGAATCTCCGTTGTGCTATTGGTACTAGTTCGGATCATATGATATTCCGTTCATCCCATTTAAAAGTAAAAGCTCATTAATCCATATATTGCTCGTCTGGCTCATGTAAAGCTGCAGCCAAGATTTTCTCTGCGACCAATTCAGGAGTATCTGTTGGAGAAGAAGATCTTTGTCGCTGTTGCTCGCGGGCACCAAGAGCGTTTTTACCAAAATCCGTTGCGGTTGAGCGCGGATAGACGGTAATTACACGGATTTGATCTGAGGCTAATTCATCTCGAGCTGTATCTGAAATCATGTTCAAAGCAGCTTTGGTTGCAGCATAGGCGCCCAATCCAGCAATATGCATCTTGGATACCACCGAACTTATATTGATAATTAGCCCTCCCCCTTGCCCTCGCATGACGGGGACAGCAGCTTGAATAGCTGCTAACGGTCCTAGAACATTAAGATCAAGGATCTTGCGGAAGTCATCAGGATTTAAGTCAGCAACCTTGCCAACTACAGCTTGTCCTACGTTATTGATAACCACATCTAGGCGGCCAAAGCGGCGAACCGTTTCCTCAATGACTCGTTCTACTTGTCTAAGATCACTCACGTCAGCCGGTATAGCGACAGCCTCAATACCTTGGCTATGCAATTCCTTGGCGAGATGATTGAGTGCATCGGCAGATCGAGCTGCCAGTGCTAATTTAGCACCGGCAGTGGCAAAGCGACGTACTGTGGCTAAGCCGATACCAGCGGATGCACCAGTTATGAGAACGACCTTGTCACGAATTTCCATAATAAATGTTCCTTCCTTGGAGGAGATTAGCCAAACCGGTTATGTGAAGAAGCGGTCTAGCAGTCCTGAAAAATTAGATTAATGAATGAAATAAGCCAGCTTCTGTTCTGCTTTTTTTCATCTCTAATGTTACAGTTGGAAGACTTGATAAGGAAGTTCAAATAAGTTAGCATGGTATCAACTATTGGTTTATGCAACAGGGGGTTCTTGGAATGAATGAACAATTAAACACTTTTATTCAGGTTGTAAAGTCCGGTAGCTTTTCAAAGGCGGCTGAGGAATTATTTATTTCTCCAACCGCTGTGATGAAGCAAATGAATCTATTGGAAAAACATATAGGTATGCCTCTTTTAATCCGTAGTAACCACGGAATTGAACTCACCAAAGCTGGAAAATCCTTTAGCAAGGATGCGGCATTTATGCTGCAGTATTTTCAAGAATCCCTGCTACGCATGCGTCAATCCGCACAGGCAAATCAGCTTGTAATTCGCGTGGGAACCTCTATGCTTAATCCCTGCAAGGTTTTGCTGGATATGTGGAATAAAGTCAGCGAGCAATTTCCGCAGTTCAAAATCAATATCGTGCATTTTGAGGATGATTCACATACACTCCCAACCACTTATCGTACTATTGGTAAACACTATGATTTCATAGTAGGGCCAACCATTACAGAGAACTGGAAGGAATATTTCCAAGTTCTTGAGTTGGGAAGTTATCGCTTTTGCTTTGCCTTATCTCGCAACCATCGGTTGGCTTCTAAGAAAACGCTGTCTGTCAAAGATTTGTATGGAGAGCAATTGGCTGTAGTAAACGGTGGAGGAAGTGCTGTTATTGATGAAATTCGTAATTATTTGAGAACAAACCACCCTAAAATCCGAATTAAAGATATTCCGCGCCTTTACGATATTGATGTATTCAATCGATGTGAGGAAAGCGGTGTTATCTTACTAACATTAGATGTATGGGCAGATATTCATCCGTCCTTAGTGACAATACCCAGCGACTTGGACTTCACAATCCCCTATGGTTTGCTATATCCCTTACATCCTTCCGAAGATGTCAATCAGTTTCTAAAGATCATTAAGGAAATGCAATCTCAGGATAGTTAAGTGGTAGATTAAGAAGAGAATACGATCATCCATTACCTTATTTTCCAGTAATAACTTATGAGGCTGTCACTCGTTTTTGCGGTGACAGCCTCATTTTGTAGTTATTAATGTAACGTTCCTCAGTTTGCGGAATATCTCTTCATTCAGTAATTCTGTTAATCCGTTAGGATATAGTATTTATCTCCTGATAATATTTCTTCGTTTAATACCCATTTAGCTGGCTTAAAACACTTGTAGTTTTACACTTGCTCTCCCTGCTGCATAGCTTTCAAATTTTCATAAAATGCAGCGGTAGCAGCAGCGGTATATGTAAGAACAGGCAGCGTAAACAAGGCTATAATGAGACCACTCCAATAAGGGTCATTCATTTGAACATATGGAAGTGCTGCAATAGTGATAAACCCTGCTATAATCCCGAGTAAGTACCAGCCAATAAAGCTTAATTGAAGCTTGAAAAAGTTCCATTTATGCCCTTTCATCATTTCCGAGCTGCGTTTAATGGCTTGATGTGGTTTTATGTCTGGTTCATCATTCAATATGTAGAAGGTCATGGCATACCTTAGGCCAGCAATTATACCAGGAATGATGAGTAAGAGAGTCCAGAGCAGAATGAAGAGTAGGAATAAGAGATATGTCAGCGTTGAAGGAATCAATTGATTGAATCCATAAAGAAGATCCGAGATCTCTGCACGTTCATTACGATGCAGCCTTAGGAAATAATGCACCGAGCTTAGCATGAGTGCTCCACTAAATAGGAATAGGGCAATATCTACAATCCAGTGCGTATTCGGCCCCAACAATGTACCGAGTAACGTGGTAACAGCCATTACAAACAGTGCCGAAGGCCAGTTCTCTCTCAGACTCCTCCTTGCCATTTCTTTAAAGGTTGATGAATCCTTGTCATAATAATTATCATGGTTCACAATCATGTTGATGCTCGCCCTCGCTTCATTAGTTATAATTCACTCACTAACCATAATAAGGAATAAAACATACTCCGTAAAGTATCACATACATTAGTCATTCAAAACAGCTGCCAATTCACATTGGCAGCTGAGATCTCAAAATTTTAAAAAGACAAAGGAACCTCCACCATATCTTGAATACTCCCGTCGTTTGCGCTGCGTGTGTACACCATCAATATACCTGATAGTGTAGTCGGCGTTTGATCAAACTGGAGTTGCACATCGAAAACGCCAAACGCTGGAGCGCCTTGTGCCGCTGTTCCCGCCCGTTCTTTCGCAATAACACGCCCCATTGCATCACGAATTTGATAATTAATCGTCGCTTCGAAAGCTCTGGCGCTACCCATCAATCGCTGCTCGGGAGCAATCTTCGTACCAGGTAGTGGCTCAAATACTACGATATTCGTTGATGACGGTAACGGGATAACTAGTCGGAAACCAGGATAAATGATATCCAGAGATAAACTTTGGCGGTTACGATTGGCTCGAATAATGTCGCTCATTGGAGTTCCTAAGCGGCGGGAAATGCTGTACAGCGTGTCTCCCGGCTCGACTTCATACACAAAAGAAGCAATAAATAGCAACTGTGCGACTCGGAGAATGTCCGGCTGTTGTATTTGGTTCAGTCCAGATAACATATCAACGCTTACTGAGAAACGTTCGGCGATCCTATATAAGGTGTCTCCCGGCTGAACTTGATATACGACAGAACTTTGCTCCGCCATACCTGGCAATCTCGCTAACAATACTTGCCCTGGAGAAATTCGGTTGGGATCTGCAACAGGAGGATATAACGCGTTAATTTGGATTAGCGATGGTATGTTGGTGCCCAATTGTTCGGCAATCGAATACAAGGTGTCACCTTGGCGAACGGTATACAGCAAGTGGGTCCCTGATGAAATCGGCATAGAAGCAACTCCTCTTAAAATAGGTTAATACCCATCTTATGCCGAGTTCATCTGTAAACGTGAAGGATTCAAATTTTTTTAATCTCTTCCGTGGGTATGGGATTCGCTTTTGTTTATGTAATGCCGCCAATCAATTCAACAGCCAAATCATGTCCGATATTATGACGGATATCCCCGAACGCTTCGGGCTTAATATGCGCTGCAGAGTATTCTTTGAATCGGTTCTGACCTTTGTTGTAATGGATATGAATTTCATTGTCGACATTGGCTCCACCGATCTTGATCGTGAAGATATGAAACCCACCACCTTCTATTCTTTCTTGCGCAGTATGTCCAGTTTCCCTGTAGGAAATAGTAGCGCGGCCATTTTTGTAAAGCTTGCTGATCTCGGCCCCATTAAGGTCTGCTTTGTTCTCCACTAGTACCTGTAAAAACGTCTTTAAATTCGGCAAAGTATCGTTAGCGTGCGAATTAAGAGTTGATTTCTGATCGGCAGCGGACATTCCGTACTCCGACGCTTCCGTTAAATATCCGATAAGAACGCCCCCGTTCACACTACGAGTACGCATATATCCCACATCTTCCAATGAAATCCCTGGAAAACCCAGCATCGTAGCGACATTAGCCGGGGATTCCCAGGCCAACAAACCGAATAGAAGGTTTGCCCTTGCCACCGAATCCAGACAAGGAACCATCTTGCCTACATGAGCGGCCACTGCAAGCTGCCGCGTCGGTTCGCCAATCATTAATCGGGCTACGTCAGCGGGAATTGTCGCCAATAGGGGGGCTCCTAAATTCTTGATAAGCGTTTCGACGTCGTCAGGTTGCTTGCCTCTCGCGATTCTCGCCAGATGAGCTACCCCTCCCATTTTTGTTCCGTAATCGGCGAATTCTTTCCCTTTCAACCCTTGCAGCAGAGTTTCAAAAGAATCATACCCCATCTCCGAACAACAGACATCAACGCCGGTCCACCCGTGAACCTTCTTGAAATTTTGCAGCTCCGTCGCCATCGATTGCTCCATGTACATACCGGATTCTCCAAGGATATCATAAATCCTCCATACCTCTTCCTGCGTAAAACCGAACCCGAGCAAATTGTCTTCGTGTTCTTCGTTCCCTCTCTCCTCCTTGAAATCCTGAAACTCCTCGAGTTGTTTGACTGCTGCGGTAAATGCCGTATTCATATCCTTAAAAGATTTGACCGTATCCCGTTCCGTCCAGCCTATTACGATGCTTCTGGCCTGTTCGAAATTGTCCTCGGTGAGCCCTTTGATTTTCTTGCTCTTCAGTTCATCATAGTCTGCCGGTACTTCTTTTTCTGTTTTCTCAGATTCGTTAATCTCAAGTTTCCGCTGAATAGTCGTACTCTGCCCCATGTAGGAGATAACCGACTGATTTTGTTGATGTTTTGTTGTCAAAGCGCGTTGAAGCAAGCCACCTACGGCCCGGTTGCCGACTGTACGCTGTAGATGCATAATGCCACCGGCAGAAAAGAGGGGTTTTGAAGCAACTGTTCCCCTGCCTAAATAGCCTGAATATGTTGCTGGTTGATGATGTTGGTTGCCTACTTGGGTTTTGGCTGCATAGGCATGACTATGTAATTTCATAGGGCGACTGACTCCGTTCCATAGCTTTCGCAATTGCTCCAATAGCGATCATCTTGTTTCTCCCATTATATGATAAAAAGGACTAAATTTCAGGAATTAATTTACAGTCTCTCTAACATAGCTATGCAAAGTGATAGAATGAAACAGTATAAATTCAAATTTCAACTATCTTGTTATTAACTAATGCACAATCGGTACATAATCTTGACTTTCGCTCATGACTAGAATTTGTTCCGATAAAATAAAAATCCGCAGTTTCTGCGGATGATTATCGATATATATTCTTGACACCGACAGCATAGACGTGAACCGTTTAACCGTGGTTCCCCCGTCTCAAATTAATTCTTTCTATAATACGGCAATCTTCCGAGAGGCACTTCGATGTTTACCTTTTGCGGGCCCGATACAATTAAACCATCATCCCCAACCCAAGTACCTGCAGGAAGTACAACGTCTCTAGCTCTCGCACCTTTGACAACTACAGGAGCGACTAGCAAAGTACTCCCCAACATAAACTGATCTGTTATCGTTTCCAAACCTTCTTCTGGAAATTCGTAAGCCATATGACGTAAAATGGGTTCTCCAGTAACAGCTGACTCTTTCGCGAGTTTAAGAATTTCTTCCCCAAAGGCAGCATGTAACTGAGCAGCCTCAACACAATAACGAAGATGCTTCTCATCTAGAATTCGCCACGGCGCTGCTGAGAACTGCATCATGGGGAATAACGCCGAGCATTGTGCTGAACGTACAATAAGCTCTGGATCCAACTTCTCTGAGGAGAGGAAACTCATAAATTCCCCTCCCCCAATCATGTCTGGGCATGAATATGCATATCCAAGAAGACCTTGTGCAAGGCCATCGGGAATTAAACAATCAAGTCCATTGCCAGTCCACTCATGCTGCTTGTCCTTCAATCTTTGAACCAATGGCTGTCCTGCCAGCTTCCAGCAGGCTCGGTATTCATTTAATGGATACTTGAGTCCTACTTTGGCCCAAGCCTCACTTTGACCATTTGGCGTTGTCTTCACAAAACTTAAATCATCACCTTCATAGAACTCCAGGTCGCCAGCATCTAACTTAAAGCCATCAATCCCAAACTCGTCTTGAAGTACATCAAGTTGACCATGAATCCATTCGACAGCTGTCGGATTGGTACAATCTAGAACTGCGCTATATCCATTCCACCATTTGCGAATAGTCGTCTTGCCATGTTGATCCCTCAATAGAATGCCTGTCGATTCCAGTTTACGAAATGTAATCGAGTCTGGGCTGACAAACGGACATACCCATACCATTACCTTAAAGCCAAGTGCATGGAGTTCATCTACCATACTTTTTGGATCAGGGAATCTTCCAGTATGAAATGTCCATGTTCCGTATGGCTCGTGCCAATTATCATCAATCATTATGACACCAGGCGGCATACCGCATGCCAATACATCTTTCGCATATTGCAGTACTTTTTCTTGCGTCGGTTCATATAACAACTCAATCCACAAATTATACTGAGGGGCTGTAAATAGTAATTCCTCTGGTATTATTGGAACTGGCGGAAAGAAAGTACGAGAGGCATGCTTGTAAGCGCCTTGTAAGTTTCCATGTCCTTCCCCTACGGTTATTCGCGAAGCTCCACGAAGAATAGCTAATCGCTCCTGATTTATCTCAAATGCAAATGGCTCTTCACTCCAAATGTAACGACCTTTATTGGAAATTAGTAGTGGAGCCGCTTGGTTTGCACCACTTGCTTTTGCTAAGTCAGCACTAAACTGTGATCTGCCGAACGGCATGCTTGTTCCATCTGATACCCGTCCGCCCCACCAATATTCGCCTGGCAATAGATCAAGTACTATCTCATAATTGGCCATATAACAATCACTCCTTCTTTACAAATGATTGTACATTCAAGAGAATATAGGGACAATCTTAAAGTATTGATTTATAATATAACAAAATTGACTTTAATGAGGTTCAACTATGCTAAAACAATCGTCTTATGGATTTCGAAATGATGATACATCGATTCTCACCTTAGATTCGATTGGATGGCAGACAATTAACAGCTCTTCATACTCATTTTCAGGAGAAGATCGTCCGGATTGCGGACATGTCATTTTTCAATACACGCTTAGCGGGCAAGGTTATTTTGAGTATGAGCAGCAGATCTATCCTATGCCGAGAGGCACTGGATTTCTTGCCAAAGTACCTAGTAATCATAAATACTTTTATCAAACTAGCAAAGAACCGTGGGAAGTTATTTGGTTGAATTTACGTGGGGATGAAGCCATTCGAATTTGGGATATGATCATCGACCAAGAAGGCTCAGTTCTAAGAAGAGACATACAATCACCCCTTATACAGGAATTCTGGAAATTGCTTAACTTAGTAGCGGAAGAAAAGGTAACTGATAAGTATCAGCTATCTCTAAGTGTTTATGAATGGCTGCTTTCCCTTATCCAGACAAGTGGCGAGATTACAAAAGAAATTAGCGCAAATTCGAGCAGTTTGATTCAAAAAGCTAAGAGATTTATGAGAGAGCACTGCGCTGAACCCATCACCCTAGACATGATTGCTGCTCACTGTGAGCTTAATAAATATTACTTTTGCAGGCTTTTTCAACGTTCCGAGCAAAGCACACCTCTTAAATATCTACGCGATCGACGAATGGAAGCAGCGATTTCCTTTCTTCGAACTACAGAATTATCCGTTAATGAGATCGGTAAGGTTTGTGGTTTTGAAAGTCCAAGTTACTTCGGTAAAATTTTTCGGCAATATATGAATATGACACCTAAAGAATATAGAATGAAGAAGTTAGAATTTCCTTACGATGCCATTTATTACGAATGACCTGCTTATAAATGTTACTGGTGCGACAACTTGATTAGCAATCGCCCCATAGGGGTATATGCGAGTACACAAAATAATGAAAGGTTCATTGTCGAATCCCAGCGAGATAAATTAATACCGCTTCCATTTCATGATTTGAAAATATTTGAACAATACTCGAAAATTACAAAAAATATAGTTAGAATTCTTAAATTATAGGCGCCATGTCATAAAAAAGGCTGCCCACAAGAAAAACTAATGGGCAGCCTTTTTTATTATACTTTGAATCGGGCAAGCAAATCTAACAGTTCTTGTACTAATTGGCCTAATGCCTCCGATGAAGCACTGATTTCTTCCATTGTGGCCAATTGTTCTTCGGACGCTGCAGCAACATTATGCGCATTGTGGCTGGAACTTCGTGCAATGCTTGCCAACTGTTCCACGGTCGCCAAAACCTGCTCGGTGCTTGCCGACATTTGCTCGGACGCCGCTGACACTTCTTGAATTTGATGATGAACCTGTGACATCTCCTGAGTAATGGATGCGAAAATGATACCGCTGTCGGTTACAACTTGAACTCCCTTGGTTACTTCGGTTGTACCTTGATCCATACTTTTCACAGCCAGCTTCGTATCCTCGCTGATTTCACTGATAAGCTCGACGATTTGAAGCGAAGCGGCGTTAGACTGCTCGGCAAGCTTGCGAACTTCCGCTGCTACGACTGCAAAGCCTTTGCCATGCTCACCTGCTCTTGAAGCTTCAATGGCTGCATTTAACGCTAATAAGTTCGTCTGCTTGCTTAACCCCGAGATCACGCCAATGATACTCCCGATTGCTTCAGAACGCTCGCCAAGACGACGAATGACAATAGAAGTATCTTCAACTTTCTCTTTCAAGAGGCCCATTTGGCGAACAGCCATTTGGATGTTATCATTTCCTGCCGTTGTTTTGGCTCTTACTTCCTCCGTAGAGTCTGTCACAATGGCGGTAGATTCAGCAATTCTCTGTACACCGATAGCCATTTCGGTCATCGCTCGCGCCGTTTCCTGCGCGTCGATTAATTGCGTCTCGGAGCCGCTGGCCATTTCTTGAATAGAAATCGCAATCGTTTCGGCAGCGCGACTTGTTTGTTCTGCGCTTGCATTCAGTTGCTCGGACGTTGCGCCAACCGACATCGCATGCTCCGTCACTGTGTGAATCATCATTCGCAGCTTGTCTACCATGGTATTAAACTGTTCCGACATTAATCCGAACTCATCTCGGCTTTTGACTGTCAGCTGCTCGGTAAATTCGCCTTGGGCAAGTTTCGCGGAAAGTCGGCTTACGGATTGAATAGGGCTCAGAACGAATCTTCTAATTATAAGGAACAAGATGATAGCCAGAACAATTAAGGATACGATCGCAATGGTCAGAGAGGTTGTCAGTCCTTCATAAAAGCCCTTTAAGATTGTTTGCTTGGAAATGACAGATTCCATGTACCAAGCATGTTCGGAACCCTCAAGTTGAATGGGCGTAAATAAGTGAAGATCCTCACCGCTGCTTCCCTTCATGTAAGCGGAGCGTTCACCTTTATGAACACCCTCCCACACAGCTGCTGATTCCGGGTTGTCACTATACGACTTGCTTACTTTCTCCGGCGATGCTCCATGCGCTATATAGCTTCCGGCTGCAGAGATCATCGATGCGTAGCCGCCAAGTGGCTTTAGTTGCTCGATTTGCTTTTGCAAGTCGCTAAGCGCCATATCTGCCCCTACGATGCCCAGGAACTTGCCCTGTTTATCCATAATCGGCATAACTAATGAAGTGATTAGGACATCTTTGCCGCTGATCGGATAATAATACGGTTCAATCCACGTATTTTTTTTCGTCTTTTTGGGAATGAGGTAGTAATCCCCTGCACCTTCTTTTTCATAATCCACTAAGGGCTGGACATCGATTTTATCACCTACTCTTACCACATAGGGAATAAAGCGCCCCGTGCTGTCGTCATACGGTAGTTTTTTACTATTCGCCGCATCCTTCTTATCGAATGCATTAGGTTCCCACAGCGTATAGAAAGCCAATACTTTTTCATGATCAACCAATGTGGTATTTAAAATTCGGACAACTTCCTCGCGAGTCAGTGAGTTGGAAGTACTTGCGTCCAGTATCACAGTTCTAAGCGTCGACAAAGCAGTGAGCGTCCCATTCACCTGATCTTTAAAACCATTAGATACGACAGACGAAGCTTCATTTGCCTTCGATTCTCCTTGACTTAAACTACTGCTGTAAATTTGTTTGAGATTCACGCCAATCAAGCTTCCAAAAGCTAAGAGAAGCACTAACCCAATGGCGATTCCTAATTTAAAAGATAATCTCTGGTTACGCAGCCACATATACTATTAGCTCCCCTTTCTATCCCTTTCTAATAAGTATTTATCGACAATTCGACATTTTTTTTGAATAGCTTGTGCACAAAATAAATTTCATTTACAATGTCGAAATATGAATGATAATTCTTTGAAAAGTACCCGCTGAGAGGGACAGTTATCGGGCAGAAGGACAGCGCCAAACAGGACATGCTAGACTTGGTGCAAAGTTGGGTTATTAAGATGAGACCGATGAATTTCCGGATCGGCAGTCGTCTATATATATGTAGGTATAAATGAACACAAACTAATTTGACGAAGAGGTGTTTTGAAAATGGCATTAACGTCCGCATTCACGAGCTTCAACCTGCCTGTAAAAAACGTAGAACAATCGAAAACATTCTTTACCGGACTCGGATTCGAGCTTAACCCGCAATTCCCCGATAACGAGAATTCGGTAGCCATCATGATCGGCGACAACCTGCAGGTCATGCTAATCAATCAAACATTCTTTACTACGCTCACGGAGAAGGAATCCGTAGATACGAGCAAGTATGCGCAGATGACGATCGCATTGGCCTTCGAGAGCCGGGAGAAGGTCGATGAAATCGTGAATACCGCGGTCTCTCTGGGCGGGAAATTGCACGCTGAACCAGAAGATCATGGGTCCATGTATCATTGGGGCTTTGTAGACTTGGACGGTCATCTATGGGCCATTAACTACATGAACATGGATGAGGCATAAGGTTTAGACTATCGAAGAATAAGCTCGTACTAGGGTTCAAAAAGAAAGACGCGGGGCATCTTCCCCAGCGTCTTCTTCGCAATGATTAGTTTTGTTCTTTGGATACCTTGATTCCACTTCGTAATGTGATCCAACTCGGTCCAATAGCCGTTTGGTATTCTAGATGATATAGACGTAAGCCAACTACGAAATTCATTGCTCGATTCGTTCAGGCAGCCCAAATCGGGAAAATAATGGCGTATGAATGAAGTTTTGAACGTGCAAAATTTGATCTCTTTTGGTTTCGATGACGTGAATGCCCCAGGGTACCAAGCCAGAGCCCTCTTTGCCTGGCATATATTGGGCCAACGCCGGATAACCGCCATTCACCGTAATGGGCACAAATCGCGAACCTTCGCAATGCCAACGAGTCAGTGAATAGAAGGCGGACAAATCTTCCTTGCCGCGGATCCACATCTCGAAAGGCGGCATCGACATGCAGCCTTCCTCGTGGAACAACGCGACGAGCGCAGCAATATCGAATTGCTCGAAGGCCTCCACATACCGGGACAGCAACTGCGGATCCGGTTGAACGTCCATACTGCTGAGCTCATCTGAGCGGAGCTTCGCACGGTCCATCCTCTCTCTGGCTCTTTGCAAGGCGCTGTTCACCGCTGCCGGTGACATCGCCAACATTTCCGCAATTTGCTTGGAGGACCATTCAAATACATCCTTCAAAATGAGTACCGCGCGCTGCCTCGGAGGCAAGGTCTGCAGGAGAGCGATGAAGCACAGTTGAAGGGTTTCACTGCGGATGAGCCGATCCTCCGGATTGCCCCCAAAGTCGGGAGACGGCCAGATCCAGGCAGAATCCGGCAGCGTGTCGCGCGGCTCGACGATGGCGACGGCCGGGTCGAACAGGTCAACGGGAAGCGCGCGGCGTTTGGATTGTCTCAGCTTGTCCAAGCACAGGTTGGAGGCAATCCGATAGACCCAAGTTTGGAACGAGGAATCCTGTCTGAACGCGCTCCAGCTCTGCCAGACCCGAATACTCGTCTCCTGAACGGCATCGTCCGCATCGTCTATGGAGCCTAACATTCGGTAACAAAACGAGGTTAAGCCCGGCTTCAAGCTTGCAAATAATGGTTCGTCAAATACAGTCTCGTTCATCGATGCCTCCCTTAACGATCTCCCGAAGGGAGATTCCTTTAAACCCCTCTTTTGAAGAAAAACCAAACTATACATTTTACGCTCCCAATACTTAGATAGTTGCGCTGAACTGCTGCCTGTTAGATGAGCGAAAGGCTGCCGATAGTGTCGGCAGCCTCCCATTGCTGTGTATTGAACAGTCTTGTAGCTGCCCGATTCCGTGATCATCGGAGTCCACTCTGCTGAATGCATTTACCTTTGCTAATTTGCATCAGTTTGGTACTAGTTTAATGTAATCAATTGATAGATCGTAGTCTGAACTTGAGCCATTTTTACCTGCTACGTTAAACTTAAAAGATTTATCGCCTGCCGAGCTGAAAGAGATAGTGGCGACATTCAGTTCCACATAGTTAAATGTAGAGGAATATAGATCCTGAACCAAACCATGATTGACACCGTTAACCGACAACTGAAACTGCCCTCGGTTTGCTCCCTTTTTCACGCCAACCCTTACACTATAACTGCGCGCTTCGGGCACATTCACTGTGTATGTCACAAAGTCGTTGACTGCATTGGCATCCAGTGCAGTTCCAAATCCACCGCTCAAATTGAGGTCTCGACCGGTTCCATTGCCAAACATAGCGTGTTTATCGCCTGAGGTTGCGCTTACAATTAAATTTTCTGTTTCATAGCGGCTGCTGTGAACTGAAATGTTATCAAATTTGGCAGATGAATCATAGGTTCTAACACCTACACTTCCCCTGATATAGGTTGAATCCGTTACACTAATCTTAGGTATCGTCATATCATCAACATAGACCTTAATGGAAGCATCTTGTGCGACTATTTTAACATGGTACTTTGTATTAGCCGTTAAGCTTATCGAAGCAGTGGCAAGCGATGTCCAGTTGTTGTTTGCTTTTCCGATCAAAACCTTTTGATTGGGAACATCGAGTCCAGCATAGTAGCCTTGGTAAGTATCCGCACCCGTTCCAGGATTGGATACTCTAAATACCAGACCCGCATTGCCGGTTGACCCCGGTGTCACATCAGACTCGTAAATCACATCTGAGAAATTGGTATCCAAGAGTGCCTTGGCACCCGGATTTGAAGCTACATTATACTGACCGTTAGATACGGTCCATGATCCGCCATATTTGGTCCATCCTGCATCCGTACCGTCATCAAAGTTATCTTCTACTGCCATTTCGACTGGTTTAATCGTATTATCAGCATTAAACTCAAATTTATCAAATACTAGTACGCGTTGTGAACTGCTCAGATAACGCTTATGGTAAAAAATGTACCAATCATTTGTTATTGGTGATTGAACAATACCGTTATGACCAGGTCCATCTGCTGTTGTCGTATCGGTATGTAACATAATCCCTTGCGGTACGAATGGTCCTGTTACAGAGCTGGATGTTGCATACATTACTTTATAAGAGGAATCGGCCCATACACCGGCGGCATAAGTCAAATAGTAGATCCCATTTCTCTTGAACACTTTAGGTGCCTCAAAATAATCATTATCACCCGTTTTAGTGGGTGTAACCTTCTTATAGACGGTTCCGTCAGACCATGTTCCCAAAGACTTCATGTCCGCGTTAAGTTTTACAACATTACACTCGCCCCAGCTGCCATAATACATGTACGCTTGACCGTCATCATCTATAAATACATCTTGATCCATGGGGCCTGCGCCATTCCTTACAACATTAATAAGGGGGGCACCAATCGCATCGGTATATGGACCTTCAGGGCTATCAGCCACAGCAACACCTATTCCACCTAATTGTCCATCGCCATTGATTGCATTAGCAGCAAAATAGAGGTAGTATTTCCCATTGCGATAAGCTCCGCTCGGCGCCCACAATGAATGTTGCAACCATGATATATTGGCCGAACTTATTACATTTGAATATTTTGTCCAATTGACCATATCTGTGGAAGAAAAGATGTCAACAGATTTTGCGCCAGTACCGGATTCGCCAACTTGAGTCGAACGAGTTGGATACACCCAATATGTGCCATTATATATCTGTACATCAGGATCTGCATAATAGCCGTCCACAAATTGTGGACCAGCGTGAAGAGGAGCAGCATTTGCGAATCCAGGCAAAGATACAATCAAGCAAAGTACAATCGAAATGCAAAACAATACATAGTTAGATTTATTAATTTTTCTCATAACACAACCTCCTTCTGAAACTGACAGCATAGTACTCTTCTTTTTAGAAAGCGCTTACAAATAAACGGAACTTGAATGGCGTCATTACTGAATCCCCTATTAATTCAATTGTTACATATTGCCCCCCTCTTAGTAGCTGTATTCGGAGTCCTCTGTCGGTAATCTTAAACAGAGATCTCATGTAAAGTATTATACGCTCAAGAATTTTTATCCTAAATGTAATTTTATAAATGATTTTTGGTAAAAATTGAAGATTTGTAGAAATGACAAAAATAGGCTCCCCCTCGCCGTATTCGTGGCATTTGAGGCAGCCTATTGTTGCTTTACACGAAATCGAGAATCATGTTGTTGAATAAATCCGGATATTCATAATTCATTAAGTGGCCAGAGTTTGGAATACTGACTAGAACGGCATATCCATTAATTCCTCTCTATTTTCAAAATTACGTCTGTTCACTTAGCCCCCTGATTTAAAAGTTGTGGAGATGAAGTCAATAACCTCCTGAATGCTCAGTATTAGTTCCTTCTGCTCATCCATGTCTTTCAAACGTAGTTTTCCAAGTTTCACTTCATTTTCACCTATCATAATTACATACCGAATTCCCTTAGACGACGCAGTTGCTAGTGATTTCCTTAACTTTCGCCCACTCGTATCTGTCTTTGTACGAATACCACTTGCTCGCAGTTTAGCTGCTATATTAAGTACTTCTGTTACAGTTTCCCCTATAGGAATGACTACGACTAAAGCACTTGAAATTTGAGACGGTCGACTCCCAAGCATCGCCATGATTGATTCCATACCAAAAGAAATTCCTACTGTTGGATATTGAATATCGTCTCTACCGATTAGCTGTCCAATTATGGCATCATAACGTCCACCGCCGCCTAAGCTTGAAGAGAAAGAGCCAGAGGCATCAAAGATCTCATAGACCGTTCCTGTATAAAACGATAACCCACGTGAAAGGAATGGATCAAACTTACATATTTGCTCGAGTCCTAAGTCGTGAATGATATTTTGAAGTGTTTGGACTTCTAGCGCGCCGGGCTTATCTTGAATTCCATATTTTCTTGAGACAATATCAAACGATTGGCTATCCAATTCAAGTAATTCCTGTAATGAGTTGGTTACTTGAGCATTTAGCCCTTTGCTAACAAGCTCTTTGATAACTCCTTCATTTCCGATTTTTTTTATTTTATCGAGCGTCAACATGACAGATAGCTTTTCATCAGAAGGTACGTCAATTGATTCAAGAACTTCACTCAAAAACCGTCTATTGTTCCACTTGAGTGTAATCGGAATCTCCAGCCTTTTGAAAACCTCAACTGCTAACTGCATTAACTCAGCCTCTGCCTCAGGTCCTGCGATTCCAACTACATCAACATCACACTGTAAAAATTCACGTAAACGGCCTCTTTTAACAGGCCCATCCCGAAAAACCTTACCAATTTCGTACCTCTTATAAGGAAGTTCAATACCTGGATTTAATGCGATCACTTTTGCAAAAGGAATAGTGAGGTCATATCTAAGTCCAAGATTTCGCATACCTTGATCTGTTATTTGGTACATTTCCTTCAGTATTTCATCGCCGCCTGCATACTTTGATGCCAGAAGATCGAGTTCGCTTAATATAGTAGAATCCATCCCATCAAAATCATACAGTTCAAATACTTCTTGAAGTGTAGATTGAACTTTTTTCCTAAGCGATTGTTCATTTCCGAAGAAATCATAGGTACCTTTTACATTTTGCACAATCATCATTCCCTTCAATTTTGAGAAAATAAAAAACGCGCGGGACCTCATGGTCCTGCGCGTTCGATATGCCGCAGGGAGGCCAACGCGAAAAGCGTTAGCCCACCCTGAATTTTAAACAGGTGTGCTAACGCCTTTTGTGATGATGAAGTTGATTCAACATGATTCTAATCATGAGGCTCAATCCCCTTCGACACT
This sequence comes from Paenibacillus oryzisoli, assembly GCF_001653565.1. GTDB lineage: Bacteria > Bacillota > Bacilli > Paenibacillales > NBRC-103111 > Paenibacillus_E > Paenibacillus_E oryzisoli. The sequence continues at coordinate 27,193 of NZ_LYPB01000087.1, forward strand.
TAATTACACAGATTATAACGGATTGCTTCAACTCACGCAAGTTTGATTCTCATCTTATAACTAGTATGTTTTGTAGCTAGTTCGTTCAATTAATAAGCCCAACTATGGTCGAGAGGTAAGCATTCACGACAAAGCAATTTATTATTAGCTTATGATTTTGCAACAAGATAAGAGGCTACCTCAGCTAAACGAGAAGCATAACCCCATTCGTTATCGTACCAGGTGGCGACGGACAATAGTTCACCTTGAACTTGGGTTAATCGCAAGTCAATAATCGAAGAATGCGGATCTGCTACAATACGTGACGAAGCCCACTCCCCTTCAAGAACATCAAGAACACCTTTTAATTGGCCCTCTCTTGCAGCTTCTCGAAACATATCGTTAATCTCTTGAACGGTGCATCGCTTCTCTGTGATCAAGTTAAGTTCCGCAATGCTCCCAGTACGGGTAGGAATCCTGTAAGCTTTGCCCGTAATCTGAAGATCATTCCAAATGAATTTCAGAGCTTTGGCTGCACCTGAGGACGACGGAATGATATTCTCTGCGGCGGCCCAAGAATCTCGGCGATCCTTCATCGGCTGGTCCGTTAACGATTGCGTGTTCGTATACGAGTGTACCGTGGAGAATAATCCATATTGTATGCCAAAGNCCAAATGAATTTCAGAGCTTTGGCTGCACCTGAGGACGACGGAATGATATTCTCTGCGGCGGCCCAAGAATCTCGGCGATCCTTCATCGGCTGGTCCGTTAACGATTGTGTGTTCGTATACGAGTGTACCGTGGAGAATAATCCATATTGTATGCCAAAGTTCTCTCTGACTAATTTGACAACAGGTGCAAGGGCATTGGTTGTACAACTCGCCATGCTAATGATTTTATGCTTTTCCGGATCGAAGCTTTCTAAGTTGATTCCTTTAAGTAGCACGGCGTCACAATCTTCCAAGGTTTTGCTTGGACCGCTGACAAGTACCCTTTTTGCGCCTCGCTCCAAGTGAAGTTCAGCTACAGGTCTCGTAACGGCTCGTCCCGTACAATCAATAACCAATTCAACACCCAATTCACCCCAATTTGGTAATTCACCGGCAGAATTTAAATACTTGATCTCCCGGTCACCGATTACGATTGCGCCTTCTCGAGCAGATACGTGCTCATGCCAACGTTTGTAATTGGTATCCACTTCAAAAAGTGCTGCAAGCGTAGCTTCGTCTTTAATATCTGAGATAGAAAACGGAATAAACAAATTTTGTTGTAACGCCGCCCGAAGGAGCTGTCTTCCGATACGTCCAAATCCAAAAACCGCGATTTTACCCATAATAGCCTCCATATATTTAAAATTTGTTAGCGTTCCTACTCTTTCAGCAGATTTACCTGATCAATCCATTGCAAAAATGTTTGAACATAACGCTGTACATATTTGCGAGTCGTTGCATCTGTAAGCTTTTGAGTAGTTAGATCAATTTTATCTGTGATTTGAGAAATATACAATTTTTGAGCTGGCATCACATAGGACTGGGTGGCATCCAACGTTTGTCTGATTTGCTGTTGTGATAGAATCGTCCCTTTTGCGCCAGGTGTTGCGCCGATCACACCCGCAGGTTTATGAATTAGAACGGCTGTTTTGGTAGGTGTCGAAGCCCAGTCTAGCGCATTTTTCAGCACACCCGGTATTCCTGAATTATACTCTGGGCTGATGATGAGAATACCATCTGTCTTCTGAATCGCCTCGCGATAATGCTTAACTGTATCTGGTCCATCTCCAAGATCCAAATCCGCGTTATACAAGGGTAGATTCGCAATCGAGATGAGTTCATATTGGGCTGAATCTAGAAGTTCCGGTATTGTATTTGCTATCATTTGATTAAACGAGTTTTCCCTCAAACTTCCTACAATTATCCCTATTCGTTTAGACATTAGACAACCTCCTGAATGATGTGTGGGATGGCGCGCCGCAGATATGAATCTAGCAGCGTCGATCACTTAAATTATCTCATTTTTAATAATCTTTAATTTAAGATATAAGCTAAAGGTTAATTGTCGTTAGATACTTTTTTGTCAAGAAGCTTTCTAGGAGTTACATCGTTCCCTAATTTATCCTTAACAGATACGCTCAACAGTGTAGAGAATACTTGCCCTCGTACAATCTGTAAATACTGAGTCCGGAGTGCTGCCTGTTCCCCTTTTTCGACTTCTGATAGCCCTTTGCTACGCTCAATTCTGCTCAGTTCATTAATACGGTTCAAAATAGGAATCATTCTCGTTACCTCCTTGAAGTCAATTGCTGATATCAAAATTAACATCTTAATTTAAAGATAATACAAATCGAGATAATTGTCAATGGTTATCGAACGGCTCCTTTCATAGAATGACTTTTCAGGCTAGTTAACAAGGTAACCAGGTGGTTACATAAACATAAACCACTGGAAGTCAACTGCCGTAATAGTCTTGTTAAGCTAAAGTTTACCCTCTCCGTCATCCCCCATTCATTAGCAGATCCGGTTTTACCGTACCTTGAAGGAACACGGTTACCGCCTTGCGATAAAGGTCCAATGACTTTTCAGTTCCAATATGCGGAGACATGTGGTAAAGGCCCTGCATCATCGCTTCCAGAATAATGGCGAGCATTCGTGTGTCATCCTCAGCCAGTTCCCCATTCGCCATAGCGGATTGAATCATCTCTTGGTTAAACGCAATGTGATCGGTGTAGTAGTTGGTTACACTTGCCTGTACTTCACTCCGATCCCACTCGCTGCTAAAAAACTCATTCATCGCCTGAGTTAATGGATGATTTAAGTCATTCACCATTATTTGCGCCAGTCCGCTTAGCTTGTCCGAAATGGTTATCAGAGAAGGCAATTTCTCCGACCACGTATCTTTCCATCCACGCTCCCATTCGTCGAGCAAATGGAGAAACAGTCCCTCCTTGCTGCCGAAGTGATAATAAATATTCCCCTTACTTTTCCCTGTCGCTGCAACGATGTCTCCAATAGAAGTTGCTGCATACCCTTTCTGGGCAAATAATTGGCCCGCGGCTTCCGCTATCTTTTTTTTTGTTTCCTCTCGCTGCAGCTTCTTCTGATTCATTGGGTTTGCTCCTCCGTTATATGTAAGCTTCTTCTTTGCAGAAGAACGACTTTGCTTAAAATTTGATTTATACTGACCGTTCGTTCTATATTATTATAGACGACTTTCATTCGCTATATCAAGTGTCACATAATTAAGCGCATTTCAGTCGATTATTTTCTTCATCATGTCAGGTGGAAACGTTATGTCGTTATTATTGAAAAACAACGGAGCCCTATCACTATTGATGCTCAATATTTTCCTCGCTATGTCGGCCTATGGACTTGTGGTTCCCGTCATGCCAACTTTGATGAAAGAGTTGGGATTAACCGGAGCTGCGGTGGGCTCATTGACAGCTGCTTTTGCTGTTACTCAGTTACTATTCTCTCCGTGGGCCGGAAGGCTCTGCGATACAGTTGGCAGGAAAAAGGCCATCGTCGCTGGTCTGGCGTTGCTTGCAGTTTCCGAGGCCATATTCGGAATTGCGTCCTCCCTTTCCCTGCTCTTCGGTTCCAGGCTACTTGGTGGGGTCGGTCTTGCCCTCATTTTTCCTGGAATTATGGCCTTTACCGCCGATGTCACCACGGAAGATGAACGAGCCAAAGGAATGGGCTTCGTGTCCGCAGCCATGTCAACAGGGTTTATCATCGGTCCAGGTCTTGGAGGGTTCCTGGCGGAATACGGCATGCGCGTTCCGTTCTATACCGCTGCTGTCGTCATTTCGTTATCGGCGATATTAACCTGGCTGGTTTTGCCCGAATCCCTGAAAATTGCCAGGTCTGGCTCAATCGAGCCGTCAAGCAGCGCCACAACCAGCCACAGTCTGGTCAGTCAATTGATGCTCTCCAGAAAAGCACCTTACTTTTTTGCGCTTCTTGTGTTGCTTATCCTCGGGTTCGGGCTTTCGAACTTCGAGACGGTATTTGGCTTGTATTTGGATGTTAGGCATCAATTTGGTCCGCGGGATATTGCCTTAATCATGACAATCGGCGCCATTGTCGGAGTCATCATTCAGATTGGCCTATTGGACATGCTGGTCAAGAAGTTCGGCGAAATACGAGTGATGTATATCGGTCTTGCTTTTGCAGGTGCCTCGTTGCTTCTCATTGTATGGGTTCATTCGTATTGGTCAGTCTTATTCTTCACGATCCTGATCTTCGCTGCTTGCGATCTTCTCCGACCGGCCGCTTCTACATTTTTATCTAAGATGGCAGGAGACGATCAGGGTTACGTCGCGGGATTGAATTCCACTTTCACGAGTATCGGAACGATCGCAGGTTCGATGGCTGCCGGGGTATTGTATGACTGGTCTTTATCCCTTCCATACATCGTTGCAGGAATCACATTCCTAGGCTGTTTTGCGGGAATGGTGATGCGACAAATCCGAAACCGAAAACCTACCCTTGGATTGAACGATAAAAAAGGGTGAGCGTTCCGCCGCAATTTACTGCATCTTCGCTTGGATAACATTCGCAGGTGTTCAACTAGTAAGAATCTATTCCTCTTTTATTCACGAAAGCGACAAAGAAATATGACAGAATAATGAGGGATTGGCTGAGGAAAGGCATTTTTACGAAGAGATATGGTAACCTATAGGTGAACCTACTTAGAGGGAGTGTTAACTTCATGCAATTTCAAAACAATGCGGTTAGTGTTGAACTGATTCCAACCTCAGTGACCAAGGTACTCTTTGAATCGATTAAGATTGGTATTATTAAGTCTAACCTCATTGCGATGGTCGCGGGACTTAGCATGGCGATGTTTATTCACGATATACCATTCTTCGATAAAATAGGGAACATGGTTTTAGCTTTGATAGGAACAGTGTTTGTTATCGGTGCAGCCGGTATCTTCAATAATCTATACGACCGTGATATCGACATTATTATGGAAAGAACTAAAAAAAGACCAACCGTATCTGGCATCATCGACGTCTGGAGTGGTTTGGTTATTGGGGGCTGGATTGCGGTCGGTGGTATTATTGCACTGTATATGGCTTCTCCGCTTTCCGCTTTACTTGGTTTTCTAGGGCTGTTCATCTATGTTGTGCCTTATACGATTTGGACGAAACGAAGAACCATCTACAACACGGAGGTTGGAAGCTTGTCAGGAGCGATGCCTCCTTTGATTGGTTGGGCCGCGATCTCGCCTGACATTTTACATCCCGGTGCCATTGCGCTATTCGTGTTAATGGTGATTTGGCAGATGCCCCATTTTTATGCGATTGGGATTCGGCGCATGGAGGAATATCGCGCGGCCAACATTCCGATGTTGCCAGTAGTCAAAGGGATTCGAAGAACGTACGTGCAGATGAACATTTATCTAGTTGCGTTGTTCCTGAGCAGTTTTTTATTTTGGTCTTTTAACCCTTATATCACTGTGGTCAACGCACTCCTAAGCTTAGGCTGGTTAATTCTGAGCATCACGGGATATCGTAAGAAGCAGGAGGACAAGTGGGCTCGCTCAATGTTTATTTTTTCGCTGAATCACATTACAATACTGTTAGTTATGATTGTAGGCTACACTGTAAGTGCTCCTTTATTTTAATTTCAGTAGATCATGAATAGAGTAATTCCTCGTCACAAGATAAATGAGCAAAGACTGCGGATTCGATCTGCAGCCTTTGCTCATTTTTTATTCCATTAGGCAACCTAAAAAAATTTATAAAAGAAATTACGACACATCGCTGTCTGTCATTTTTTTAATTAATTCCATGAAGCTCACCTCGACAGATAAAATCAAATTCATTCAAAGAACTTCAACACTACTCAGTAATAATCGTTCTTTTAAATCAGTGAATTTTTGATCTTGGGGTAGTATAAAACTTTTATTATTATTTCCTATGGAAGGCACTGCATTTACATCATTTTTAAGGTACCTAGTTTGCCAAGTTTCATTCCAATAAAGTAAATGCTGGACAATTTCAGCGATACTATTACTTTCTTCAATAGGTTTCCACAATGCTTGATTCTCAGACAAATTTTCAACTGCATCTGAAAATGGTTGGTACCAACTTGGGTCATTAGCATTTGCTAATAACTGATCGGATAATAAATCTTTTACATGAAACAGAATTTCCACACTCCTTCCTACTAATATGCGGTGATCTGCTAGTACGCTCAAGTTAAGCTAACGATAATTTCCATTGGGTTCATCGGTTATACTAGACAAAATTTATCTGCCATGAGATTCCAAAGCGGTCATTCAGCCAACCGAATTTTTTACTGAAACCATAGTTACCTAATGGCATTAGAGGATGGCCCCCATCATCTTTAAGTTTTCCATAAAGTTCATCAATTTCTTCTTCAGTAGTACAAGCAACATAGATCGAGAACGAAGGTGTAAAGGAAAATGCATGTTTGACATGACTGTCAATACACATAAACTCCTGTCCTTTTAATGTAAAAGTAGCCTGAAATACGGTTCCTTCTTTTCCTGCATCATTAGCACCATATCGATGAATGCTTGTAATTTCAGAATCCTCAATAAGCGATGTATAATAATTCATTGCTTCCTCTGCCTTGCCTTCTTGAAACATTAAGAAAGGTATTACCTTGTCCATTTTACTCTCCTCCTTTAGTTCTTCACTTTTATATTGGTGACTGGTCGTTCCTCGTTATTTTAGCGATCTAATGAGTATGTTTCAACAAATATCTGGATAAAGTTGCCGTAAGAATAAGTGACGAAAGTGCAATAACAAATAAACTGATTACTTCAATAAGTCTTTGAATTTGTAAGATCTCATCGATTTTTACTTGCAGTATAATCTTCCTTGAAACAAGTAACTGACATTCAGTATAATGCTAGTTCCTAATAAAGAGTATCACAATAAAGAAAAAACAATAAATATTAACAATGATCAATCAGATGAGCAATATTAGCAAAATCAACAAATTCAAATCCCTTGGAGTCATGTCTTATTTTAGTTATTGAGCACTCTGGAACCAAATTGCTTTGTTCTATTATAAAATTAGGATGTTTTTTATTAAGCTCATCTGATGAAAACTCATTCAATAAAAAGTCTGTTATTAATCCACCGTGAGTCACAATAACAGTTCTTTCTAGCGGATATTTAGCTGCCGTTTCCATTATGAATGTAGATAATCGCTGACCAGCCTTTCTTGCGGAATCTCCTATGGGAGGCGTTAAATCTCTTTCCTTGGTGCATCGATTCCACATTTCAACAAATTCCTGAAATGATTGTCCTGGCATGTCTCCCCAATTAGCTCGCTCTCTTAAACGGGAATCCTCAGTGATCGGTATTCTTATAGCATTTCCAATAATCTGTGCGGTCTGTTTAGCTCTGTTAAGTGGACTACAGAATATTCTAGCGATGTCAATTTGTTCGAAAAAGCATGCTGTGGCATGTGCTTGCTCCAAACCATCGGCTGTTAGAAAGACATCACCAACATCTTTTTCCTTTAAAGCATGTCTCACAAGGTAGAAATCTGCACTCATTTTCACCGCTCCTATCAGTTGATTTTATAATCATCTAATTAGATATTAATCTAATTAGATGATACAATAATATTCCATGTTTTAAAAGATGTATGATTGCCGGAAATCGGTGATTGTTCTTTTCACAAAAAAGAAAAAAGCCCGCGGCTTTCGCGGACTTCGTTCTGTGTTGTTGTGATACAGCGGCGGATAAAAGAACAACACTAGGTGATTTGTGATTTGAAATTATTCCCCGCTATTTGCCATCCATTGAAAATGAAAACTTCCTTCTTTGTCAACACGCTGGAAAGTATGAGCTCCGAAATAGTCTCTTTGTGCTTGTAGCAAATTTGCTGGCAGACGCTCAGTGCGATAGCTGTCGTAATAAGCCAAAGCGGAGGCGAACGCAGGAACCGGTATTCCTCTCGTTACAGCTATTGCAATTACTTTTCTCCAAGCATCCTGATAGTTAGTCACGATTTCACCGAAATACGCGTCTAATAACAGATTTTTAAGAGCGGGGTCACGATCGTAAGCATCTTTAATATTTTGTAGAAATCTTGCACGGATAATACAGCCCCCACGGAAAATCATCGCAATGCTGCCATAGTTCAGATTCCACTTATATTCATCAGAAGCAGCTCGCATTTGGGCAAATCCTTGCGCATACGAAGCGATTTTACTGGCGTACAAAGCTTTCCGAACGGCTTCTATGAACTCCTTAGGTTCTCCATCAAAGCTGGATACCACTGGCCCATTAAGTCGTTTGCTCGCCGCTATTCGTTCTTCTTTCATCGCGGAGATGAACCGCGCGAACACGGATTCGGTAATAATGGACAACGGAACGCCTAAATCCAATGCACTTTGACTTGTCCATTTACCGGTACCTTTTTGTCCGGCCGAATCGAGAATGACATCAACCATCGGTTTGCCTGTATCGGGATCTATTTTCGAGAAAATGTCAGCCGTAATTTCTATTAAATAACTATCCAGCTCACCACTGTTCCATTCAGTGAAAATCTCATGAAGTTCACTAGTATTTAAGTTCAGAACATCCTTGAGCAAGTGATACGCTTCACCTATGAGCTGCATATCTCCATATTCGATACCATTGTGTACCATTTTAACATAATGACCCGATCCACCTTCCCCAATATACGTCGAGCATGGATCGCCATTCACTTTGGCAGAAATCGCGGTTAAGATCGGCTCTACGAGTTCATATGCGTCCTTTTGCCCGCCTGACATAATTGCAGGACCATTCAGAGCTCCCTCTTCACCGCCTGAAACGCCGGCACCGATAAAGCGAAAACCTTTGGCTTGCAGATCCTTGTTTCTTCTTTGTGTATCAGGGAAAAAGGCATTGCCGCCGTCGATAAGTATATCCCCTGGACTAAGGTATGGGACAAGTTGATCAATGGTATCGTCTGTGGGTTGACCCGCTTTTACCATGATTAATATTTTACGCGGCGTTTCGAGCGATTGAACGAATTCTTCTATACTATAGGCACCAATAAAATTCTTGCCTTTCGCCTCCTCCACTAACTCCTTCGTTTTCTCGGGGGAACGATTATACAAAGCAACTGAAAAGCCTTTACTTTCGATATTCAAAGCTAAGTTCTTCCCCATTACGGCTAATCCAACGACGCCAATTTGCTGTTTATTCATTGTTAGTACCTCCTAAATGCTCAGTTGTCTAATTAGCCTTTAACTGCTTTTTTCCAATCTGCCGCGAATTTATCAAGCCCTTGATCCGTTAACGGATGCTTGGAAATTTGTTCAATGACGCTGAACGGAACCGTTGCAATGTGCGCTCCTGCCATGGCTACACGTGTGACATGATCGGGATGACGAACAGACGCGGCGATGATTTGTGCATCTAAGTTATGAATTCGGAATAGCTCCGCAATCTTGACGACTAGTTGTACACCGTCTTCCGATATATCATCAAGTCGACCCAAGAAAGGTGAAACATAAGTAGCACCTGCTCTTGCGGCTAATAAGGCTTGATTTACAGTAAAGATCAAAGTCACGTTCGTTTTGATCCCTTTATCAGCTAGATATCGGCAAGCTTCTAATCCATCTAAGGTCATTGGCAATTTAATCGTAATGTTCTTATCGTAATTGTTAATTTTGATCAGCTCTTCTGCTTGGGCAATCATTTCTTCAGCGGTTTCCGCATCCGGTGTAACTTCAGCCGAAACGGATTCGACTTTAGGCACTAATTTCAAAATTTCTTCGATACGATCTTCGAATTTCACGCCTTCTTTGGCTACCAGGGATGGGTTCGTCGTCACTCCGGATAGAACACCTACTCTATAGGCTTTCTTGATATCCACTACATTAGCGCTGTCGATGAAAAGTTTCATTATGATGACCTCCATGAATTTATATTCGTTTGATGTTTAGATTTAGGTTGATTATTATGAGTGGCTTAGAAGATCTTTCGATACACGAACAACGTTTTCTTCGGAGAATCCGAAATATGCCATGACCTCAGGTCCACTTCCCGATGCACCAAATGTTTGGATCGAGATCATTTGTCCTTGCGGGCCAACATAACGTTCCCAGCCCATTGCAATACCAGCCTCGATGGACACGCGTTTGCTAACAGAAGCAGGAAGTACGGTTTCTTTATATGAAGCTGTCTGGCGTTCGAAAATGTCCATACTAGGCATCGCTACAACTCTGACAGAAATGTCATCCTTCTCTAACTCTCGTTTCGCACTTACAGCCAAAGAAACTTCCGATCCAGTAGCGATAAGAATCAGATCTGGACGATCGTTGGTTTCAGTCAGTATATAGGCCCCCTTCTTCACCTCCTCTAGATTTGCTTTCGTTTCGCTGTACACGGGAAGGTTTTGTCTACTTAGGACGAGAGCTACCGGACCATTCTTATTCTCCAAAGCATACGCCCATGCGCTCACTGTCTCATTAGCGTCACTTGGTCGGATGACGGTTAATCCAGGAATCGTCCTCAGAGCAGCCAAATGCTCGACAGGCTCATGCGTCGGTCCATCCTCGCCGACTGCAATCGAATCATGCGTGAACACATAAATAACCGGGAGCTTCTGCAAGGCAGCCAATCGAATGGATGGACGCAGGTAATCGCTAAAGACGAAGAAAGTACTTACAAAAGGGATAACGCCTCCGTGCAAAGCCATACCGTTGCCAGCTGCACCCATCGCGTGCTCACGTACGCCGAAATACACATTTCGCCCTTCATAGGTATCGACGCCAAAGATTTTTTCGCCAATGATATCTGTCATCGTTGAATGGGATAAATCGGCGCTTCCACCAAATATGGCAGGTACGCTTTTCAAAAAATGATTAATGGCATTCCCACTGGCTACACGAGTGGAAATGGTTTTCGATTCATCGAAAGTCAGAATATCGGAAGCCTCAATCTGTATTTTTCCCTGCATGGCATTTTCAAACTCTAGGCCAAGTTCTGGATACGACGTCTTATAGGAAATGATAAGCTGATTCCATTCGTCTTCTTTTGACTGTCCAAGAAGCTTCAAATTATGGAAGTGAGCTTGCACATCCTCAGGTACAGTAAATTCATCATGCTGCCAACCATAGAACTCTTTTGTCGCTTTGGCTTCTTCAGCCCCTAGTGGGTTGCCATGTGCTTTATTCGTTCCTGCAACTTTAGGGCTGCCATACCCAATGATCGTTCTAATTTCGATTAAGGCAGGTCGTGATGTGTCTTGCTTCGCTAATTCGATCGCTTTCGTGATCTCTGCAAGGTCATTGCCATCTTCAACACACAAGTATTGCCAATTCGAAGACTCCGCACGAAGCTTTGCTTGATCGGAATACGAAACATGAAGCGCTCCATCTAAGGAAATATCATTGGAATCATATAAAACAATCAATTTGTCTAGCTTCATATGCCCAGCCATCGACATCGCCTCGTAGGAAATACCCTCCATCAGGCAGCCGTCACCAACAAGTGCATACGTATAATGATCAATGACCGGGAAAGTTTCTTTATTAAATTTCGCGGCCAAATGAGCTTCAGCCATTGCCATTCCTACGGCCATTGCAATCCCTTGTCCTAAAGGACCTGTTGTGGCATCAACACCATCTGTATGCCCGTATTCCGGATGTCCTGGTGTTTTACTTTCAAGCTTACGAAACTTTTTTAGATCATCTATCGTCACTTGATACCCCGACAAATGCAGCAAACTATAGAGAAGTGCGGAGCCGTGTCCCGCGGACAACACGAATCGATCACGATTAAACCATTTGGCATGGAATGGATTATGCTTCAAATGTTTTGCCCATAATGCGTAAGCCATCGGGGCTGCTCCCATCGGTAGTCCAGGATGGCCCGAATTTGCTCTATTGATCGCATCAATCGATAGTGTTCGAATCGTGTTCACAGATAGTTGATCAATTGGTGTATTCATAAGTGAAGAGCTCTCCTTTAGTAACATCATTAACGGATGTCTGTTTTTTATCGAACCACCAATGAAAGCCATCTCTCTCAAGTAAATCACTGGCTTCTTGCGGTCCGTACGATCCTGCTGGGTAGACATGAAGCGGGATAAGGTTTTCTTGGTAAGCGTCCATAATAGGCTGTACCCATTCCCATGACAATTCAACTTCATTCCAATGGGCAAAGTAGGCTTTATTCCCAAGTAACGCATCATGGATCAGCGTTTCATAGGCATCTTTACCATCTACGCCTTTATTCATGAGGTTTGGTTGGCTTCTGAGCGATGTTTCATCCTCTGAAAGCTCGTGATTCGATTGACGTTTCAGATAGTAAATACCTTCTTGAGGACCAATCTCTATAATCAAAAGATCCTTTAGAGGGCCTTCAGATTTAAATTCGATCACGATTCGCGTCGCTTTCTCTTTCAGCCGCTTACCTGTACGAATGTAGATCGGCGTGTTCTTCCAGAACGAGTCATCAACTTGAAGTCTGGCTGCAATGAAAGTATCATTTTGTGAATCCGAAGCGATTCCAGCCTCGTCGGTATAACGAATAACCGGCTTCTCTTTAATCATCCCTGCACCATATTGACCACGTACCACATGTTGCGAAACTTTTCTTTTATTTAATGGCATTAACGACTTGATTATTTGACTCTTGCGCTTTACACCCTCAGCTGCCGAACTTGGCTTCGGAAACTCGATAGTTAACATCATTAACAATTGAAGCATATGATTCTGAAACATGTCGCGAAGCGCGCCTGCATGATCGTAATAGCCAGCTCTTTCCTCTACACCCAAGGTTTCTATTGCCGAAATCTGGACACTGGCAATCGTACGAGTTCTTAAGTCATGCTCCGTTAAAGCTGATTGAAGAAGTTGTCCCATTTGCTGTACCATAGGCTTACCTAAATAATGATCAATTCGATAAATCTCAGATTCCTCGAAGGCTTGGTTCAACGTCTGATTCAATTGTCTGGCTGATTCCAAGTTATGACCGAAAGGCTTCTCAATCACTAGTCGCTTCCAGCCACGGGCTGAACCAAGTCCGCTTTCATGGATGTTAGTTGCGATTGTTTCGAAGAATTCAGGACCGACAGATAAATAAAACATGCGATTCGGCGTTATGTTAAGCTCAACTTCCCGATCTTCAACCAGACTCAGCAGTTTCGTGTAATCTTCCCTACGGTTCACATCGAGAACATGATAGCGAAACGCATTCAGGAACTGTTCCATTACAACCGAATCTTTCATTTCACTTCGGGAAAAAGTAAGAAGGGATTGCGCTACGTTCGACTGAAATGCTTCATGTGAGAGCTCTCTTCTTCCAAGACCAATTACAGAAAAGGATGAAGGTAGTTGCTGCTCGACGAACAATTGAAATAAGGCTGGGTAAATCTTTCTTTTGGCCAAATCACCGGTGGCTCCAAACAAAACAAAAGTTGCTGACTCCAATTTAATCTCTCCTTCACTGGTCACTTTGTCGTAGCTCTACTATAATGTTTATTATGTCCATTAAATCAATTTAGGAGCTAGTCCCATTCTATGAACAATAATTACGAATTGTATAAAGTTTTCTATTGGGCAGCGAAGACTGGCAGCTTAACACAAGCTGCTAAAGTCTTATACCTGACCCAACCGAGCGTTAGCCATGCCATCAAACAACTGGAAGACAGTTTTGGTATGACATTGTTTTACCGTAATTCCAAAGGCGTGATGCTGACTCAAGAAGGTGAGGTTCTATATTCCTATATAGAGAAATCCCAAATCTTAATATCTTTAGCTGAAAAGCAGATGGCCGCGCTTAAAAATCTAGATAGTGGCGAACTGCGAATCGGCGGAAGCGACTCCTTGTTTAAGCACTACATTCTTCACTATTTGGAAAGCTTTCATAAACAATATCCAGCTATTCGACTTCATCTTAATCACGGGACAACACCAGAGATCATTGCCCTTTTGAAAGAGGGAGAAATTGATTTGGGTGTCGTTCGTATGCCGATTGCAGATCCCCTTCTTGAAGTTAAGGAAAGCTTACAGCTTCAAGATTGCTTCGTAGCAGGAAGTCTATATTCCGAGCTTCAACATGTCGTGCTATCTTTGGATATGTTACTCCAATACCCACTCATCCTATTCTCACGAAATAGTCGGGCAAGAATGGCCATTACGGAATTATTTCAAAGTTATGGATATCAACTCAAACCTGAAATCGAGGTTGGAAGTGTAGATCTTCTTATTGAATTAGCGCGTAAAGGACTCGGTATTTCTTACGTAACCAGAGAATTTGTATCCAAAGAACTGGAAGAAGGTACACTGTTCGAGATTCAATTAGATGTACCGATACCACCATCACACGTGGGCATCATGATTATGCGTAACATGCCTGTATCCAACGCAGTTAATAAATTCATTGAACTGGTTCATTAATGGAATTGCATTATGCAGACATTTCTGATAACCAACCAACTGCATTGTGAATATCTTCAAAATCATGATAATTTATTTCAATTGTATTGTTCTCGATAGATTGCCTCATATCAACATGATTAATTGATCCCTCTGGATTTACTGTAGCCGTATATTGAACGCCTGCATTTAGGAGGTTTGGCAACCACTCTGAGGACAACCAATTGGCGTCTTCTGCCAAAACGGTACTAGGACTCTTATCAATCAAAACTTTTCTTGCTTTTTTTATAACTGCAAGCTCAATCAGTTTATTAAGAGGCAAGCGAAACTCATCTTCCTGAGCTAAAGAGTTCCAACGAATCACAGCAGCTTCGATCACATCATCCCAAAAAATATGAGCTTTATTAGAAAAATAAAAGTGCATCATAGTTAGTCTCTCCTCTCAAATCGATTACGGATAGTAACAACTTCTAGTGATGTTTGAAGGATAGGCTTCCTATTCCGTAAATAATACTTTCTTTTCGTAATTCCACTATAATACGAATACCATCTATACAAGTAATTAATATATTTCACAATAGCCATAGACCACATGAATGGAGTAATACCCTATTTTGTACGTGTTGGTAGATAAAATGATATTGAATAGAAAAATCGTACACCTAGGGTGTACGATTTTTTGTTTGGTTGTTATTCATATTAAGACTGAGGATATTTATAATGGCAAATTCATTTGTAGTTCTGAATGATCTTTTAATCAGGAAATTTTATACCGATCAAACTTTCACTAAGTTGCCAAAGTTGCTCGGCATATTCAGGATTAACTGCCCAAGGTTTTACTCCTGGTCCTGAAGGATTATCGGAAGGCACTGCCTGTGCAATATCAACATTCTCGCAATAAACCCCACCCTTGCCGTCCAGCTGCTTGTTTACAGCACACCAGACAATTGTAGCTGCACCTTCTGGAATAGTTTTCAACTCATCTCAGCCCTGTATGACTAACAGCTTTTTTAAATGCCCTTTTTATCCAATCTCTATCGTCATGCGTGGATTCATATATTACAAATCTTTTACATTGCATGTACTGTGATTTAACACTAGCTTGTTATGATTTAACAGTTAATGAGAATATAACAAATAAGGAAATATAAGGAGACTGTCCAAAATGAAAAAAACACAGTTGTTGATTGCTACTACAATGTTCGCGGGGATGCTCTTGCCCACACTGCACCTTAATGCTGCTAGTTCGGATTATGTACCACTGCGTGAACAACTTGAGAAGATTGGATCGAATATCAGTTGGGATATGAAAGATCGTACGGTTACATTCAAGCTGAAGAACGGCATTGCAGGGATTGTAACTATCGATGATGCGAAGTACCGTTTAGCTGGCAAAGAAGCCAAACTTTCTACTCCAGTGAAGTTGGTCGATGAAAAAACGGTTATCCCTGCATCATTGCTGCAAAGTATTCTTGCAGAAAATGCTAAATACCAAGATTCAAAAGATGTCATTCCGACTTTCTCCGTGAAAGCACAGGGAGAGACAGAAGCGGTTGACTCTGGGGAAGATGCCGCCGATGATCCATCCATTTGGGTAGATCCGAAGGATCCGGCGAAGAGTAAGTTGGTCGCTACGAATAAAGCAGGAGGCTTGCTTGTATATAACTTGGATGGCAAGCAATTGCAGTCCTACAAAATTGGTAAAATGAATAATATTGACCTGCGCTATGACTTCCCGTTAGGTGACAAAAAAGTTGATATCGTCGCTGCGTCCAACCGCACTACGAATACGATTGACGTATTTGTGATCTCGGGGGAAACAGGTGAGTTGACGGATATCGTTGCCCAACCGATAAAGTCCAGCATGAGCGAAGTTTACGGATTCAGCTTGTACCACAGCTTGAAAACAGGGAAATTTTACGCACTTGTTCTTGGGAAAAAGGGCGAATTCGAACAATATGAGCTCTCGGATAATGGTAATGGTAAAATTGCAGGGAAGCTCGTTCGTGAGCTTCATCTCGCAACGCAATCAGAAGGACTTGTAGCTGATGATGAATACGGAACGATGTATATTGCAGAAGAAGACTATGCGATTTGGAAATATAGCGCAGAGCCTGATGGTTCCAAAGAACCGCTATCGACTGTAGATATTGCAGATGGACGCCGTCTACAAGATGATATCGAGGGTCTTACACTGTATTATGGCAAAGATGGGTCAGGCTATCTCATCGCTTCAAGTCAAGGTAGTAACAGCTATGCTATCTATAATCGTGAAGGCAATAATCCTTTCATGACAACTTTCAACATTGCAGATGGTGATAAAATCGATGGAACCAGTGAGACAGATGGAATCGATGTCATGAGCTTTGGTCTTGGAGCAAAGTATCCTAATGGTATCTTCGTTTCTCAGGATGATGCTAACATGGATAACGGCAAGAAGATCAATCAGAACTTCAAGATTGTTGGTTGGGAGCAGATCGCGAGCGGGGCTTCACCGAAGCTGGACATTCAGAACAACATTAATCCCCGTCAGTTAATTAATCGAAATACGAAATAAGGTTTGTTATAAAAATACTGCCTATTATAGACCTCCATACACCGCGGAAGTGGTTTGGAGGTCTTTCTACATCCATTCACATCTCTGAATACAAATGTATTAGTGTCGCATAGGCGGAGGATTTAGAGTAGTTTTATCGGAAATGTAAATGATGCCCTTATCGTCAACGGAAGCATAGAAAATATCGTCTTGGCACACCCCTCTTGCTTGCAATTGCGACTTTAGCCATAGTACGTCTTTTTTAATATAAGCAAGCGTTTCGTTGTATAAGATCCCTTCTACGATTAAAGGATAGGACAAATCGATTTGCCGCTTGACTACCCCCAAATCTTCGAGAGTTGGTACAGATTTCGGGCCTTTCTTGTACACGGTCAATTTACCGTTTGCTTCTAGTATGGCAAGATCGACATCTGGGAGATGAAATACATCCTTCTCTCGCAGCATCTGAAGAATATTATCGATTGAGTAACGTACTTTTTTGAGGTTATTGACCAACAAGTTCCCTTGATGAATCACGATTGTTGGTTCGAACGAGATTAGTTTTCCGAATTTCCTTGATTTAATAGCTAATATAGAGACAATCCGTTGCAGCAGACCGATTAAGACAATGGCTATTGCAATATGGACGTGGCTAATGTCGGGTTCGGCTATATCAGCCCCGACGACGGATCCCAAGGAGAGGATGACCAGAAAATCAAATACAGGCAGTTCTCCAAGAGACCGTTTACCCATAAATAATCCGACAATCAACATAAGGGGGAAAATCGTCACGATCCTTCCTGCAATCAGGAAAAAATCTTTTATGGTTTCCAACCACATGGCGTACACGACCTCCCTTCTTGAACGAATTAAACTGTCAGACGATTGAGCAATGGATTTATATTCAATATATCCAAATCGTATTTTTTTACTCTATACGGATTCGACTGCCATCCTGCAGAGGCTCACTGCTCTCCATGATAATGGAGGATTGTTCAAATAAGCCATTACCGACGGCTGCGGACTTTCCATCGTCATCCGTCACCGAGATTACCGTTTTTTTGACATAAAAAGCATTCCCTAATGGTCCGTTTCGTTCCTCAACCGTATACACGAATGTCCCTTCCGTATCTTCTCGAATGGCTTTAAGTGGAATGATTAACGTGTCTGACACTGTTGTTTTGACCACATTTACTTGAGCCTGTTCGCCCCCTTTTAAACGCTTATCCATTACTGCAATATGCACGTTCTTCTGGGCTGCAAAGGATGTTGTCGAATTTTCTTTATCGCCTGCGATGGACTGGACGTTCTGCATATCGGTAATCTGTCCTTCCACCTTCATAGCTGCACCTTGAATCGATACCTCCAGACTTTCACCTATTTGTAATTTGGAAGACAGTGAAGCAGGAATTTGGAGTTCGAGCTCAAAACCGCTGCTTTCATTAGCTATTCGGACATCTGGCCCACCGCTATTGCTGGACAATCCCTCTTGCGCATTCACCGTAACAATTAACCCGTCAAAAGGAGCCTTGAGCTCCTGGTTGTTCGCCAGCATCACTTGCAATCTTTGAATTTTCTTGGCTTGAAGTTCCTGATCCAGCGCATTATTTTCTAACGCTACCCTCGCTCTATTGATATCAGCTTGATTCGCATTTTGATTTGCTTCCTTAAAACTGGTTTGCAGGTCTTCCGCCGCAAGCTTCAACTTCTGCATGCTCGCTTGCTGGTCTTCAATCTCCCACCGTGCCTCCGAACTGTCATAACTGACCAGCCGTTGATCTTGCGTGACGCGATCTCCTTCTTTTACATAAACTTTCTCTACTTTTCCCCCTGCACTCTGAGTCAAAGCGGCGATTTGTTTGGGGTTGATCGTGCCACTGCCTGTAAATGTGTAGATTAATCTTCCCTTTTGTACCGACAGCGTCGCTACTTTTGGCAAAGTCATGGTAAGCAGCGTGTTGCTGAACAATGTACAAATAATCAATCCGCCGATAAAAATAGCCGCTAGAATTTTGATTGTTGTTTGCCGTCGTGGATTGCCATTCTCTATCTCTTGCAAGGATGAATCTACCTCCCGGGGAATTTGCCAAAATTCGGCATCAAACGGCTACCCTTTGATGCCGGATAACTGGATCCCTCTTATAAAATAGGATTGCGCATAGGCGAATAAAAGAACAATTGGGGCCATATAGAGAACAGAAGCAGCAAAGCTTACGCCACGTGCTTCTTGATTTATTCTAGATAAGTACAGCGATAGAGGCTGCTTGAAAGAATCCTCAAGGAAAATAAGCGGTTGCTCCACCATATTCCAATAGTCTACAAATAATAAGACTAGAAGAGCTGCCAATCCCGGCTTGATCATGGGCAGTATAAGTTGGTGAAAAATGACCCAATGACCTGCACCATCCATTTTGGCCGCTTCGATATAAGCCGTTGGGATATGCAGCATAAACTGTCTTAACATAAAGACACCAAACGCACTAAACATACCAGGAAGAATGATCGCGGCGGCGGTGTTAAGCAACCCAAGCTTTTCGGCAATGAGATAATTAGGAACCAACGTCACTTGAAACGGCGTCAACATGGTAATGAGATAAATAAAAAACAGCTTGTCTCTCCCCGGAAAACGCAGCTTCACGAACGCATAGGCCGCATAAGATGCAACGATCAACTGCCCCACGATAATAGGGACGACCATCGCAACTGAATTCCAGAACATTTTCAAAAATACGGGATTCTTTATCAATACTTGATTAAATTGTTCTAATGAAACCCAATCAGGTATCAGCTTTAGATTGACGAAAGCATTCTTCTGTCCCGCTGTGACATCAATCATCTTGCCAAGAAGATTATAGTTGAAACCAATCTCTTGTTCCGACATCAAGGCATTGGTGAACGTGATAAGAATCGGAAACAGCATGATAAGCGCGATAATAGCTACAACCGCTGACAAGCCAAATTGTCTTACGAAAACTGCCTTATGCATCTTGCACCTCGCTTACTCCATGAAATTGCGAAACCGCCGTTCAACTGCCAGCATAATGGAAACGAGCACCAATATACTTCCAGCCATGACCGTGGCCGCCGCCGTAAGCTTCTGCATATCCAACAATTGAAACATATTGTTCATGTAATGCTGAAGCATATAGATGCGATCATGCGGGTAGTCACCCGCGATGAGATAGGTCTCCCGAAACACACGAAAAGAATTAATAATCGACATGAAGAGGACTAGGAATAAGGTAGGCGTCAGATAGATCACGGTAATATGGGTAAATTGCCGGAATCGTCCGGCTCCTTCCATTGCTGCGGTTTCGTAATAATCTTTTGGAATACTTTGTAATCCAGCTAAAAAAAGAATCATATTATATCCAATATTTTTCCATATAAAAACGAGTATAACGACACTCATCGACCACTCTGACTTCATCCAATCCACTCTCGCGAGATGAAAATGGCTTAGCCAAGCATTCACGCTGCCATTCCAATCGAACAAAATACTCCATATCATAAGAATGGAAGCGGAAGGAACGACTAATGGCAGGACAAAAGCCGTTTGCAATGCCTGTTTCATCCAAATGGGCTGATTTAAAACTAGGGCGAGCAACAGCGACAAAAGAATGAGAAGCGGTACGCTAAGTCCTGTGAACAGAAGTGTGTTTTGTGATGCCTTTAGAAAAGAGCTGCTTTGAAACAAGGCTTCATAATTATGAAGCCCAACAAAAGAGCCGTCTGTTGGGCTATCCATGAAAGAGTACACTAAACCCATGCCTAGTGGTATCAAGTAATACATAGAAAATCCGGATAGGCTAGGTAACATAAATAGGAATGCGGTCAACCACTCCTTCCATACCAGGCGACTCATTCGTTTAAAAGGAGTGTCGCCTTATTTTGGATCAATTTAGACACATCCTCGCCTGATTTTTGTCCTTTGAAGTAAGCTTCCGATTCTTTCGCGATGATCTCGTCCAATTTGGATTTCCTCGAGACGAGGGGATGTATCGCATCAGAAATGAAGGTATCCACCTTTTTAATATCGGCTTCCGTCACTTTAAATTCCTTGCCGCGTAACTGCCCTTCCTGTGGCGCTTTTACCGTTCCGGCCTGGAGAATTCGCTGAGTCGCCTGGAGATACGCTTTTTTATTCAGTGGGAATCCTCCCATCAGAACGGCATCCGACGACAGGAACTTCAAAT
The DNA here is from genome assembly GCF_001653565.1 of Paenibacillus oryzisoli. Classification (GTDB taxonomy): domain Bacteria; phylum Bacillota; class Bacilli; order Paenibacillales; family NBRC-103111; genus Paenibacillus_E; species Paenibacillus_E oryzisoli. The sequence continues at coordinate 48,271 of NZ_LYPB01000087.1, forward strand.
AATCCCATGCTTCATTCTTAACCTGCGACTTCGCGTTGATGCCAATTTTTTGTCTAGGCAGGAAGTATCCGCCAGGCTGCACACCCTCTCCTTTTGGAAGGCTGTATAGTTTTGTTTTTGAATAAGCTGCACTAGATAAAATAAAGCTATTTATAGAAGAAATATTATCAATCGTAAAAAACGCATCGTACGATCCCGTCGGAGAGATAATATTTTCATCTGCCATCTGTTTAACTTGCTTCATTAAGCTGACGAATGGCTCGGAATCAAAGCTTGCTTTCTTTTTACCTTCATCTACAAATTTGGTGTAGGACTCATGGAACATTTCATTCAATAACCCACCGGTATAATAGCCAAGCACGTAAGGGTGTCCGCCTTGTTTCTTCATACTTTTGGCCGCCTGTAGGAACTGGTTCCACGTCCAACTCTTATCGTCAAAGGTAACAGCCGATTTCTCGATCGCCGCCTGGTCGCCGAACATGCCAAACAAATAGAAACTTAAAGGCATCCCGAATAGTGAGCCATTAACCTTGCTGTTGTCCAAAATATTGTTAAAATAGTCTTCCTTTTTGAAGGTTGAATCTTTCGCCATTATATCGCTCAAATTAACAAGCATGTTCTTATTCACGTATTGCGCCATGGGCAGCTCATCAATCACGAGCATATCTGGGCCTTTGCCAGCCAACATTTGCGTGTTTATCGATTTCATATACTTTTCTTCGTCAGTCTCCCAATTCGCATCATTGCCTTTCGGATGTGCATAGGCCATCTGGATATCGATATTCGGATGCATGGCTTCATATTTCTTCTCGGCTTCATGAAGATAGTCCTCATCATAATAGGATGAGAAGGTAATTGTTCTTTTAACGCCGGCAGGTGTGCCTGGAGGATTTGTTGCTTGTGTTTGATCATTGCTGGTATTGCTCGCGGTAACTTCCGCAGATGGCGTAGTTGCAGGACTCATTTCACTGCTATTTCCATTGCTGCATGCAACCAGACTCATTGCGAGCGCAATGCTGGGAATCAAAGATAATCGTTTCTTCAAGTTACTCATCTCCTCTATCTCGTGTACTATTTATTTATAAATCATAGATGTTGCGGAGACTTCTCCAACTTGTAAACAAAATGTATCTAAATCAGTAGTAGCGACAAAAAAACCAAATCGGCACGAGGCCAACTTGGTTTGTTATTGTAAAGCAATAAGAAGAGCATCGTAGTCCCGATCCGGAACAGGGGCAGGTGCCGACAACGGTTTACTACTCACTTCTGGATATCTACTGTTCATAAAGATAATTTTCTTGTTATCAGGACTCCACTGCATGTGAGTAGGGGTCCAACCTTTATACAACAACTTCTCGTTAACAAGGCTATTGCCTTGGAATTTGGCTGCATAAATATCCCCTTGTTCCTTCGCATACACGATATATTTATGATCTTTGGATAATTGAAAGGTACCAACATGCTCCATCAGCGTTATGGATGTCGAATTGCGAAGATCGTATAAAATTAAACTGCCCTCCGCACTAGCGAACAGAATTTGATTCGAATTCAGGTACTCAAATGCCTGACCTCCCCCTATTGGATGTTCAAATTCCTGCGTGAATCCATTGTCTGTTATACGGCCAGACACGAGAGAGGTACCATTCTTGACATGTTTGGTTATCAAAATCCTTTCGCCCTCATCCGAAATGTCACCAAGCGTAATAGTCGATACCGTCCATCCAGGAATACTGAATACCCTCAGCCCCTTCTGTTTCACGTCATACCTATGAATGCGTGGATCCAATTCCCCTTTATCCAAAGCGACAAAGGAAAGATATTGGCTATTCGCAGACCAGTGCAGCGTGCAGTCTTTATTACCGCTGTCCTTCTTGTCCCACAGGCTAGTTTCTGTCTGGTCTAACAAGTTCACTAGCATGAGCTTATGTAACCCTTCATCTGCAAAATATGCAAGCTGAACGCCGTCCGGCGAAAGAGAGATACATTGTGCCGTTTCAGGCAGCTTCGTTATTTCTTGAGCTGCGCCTGATTGAAAATCGACACGTGCGATGCTTCTGACGGACCTGTTTCGAATCGTTTCAACCAATTGATTATTATCGTTCCATCCTAAAAAATAGTTGTCTCCGCGGTATTCCTCTGGCCCATTTCTGGTCGTCGAAAGCTTATAGATTTTATTAACGGCAAATTCTTTGTTAATCGGCTCACTGCTTGGTTCGGCTTCTGGAATAATGACGGTTTTGGGTTCCAACTCCGTCGCACAGCCGGTTAGGATCATGCCGATAAGCAGGCAGGTCATAAACAATCGGAACATGCTATGGTTCATAATTCGCTTCCCTCCGATCTTTCATAGGGCAGCTGAATATTGACTTGGATGCGCTGATCCTCGCTAGAAATTTGGATATAGCCTCTATGATCATTAATAATCGACTTGCAAATCGCAAGGCCCAAGCCACGGCTCCCTCGTTCTTGCCCTTCTAACTTCTCGCCTCGGTAAAATGGTTCAAATATGAGGTCAAGGTCTTGCTTATTTAATGTTTCCCCTTGATTCGTCATGATCACGTTCACCATCTCTGAGCGAATTTCTGCTTTAATTTCAATTGCTGTATGCGGATAACCATATTTAATAGCATTATCAAAAAGATTGATAAATAGTTGTCGAAGCTTGTGCTTATTTCCTAGGACCGCCAGATTCTCCTCAATCTCATAGCGGATAGACTTCTGATATCGTTGTGCTTTAAAGGCCATTCCTTCACTTACGCTCGTAAGAATTGACCCGATATCGCACCATTCAAATGGCTCTTCAGATGCGGATTCCATTGAAAGCTCCAATAGCTTCAACACCAGTTCATGAAGCCGTTTACTTTCGTCGATGATGTGATTCATTCCCTTATCGAAGAAATCCTCGTCGCTCCAACCGTTCGCCCTAATCATTTCGGCGTAGCCGAGAATGGAGGTTAATGGTGTCTTTAATTCATGTGTAACATTATCGAAAAATTGTTTGCGATGGAGATTCAGCGCTTCAAGACGATCGCGGTCCTTTTCGATACGATGGATTTGAATTTTTATTCGATTAAGCATTTTGCTGAAGTTGAATGCCAATTGTCCGATTTCATCTTTCCTTTTTACATCAATATCGATGTTAAGATTTCCCGAGGTGACTTCCGTAGACGCTTGCGTCAGTCGAATTATAGGAATGGTTATATGTCTCGATAATAGATATGAAAACAAAAAGGCGGCTGCAAAAATCGCAATCGTCATGTAATAAATGACCCGAATAATTTGTTTGCTTTGCTCATAAAGCAAAGTAAAATCCCTGGAAAAACGCAATATCCCCACAGCTTTCCCGTCGATAACGACTGGATAGGCGAAATAGACGTTAGCCAGACCGTTTACATAAGAAATCGTGTAGGCTGTTTGGCCATTCAGGGCTTGTTTCAAATCATTCTCAGTGGTCTCATTACTGTGAAATAGATTCGTTGTATATATTTTTTGACCCTCTACGGTGTACGCACTAATTTCATTCGAAGAAACTTGGCGTAACTCTTCCACCATTTCCTTTGCAATTTGCTGAAAATAGATTTGATCATTGGTAAAGTGATTAATCAAGAACGTTTGCTTGATATATATATTGCTGTTCTTCTTTAGACTAATCAAATCCTCTGTGATAATCTTCTCATTACTGTCATCAATAATATGTACAATAAAAAGGTTTAACGATAGCAGCGCGATGAGAAAAATGATAAAGAGCCCTAATAAAAGCTTAACTTTAATCGTTAAAAACATGGGATTCATCCACCTGTTTCTCGAATTTATAACCCACGCCAAAAACCGTTGTAATCCATGCATTTAAATCTAATTTTTTCCGAAGTCGTTGAACATGAATATCTACTGTTCTCGTGTCTCCTGCATAGTCATATCCCCATACTACATCCAACAGCTCCGCACGAGTAAATACCTTGCCCTTGAACTTGTACAAAGTAATTAACAAATCGAACTCCTTCGGAGTCAGCTCAACCGTTACATGATTTTTCCGAATCAATCTTTCTTCCAAGCGGATTTCTATATCTCCAAGCTGTATTCTGACGTCTGGCCCTTCCTCCAATGTCTGATCTAACTGTTGAATACGACGCAAGATATTGCGGATTCTGGCTACGACCTCCCGCATGTCGAACGGTTTAGTAATATAATCATCGACCCCGAACTCTAATCCAACAATTTTATCCGTAATATCGGATCTGGCTGTAATCATAATAATTGGCAGGTTCTGTGCTGCGGTTACTTTTCGGCAAATATCCAGTCCGCTCATATCCGGAAGCATCCAATCGAGTAGAAGCAGCTGAGGATTGAAAGTCTCAATTTCACGAAGTCCATCAGAACCAGTATTTACTGCCATCGTATGAAAGCCTTCTTTATTTAAAGCATATGCAAGCAAATCGGCAATCGCCTTCTCGTCTTCTATAATCAATATTCTGCTTTTCTCCATAGGAAATGCCTCATTCCTTTCAAAGACATGTTATCAAAACTAGCAGCAAATTTCCATTTGTGTTAGTAAAGTTCCGAATTCAACCTGAACATGCATTCCCGTTGTACCTCAATGCAAACTGCTAAGAACTAATTAGCCGAATTACCAGAAAAAAGGCACACTCGCAGAAGATGCGAAATGTGCCTTTTTTGTTTGATTTAATAAGTTTAACAACCAATCGATTGTTTTGCGTATCAAAATGCCGCGATATAACCAACGGAGCAATCATTCGACAAATTGAGTCAATAGCCTGTTGAAATAATCGCGTTCATCCAGGAATGGGACATGACTACTATATTGGAATGGAACAAGAACTGAATTATGGATGAGTTTATTAGTTTCCTGGGCATTGGCAAAGGGAACGACTTTGTCGTGGACACCATGAATAATTAATGTAGGTACGTTTATTTTTCCAAGATCACCTCGCACGTTCTCGTCTCTTAATGTTGCCATAACGGCTGCAGTCGACCAACCTGCTGCTTGCAATCCAATTTGAATGAACCAATCTGAGAATGGACCGGTAATATGTTTGAAAAAAAACGATTCAGGTAATCCGGCTAGCATCTGGGGGCGGTCAGTTAACGTTCCTGAGATGAACATATTGGCATCTTTTTGCGGTACAGATCCGGGACTTTGGGCGTCTATAAGAACTAGTTTGGACACCCCATAACTTTGATGTCTTGCTATGTATCGAATTGCTAACGCGCCACCCGCGGAATGCCCCGCAAGCGTTATATCTGTTAATTGCAACGTATCGATAATAACACGAATGTCGTCCGCCAATCTATCCAAGTTGTATCCGACGAATGGCTTATCCGAATTACCGAACCCGCGCCAATCCATGCCAATACACCGAATGCCCATGGACGGTAGAATATTAAATTGATATTCGTATTGTTTATGGCTTAAAGGCCAGCCGTGTATGAATAAGATTGTCTTTTTCCCCGTCGGATTTAAATCCTGAACAAATACTCGTACCCCTGGTTCTACTGTTATATAGTATTCCAAGTTGTCTCCTCCTTCACTGAAAGTGAAACACCTTAGAGTATATTTGAACGTTCTTATCAATATACCAGTCTCCGACCTTACCTAGGCATCAAGGCGTACATAATATGTAGATTGGGGTTAATCCTCATGGATTCTATTGCCCAATAGCTAATATCCAAGCCACTTACTTGGACATACTATTTGAGGTCAAGAAGGATTAATCTGATAACAACGGCGCACATTAATGCATGGGGGTGATAACGTGTATTCCTTTGGATGGCAGGGCACCGCAACACTTTGAAGTCTAATACATGGAGTTTATTCGCCATTGCGTCCATCCCCTTAATCATGACGTTGGGAAATTCCATGCTGATTCCCGTTCTACCTTCGATTCGTAATGAATTGCAAATTACTTCGTTTCAAGTGAGTCTGTTGATTACCGTTTACTCTGCTGTAGCTATCTTTCTTATCCCCATCGCTGGGTATATGTCGGATCGCTTCGGTAGAAAAATTATTATTATCCCCAGTTTACTTATAACAGGGATTGGCGGCTTAATAGCCGGTTTAGGTGCTTGGTGGCTGGAGAACTCTTATGTGGTTATCATCTTAGGTCGAGCCTTACAAGGCGTAGGGGCAGCCGGTGCCTTTCCCATTGTACTGCCGCTTGTGGGGGACATTTACAAAGATGAAAGTGAAGTAAGCAAAAGCTTAGGGGTCGTAGAGACAGCCAACACGCTTGGCAAAGTTTTAAGTCCCATCCTAGGGTCCATATTGGCTTTCGTGGTGTGGTTTCTCCCCTTTCTGACGATTCCTGTATTGTGTGCAATGTCTACACTATTAGTTGCCTTTCTCGTGAAATCACCGAAGAAGAAAGAAGAAAAGATAACATTTAAGCATTTTCTTCAAAACCTGAAGAAGATTTTCCATCATAATGGCCGCTGGTTGGCTGCTATTTTTGCAATTGGCTGCATTTGTATGTTTGTTATTTTTGGAACATTGTTTTATTTATCAGACATACTTGAGGATAAGTATCATATTAAAGGCATATGGAAAGGCTTTGTAATCGCTATTCCTTCAGGTGTGCTGTGTCTTGCATCGTTCCTTACAGGTAAAAAAATCGGTGAAAACAAAAAGTTGATGAAGTGGATCACTTTTTCTGGCATTGCAATCGTCACGGTCTCGCTTGTTGTTTGTGGCTTTGTTCAATCCCTTTACTGGTTAATCGGTTTAATTAGTACGGCTGGTATTGGAATTGGCGTCACTCTCCCGTGCTTAGATGCCTTAATTACAGAAGGTATTGATAAGGCGGAGCGCGGCACCATCACTTCAATCTATAGCTCTATGCGGTTCATTGGGGTTGCTGTCGGTCCACCGTTGGCATCCATCCTTGTGAAATGTTCACAGCACATTTTGTTTTATAGTATCGCAGGTACTTGTGTAGCAGCTGCTCTTCTAGCTCTATTCGCTATTAAACCTAAGGAAGAAGAGTCCACTGCTTCGACTGCAAAGTAATTCAAAGATCTCCAATATATATGGAGGTCTTTTTTGCTGCACGGACTAGATTTTCATGCGCTGTTTTGTATGTTTTGACCAAATGACATGCATAAGGAACGTAACACTCCCGATAGCAGTTACAAATAATAGACTAATCCAGAATCCAGGGCGACTCGTCGGATGAAATAGTGTTCCACAGATGGCTGTTAAGATTAGTACCATGCCCGTGGTTCTTTTCACTTTTCCCCAAGGGGTTAATTCAAGGAGTTTGCCAGATGAGAGTAAAATAAACAGCCAGTTATAGAGAAGCATGATCCCTGCCGCTGTTGTTACATACTCATACAATTCCTCTGGCAGCAATAGTGACATAACTACCGCAAACGTAATCCCTGTTGTTGTTAAAAGGATGGCCGGGATCGGCAGTTCCCTTTTTCCCTTTGTTTTTTTAGCGAAAATATGTGGTGAATCCCCATTCTCTGCTAAGGTAACGAGGATCGTTGTCACTGCAAACAAAGAAGCAACCATGGTTGAAAAACCTGCAATGATCAGTATGGAAGTAAAAATATGCGGTAAAAATGGTATTTTGTAAACGTTCAATGCGGTCTGAAATAAACTTTCTTTACCATCTATCTCCGTAAGAGGCAATAATGTCAACGCCAAGACTAGGGAAGCTACATAGATAATGGTTAGAAGCCCAATCATCAATTTCCCTGACTTTGCTGCTTCCTTAGGATTCTTGAGCCGAATCGCCATCAGACCCATAATTTCAATTCCACCAAAGGCATAGAATGCAAAAATAAAGGATGACCAAATGCCTATCGTGCCATGTGGGATTAAAACATCGTATGAAATTGGAAGTTTGGGTTGATGTGGGTTGCCTTTGAGGAAGCCAAAAATCGCGATGAGCGCAATCGTTAGGAACATTAGGATGGCTGAAATTTTAATAATAGCGAACACATTTTCTGCGCTTTCAAATACTTTAGTTCCTAATAAGATAACCCCTAAACCCAGAATGGCAAAGGCACAAGCGAGCAGCCATAATGGCATTCCTGGAAACCATAAACGTGCAAATAAGGATAACGCCGTTAATTGGCTGCCCATTATGAGCAATTCAGAACTCCAATACACCCATCCGCTGCTAAAACCAGCCCATCGCCCATAAGCGTTCTTGGCATAGGCTTGAAAGGAACCCTTCTGCGGATTATCTGCTGTCATTCGAGCTAGGACATCAAAAACAATAAAGGTTACAAGGCCGGCAAGGACGAACAATAGAATGACTGAACTTCCCCCCATTTTGATCCCAATGCCTGATCCCATAAAATATCCCGTACCGATTGTGCACGCGACGCCAAGAAGCGATAATTGCCACCATTTCATATCGTAAACTCCTGTATGGTAAGACTTATCCTCGGTTCCTTTAACTCCCTCATTATGTAACGCAATTATTGAGCATCCTAACTATGCAATAACTAATACGGCATTCTGAGAGGAGCTTACGAAGTATGAAAAAGTTTCAAACACTTACTTTAGCTGTTCTATTAACATCTACCTTAAGTCTTGGAACAGTTGGTGCCCATGATAATACAGGGGCTCGTATGAATTCTACAACAGGTACCAATAATTACGGTGCTTATAGCACGAGTACAGGAACGATTAGCTCACCTGCTGCTTCTCCCAGTGATACGCTAAACCAAACTAATTATGGAACTAGTTTAAACTCATATTCTAATAATTTGAATGCTATCCGCGCTTATGATACCTCAAATACAGGATCGGATGCATCAAATTGGGGTTGGCTTGGGTTAATTGGTCTGATTGGCCTTGCTGGATTGAGATCAAGAAATCATTCTGAGGAAAGATAAGGTTTACCCTTTTGGGTTCGAAATACCCCTTCATTAAGAAGGGGTATTTGTCTAGTTGAGCAAAGAACTGCCAATCGGCAGCCAAATGTAGTCAATGCATGGACCCAGAAAATTCCGATAGATAGGGCTACTCACCCTTGTAGTGTGCTTCTCCTATTAGAGAACTATACAATATGGAAGTTATTAATTACCGCAAAGCGGTTACCACAAAAAGGTTTTGACTTCGTTTGATCAAAGTCGTATATTATAACCAATATATATCGTCGATTAGTATTGTCGACAATAAAAATACAAAACTACATTTAGGAGGCACTAAAATGGGAAAATTACTTGTTATCAATGCGCACGCCACTGTCGACTCTCCCTCATCCATCAGCCTCGAAGTAGGCAAACGTTTTATTGAGAAATACAGCAAACTGAATCCGAACGAAACGATAGAACGAATCGATTTATACGCAGTTGAAATTCCTGAAGTGAACAGCACAGTTCTGAACGCTTGGGGTAAATTCGCTTCCAACGGCGAACTGACGGAGGAAGAGCGGCGCATTACTGACCGTATGAACACAATTTTGCTGCAATTCAAAAGCGCCACAAATTATGTCATTATTTTGCCACTTCACAATTTCAACATACCTTCCCGACTTAAGGATTACATGGATAATGTTATGATTGCGCGCGAAACATTCAAATACACGGAAAATGGGGCTGTAGGTCTGCTTACAGACGGCCGCAGTTTAGTCGTAATACAAGGAAGCGGCGCCATCTACACCAACAACGACTGGTACTCAGACAACGAGTTCTCGCACAAATACCTTAAATCAATGTTTAACTTTCTCGGGATCGAGGATTACCAAATCATTCGTGCTCAAGGTACTTCCGTTCTGGATACAGCAGCGGTGTTGGACAAAGCTAACCATGAAGCCACTGATGCAGCAGCACGTCTAGCCAAAAAAGTGATGGTATAGTCGCCATAAAGTAACAGGGGATGATTCATAGCTTGGATCCTCATCATCCCCCTCTCTATTTATCACTGATTGATACACAGCATCATAAGTTTAAGAGCATACATGAGGAGGTAGTAATTAATGTCAACATTAATCGCAGATATCAAGATACCCGATAGCAAGTTGGCCGTCGAAGCGGCGGAACTATTGCGAGAACATGGCGACGAACTATTGTGGAACCATTCCAACAGGGTATTTCTGTTCGCGTCGATTCAAGGGAACATGCAGCAAATCAAGTATGATTCAGAATTGCTTTATATCAGTTCCCTTTTTCATGATTTGGGCCTTACGCCCGCTTACCGTAGTCCGGACAAGCGTTTCGAGGTCGACGGTGCAAATGCCGCTCGCGATTTTCTACGAAGCCGCGGTGTCCCGGAGGACTCCATTAGGCTGGTGTGGGACGCAGTGGCCCTACATACAACGATTGGGATCGTCGAATATAAAGAAAGCGAAGCAGCGCTGATGAATTTTGGAGTCGGATATGATGTCGTAGGGAAAAATTTCGACCTCATTTCTGAAGATACTCGGCAGCAAATAATACAAGCATTCCCACGCAACCAGTTTAAACACAACATTCTGCATGCCTTTTTGGAAGGGTTCAAGCATAAACCTGAAACAACTTATGGCACGATTAACGCCGATATCTGCGAAGTGCTTTTGCCTGGCTATAAGCGCCCAAATTTTTGCAACCATGTCCTTCATTCCAGATGGGAAGAGTAGTCTCAAATCTCCCATCCAAATTGTAGGAACCGGTCGGGTTACTGTTTCTGCAAATTTGAATTCACCTACTAGGGATACGGCCATACAATAAAAGAGCATCCAAATCATGAGGAGTGAACGAGATGTTCAAAATTAATTTAGAAACGGCTAAATATTTGCTTGCATACGCAGAACAGAAAGCACAGCAAATGGGTTTGAATAGCGATATCGCAATCGTGGATGAAGGCGGGAACCTGATCGCTTTCCATCGTATGGACAACGCCCGAATTGCTGGTATAGAAATCTCTCAGAACAAAGCTTGGACTAGCGTAGCCATGCAAATGCCTACAGCGAACCTTGCACAATCGGCACTCCCTGGCTCCCCCTCGTTCGGTATCAATACGACCAACCAAGGGAGACTTGTCATTTTAGGTGGAGGCATCCCTTTGGTCAGTAATGATAGAATCATTGGAGGCATTGGTGTAAGTGGCGGCACGAGCACGCAAGATATCGAAGTTGCAAATGCGGCTGTTAATGCCTTCAAGAGTTTACTCACTGTCGACAATACGTCTACTGCTAATGCACGGATAGGTTCCATCCATTTCTAACAAAAGAGGCAGCCGACACAATGGTCGACTGCCATTATTCTTGTTATACGCTTTTTCGTAAGTATATTACTGCCATTCGAATTGAATTCATGCTATGTATCATTTATGGCTTCCATACTTCTATTTCTAATCACTGTAACTATTGCTAATAAAATCGGAAAGATGATACATAGTCTACTTAATGAAGGTATAATAAGACCGGAGGATTCGTATTATTCCACATGTAAAACTTCGAACTCATCCTGAGCAAATGATAATTGTGCATAATCCGCCCCCCAATGACAAAGCGCTTTTAAAACAGATTCTAGGGTTAGACCAAGTTCTGTTGCTGAATACTCAACTCGCGGAGGTACCTCATTATACATTTTTCTGTGTATGAGGCCACTTGTTTCTAATTCTCTTAGGGTTTGAATCAGCATTTTTTGAGTAATATTAGGCATCAGTCTTTTTAACTCACTCGTTCGTTTTGTTCCTTTTATTAAATGGTACAAGATGAGCCCCTTCCACTTCCCACCTAGCACTTCTAATGTAACTTCAAGATCACAGTAATAAGTTTTCATATTTCAAATAACATCTCCCTACTGCATATAAAAACTTCATTGGTTCAATTGAAATAAATCATTTAGCGATTCACTCATAGTTGGATGTGTAAAGATATGGTCTCTTAGATACGTGTAAGATTGACCTGTTTCCATAGCTATCTGAACAATGTTAATCATTTCATGTGAATCCGAACAAAATAGAGACACTCTAGTATTAAACCAGTTTTGGAATCAACAATCGCTTTAATGTCGTAACCTTGAACTATCGCTTGTTCTTCACTTAGTCCTACACGGGATAAAGGAGGATCAATAAAAACGGAATAGGGCAGAACGGACTGGATTTCAGTACCATGCCTGAATTCGATTCCTTTCTTCTCAAGAGTGGATTGAACTGCCCTTGCGATGTCTCGATCTCCATACATCTCCTTTGATTGTTCAATGATAGCTACTACTTGCCCTTTCTTTGCCAGTGCAGCAGCCAGTGTTTACCGCCTTTCCAAATCCGATGATAATGGCATCAAATTGTTTCATTTCGCACTGGCTAAATCAAGTGACATGATGAATTCCTTCGCAAAATTAAGGCTTCCATTGCATTTTAGTTAGTATCTAACTAATAAAACAGTTTATTCACTAAAAGTTGGATAGCTTCGTTCTTTAGCTAATTCTCACTATTATTAGCTTTTTATAAAACCAGTACTTAAAAGCCAGATCAGCACATATTTTGTGCTGGCGACATCAAAGGATAAAAGCGTTGAGAAAGGGCGTATAAAGATGGTTATTTATAAAAGGATGAATATCGACGGATTATCCATATTTTTTCGTGAGGCTGGGAGTCCTCATAATCCGACGATTATCCTACTTCATGGTTTCCCAAGTTCATCTCATATGTTTAGAGATCTAATTCCTTGTCTGGCAGACCGTTATCATGTCATTGCACCTGATTATCCCGGTTTTGGAAATAGCAGCATGCCTTCAACTAGTGAGTTTAACTACACCTTTGAGAATTTATCACTAATTATCGAAAAACTTATTTCTGAACTCTGTATTTCACACTATCTATTATATGTCCATGATTATGGTGGACCTATTGGATTTCGACTAGCGATTCGTCATCCAGACCGTGTTCTTGGATTTGTCATTCAGAATGCTGTAGCTGATGAGAAAGGTTTAGGTAAACCATTTGACGTATTCAAAGCCCTTTGGGCAGACCGTAACCCAGTAACAGAAGCTGCATTTACCGAACTAACAACTTTTGCTTTTACTAAGAAACAATATTTAACAGGTGTTTGTCAGCCCTACTTAATTAGCCCTGATGGATTTTCAATGGACCAGTTTTTTCTGGATCGTCCGGGCAACAGTCAAATCCAGTTGGAACTCGGTTACGATTATAGGAAAAACGTAGAACAATATCCTCTCTGGCAAGAGTATCTCCGAGCTTATCAACCACCAACTCTAATAACTTGGGGGAAATACGATTTTAATTTCACTTTGGAAGGGGCCTATGCCTTTAGCAAAGATTTGAAGTGTCTTGAAACGTATTACTTATGTGGTGGACATTTTATTCTTGAAGAACAGAGTCGACAGATCTCTATATTAATAAAACGCTTTTTTGGTCGAATATATCAATCGTAGAGCATACATACCTTGATTACCTCCCATTTTCGTTCAAGTAAGTGATCATTTTCGCCACAGAAGATGATGCGCAAGTTTGCTTGGATATCTTATTCCCCTTTAGTTCTCCAAACAACAAAAACACGCCCCAAAGACCGTGTTTTTGTTGTTTGGGTAACCAGCCATCATCACTTGAAGGCTATTCTTTATTTCGCATACCCATACAATTCTTGGTCCTTTAGACTAGGTGTAGGACCCAATATATTTTCTAAAGCTGAATCCATCGGAAGACCTTTCTCTGCTTTGATCACCCAATCATGATTAGCAAGTGCGGCTTTCCCTAGTGAAATCAAATCTGAACCTGCCTCCAGCGCTCTCTCGGCATCATCTGGATGATCCAGTTGCCCATTAGCGATAACAGTCGTATTTCCATATTTTTTTGCTATTTCAGCTAATGTTGAACCGCTATCCCCGAAGGCCGGTGCATGGGCATTATATTCAGTGATGTGGATATAATCAGGCTTCTCGGCGCCAATCGTTTCGAAAATAATTCTGGCGTCTTCTTCACCGTTCGCCCACTTGTGCACAAAGTAATTGGCTTTAGCCTGGGAGATTCGAACACCGACAACAATACGTTGACCGACTTTTTCTTTGACGGCTCTAATAATTTCAGTAATAAAACGCACACGGTTTTCAGTTGATCCGCCATATTCATCTTGACGTAGATTTGTGAAATCCGTCAAAAATTCGTCCAATAAATAACCGGCTGCCGCGTGAATCTCTATCCCATCGAACCCTGCTTGTTCGGCTCTTAAAGCTGATTCCGCAAAACTGGCTATGATAGCTTTGATTTCTGCTAGTGTAAGTTCCTTTGGCATTGCATATTCGCCTTCACCACCAAATGCTGGTGATTGCTCACCTAATGGTTTCACAGCCGATGGAGCCACAGTCCCATTTTTATAGACATTACTCATAGCGAGAGCACCTGCGTGGGCAATTTGCAATATAATTTTACCACCCTTAGCATGAACAGCTTCAGTTACTTGTTTCCATGCTCCGACATGCTCAACATTTGCGATTCCTGGTTGATGACTATATCCTTGACTGTAATCTTCATCTGGGTACGTTCCCTCGGTAATTACAAGACCAAATTCACCCGCAGCATAGCTTTCATAATATCGTGCCATTCTATCGGTTGCATTTCCATATTTTTCGGCAGAAACGCGAGTCATGGGGGCAACTACTGCTCGATTTTTCAAGGTAAGATTCCCTAGATTGTATGTGGAAAGAAGTTTTTTAGTTGTTGTTGTCATGATATTTATCTCCTTTAGTGTCAAAAAGTTATTTTTCTAAAAATCACATCACTAAGTCTCCAAGGTCTTTGGCTCGACATTGTTTTCTTCAATGAATGATTAAAAATCTGTTCCTCATATTCATTTCAATATGGGTTAAGAAGCACCTCCTTTATTTTCGGAAGCATCTTACTTTTAATCTAATGCTTCTCACAAAACTCATTATGGCGCATAAGTACCAAATTGAATAGTACTTACTTTTGTGTTATATAGTAACCAAAAAGTAATAATTTTGTCTTACAAGGGGGATTGCATCAATTTGTAGAGCTGACAATTCATACATAAAAAAATTTTCACAGAAATGAGGTCCCAGTCAACACAAGTTGATTGGGACCTCTCATTTTATTTATTATAGTGACAGTACGATTTGGTGGATTTGACGATCATCATGCAAGTTGACAAAAGGACCATCCTCAGAAGCGAACTCTGTCATATTAGCTTCCTGACCATCAATCGATAAGGTTGTTTGTGCAGTAGAATTCTGTGAGCGATTTATGACAGTGATGCGGTACTCTGACTTACCGAAACGGTAGCTTACGCTAAACTCCGGCCATTCTTTAGGCATACATGGACGGATGAACAAACGTTTTCCACGGCGGCGCAACCCAATTATCCATTCAATACCTGCTTGATACATCCAGCCTGATGCGCCCGTATACCATGTCCATCCAGCATGACCTTTATGAGGCTCCTCCGTATATACATCGGCGGACATTACATACGGCTCGCCAACATACCTTCGAACTTCAGTAGCCGTTTTCGTGTGCATAATCGGATTTAACATGTGGAAAAGCTCAAAAGCTTTATCTCCTTCCCCAAGCCCACACCAAGCTATAATGCTCCATATAACACCATGTGTGTACTGCCCCCCGTTCTCACGGATACCCGGAGGATAACCTTGAATGTAACCTGGACTCGGATCCGTCTGATCAAACGGCGGATACAGAATATGTGCCACAGACAAGCTACGATCTACAAGTTCACGATCAAATGAACGCATAGCCTGCTTGGCTTTATCTGGTTCTGCCATACCAGAGATGACTGACCATGATTGGGCAATAGCATCAATTCGGCATTCCGTATTATGGATCGAACCTAGCCATTGTCCATTATCGGTAAATGCTCTTCGGTACCATTGACCATCCCAGCCCTTCTCATTAAGTGAATGCGAAAGTTTGCCCTGTATTTCCCTATAATTAACTGCACGCACAGTGTCGCCGCGATGTTCACACAAATCAGCCATTCCTTGCAAAACACTACCTAAGAACCAACCGAGCCACACGCTTTCACCTCGTCCCTCAGCTCCAACTCGGCTCATCCCGTCGTTCCAGTCGCCAATCCCAATTAGAGGTAACCCGTTCTCACCGAACCGCAACCCTCGATCAAGCGCCCGCAAGCAGTGTTCTAAAATCGTATCACTTTGCTCGGATATGACAGTCGGTTCATATCGTTCATGCTCCTCTTCACCTAACGGCTCACTGCGAAGAAATGGCACGATTTCGTTCAATAGGCTGTCATCTTCGGTATGTTCAATGTACCTTATGACAGCATAAGGCAGCCACAATAAATCATCGGAGAAGCGCGTGCGAATTCCTCGCTGCGTTTCTTGATGCCACCAATGTTGAACATCGCCTTCTTCATACTGGTGGCTCGCATGCAATAAAATTTGCTCCTTTGTTAAGTCAGGACGACTATGGAGCAAAGCTAATGAATCCTGCAATTGATCTCGGAAACCGTATGCCCCCCCTGCTTGATAGAATGCAGAACGCGCCCACATCCGGCATGAAAGAGTCTGGTAAAGCAGCCAGTTGTTCATCATAATATCCATCTCTGGGCAAGGTGTTGCAAGTGTAATTGTACCCATTGTCTCGTCCCAAAACTTTTTCACATCGTCTATTGCCTGCTCGCAAACAAGCGGTTGGCGATACTTCTGCGCAAGTTGTACCGCGGATTCATGCGAATCCTCACAACCTAACAGGATGTAGACTACTTGTTCAGAATTGGCCTCAATGACGAATTTACTTTGAATGGCTCCACACCCCTCGTAATTGGGTCCGGTTTCGCCAGATAAATGAAGTCGATTCATAACATCTGGATGATCAAGACTGCCATTGCGGCCGATGAATTCCAAGCGATCTCCTGTCCATGACATATCCATATTGGGAATTGCCGTTGCTTCCTTATGGAGCCGAGAATCCAATTCTTCACTTACATCTGTTTGTGGATGAATACTTAGAAATGCGGTCGCGTCTCGGAAATTTTCTTGATACACATTCCGTGCCGTAAGTAATTCATTCTCCGAATCCCATTCCGATACAATGAACGAACCGCTTCCTTCCCGGTGTACACCAATCACCCACTCGGCATAATAAGTGACCGATAATTTCCGCTGCTCGGATGTCGTGTTGTGCAACCGCACTTTAATCACTTTAATGGGATCATCTAGCGGAACGAAAACGGTCATTTCTTGCAGAAGACCGTGACTTTCATGATGATAACGCGTATACCCGCGGCCGTATATCACCTTATGGGTAGAGTCTGTGTGGGTACGGGAAGGCGTCAAGGACCAGTAATCCATACTATCCTCGTCCCGTAAGTAGCATAGTTCCCCAGGCTGATCGATGACGGGATCGTTTGACCATGGTGTTAATTTACATTCACGGCTGTTATGCCACCATGTATACCCTGTATATAATTCCGACGTCAAACAGCCGAATTTCGGATTTGCCATCACGTTAATCCATGGTGCCGGCAGGTAGTTATCGTTCTTCATAACGATATGGTACTCTCGGCCGTCCATTGAAAATCCTCCCCACCCGTTGAAGAAAAGGAGATCATTCGTTTCTGTTGGCTTACTAGGTAGTGCAAAGCGGTTCGATGGTGCCGTTATCGTTATCGGCTCATCCGATGTATGGCTCGGAACAAATGCTTTTAATTGTGCCTTCAGACTTGGACCATCTGCTCTCAGAACAATACGGGATACTGCGAACAACAAAGCCTTGTCTTCATCCAATAGTTGAGATGCGGGCAGAATGTGCACGCCACCTTTCCCCGAGCCCTGTCCGCCAACGATTTGCTCCACCATACGCCGAAGTGAATCCTGTAAATCCTGCTGATACCCCTCTTCTGATTCATTTAATATCACAAGATCAATGAACAGCCTACTATGACGTAAATACTCAAATCCAATGATTAGCTTGTTAACGAAATTTAGATTCGTAGTATCTGTGATCTGTAGAATGACAATCGGCAAATCACCAGAAACCCCATACGCCCAAAGTCCCTGCTGTCCTTTTTGATTAATAGCAATGCTAGTAGCACGCTCTGGACGCAGAGGAGCTGTGTATAGCGTTCTACCAGCAAGCAGTTGAAAAACAGCTAAATCGGCAAGTGATATATGTAAATGCTGTATTTCAATTTGACTCCTTGTCCAAGCCATTTGGAATGACCTCTCGACTTGTTGTTCTTGGGACAACTGCTGAATAATGTCGATTGCTTGTCTTTTCGACTCTACTACACCAGTTAAAGCAGTCAATTGGACTTGTTCACCAGGCTGGATAGTTAATCGACGACGCATGATAAAGGCTGGATCCGCCACAGATCCAACTGTACTGCCAAGTCGCGTTGCTATCCCTCTAGGTCTAGATAATGTAAATCCTCTGCCAATAAAACGAGCACGATCAGTATCATATTCCACTGGTCCAAGTGATATGCCGTCCATTGTTAAGGTATGAAACGCCCACACAGGTTTTTCTCCGCCGTCCCTAGGACGCTTACGAGCAAGAAGGCATTCAGCTTCAGCATCAAATTGTGATTCAACGAATAATTTGGTGAAAGCTGGATGCGCTTTATCCGCTTCATGAAAAGCTAGAACGATTTCGAGGAATGTCGTTACTTCAATGATTCTAACTTCACTACTCTTATTGAAAATCGTTAACCGACGAACGTCCGTGTTTAATTCGGGTGAAACACAGATTTCAAGGGTCGTGTGTAGATCCTCTTCCTCGCACAGGAAAGTGGAGCGCTCTTGCGAGAACTTAACCTGTTGCTTACTTGATCGCGAACGACAAGGTTGAAAAGTCGGGGACCACACCTTGTCTGAAGTTACATCCCTAATATACATATAGTTTCCCCAGTGGTCCAAAACTGGATCTTCTCGCCAACGTGTTACATCCATGCCTTCAAATCGAATGAACCCGCTACCGCTATGGGAGACCATCGTTGTCAGTGCCCCATTCGAATGTATATTTACTTCTGGAACCGTAGTATCGACAGAGTCATATTCCCGTAGAGGGGCAATATGTGCTTGTGTCGGTTTTTCAATGCGAGATTGTCTGGATAATTCTCGTTTCATAAGGGAATCTCTTGCAGGAAGCCGCTCTTGTAACAAAAGATTCGCTGCTTGCACACGTTTATCATGATGGAAGTAATCATACATTTTACTTGGCAAGAGAACATTCGCAAGAGTCAACAAACTCATTCCCTGGTGATGTGCCATGAAACTTCGGATAACCTTACTTGTCTCGCCTTCGGGCATTCGCTCGGGAGTAAAGTCAATGGCCTCATAAAAGCCATATTTGCCACGAGCACCAAGTTTCTCCATGCGGAGTAAATCGTGTAAGCCTTCGCGTAATGCAAACGGAAGTGCCATGACTGTCGCATATGGCGCCAAAACTAAATCTTGTTCAAGTCCACGTTTGAAGCCTAAGCCTGGAACACCGAAAGCACGATACTGATAGTTCATTTGATAATCAAATGCGAAATAACCCGATTCTGAGATACCGAAAGGAACTCCCCGTTCACGCGCATATGCTATTTGCCGTTTCACGACACCTCGATAAGTACTCTCCCAAATCGTGTTCTTATAAGTTCGCATAATCAGGCTTGGCATCAAGTATTCAAACATCGTGCCAGACCACGAAACCAGAGTAGTCTGGTTCCCTTGCTTCTTTGCTGTCCGGCCGAGTGCAAGCCAGTGGGAGACTGAGACTTGACCAAGAGCAATCGCAACAAAGCTTGTTTGTCTAGCCTCTGACGCTAGAAGGTCATACAGAATATTATCGCGTTGGCCCGATGACACATGGTATCCTAGTACAAATAATTTGGATGTATCGTCATAAAGCGGTCTGAAATTAGTCTCTACAATCAGTGTCTCGAGACGCTCTATTAGTTGATAGCCAATTTCTACCCAATCTATAGAGGTAGTTTGCGGCGAGGTATATATGTCTTCCTTCGCTTTGTTATCGTTGATGGGAACATCCAAACTTTCTATAGCCATGTCTTCAGGATTCGTTTGATCAAGATCTACCGCAAATTCAACATGTAACTCCAAGTTCTTACTAAATAATGATTGAAATGGCTGCTTGTTTGATGGAAAATCAGTTTTTAACCAATGCGCTAGCCCTTGTTTGACGGTCATTAGACTGGCTACGAAATTACCGGAGTCCACGGTTGAAACATATGCTGGCGGCAGTACACCGAGTGAAAGTGTATCGTACCAGTTATATAGATGTCCGTACCATTTTTCTAACCTCTCGACAGTGTTCACGGTTTTTTCTAATCGTTCCACTAGCTCAATCGTATCAATAAACCCGAAATCCCGCGCAGCAAGGGCAGCTGTTAGTAAGAAACCAATATTGGTTGGAGATGTACGATGCGCAACACCGTTTGGAGGGTCCATCTGTACATTATCCGGTGGCAGGAAGTGATCTTTAGGACCTGCAAAATCCTCATAGAATGCCCAAATTTGCTTAGCCAATGTTCGCATTTGTTCCTCTTCCACCGAAGAGATTTTCAGTTCTTCTTGTGCAACTGGCTGATCCAGCCAGCGGACAGCAAGAGGAGCTAAAGCCCAAATTACGCTGATTGTAAAACCTATCCATCTGAATCCCGGATCCTTCTGCATCGCTACGGCAATGGCAAAAAGGATAATTAGTACATATCCGACACGTGCACCTAATATTGTCGCCGGTTTGTTACTCCTATTGCTCCGTTCTATGTGTGAAGAACTTGTCCATTCAAGCATACGACGTTTAGTAACAGATAGTCTGTAAATGCTTGTACAGATCGCATGAAGGAGTACTGCACTTTGAAACGGTAAAGTCACGATATTGATTACTACGTGCAAAGCGGTTGATAGCGTCCTCCGTGGTTGCAAAACCAATGATTTAATTAAAAAGATTTGACGGATTATCGGCAACAACATTGTTGCAAGAATGAAAGAACTCCAACGTCCAGGTGATCCCGGCAGCAAAAACCCAAGTGCCAATGTCACGAGATAAGCAATCGGAAGCAGGCTGCGCCGCAAGTTATCGATGATTTGCCAGCGAGTGATTGCAGAAAGATCAACAGGTCTCAACGCTCCACGACGGTCGCAGACTCGAGGAAAAAGCCAGCAGAGCAGTTGCCAATCTCCTCTTACCCATCTGTGCATACGCTTCTGATAGCCATGAAACTTGGATGGATGGTTATCGATCAATTCAACATCCGATAAAAGTGCCGCGCGTAAGAATCCACCTTCAAGCAGATCGTGGCTTAGAACTGTATTCTCAGGAATACGTTCACATAGTAACTCAGCAAATGTATCCACATCAAAAATACCTTTTCCCGTAAAAATCCCCTGCTCCATTGCATCCTGATAAGGATCAGAAGCAGCAAACGCATATGGATCCAGTCCTGGATCCGAACAAATGTAGGCAAGCTTAGATTGCATAGCTGACTCGTGACTAGTACCAATCCGCGGTTGCAGTATACCATATCCTTCTATGACCCTAGTTCGTGCTTGATTTAATCGCGGTCTATTGTATGGAAGATGCAGCGTTCCGATCATCCTTTGTGCGCTTCCCATAGGAAGCTGTGTATCCGCGTCCAACGTAATAATGTAGCGAATATGTGGTAATAGACCGGTTTCATCTACCGTGGAGTCAAAACTCGTATCCTTGCTTCCTCTGAGTAACTCCACGAATTCGACCAATTTCCCGCGTTTTCGTTCCCAACCCATGAATACATTCTCAGCAGGATTCCATTGTCTTCGACGCTGAAAAAAATGAAAAGTGACTCCACCAGAAATGGCATACATTCGGTTGAGTGTCGCCATTTTTTCTTTGGTATAGGCAAAGAGCTTCTCATCTTCCAGTAAACTTTCCTGAGCAGCATCTGTAAAATCGCCGAGAAGAGCGAAATGGATGTTAGGATCGCGGTTTGCTAAGTAATGTATTTCAAGTCGATCAACAAGCTCATCCACTTCCTCCGTTGTGGACCAGATGGCAGGAATGACGACCATTGTGGATGCAGTGTTAGGCACGCCGTTCGAAAAATCATATCGAAGCAGTGGTCGTGGTCGTATCATTCGCTCTATGCCGAAATGAAGCCAAGTAACTACCCATTCGCTAACAGGAAGGAAAAGCAGAAGCAAAGCAATTACCCACCCTAATGGTGTATAGCCTTGTTCACCACCAATCCAGATGGCAGCGGCAATAAGTACTAATGTAAACATTCCAATAAGCAGAGTTAGATAGGTTCCAGTTGCTCTCTTCTTAAATTGGGTTCCCCGTATTTGCCTATTCCTGCTGCACAGTTCCAAGGAATGCTCAAGTTGCTTAATCCCGACTGGTTCAAATAGAAAATAAGCCACAAATGTCGATCGTGGTAAGTCGTCAGCTTTCTCTGTCTTCTCACTATGCCGTTCACTCTCTTCCTTCGAAAGAGTTACTGCAGTACTTGCGATCAGTTTCTCAGGTACTCGCATACGGCGTGCTAATGATTCCACTCGTTGAAGTATCTCATTCCTGCTATTCGTATCAAGAAGAGAATATACCCCAGTACTATCATTTCGAAGCGTTTGATCAACTAAACTGACGCGCTCGAATAGGCGGCCCCATTCAAGACGCTCATTTTTTCGTAAACTGCTGATTAAATTTCCTGCTCTTAGTTGAAAAGCAGACTGAAGCTGATGTTCATATGATACGATTCGATCAAGATCAATTGAACCATTTTCTAATTTGCATACTAACCATTCACGTACAGAGGCAGAATCCTCCGCCCATTCCCGCAAATGACTAATTAAGTGGACGATCCATGGTCCTGATAGCGGAACTGTCAGCCCGGCTTCTTCCAAAAGTGTGCTGATCGTTTCTGAATTAAGCTTGGAAGGTTCTATTCTTGAAAGCAACCGTTCAACTTCTACGCAAACCTCACGGCGTTCCCGAACGAGCAACATCGTTTCGGACAGCTTTCTAATCAGGGTCATTCGAAGGATAAGTGAGGTGGAATAGGTTTCAGCAAGTGTCAACGCAGATACTTCTTGATAAGCATTCAAATAAGCAACAATGCTTTCTTCATCCAATACACCGTCGACTTGCTCTAAATAATCTTCGCAAAGCATTTGAATACGTAAAACGCCTTTCTTTTCCAAGGAAGGCAAGTAATCGAAGGAACGATTAGAGTAATTCATTTTCACTTCTATAGCCTGTTCCTCAATAAATTCTGCATTATCGAGCAGCCATTCTTCCGCAGGTAGAGCACAACTTGCAGTACTGTTTTGCAACGAGGTTACAAAATCCCTTAAACTTGTTATGTCCTTTTCGAATTGATTCCATATGTATTTAGGATGAACTTGCATGAGCCTTGCCGTGTGAGTTAAGGCAAGTTCACGCGATCTTTGACATAGTTTTTCACTATTGTATACCATTAGAACCTCCGGAGTTCATTTTACAATTTCTTGTCTTTCTGTCGTCCGGTACAACGAAGCAATCCGGGGACAATCAAATTATCCCCAAATTTCCAAGATATCATTAGTAAAATTTATATTTATGCCGTGGACTCCTAAAAAGCCAGTTCAATTAGATTGACTAGCACACCCTACTGGCACTGACGATAGCCAGCTAACCGCACTGTGAATATTTTCGAATTCACGATGAAATAATTCGTTTGCATCTTTCTTTTCGATAACACTTTCGACCTCGATATTCGTAGATGTATTCTCAGGAAAGACTATTGCTAGATATTGTATTCCAGCTTCTAAGAGTCCAGGTAGCCACTCATCAACCAACCATTGTGTATCTTTTGCAATAAACAGACTATGGCTTTCATCAAACAAAGCTTTTTTAGACTTTTTCATTTTTGTTAGTTCAACTAATTTATTAAGTGGGTCACGGAAATCTTCCGAATGAGCTAAATAACTCCAACGAATCACAACGGATTCAATTTCATCATCCCAAAAAATATGAACTTTATCAGAAAAATAATAATGCATCATGATTATTGTCCCCTGTCACAATTAGTACAATCAATAGTAGTATTCGCTTCACAGAATTAATTTATTTACTATAATTGTTTACTGAACGATCGAAGCATTTTCGTCAGGCGTTCCTGTCTTATTAAGTAAGCGCAGGAATTCTTACACTAAATCTACCTACCTCGCTATTTAGAGAACCTTCAAATGCATACACGGGCTGATAACTTTTAGAAATTGGATGAAACATGAATAGGGAGCAACTGCCTTGTGGCGAGTTGCTCCCTGGTTCTTGTCCTATTATTAAAAGCAACCGGAGAAGTCCTGGCGGACGTCTTCAGATTACTTGATTGGTTGAATCGGTTTGTTCGCCAAGATGTCTTCCACTTCTTGGTAGCCATCAGGGTAGGCAAAGTTATAGCGCGGTGGAAGTGCGAACACGTATTTGTCATTTCGCGTCAGTTCACTTGGGCCTATTGGAGCAGGGCTAACGAAGAATTTATCCTGCTGAAGCTCGTTCCATTGGTCGATAGTAAAGACGAGAATAGGAATATCCTGTCTAGGTTGTTCAGCGCTCCATTCGGGATGGCGGATGCTGAGTTTCGCGCCGCTGATCTTATCGCCTTGCGTATCTCCTACTAAAGTACCTTCCCATTTGTCCGATACAATCGTATACCCTTTCCAACTGTTCGGCAGCGTGATTGGGTATTCTCATAGACGGTTTGACCCACTTGACCAATTTGACCCGTAATACTTATTTCCCGTTTGACCTCATCCCACTTAATATCAGCTCCGAGTGACTCAGAAACAACCCTTAAAGGAACATAGCTGGATCCATCTACAATCTGCATATCTGCATTGATTATTTTCCCGTTAATAAATAATTTAATATCCGTTGCCGCATATGCCCCTACTGCAACAGACGCTGCGATTACACCAGTAAGTCCAAGTGCAATTAATAATTTCTTCTTCAAGTAAATTCCTCCTCACTGTGTTTCCCTATCCAATCTCTAGTGGCGTACATTATCTTAGACGTAGAATTGGTTCAAATTGTTGCAATACATTTTTCATCCAACTCTATCGTGTATAATTACTAGCAAAATAGCGATTAGTTTGATGCTTGGGATACAAAATCAAACACTGCCCTTACAAACTCTTGTGGCGTCTCCACATGGTTCATATGCCCACCTTGTTCGAACATTACGAGTTGCGAAGCGGGGATTTTCTCATCCAGCTCTTTGGCCCAACGCGGTCCGCAATTAAAATCGTACTCTCCGACTAAGATCAGGGTTCTGGGTTGAATGGTTTCCAAGGAATCACGAACATCCCACATGTACGGCTTGCGATTCGGATCAACAGAGAAATCCAGACTAGCTTGCCACGCATTGAAACCTTCCGGAAGTTTCCAATAATTACCGAAGAATGCAGGCATCAAGCGTCCCAACACCTTCAGGATCGCTTCTCTATCCTTCACTTTTCCGGTAATCATGTCCATCCATGCTTGCTTCGCATCCTGAGCTTCCGGAAGATCCGCCCAACGCTGGGTGAAAATTTCGAGTTGTTGAACCTGCTCCATCCCTAACTCTTGATTCATACACGGAGCCGAGCTGTAGAGAATGAGGCCGCCGAGTTCTTCGGGATAGTCAAGTGCATATTGTAAGCCTACGAAACCGCCATGCGAGTGACCTAGGAAATATGGCTGATGAGCTCCAATATGTTCGGCAACTTTATGAGCGAAGTAGGCATATTTCGCCATGGTATAATCTCCGTCTGGTAGGTTATCGGAATTTCCTGTACCTACGGGCTCCAAATAGATAACGGTCATGGATTGTTCTAGCAACGGCATTCGCATATAACCCCAATGAAAACCAGGGCCTCCTGCATGAACAAGACAAACCGGACCTTTTCCTGCAATATGATAAACTTGACGTATACCATTTATGATAATTTCATGCTTAACTGGTGCACCAGCAGAAGCTTGAAAAGTAGATGAAGTCATGTGTGCTCCCTCTTTCAGTTCATTTTTTATAATCAAAATAACCGCATGGTAATTCCATATGTGCGATATTAGCTCTAAAATTAAAGACCAGGATAAGTAATGTGATACTTTTTGGAAACTGACAACAATTTTTGCATGGCCTCGGGAGTAGGTGGCTCAACATGAGCCTCCATCCCTTCTACATAAGGAACGCCTAGTTCCTTCACGAATGAATCAAATCCTGCAGGGTACGCGGTCACCAGAAACTTAGCTGTGTCTGATTTTACTTTGAACGTATGTGGTATACCGCGCGGTGCAAACACATATTCTCCGCTTTTCACCACAATCGTCTGAGTACCTAGCGTCATCTCTATTTCGCCATCCAGAACGTAAAAAGATTCATCTTCTTTTTCATGCAAATGCAGTGGGGGTCCATCATCTTTCTTGACGGCACAATGTACGACGCAAAACTCTCCATTCGTATCCTCCCCGCTCACCAATATTGAATTTACGTCAGTAAGAAATAGGAATGTATTTTCTTTGTTATTATTTCTGTGCATCACGTTTGCTTTGCTTAGATTACTCATCTTGTGCAGGCTCCTTCTTGGTGAGAATTCTTGATGAATCGTATCTTTCTAACGGGTTGAAAGGTTTATTTAAGTGCATGCTTTGTATGATCTTGTTCCCTCAGAAACGAGCGGCGGCGTATCTACGATGCAACTTGATGGGTTAATGGCAAGTATTGTCCATTATATGTTTCGCATGACATGGCAATAATGGTTATGTCTGAATGACGAAGAATGTAATGAGTACCCCCTCCTAATGATTAATCTGTAACAATATCAATGATAACGCTAGCCCGTGAGCGTGGTATATAACTTGATGAACGTATTTAACCGGGTTTACTTACACCGTGAAAGGAGAAAAGCCGAATGGCCAATCAAGCTATAGATGAGATTGATCTGAGGATCCTGCATGCGCTTCTCGACAATGCGCTCCTGACCCACAAGGAGATTGGAGAGAACGTTCATCTCTCAGGGCAGGCGGTTGGTGCGCGAATTCGCAAACTGCAAGACTTGGGTGTTATCGAAGGGTATACGCTGCGTTGGAATCCTGAGAAGATCGGACTTCACATACACGCCTTTCTAACCGTCTTCATTTACGCCAATCAATCACATCAAGCCTTTCGGAACTTTGTCCAGTTGACGGAGTCTGTGATGGAAGCACATCGCGTTGGCGGAGAAGGCTGCTATTGGTTGCGCATACGGACTAACGACAGCTCGGAGCTGAACAAGCTATTGGAGGAAGTTCTGAGGTATGGCAACTATAGGCTGAGTATCTCGATCGAGAACGTTAAGTAGTCTAACTTTCTAGCCTCCACAACACCGGCATACATAATGACGGGAGGAAATGAACGAATGAAAAGAAGAGCACCCCGCGGGTGCTCTTTTCGGATTGCTTGCTGATGTTACGCTGCTACGTCTCTCTTCGTAAACACGAGCCACGCGGTTAGATTGAACAGGATGAAATACATGATCAACATGAGAATCGAAAAGTTCATCGTCATCCCTTCCTGAAACGGCCGGTCGCTAAGATACTGCGACAAGTCAATATTGGCGAATAGCAAGTATTTACTCCACGCGTACGGCTGCAGAAGTCCCATAAAGATCAGGCCTCCGAAGAGGGCGAAGATCGAGAAGCCAATCGCCATGATACTGCTGCGGAAAGCTGAAGAGATCATAAAGGCCATCGTGACGTAAATGACGGTCGAAACCCCATTAAGTAAGTACAATTTCCACAGGTGCCCAAACATATTTCTTTCAACTATGCTGCCAGCATCGTTAATGCTGATAAGCGGCAAGTTCCAATACTCAAACTTATACAGCAGCCCGTTTAATAGTAAGGAAACGATGAACAGGACGACGAGCAGGAGCAAACCAAATATAATCGTGGATATATATTTGGACACTAAAATTTTGGTTCGGTTCGCTGGACGAATCAGCAGCAGCTTAATCGTCCCCGTCGTAAATTCGCCAGCTAAACTGTCCCCCGCTACGATGACAGTGAACAACGTGATTAAGATAATCAACTCCGCCGAACTATTAATGCCGCTCCACATCGTCCCCCCTTCCGGGTGAATGTCATTTGCTAATTGGTAATCGTATACGGCTATTCTCTCTCCAAGGTACTTCCGAGCCTCCTCACTTAGTTTCGGCTGCTTCAGAGATTCAGTGAGTTCCTGTTTTTGCTCGACGACATGATTACGCCATGCATCTGCTTCTCCGGATTTGTCATCATAATACCAATCCATAAAACTGCCTAAGAAGACAACTACAATCATAATGGCCACCATGAGCCATGTTCGTATTCGCCGATAGAGCTTCATATTTTCATTCAAAATTAAATTAACCAACTTGTTCGCCTCCTGTCATTTCCAAGAAACGATCCTCGAGTGATTGTCTCACGACTTGAACACCATAGATGCGAACATTCTGACGCATGAGATGGGCTAGAATGTCAGGTATGCAATCACGCTCCGTCACGAGTTCCACACCCTCAGGAACGACCTTCGCCTCTTTGACGCCAGTCATCCCCGCGATAGCCGCGAGAACTTGTTCTGACGGCGACGCTTCGATCAGATACGTTTTCGTTCCATCCTTCGATTCTTGCATGAAATCTTGGATCGTCTTCACATCGACCAGCTTCCCCTGCTGAAGGATCGCAACCCGATCACACATCAGCTCCATTTCGCTGAGCAAATGGCTGGAAACAATCACCGTAATACCCTCGTTTCGCGTCAGATAGCGTAAGTAATCGCGCAGTTCACGAATTCCCGCAGGGTCAAGACCATTCGTAGGTTCATCAAGAATGAGCAGCGACGGCCTGTGGAGCAATGCTTGTGCCACACCCAATCGCTGACGCATACCGAGCGAATACTTCTTTACTTTGTCATGAATCCGCGTCTCCAGCCTTACCAGCTTGACGACTTCGTCGATTCGCTCCTTGGTCACCCCTGGCACCATGCGTGCATAATGTACCAGGTTATGATAACCGCTCAGGAACTTGTACATCTCAGGGTTCTCTACAATGGCGCCAACATGGCGAATGGCCTGCTCGAATTCGTTTTGAATATTCTTCCCTTTGATCACAATCTCGCCTTGCGTGATGGACATCAAGCCAACCATCATGCGGATCGTTGTCGTCTTACCAGCGCCGTTAGGCCCCAGGAATCCGAATATTTCACCTTTCGGCACGTCGAAAGTCAAATTATCAATGACCGTGGTACGGCCGATTCGCTTCGTAACACCGCGCAGACTTACGATAGACTCACTACTCATACGGAATCACCTTCTCCCTTTTGTTCAAATATCAGAATTTATAAGATTACTTGCCTTGCACGATCAAGTCGCCCGACTTCATCTTGACGTCAACTTTTCTAGTTCCTTTGCCCACGATGCCGCTCATGCGGGTGTCATATTCGCTGTCTTTCACGGTTTGAATTGGCAGCGGAAGCAGTGTCTGAATGCGTCCCCCACTTACCGCGGCATCCAGCGTATATCCCTCATCCTTTGGTAAAATGAAGGTCATATCGCCGCCAGCTTTAGACTCAATCCGGGTATCTCCTTGCATATGATCGAATTGCATATCAGAACCGCGACCCATCACGTCCACGAGACCCTTCATTTCCCGGAAATATACCGAACCATATTGCGTTGTCCCAGTAACTTTACCCGTGATGTCAGTTAAATGTGTAATACCCGATTGGGTATCCAACACCAGATTACCTTGTGTTTGGTCCATATTCACTTTACTGGAACGGCTTACTAGCACCACATTTCCCGTGATATCGGCGATATAAAGGCTGCCATTCGTGGAATTCACGGATAGCTCTCCCTTTACTTCCACGATTTCCATAAGACCGCTCACGGAGGAAGCCGACACATTCCCATTCACACCGCTGATACGTACAGTCCCATCTTCATTCTGAATCACCGTTTTCATGCCATCAGGCAGAGAGAGCACATAATCAACAGATACGTAGTCAGGATCGATCGACTTGCCATTCGCCTTCGTCACGAGAGTCAGTTGTCCATTCTGGATGTTCTCTTCTACGGTAACCGCTTCTCGTCGGCGAGTAGCCGCCTCTGTATCAGCCCCTTTGGCGGTAACTGTATAATCCAGCCGAATGTTGGAAGAATCAGAACGCATTACCGTAACTTTGCCTCTTCGACTAGCTAGAATTACTTCTTGAATGTCTTTCTTCGCGATCTCCGATTGAAATTGCGCGGTTTGGGTATTAGCCCGACTAGCCCCGCTAATCTCTTCCATCTTTTGACCATTAACAAATTGATTACCAAATCGTTCAAATATGTCTTCCTCGAGGAACGTAATATCTAAGATGGAGAGCAAGAATAGAAACGCAACCGAGGTGAGCAGAACACTCCTTTTTTGGTTGAAAAACATCCTTACACCTCCACTTCTTTCTCAAAAATAAATCCATTCAGCGCTGTCAAACCAATGCAAAGAAGAGCAATTCCAATAAACGCACCTGAATGTAAAAAAGCCACATCAGACGACTCCCCGCCACCAATCACCATTTCTGGCATCCATGCCAGAAGACCAGCTATCAAAGGGCTAATACGTAGAACAAGCCATAGGATACCAAGAAATGCGATTAGCATTACAATCCATTTGAATTTTGCGACAAGCTGGCCGCACAGATAGGTAAACTGCACCAAGATTAGCAGCAACAGGAGGGTTAGAACTCCCATCCAAAAGAAGTTCCCAGCCACATTAAACAGGTTAGGCATAATCGAAGACCAATCCTGGCTTTTGCTTAATTCTTCCCATTGGCTCCGCAGCAGCAGAATACCATAGCTAGCGGCGATCCATACAGATGATACAATAAGCAGCGCGATCACCGCTGCCAGCTTCACTGTCAACACCTTCCACCCTCGCATTGGCAAGGAAAGGAGAAGGTAAATGGAGTTCGATTTCCACTCCGTATAGAGTTGATAATAGCCTGTTCCCAAAGCTATCGCAGCTAGAAATAGATAAGGCAAGATGAGTGCTAACACCATAGTTACATCCATGTCGATGACAGTACTTTTAATAAGAATAAACAGATGCATAAGCAGAACTGCCATCGCAAAAACGCCATATAGGGGGAATATGCTCCTTACTTCTTTTCTAAATAAATTCCAAACGGCCATCTACCCGTACACCTTCTCCCATATATTTTCTAACGAGCAACCATACGTCGCACGTAAATTTTCTGTGGAGTCAAATATCGTAATCTGGCCATTCTGTAGAAAAATGACATCGTCAAACATCGGCTCCGATTCATTCACCGAGTGGGTAGACAGAACGATCGTCTGGTCCTCGGACTGGAATTCGCTAATTATGGAGCGAATGATTTTGGCCCGTGACGAAGGATCAATCCCGGAGAACGGCTCGTCTAGCAGTACAAGCGGAACCTTGCGAGCCAATACGGCGATTAGCTTTAACCTAGCTCGCATCCCCTTCGAGAGATTCCGAACCTTCTGGTTTTCGTCCAACTCCATCTTAAGAAGCAATGCTGCTGCCTTATCTTCCTGCCAATCGGTATAGAATCCAGCGATAAAACGCAATGTTTCCTTCACCGTCATCCATCCGTAGAGATGATCAATCTCCGGCAAGTAAGCCACATGCTTCTTGTTGTGCACATCAGGCTTGCTGCCGCCAACGAGAATGCTGCCTGAAGTCGGATGAATTAATCCGGCCAGCATCTTAAGCAAGGTTGATTTCCCGCTGCCGTTAGGCCCTAGCAAACCAACAATCGTACCCTTCTTAATCTGAAGATCAATCCCTCTAACAGCATGTTTAAATAAATATTTCTTATGTATAGCCCTCAATTCGATCATGTACGGATTCTCTGAATAGGACACGATTTATCCCTCCTTGTTTAACGTAACACGGAGCATATGCGCCATTTCTTCCGGCTCAATGCCCAGACCGCGCATGTCTTCAATGAATTGCTGCACTGCGGCTTGCGCCATTTCAGAACGAATCGATTGCAATATGGCAGAATCATTCTTGATAAAAGTACCCTGTCCACGCAATGTTTCCGTCAACCCCTCTCGTTCCATCTCTTGGTAAGCCCGCATTACTGTGTTCGGATTTACTTGTAAGAGTTGAGCCTGTTCCTTGTGAGATGGGATTTTGTCCCCAGGCTTAAGTTCGCCTCTGGCTAGCGCTTTCTTGACCTCATCGACCATTTGCAAGTATATCGGTTTCGGACTGTTAAAATTAAGTTGCACGGTTCTACCCTCCTCTGCACCGCAAAACAGTACACTATTGAACTAGTGCACTATAAGAATATTGCTATTTATGAAGATTGTCAATCCCCATTATCCACTCTTAAAATGTGATTTTCATTCACTAAGGATTGAAAGGTGCGATCTTCCTCATTCTCCTGTGTACACTTACGTATTATTTGGAATTTCGGACGGATAGATGTTGTTGTGAATAACGCTGGAGGCCTTTAAGTTATCGGTGTAGTACAATTACATTGATAACTTAAGGTATTTTCTTTTAAAGCGCTAAAAGGAAGGATTAAAATCATTGGGTAAAAGACAGGATATTATGGCTGCAACTTTAGATGTGATACATGAAGAGGGATTACATTCTGTCACACTCGCGAAAGTACTTAAGAAAGCAAAAGTGGGATGGGGAACAACATTCAACTACTTTGAGAGTAAGGAAGTATTAGTTAACGAAGTTTATAAAGAAGCCCGAATCCATATGGGTAATTTTCTAGCATCCGAAAGAGTTTTTATTCATTGACTTATATTCATATTCCCCTCTTATTCCTGCTTCTCTTCGTGATTTCGATTTAGCCGGATCAACGAAGGCTGTGCAATCAACAATCAATTGAAGCGTCATGGAAAGCAATTCAACAACAAGACTTATAGCTTCACTAATCGCGCAAAATACACTCAATCGCTTCCAACTCTTCAGAGCTGAAGTCAAGCCTGTTGAGCGCGGCTACGCTGTCTTCGATTTGGCTGACGCGGCTGGCACCAACTAGAGCCGACTGTGATCGCCCCTCTCGGAGTACCCATGCTATTGCGAGTTGAGCCAGACTTTGGCCTCTCCCCTTTGCTATCCGGTTCAACTGCACCACTTTCTCCAACTTTGCCTGCTCACTAATATATTTGGTCGTGTTTCCAGCATTCTTGGAAGCTCTGGATTCTGCAGGGATGCCGTTCAGATATTTGTCTGTCAAAGCGCCTTCCGCCAGCGGTGAGAATGCGATTGAACCATAGCCATTGCCATGCAGAAGCGTCTGCAGTTCGGCCTCCGGTTCACGGTTGAACATGGAGTAACGGCTCATGTGGAATGCACAAGGAGTACCTAGTCTGCTAGCTATTTCAATAATTTGTTCCATGACTTTAGCACTGTATCCCGTGGAGAATCCGATGTAAAGTGCCTTTCCTTGGCGAATGAGCAGGTCAAAGGCCGCGATCGTTTCTTCAAGCGGTGTATCTGCGTCAAACCGATGGGAGTACAGCACATCGACATAATCGATGCCGATACGCCTGAGGCTTTGCTCCGTACTGGCGATAATATGCTTGCGCGTGCCGCCTGCACCGTAAGGTCCTTGCCACATGTCGTATCCGACCTTCGTCGTAATGATCATCTCGTCTCGATATCTGGCAAAATCCGCTTTCAGTACGCGGCCGAATGTCTCCTCTGCCGAGCCTTTAGGCATGCCGTAATTGTTGGATATGTCGAAGTAAGTAATGCCAAGATCGAAGGAACGCAGTAGGATGGCACGCGCATTCTCATAGTTGTCCTTCCCTCCGAAATTTTGCCACATGCCAAGTGAGACTGCGGGAAGCTTCAATCCAGTTTTCTTGCAAACGTTATAATGCATACTTTCATAGCGTGCATCATCTCCCAAATAATACATGTAGTCCCCTTCTTTCCTTTTACAATTCCCCATAATCGTACAGTTTTAATGGCAAATTGTCACTTATGTGCTACAGCAATCAAAAAAGCCCGCGATGAACGCGGACTTCATTTCATATAGTGATATTCCAGCAAGTTCTTCAAATTTGAGATTTTCTCCAGCAGACTCTCCCCGACATTTGTTTCCCTTACCAGCTTCCGCTCTAACTCTTTGTCCACCAGCCTTTTTATAGATAATAGGTCCGTTCCGCTGCACAACACATCCTCTTTTGAATTGAATTTCTGATGGGCAACGAGTTGCATACCAAAAGAATTATATAACAAGGTATACCCTGCGATCCCTGTGGTAGATTGATAAGCTTTAGAAAAACCGCCATCAATGACAACTAATTTTCCGTTTGCTTTAACAGGGTTCTCACCTCGAATTTCTTTAACTGGCGTATGGCCGTTAATAATATGTCCATAATCCGGATTCATTTCAAATTCCTGAAGGATTTTCCGGCAGATCTCCTCATTTTCACGTAAATGGTAGTAAGGATTTTTCCTCTCTTTATAGGTGTCTTTATCCTTGATAAAGTACCGTTCGAAGGTTGTCATTTCCCTCTTTCCAAACAGTGATGAACATTCCCCTGTCCAGATGTACCATACGATATCCGTAGCCAGATCATCCGTCACCTCAGGATGTGCAAAGGCGTAACGCAAGTAATATTCAAGAATATCGAGCAGTTTACGGCCCGAATACGTCTTGTCTTCAATCTGCATTTCTTTCATGTTCCCATTATTTTCCAAAGGAATACAACCGTGAAATAATAAATTCCCATTGTATTTTAAATACAAGCTGCCTTTTTTCATAAAAAAATTCATATGTCTGGCCAGTTTTTCGGAATGCTGAACAGAGAACAGCAACTTCTCCATCACCTGCTGTTCTTCCTCCAGCAGTTGTTCAGGGAACTGCGGATGAACAGTTGCGAAACAGCTGTTTACTAGAGGGTACATTTTTTCTCCGATTTTGATTTCAGTTTTGTCGAAATCAATATGCTCGAGCAAAAGCCTTTCAGACATATTAAAATAGGGGCGTCTTTTGATAATCGGAATTTCAAGCTTAAACTGGATCATGGCAATAGCTTGATGTATTTTGGTAATCTGCAGGATTTCCTCTTCCGAACGGTTAAGATTACTCTGCAGATTCGGTCTAAACGCCGGATTGTCATCGTAGTATTTCTCCGCCAAATTTAGTAATGGGCGAAGATTGATGCCATATACGTTTTCAATAATGTCCAGATTGTCGTATCTGGCGCAGATCCGAATAATATTCGCAAGGCAGACTAGGGAGCCCGAATAGGCACCTATCCACAGGACATCATGGTTTCCCCATTGAATGTCAACAGAATGGTAGTTGATTAGTGTGTCCATAATTTTATCGGGGTCGGGTCCACGATCATAGATATCTCCAACAACATGAAGATGATCAACTACCAGGCGCTGGGTCGTATAAGCAAGTCCAATAATGAGATTGTCAGCCTGGCCTAAGGAAATAACTTGCCGGTATATTTCCTCATAATACGGGTCCTTATTGTTTGTCGAATCCGTTTTATATAGAAGCTCTTCCACAATATAGATAAATTGCTCCGGCAGGGCTTTACGCAATTTAGAACGCGTATATTTGGAGGAAGCATAAGAAATGAGTTTAAGCATGTGTTCAATCGTTTGTCTGTACCATCGGTTCAAAGCTTGTTTATTGCACAGGTTTTCTTTAACCAGTTGTATCTTTTCTTCTGGATAATAGATTAACGCGGTAAAATCATTGATTTCCTGATCCGTCCAAACCTCTCGGAACAAGGTTTTGATTTTCTCCTTTACAGTACCTGATCCGTTTCGTAGTACATGCTGAAAAGCCTGAAATTCCCCGTGCAAATCACTGACAAAATGCTCAGTTCCCTTGGGAAGATTGGAGATCGCTTCAAGGTTGATGATTTCTGTTACGACTTTTTCTTCCGTATCATAAATCTGGGCTAATAAATCTAGAAACTGTTCATCCAAATTAATGTCCTCCTAGGTAATCTCTCCTTTTTTTATATTATTTTGCCACAAAGGGAGTCGTCTATTCTTGTTCTCACAGTGATTTAAACATGCACAAATAAGTAAGCCCAGCAATCCATCTCTGGGTTGCTGGGCTCTCTTACGTCCGGGTAATAGCCAAATCCAAATTTACTTAAAATGATTTCGCTAATTCACGTGCTTTACGTTTGGCTTTATCTTTTATTGCCTGTGCTTGATCAGAAGCTGCAGCCATTCCTTCAACAAAAATCGCTTCAAAACTTGGCACGCCTAGGAATTTCATAATGATATCCAAGTGACGATGGCCCATTTCTAAACTCGCCATCTCCGAACCGGGCGACAAAAAGCTTCCGCTTGCTTGGATGTGAACCGCTTTTTTTAGATCTAATAAACCAACTGGTCCCTTGTCTGGAACATACTTAAATGTTTTACCTGCAACACAGATTGAATCAATATAAGCCTTCAATACAGGAGGATACGAAAAATTCCACGTTGGATTTACAAATACATACTTATCCGCTGCTACGAATTGTTCAACGATTTCATTCAAACGATCAACTTTGGCTTTTTCCGCATGGGTTAAGTCTTCTCCAGCTGCCAGCTTTCCCCATCCATTAAATACGTCGGCGTCAAGGTCAGGAATATCTGTTTTATAGAGATCAAGATGAATAACTTCATCCTGAGGATGCGATTGAAGATAACTCTCGATAAATTCAGCTCCTACTGCCATGCTGGCCGAAGCATCTTGGTTATTCGGATGCGCTGTGATATACAAAACTTTTTCTTTCCTGTCATTACCCTTAGAGCTACCGAATACCTTTTTCAAAAATTGGATCATATACCATGACTCCTTCAATACTTAGAATGTTTTTGCTAGTTTCCAAGCTTGTACGATTGCATTTTCTTTAATTTGACGAGCTTGATCTTGAGCTGCTGCCATTCCTTCTACATATACGGTTTCTAAGTTTGGAACCCCAATAAATTTCATAATGACGTCTAAATGACGATGTCCAATTTCAAAATCAGCATAGGCCGAGCCAGGAGATAATACACTTCCGCTTGCTTGAATGTGAATAGCTTTTTTGCTTCCAAGCAGACCTACAGGACCATTCTCAGTGTATTTAAAAGTTTTACCTGCAACGCAAATTGCGTCAATATATGCTTTCATAACAGGAGGAAAAGAGAAGTTCCAAGTTGGATTAACGAATACATATTTATCTGCAGCTACAAATTGATCTACCAACTCTCCGAGTCGGCTAACTTTGGATTGCTCGGCATTCGTTAATTCTTCGAAAGATGTACCTGACCCCAATTTGTTCCAGGCACTAAATACGTCAGCATCTAGTCGCGGAATATCCATTTTGAACAGATCAAGATGTTTAATTTCATCATTTGGATTACCTGCTCTGTATGCCTCAAGAAATTGCTTGCCAACGGCCAAGCTATATGAGGCTTCAGTCTCGTTTGGATGTGCTGTGATGTACAATAAAGTTGCCATGAAATATTTCCTTCTTTCATCTCTTTTTTTGGAATTCAATGATTCCTAAATTAAAGCTTCTTACATTTTGTATGTTACTATAAATAATTAATACTCGTCAATTAAAATAATTTCCCAAGTATAAATTGTAACAATTTAACAAAATATATAACCAAATTGATACTTGGATTGAGGTCTAGACATGAATAACTTCCGTAATGACTATAAAAACCGTTATTATTTAGCTAATGTTACTTCATTCGGTACAATTCAACTCCATCAACGAAATCCCACGATCGTTGCGCTATGGTCCATCGCATTCCCTGGATTCGGTCATCTTCTAGTACATAAATTTATCACTGGCTTCGCCTTGTTTTTCTGGGAGTTTTATATCAATCAATTAACCCAGCTGAATACAGCCATCATGCATTCCTTTAACGGCGATTTCGCCCTAGCAAAGGCTGTATTGAATGAGAAGTACATATACCTTTATATTCCCGTTTATTTATTCGCTATTTGGGATAGCTACCGAACGGCTATCGATGGAAATAAGCTTCATTTGCTCGCCAAAAGGGAAAACGCCAGATACCCAAGCATCTCGGTGAGCCCTTTCGAAATGATCTATTTGGATAAGAAAAAGCCGTGGCTCGCCTTGGTCTGGTCGATGACAATTCCAAGTCTAGGACAACTGTATATACATCGGATCTTAGGAGCTGCTCTAACACTGGTAATGACCATGTTTATTGTGATTCATTCCAACATGATTGAGAGCCTTCATTACTTTATGTTAGGTAACTTTCCTAAATCAAAGGAAGTTATGGGTGCGCAATGGTTCCTTTACTTCCCGTCTATTTATTTCTTTGGTATGTATGATTCTTACTCCAATGCTGTAGAGCTAACCAAACTTTTTGATTGTGAGCAAGCCGATTTCTTGAAAAGAGAATATCAATCGCACGACTTTGTTGTATACAAGGGAGACAAAATCTAATGGGTATACAATTCTTCTCTACATTTCAGCATTCACATTATGTAGAGCTTGCTATTAGTAAACTTAAAGAGAATGAGATCGTCAATATCTACGCTGTTCCACTTGATAATCGTTCAATAGACATGAAACTGTTAGATAGCATGCACGGTACAGACGGAACCTCGTTAGTTGATATTGCACTTGTACTTGCCATGATGGGTGGGACGATTGGGGTATCTCGCGGATTTGTTCTATATTGGGGACCTGTTTTTTGGGGACTAATTGGTGCAGCTCTCGGTTTTGCTATTGGTTTCATATATGATCTTACAAAAAATATAATTAAACGAAAAAAACTCAGAACTGCGAAGACTAAACTAGGAGAAGTTATATTAATTGTTCAATGTACCAAAGAGCAATCCCTGTTAGTGGAGCAGACTCTGTGGGGAAACTTGGCACTCGGAGTTGCTAAAACTCACATGCATACAACTCAAATCGAGTCACATTCATGATTATAATACAGCCATATTCGCGTTGCAGCAGCCAAAGTCTTACAAGAAGCCCTAGCGGTCAATTTGACGAGATGAGAACGATGATGCAATTATTATTTTCAAAGCTCTAACTTCCGAGGCAAAGCTACACAATACCGAGACTTAATCCGTGGCGTATTTCTGGAAGAGATTGCCCTGTTCCTCAGTTAGCAGACAATAGGCTTACGCCTGAATTATCAGGTGTAAGCCTATTTCATTCCGAATTTGTTTGACTAATTAGTCGCTATCATTATCATTACTGAAAATCTCATCCAACTCTGATATATGGTCGTTTGCGGCTGCCTGAATCGCTTGATCGACTTCATTACTCCCTTGAATTTGCTCAGCTGCTTCGGCTTGATTGTTCAGTTGCTTCACAATTTGGCCTGCACCATGTGCACCTTGATGTCCTCGACTCGATGTCATCGTAGTTGTATCCTCCCTTTTCGGTAAATGACTTCCAGCTATATTATGGCGCTATTTCCCACCCTTATTCACGGCAATTATACCTGAATAATAATCGGCAATATCATTGGCATTCTTTTGGTTTGGGTGTATAAATATTTGCCAACGGCTTCTTTAAGCGCTTGTTTATAGAGACCCCATTGGATCGTTTTTGCCTCTTGCAACTGTGTGATCGTTGTTAATGCAATTCGATGCACTTCCTCCATTAACTCCTCTGATTCTTTAACATAGACGAACCCGCGGGATATAATATCTGGTCCTGTTACAACGGTGCCATCCGATTTACTGAGAGATAGCACAAAAATTAGAATGCCATCTTCAGACAACACTTTACGATCACGTAAAACGATATGACCAACATCGCCAATACCAAGACCATCTACCAGTGTATTTCCATTCGGAATGTGACGCTCTTGACGAGCAATTGCGCCTATAAAGTCAACGACCTCGCCGTTATTGATGATAAATATGTTATCGGAATTCACACCAACAGCTTCAGCTAACAAACGGTGCTGATACAACATACGGTACTCCCCATGTATAGGGATAAAGTATGTGGGCTTCATTAAGGTCAGCATGAGTTTCAATTCTTCCTGACTGGCATGACCGGATACATGCATGCCCGTTACGGATCCAGAGCCGTAGATCACTTTAACTCCTTTGGCGAATAAGTTATCTACGATACGAGCTACGTTCCGTTCGTTACCAGGAATAGGTGTTGCTGCTAGAATGACAGTATCACCTTGAGAAACTCCGACTTGGCGATGAGTGCCACTCGCTAAGCGGGCTAATGCAGCCATGGGTTCCCCTTGACTTCCTGTACAGAGGACGACGAGCTCATGCGGCGAGTAACGGTTCACATCTTGAGCTTCAATTAACATATCAGGAGGCATTCTCAAGTAGCCTAGGGATATTGCTATTTCTACGACATTGACCATACTTCTCCCTAAAAGGGCGATTTTCCGATTTGTTTTTTCCGCTGCAACAATGACTTGCTGCAACCTGTTGACGTTAGAGGCAAAGGTCGATAAAAATATTTTTCCTGTTGCCTTGGAGAATGCTTCCTCAATATGATCGCCAACGAAGCGCTCAGAAGGCGTGAAGCCTGGACGCTCCGCGTTCGTGCTCTCAGAGAGTAGAGCTAGTACACCCTTTTGACCGATCGCTGCCATTTTATGAATATCTGCATATTGCTCGTTTACTGGCGTTAAATCAAACTTGAAGTCGCCTGTATGTACAACTACACCTTGCGGAGTATCAAATACGATACCAAGGCAATCAGGAATGCTGTGATTCGTTCGAAAGAAACTTAGCGGAATCCCACCTAATGTAAGGTTAGTATTTGCATCGATCTCATGCAGTGTAGTCGAGCCTAGAAGACCATGTTCTTTTAATTTTGCTTTAATAAGGCCTAGGGTAAGACGTGTAGCATAAATGGGCAGGTTCAACTGTTTAATTATATAGGGAATACCGCCAATATGGTCCTCGTGTCCATGCGTAATAATCAAACCCCTCACTTTATCTCTGTTTTCAAGCAAATAAGTGATATCAGGAATGATCAGATCTATCCCTAACAGGCTTTCATCTGGAAATTTGGAACCACAGTCGATAACAATAATAACATCGTTATATTGAATAACGTACATATTTTTCCCAATTTCGTTCACACCACCAAGAGCTACGATTGATAGCTTATCCTGGGTTGATTTCAATGCAATAACCTCCATAGCTAACGGTTAAATTCTAGGTGAGATTCGCCGATTGATTATATTACATATGAAACACTTCGACTTTTTTCCTCTTATTAATTGCTCATTTTCGCAAAGTAGACAACGCATGTGATCACCTCTGTAGTAGTGTGTCCCAAAAAAATGATCAGAAATTCACTTTTCAGTTATTTAATTCTATATGTAGTTATTACTATCAACTTAGCATGGACATACTAGTTAGAATTTGAAATCACTGTGCAATAGGAGGAATTAATAAGAATGGAATATCATCAGTCTGGGGATATGGAAGATACATTGGCGAATCATTATATTCCTATGACTTCCGTTAGAAGCGGTGAAAGTGAACAGGTTAGCGTCGATCTATACTGCTATACCAATCAGATCGTCAACATAAGTTTAGTTGGCACTGCTGAAGATTGGGTGTTAGTGGATACGGGCATGCCGCAATCCGCCAATCGTATTCTGAAAGTCGTTGAAGAACGTTTTGGTGCAGGTTCGAAGCCAAATGCCATTATACTAACGCATGGGCACTTTGATCACGTTGGTGGTGTTATTGATCTTGTAGAAGCTTGGAACGTAACGGTATATGCCCACGAGTTAGAAATACCTTATCTAACCGGTCAAGCCAGCTATCCGGAACCTGACGGCTCTGTTGAAGGTGGACTTATAGCCAAGATCTCACCCTTATTTCCTAATGAACCCATTAATCTTGGGCGTCATGTGCAAGCTTTACCCTCTAACGGCAGTATCCCTGGCATGCCAGGATGGCGCTGGATCCATACGCCAGGCCATACGCCTGGACATGTCTCTCTTTTTCGGGATAAGGACAGAGCGCTTCTTGCAGGTGATGCCTTTGTAACCGTTGAGCAGGATTCACTGTACAAAGTTTTAACTCAGAAAAAGGAGCTAACCGGTCCACCGGTATATTTTACAACCGATTGGGCTGAGGCTGAGCAATCGGTCAGACATTTAGAAACTCTACAGCCGAATATAGCTATTACCGGCCATGGGGTACCTATGACTGGCAAGGAACTAACAAGTGGTTTGTCTCAATTGGCAGCCGATTTCAAGCGGATAGCTGTCCCAGACCATGGGCGATATGTAGATAACCAGAGTCAGTAAAAGTAATGAAGAATGCGAGGCTAACATGAGTCAAGTCAATCTAGTGCGATTATTCGTTGCTGTACCGGTCCCGCCAGGAATTAAGCATGCTTTCGCCAGCTGGATCGATCAAATCAAACCACAGCTATCTTTTCGTAAATGGGTTCATCCTGAGGATCTGCATATTACACTGCAGTTTCTCGGAGATACACCGTCAGGAAGTGTCCTTCGCATTAATCAAGTTTTGCATGAAATAAAGTCAGTAATAAGTCCACTCTCCCTTCGTGTGGAACCCCTCGGCTTCTTCGGGCGATCACCCCAGCCTTCGGTGCTGTGGGCCGGTGTCGGAGGCGACATAGCGGGGCTTCGCATCTTACAGAAACAGGTAGCCCATGCTCTTACTCCACTTGGCTTTTCTATTGAAGATCGCAGTTTTCACCCACACGTAACGCTTGCACGCAATTACATAGGCAAGACTTCATTTGATCGTGATATGTTGAGGAGTTTTACAATGCCCAATACTTCCCTTGAAGACCTACTTTCGTGGAAATCGAATGAAGTTATTCTTTACCGGAGTTATTTACATAAACGGCCCATGTATGAAGCGATTATTTTCGACGATGACTTGAAGTAAACTCCCCTATATCTTTGTTTCGATTTAAGCATTCATGAATGATAATGTGGCATTCAGACATAATAGTAAAGTTAAATTTAGTATGTGAGGAGATAGAATAAAATGGGAATATTAAGTGGAAATCCGAAAGATGAGCCGCTGCACTATGGTGAAATTTTTAGTGTATGGCAGGCATCTACTGTAGCGAAAGGATCTGTATCTTGTTATCAAGCGTATCTGAATCACTCAGGTGACAAAGAACTAAAAAAAATTCTGAATGATCTTATTGATCAAGCAAAGCTTGAGATAAAAG
Source organism: Paenibacillus oryzisoli (assembly GCF_001653565.1). Taxonomy (GTDB): domain Bacteria; phylum Bacillota; class Bacilli; order Paenibacillales; family NBRC-103111; genus Paenibacillus_E; species Paenibacillus_E oryzisoli. The sequence goes on from NZ_LYPB01000087.1 coordinate 91,366, forward strand.
AACTTGATAAAATTCTTATTGATAACGGAATTCCATCTATTCCTACGCTTCCTGAAAGACCATCTGTTAAACATGAAGATATCCCAGCTGGTGCAAGATTCACAGATCCTGAAATTGCAGCTAAAATTGCCGCTGATGCTTCACTTGGACTAGTTGCTTGTAGTCAAGCTATGGGACAATCGATTAGAGAAGATGTTGGTGCTCTTTTCGCAAAGTATCATATAACTAAAGCAGCATTAGGATTAAAAATCCTTGAGATGAGTAAAGAAAAAGGTTGGCTCATTCCTCCGCCATTACAAATCAAGAGACCTGAGACTGTTAATGCCTAGAGCTAATGAAGTGAGCAGGATCCCAGTGGGATTCTGCTCACGTAATCTGTGTTCTGGTCTCTTATTCGGCCTTGGTTTAGTCGGGTTTATCGATGAAACGGTATTTCATCAATTATTGCATTGGCATCACTTCTACGACAAATCTACGACTCAAATTGGCTTGGTTTCAGATGGTTTTTTTCACGCATTCAGTTGGTTTGCAACCATTGGATCACTATTTATGTTTGCGGATCTACGCCGTCAAAAATCGTTACATCTCACAAGGTGGATAGGCGGTGTTTTCCTTGGCAGTGGCTCCTTCCAACTCTATGATGGCACCATCCAGCACAAAATCATGCGTCTTCACCAAATTCGATATACAAATAATGTGATTTTTTACGATATGATTTGGAATATTGGAGCTTGTATCCTGCTGCTCATTGGAATCTTATTTACGCTTCGGTCGAGGAAAGATATACGTAATGGACATATCGAGAGAGAGGCTTCTCATGTCGAATGAACACCATGTGCATGGGATGGATGGTAATCCTGATTTCATCCTACTATTGCTGGGTCTAGGTGCACTCTTACTCTATCTATATGCCGTAGTGAAGTCCAACCGTATGTATAGAAAATGGCCCTTCGCACGCGCAATTTATTGGTTTCTTGGCCTACTCTGTGCGTTACTATCTGTTGCTGGCCCATTAGCCCGATTTGCACACATCAATTTCACTGCACACATGTTTGACCATCTGCTTCTTGGGATGCTGGCTCCGCTATTCATTGCACTTGCTTCACCAGTAACACTACTTCTAAGGACCCTTCCCCTGCAATCATCACGAAGATGTGCACGCATTCTCAGAAGCTTGCCTTTCCGTATCCTAAGTGATCCTTTTGCATCTTCCACACTCAATATTGGCGGGCTCTGTATCTTATATACAACAAATTTATATGCGAACATGCATCATTCTTACATGTTATTTCTAGCTGTACATCTTCATGTATTTCTGGCAGGTTACCTATTTACGACTTCCATGATTTACATCGACAAACCGTCGCATCGAACTAGCTATGCATACCGTTCAATTGCATTTATTTTATCAATGGCAGCTCATGGGATTTTATCAAAAACTTTGTATGCAAACGCACTAGATAGTATCTTCTCATCAGTCCAAGTAGCAAACGGAACTATGCTGATGTATTATGGCGGGGATGCCATTGAGATATTAATCCTAGTAATCTTCTTCTCCCAGTGGTTTAAGAGTATACACCCTCGCCATACAGTGATTCCAATACAAAAAGAGCTCTATCCTTCCAAAAAGTAAAGCTTATTACCAGTTGCCAAATAACAATACCTAGTTATCTATTTGTCTCGCTATCTTTGATTGTTTTTCATAGGCAAAAATAATCATTCCTGCGCTCATCATGGCACATATCATATACATAGTGGAATAAGAGGTCGCATCAGCAATCGGCCCCATTAGAACACCACCGAGAGACATGCCCAGATCAGCCATAGCAACGAATAGACCAAGGAGTGCATTGCGGGTCATCTGAGGTAAAACAAAACTTAAATACGTGGTTAACACCGGATAAAGAAGCGCTTGGGCAAGTCCCATAAGCACGGCGCCCCCGTAGAAAAAGACGATTCCTCCTTCAAGAGAATAGCTTACACATTGCACAGCTACAGCCAAGATTAGCATGATGCCCATCATAAAGTAAGTGTGCCATATCCCATCTGACGGAATTTTTTTTCTTAAAGCAAACCGGGCTGCAACCACGAACCCCGCCTGAATCATAAGATAGATACCGGCGCTGCCATGTTTCAGTTGAGTAGCATACAGTGGGAGGAAGTTCGTAATTGCTCCGAATACAGTGGAAGCTGTTAACATTAAGACGCTGCTTTTGAACAAATAAGGATTTTTAACTAGTTGGCTGAATGATTGAAGTACACCTAGTTGCAACTCACTCTCCCTCTGTTTCTCGGCAGGTTGCTCTCTCTCCGTTTCCATTGGAATGCTGTAGCCGAATACACCCGTAACGATAGCTATGGCGACCAACAGTATAGTGAAATAACTCATCCCGCCTGCTTGCCAAATGCCGATCGCCAATACGGGGCCAAGAATACCGGGCATATACGTAAATAATGAATACAGTGATATCCCCTGGGAACGTTCTTTTTCTGGCAACGCATCGATGATCCCAATTTGCAAAGCCATTGAAAAAAAAGCCGTCGAACATCCCTGGAGTATCCGAGCAATCAAAAATCCTTCCAAGGTGCTGAATGCATACAGTAGCAAGGCAAGTCCGTTAACCACAAGGAGGATACGCAAAACTTTAATCGGCCCCTGCTGTTTAATGATCACTCCAGCCCACGGGCGGAATATCATCGCTGTACACATGTAAGCCCCCATGATCAAACCAATTGCTGTATTACTGGCTCCAAGAGATTCCCCTCGCAGAGGGATCAGGACATTCAGAATGGCATTGGCGCTAAAGAACAGAAGTGCAAGTATATATAAACGAACAAAAGGCCAGGATAACGCTCCGGTCAAAATTTCTTCCTCCTTCCCCCTGAATTACAACGTGATTTGCTTCTGCAATAAGGTACTCGCATATGCCGACTGAACATGCGGTAAATGTTCTATAGGGACCATTTCCTCCCTCTCGCCATTTCTCATAATCATGACCCTGTCACAAAGATAAGCGGCAGCTTGCAAATCGTGTGTTATAAAAATAAAGCTCATGCGATACATCTCCTTCAATGCTTGGAGCAAATCGAGGACTTGTGTTTGGACAGATACATCCAGCGAACTAATCGCCTCATCTAATACGATGTACAGGGGTTCTGTTGAAATCGCCCTGGCGATACAGACGCGTTGAACTTCCCCACCCGATAACTCATGGGGGTATTTCGTCCGATAGGAGGAGGGCAAGCCAACTTGGTGCAAGAGATGATTCAGTTTGTTATGATTCTCGCTTACCGCCTTCCGACCTATGCTTAGTGGCTCCATAATCGCTTGTTCAACGGTGAAAAAAGGATTCATTGACGAGGTATAGTCTTGAAACACTGCGCTGATACGTCCAGCACGGACAGCTCGCTCTGCAACGCTATGTCCTTCCAACAGGATAGTTCCACGATCCGGTTTCTCAATACCGGCAAGAAACCGCCCTAATGTCGATTTGCCACTTCCACTTTCGCCGATAATTCCGAGACATTCGCCATATCCACAAGTAATACTGATATCTTTAATAATGTGGTGCCTTTTGGCAGAAAGGAAGCCCATTTTCCGATACGACTTCTCCACGTTTTCAACGACTAGCAAGCATTACCCTCTCCTCCATGATCTTTTTATAACGGGATCCAAGTGCCAATCGGCTAGACACCAGATAGTTGGTATAGGAGTGCTGGGCTTCTGTAAAAATAGTAGGAACATGGCCGCTTTCAACGATAGCTCCGTCTCTCATAACAACAACTTCATCCGCAATCTTGTTGACAATTCCGAGATCGTGAGAGACAAGAATCATGGAACAACCACTTCTCTCCCTCAAGAGTACCAATTGCTCTATCACCTCGAATTGCGAGATGGTATCTAGGGCGGTCGTCGGCTCATCTGCAAGGATAATCTCTGGCTCTAGAACAAGAGCCAAAGCGATCATCAACCGCTGGAGCATACCGCCAGATAACTCATGGGGAAATTTATTAAGGGTATCCATTGGATTGTTAAGCATAACGCTCTTCATCGCCTGAATCATTTTATCTTCGATATCCTTCTTACTCCAGTTGAAATGCTGGGCAAGCGTCTCTCTAGCATGGACTCCGACCACACAGGAGGGATCAAAGGCACGCATCCCATTTTGAACAATCATATAAAGGTACTTGCCTCTTCTCTTTCTCATCTCTTTCGGTGAGAGTGCCATGATATCTTCGCCCTTGAAACGGATATCGCCGGATTGAAGCAACCAGGGCCGATTCAACCTCATAAGAGCTCGGCAAGTCAGCGATTTCCCGCTGCCGCTTTCACCAACAATTGCGAGACAACTTCCTTGCTTCAAGGAAAAAGAGCTGTCAGAAACAAGGATTTCGCTTGTATTCGCATCGCTTATTCTCAAATGTTGGACTTCTAAGATATTCATGATCTAGATCTTCACCTCTTTTACCCGTATTCTAGTTGTCGAGGCATTTAACTTAGGATCTAGCGCAATTTGAAGCGCATCAGATAAGAAATTAAAGGCTGCCACAATGATCATAATGGCACAACCAGGCGCAAGCATGAGCTGGGGCTTGGAGAACATTACACTTCTCGCTTCGTTTAGCATCATCCCCCACTCGGAGTGCGGGGCTTGAATGCCTAAACCCAGAAACGAGAAACCTGACATTTGCAGAATCATCGAACACATGGCGCTGCTTGAAATAACTGCAATATCGGATAGTGCGGCCGGCATCAGATGCCGATAAATAATTGTCATAGGGCCAATGCCTGCCACTTTGGCGAACTTCACATAATCCAGTTCCGAATACTGACTAACAGAGGCACGGATCACCCTAGCGAACCATGCCCATTTCATGCAAACAAACGCAATTAGGATATTTGCAAGTCCCGTTCCCAAGATGCCAACTATCGCGAGCGTCATGACATAGCCAGGAAACGAAAGCATAACATCGCAAATCCTCATGATCAACGCATCTGTTTTACCTTTATAATAACCCGCAAGGAAACCCAATACGGCCCCAATCAGCACGGATATGAACAAGGCAACGGCAACCCACAGTACGCTGGGGCGGATGCCGTACAGCAATCGGGATAGGATGCATCTTCCCAAGTGATCGTTCCCTAAGAGATAATCCCAAGATAGACCGGCATACCGAAGGCTCATATTGACTTCTTGCGGATCGTGGGGGGCCATGATAGGGGCTCCTAGACCGAGAAGGATCGTAACGGCAATAATCGCCAAGGAGATCATGGCTAGCTTATCTTTGGCTAAACGTGTGATAACCTTCATTCGATTTCCTTCCTTAATCGCGGGTTCAAGGCAGCTTGAATCAGGTCGGCAATCGTGTTAAACCCGACAAAAGCCACCCCCAAAATTAGCACGTAGGCTTGAATCATCGGAAAATCTCTGCCCAAAATGGATGTAACGCTTAAACTACCCAATCCAGGCCATGCAAAGACATTTTCAATAACGACTGTGCCTCCAAGTATCGTAGGTATTGCCATACAAAATATCGAAACGGCGACTCCCAAGGAATTCCGTACAATATGTTTGATAATCTTCCTCTCCGATAGGCCGCAAGCTCTTCCGTAGAGCACGTAGTCTTCATTTAAGTTACTTATCATTGCGCTTCTGACATTTCGGAAGTAAATGCCCGCATAACCAATCGAGATCACCGAAACCGGAAGAATATAACTCAGATAAGATTGCATTCCGCTCGTCGGCAGCAAGTCCAATTTCACGGAGAAATACCAGATCAGGAGTGAACCCAGCCAGTATGGCGGCATGGATGTTAGGAAGAATGAAAAACCTCTGACTGTTTTATCGACCCACTTCCCTACATTCAATGCACATACAATTCCAAGCAGGATTGACAATAAAATAATGACGAATGAAGCAACACATGTGAGTTTGAATGTATTCAGAAATGCCGGTGCCAGCAAAGACCATACTGGTTTTCCTGTTGTATACGAGTTCCCGAAATCCAATTGTACTAAGTCCGAGAGCCAGTGAAAATATCGAACGATGAATGACTTGTCAAGACCTAACTCTTCTTTGGTTTGAGCAATGAGTTCATCCGTTATTTGGGGTATATCCCTTGCATGAAGGATGGTTTCAGCGGGATCCATCGGCGAGAGATTAATCAATACAAACGTTACGAACGATATCATCAGAAGCAACGGGATGGAGAGGAATAACCTTTTCACCATATACCTTCCCAAAAGTAGACTCTCCTTTGTTATTCAAACGTCAATCGCTCAAACGGCAATTCGAATTGCGTTTGTTTAAATGAAATGCCTTTTACATTCTTTGGTGCCACGACAGTCATTTTGCCATTGGTAAGCGGGATAAATACCGCTTCATCATGGACAATTGTCATAATATCAGCGTACAGCGATTTTCTAGTTCTCTCATCCGTTGATAGGGTCACTTCATCAATTTTTTTGTATAGGTTTGCCGCTTTGGCAATCCCTTTGGTCGTATACAAATAAGCTGATTCCGAGGTAAATCCTGCTATCGTGCTCTGAGGGTCGTAGGCTAATCCCCAAGTTTGGTTAAACAGTAAATCGTAGTCGCCTGTCGATCTTCTTTTTGCGATGGATGTGGAATCTTCACCGTTCAGTTCCAACAGGATACCAACATTTTTTAAGGAGCTTTGAATAAATTCAGCCTGTGTTTTTTGCGAAGGAGAATTGCTGTCATAGTACACCTGCATGCTTAGTTTCTTACCGTTTTTGGTTCTGCTGGCAGCGCCGCTCTCCAATTTCCACCCTGCTTGTTCCAACATCTTTCTAGCTGTTTCGGGATCATAGTCACGCTTCTTCAAATCGACGTCCGCATAATTGACATTAGAAGAGAACAGCGCATTGGCGGCAGTCTCCGTTCCATTCATAATCGTTTTACTAATCGTTTCCCGATCAATGGCGTACCAGATAGCTTCACGCACGGCAGTTTCACTTACTGGACTGCTAGATCTACTACTGTTGGCGACAATCATTTTGGTATTCATGGGTTCACTTCGTACCAGTTGATACTTACCTGAAGAAGTTAATTTATTCATTGCTTCGACATCGATGCTATCTGTGCCTCGATCATCCGTGAATACAACATTGATTTCTCCTTTTTGTAAGGACAAGAGCGTTGTTTCACCGGACGGTAGTACCTTAGCTGTAATTTTCTTGATACTCGGCTCGCCATTCCAGTAATTTTGATTGGCTTCAAAGGTCGCATATTCATTCGTTTTATGTTCAGCCAACACATAGGGACCTGTACCATGGTAGCCACTTACCCCTTCTTTCGTTCCCCCGTTAACAAAATCTTTGGGAGATATGAAAACATAAGGTCTTGTCATGGATAATTCAATTAGGGCTGGTGAATAAGGCTCTGACAATTTCAACTTCAAGGTATACTCGTCTAGGACTTCACTGTTTACAATTTTGGTTGATAGCTTGATCCAAGCGTGTTTGGCTGCGTTTGCCTGGATAGCATCTATGTTTTGTTTCACAGCAGAAGCATTTAGCGATTCACCATCATGAAATTTAACATTTTTTCTCAAATGAAAGATGTATTCCCTTTGATCTTTGGAAATATCCCAAGATTCTGCAAGCAATGGCTTGATGCCATCTTTCGTATTTTCAACTAAGGATTCAAAGATCATCCCTTGAGCGGGCATAGAACCGGTGTATAAATGTGGATTAATGTCATTGATATCTTTCGCTGTTGCGTAAATCAGTTCTGAATTCTTTGGGCTCTCCGATTGAACTGCTGCTGGACCCGATACCGTATCTTGTTGACTGCTACATCCTGCAAGAACAAGAACACATACACATACAAGCAAGATTGGTAGCTTAACTAACCTTTTTTTCATGGAAATTCCTCCTGATATTATAAAAATAATTCACTGTTTATCCGCTTTATATCGCTACTAAAACTTTGAATCTCAAATGCAGGCGACAGTTTGTGATGCGGATAAGATTGAGCAGCTTCCATTAGTTTGCGCTCATAGGTATGCAGAAACTTAGTAATGGTGGGACATTGCAGGCCCAAATTGGTCATCATGCCCTGGATGATTTTGGTGCGGTAATAATCTTCTTTGGGCATGCGCGGGACGTCCAATTCCCCTTCTCTGTTTATGAATAATTTTCGAAAAGGAACTCCTGAGAAATCGAAATATTTACCCGTTTCGTCTGGTTCGGAATAAGGATCAATGAGCAGTGATGTATAACGAATGTACAATAAATATTCTTGGCGAGTCGTATCGAATTGGCTGAAATGTTCAATATCATGACGTGATAGGCTCTCAAGTCTGATGGGATAATTATCATCCGTCATAAACTGAAGTAAATTTAGCTGCTTGATCTTCAGGGTATCTAGCAGTGTCATGATTTCTTTCCACTGGTTTAGCATATCTCGAATGACATATTGCGTAATCGGGCCTTCTGGAAACATTTTATAGACATATTTCTGAGTTCCTGAATTTGAAAAAATCGCATCAAGGGAAAATTCATTCATAAAAAGGGCGGGGTGAACATACAAGGAGATGTTTCTTGTTTCCGCTTCAATCGGCGTTGCCAGTATAACTAGTGTAATACCTAATTGTTCGAAGAGCTGTTGTAGCATAAGGATATTCGCAGAGTGAATTTGGGTTGAACCCGCAAAAATTTTCTTCTTCACGGCAGTTGTCAGCACATGAGGCTGCAGTGTACCCTCCGTTAACCATCGTGTATCCCCTAGATAAGTAGAGAAACTTATAATTTCAACTTCTGTATGCCATGCATTCATATAATTGCGGACTAAACGATTGGAACCAAGAGTAGGTGAAACCAAAATGATGCACCTTATACCCGTAATAATATCCTCGCTTAACTGGCTCAGAACATCGAGATAAGCATCTGTCGTTACGGCAATAAACAGCGTATCCCAATTACCTGTTACAGAATCGTATCCTTTGAAAACCTGATCGACAACGCACATGCCTTCTAATGCACGATGCTTCTCATTTTGAATATTTACATGAACCTGACGTTTGTTCTGATCTAGTGCACCGAATAATTGTTCAGAGCGGGCAGATACTCTTCCAGCAATTCCTAGATAGCAAGGAAGCCGATTTTTTAAAGATACAGCAAGTTGAAGTGTTGCAGGTCCTGTGCCTAACAGCAGGATTCGCTTAAAATCACGCATAGTTGCCTCCTTTTCAACGTATAAACCAGTTAAGCTTTTATGTACAAAGCAACATCGAACACGTGATCTGGACGTACAATCGTATCAACCAGCACCCATTTTCGCATATCTACTTCATGCATGGGGTAGTTAAACAGAGACTTAAGCCCATTCCCATAACGCATTGCTACCACTACGTTTTCATTCGTTAATTCATGTAATTGATCTAATAGCTCATATTTAATGGGTACGGTTGAACTGAAAATGATGTGAGTTGCTTCTTTGGTAAAAGGTAAATCTGCCACAACTGTTTTTTCCAAGCGGATGTTGAACTGTGGCCCAAGTTTTTCAACGACTAGTTTACCAAGTGCAATCGACTCTTCATCGATATCGATCCCCACCACGACTGCCCCTGTTCGCTTAGCAATCAAGAGCGGTGTCATCGGGAATGAACCAGAACCAATGAATAGGACTTTTGAATCCGGGGTGACCTGTGAACTTCCAAACTCTTGATCGATACACGTTTCAATATTTATAAAATAATCAGAGATCTCATTCATACCCTCTTGCAGCCTGAATGCACGATATTTCTCCATATGGGCAACAGCTTGAGCGGATGTCATTCTTAGCGCTTCTACGAGTCGGGTTAATTCTTCGAGTTTCTCCAGTTTTAACTCTTCCCAAAGCTCTTTGTTGGTAGAATTTGTTATGAAATCAGAATATCGATTAATCAAGTCCTCTAACGCTGAACTGTGAGTAAGGGTTTGATCATAACCTGATACCAAGCCGTCAAATTCTTCATAATATTCAACCAAAGCTGATTGTAATGTTACGGCCGTCTGCATTCCCGTACCTCCTAAGCAATATAATTGGATATATCAATAAAAGCTTTCCCTTGTGCGACTATATTGACGATACCTTCTATACGAAGACTCACCTTGTCTACTTCTTCATAATTTGCATGAACTTGTATGATGCCGCCTGGCTGCTTGATTGCAGCAGAGATCTTTTCTTTATGCTTCCAAGCCAAATAAGCGCCTATAGAGGCTGTGCCTGAGCCACATCCACGCTCCCATATCATGCTGTCTACATGAGGAACATAAATGAGTGGCGCTAATTCCTCCGTATTGACCTTATAGAGCAGAATCCCGATTAGATTTGCTCCCATTGTCAAGCCAAGCAATCTGGCCAAGGATTCCGCTTTACCTCTGATTGATGAATGAAATTCATCGACTTCTATAACCATATGTATAAAATTGGCGTACCTCACGATAGTGACAACCAAATCGTTGCCCTCGTATTGGATGATTCGTTCTTCAATATGTTGTGGTGTCGGCATTGTCACGCTGCAGTTATATCCTTTTGCTATTCTCCTCACCGTACAAGTTAGTAATGTGTTGATACCGGAGACTTCTAATAGGATGTCTGTAGACTGATTGGGCTGCATGCTTTTCTCAGAAGCAAGATAAGCCGCCAAGGACATGCACGCATTCCCGCAAAACTCACCCCCTGCCATTTGCAGATGAGCGACTGCTGCACTGTTGACAGGCGTTTCAATATAGCCAACTTGCTCTGCGTACACACTATCGTATGACATAAGCTTGGAAGCAATGTGTTTGTACGCATCTGTCGAGTGTTTCGACTTGACCAGAATCGTCATGTTTTGGGTTGGACTGCATTTAACGAAATCCACGATCTGTTTCCCCACCTCAATCCTCCTTTGCAAGTAAAAGTATATACCCGTTAACATAAGTGTAAATATTACGATTTTGAGAAACGGATAAATAAATAGTAATTATTACGATTTATAATTCGAACTATATCTTTTACTATCCTTTTTGTCAATCTAATTGTAAAAATTACTTTTAATATTTCTAATTCAGAACATTAGTTAGTTGCTATCAATAAAAAACCCGCAGAATCTGCGGATAGTAGTGGTGCTATTTTCATGTTATGCGAGGTTTCTTCATGTTCACAATTGATCAGGCAGTCCATGAAGATACATATCTTTGCAGTTAGTGTTACGCTTTAGCGCTTCAACAGTCTTAGTATTAGGAGACTTGTATATGGTCAAATAATCAGTCTCGTCATAATTTTCACGGATAGGAAAAGCAAGTTTTTCTTCATCCAATGAGAATTCAGCACGAATGCCAGGTTTATTGCCACGTGGGTCCAGGCGAATCCACTTGATTTTGTGATAAAGCTTCTAGTTCAAATAAAATCATCGATATCAAAGGACTACAATGTAGTTCTTCGAACGCTTTAGAGAATCATGTAGGCAGCAATTGAGTTTATTCGTTGTCAGGGGGAACCGCCATCGGACTACCTGCATTCATCCCTGTATCTGTCAACCTTGCTCTCACTGTAACAGAAACTTTTGCCTGTGAGAATCGTTCATCCCAGCCTTCCGACCACTTCTTCCATAGTCGAGGAGATCTCCTCTTTATTTTCTGCCCCACCAACATGACGTCTGCCTTCATTTTCTGAACTTTTTGGATGGCTTCTATCGTGTCTTTATGGATCGTCTGTTCAATTCGATTGATGAAAAGCTGATGATCCTCTTTCGTAAGGATACTGGAGCAACTCATTTCCCCAACCTTCCCATCGACTTCAAGATGAATCTCAATGAATGGCCTATCTTCCATGGAGGATACATGTAGCGATGACTGTAACTTGGAAATCCAATAAGAATCACCACCACTTGGCGCATGAAGCTTAGCAGTTGTACTCTCGCATGGTATTGTGACTAGCCCTTCTTTAAATTCACCACGAATCATTAGAATACTATCAGCGATTTCGGCAGAAATAAAGCCTTGATCGATTGTACCTGTCGGAAATCTCAATATGTTCATGCCGTCGATGATAAAGAGCGAATGTTCTTGTCGAAGCAGTCGAAGATGAGGCAGCAGCGTCAAAGAACGAGGTGATTGCGCAAGGATATTAAGATCAAGCAGCGAAACTTTGGAAGCCATGCCCGTAAGAGCATTAGACATCGCCTCGACCGTTTTCATTTGTTGGCCGATTGTATTTTCAATGACGGGATCAACAAGGAGAAAGCGACCCGCCTCTCCCTCTGTCGTCATCACCGCGACAGCACCTCGTGGACCTTGTGAACGCGAGAAAAAGTCCAGAATTTCACCCATATTTCGATTCGCGGCCATCTTCTCACTAATAAGAAGCGCACGCATATGGCTCCATTGCAGCTTCCTTCCGAGCTTCCCCGAGATATGTGCCGCGGCAAGCGAGATGGTCGAAGCTTCGCTAGAGATCGTAAGGTACGATATGCCCTTCGTTGCCTTATTATTTCTCGATTCTGACGAGCCTGGTCGATAAATTTGCGTAGTAACGAGGTATCCCCCTTTATCAGTTTGATCAATAGCCACAGCCTGTACAAATCCCCATTGTGTCAGCTCATTCTTATCCCAGCAGCCTCCTAGTAAGGTTACGACAAATCCATAAAGCAATAGCTGTATCCCTAAACGCACATATCGCTTCATCATGGTTGTTCTCACTTCTTTCTTCGAGGTGATGCTGAGCCAAGTAAACGCCGATTCCGAGGGGATATCATAAATTTGCTAAGGGGCGCTCGGACCACAATATCCCTCATATCCCTCGATTTGAAAGGTGCGATCGATGATAGATAGGGCTGTCCTAGCGTGTGCAAACAAGTTAAATGCAATAACGTGAGTAGAAACATGATCATCAGGCCGAAACCCCCAAGGAGTGATGCGGCAACCATATACGGAAAGCGGAGAACACGGATAGCAATGGCAATGTCGTAATGTGGAATGGCAAATGAAGCAATACCCGTCAAAGCGACGACAATAACCATGATGGGAGAGGTAATTTTGGCCGTGATCGCAGCTTGTCCAATTACTAGCGCGCCTACAATACTGACTGCGGAGCCGACGGGTCTTGGAAGCCGAATTCCTGCTTCTCGCAGTAATTCAAACGATACTTCCATGATCAAGGCTTCAATGAATGCCGGAAAAGGTATTCCTTCCCTCGTATCTAAAATGGCGAGTAACAAGACGGAAGGTATTAATTCAGGATGGAATGTGGACATCGCGATATAAATACTCGGCAGCGTAAGTGCGATGAAGAATGCCAGAAGTCGCACCAATCGAGTCATTGAAGCAAAAATCGTGCGAACGTAGTAATCTTCACCTGTACTGATAAAATCAACCAAAAAAGCTGGAGCGATCATCACCGTCGGCGAATTATCTACAAGTATGGCAATTTTTCCATCCATTAAAGCGGCTGCGACGACATCCGTTCGTTCTGTATTACGGTATTGCGGAAAAGGTGTATAAGCAGAGTCCTGTATCCAGTCTTGAATATAAGACGTATCAAGCACATCATATGGCTCAATGCCATTCATTCGATTGCGAAATTCCTCCAATATATCCGGATGAATAACACCCTCTAGGTAGCAAAAGGCGATGGTTGTCTTAAATGTTTCCCCTGCTGTAATAAATTCAATCTTTAACTCTGGAGATTGAACGCGCTGGCGAATCATTCCCAGGTTGATCCCAATCGACTCTACTGTTCCTTCCCGAGGTCCTTGAACAACAGGCTCACTTACCGGTTCATTCACCTGACGTTTATTGAACGTGGCAGCTTTATAAGCAACCCCACAATTCCACCCGTCAAAAAGCATGACGACATGCCCCTGGAGGACTAGTTCCACAATCGTTTTCACTTCAGAAACGATGGATAATCCTAAAGATGTCGCTCCGGAATGACCGAAAAAGTAAGCAATGGCTTCGGGATCAATGGTAGCAGGATCTGCTGATTGAACTGTGGCAAGGTCATTGAGCACTTTGATTAAATAACTGTCACTATCATCTGTAACTAGCGAACTGCAATACCCCACCAATACCGAATACGTAAGCTCACTGCCGTATTTGCGTAACTCGAACACAATGTCTTGGCAATTAACGAACGCCTGTTCTAAGGTTTCTCTATTAATAAGAAGATTCGCTTGGATCTGTAACGGTTGATCCTCTGAGATAGTCATGACTCGTTCTCCTTCTGACGATTAGAGACGCTGCTTTTAACCCAAGTCAGCACAGTTAGCACAAAAATTAATGAACAACCGATAAAAATTACCGTGAATGGCCAAATGGTATAGACTTGATATTGAAAATCAGCCGGCCCAGAGAATAGCGTCAGTGATAGCATCGTACATAACAAAGACGCAGGGTATACATAAGCAGAAGTGTTGCTCACATTAGTTAAACGGACCATGAGTTTATTTAGTGCAAATAAATATAGCGTCGCCTTCATGTAGGAACCTATAATAATCGCGATGCCTACAATCGCCTCGATCCTTACATTGCTGCCATTCACTTGAATGTTACTCGCGAGTTGATAGAGTGAATAACTGAGGTGTCCTGCAGCTGGGCCAAAAGCCACGATTGTACACACGGTGGCAATAACCATCGTCGCACCTGTAAGTGTGAAGGCGAGAAATAACCTGCGATAGAGTATGTGCGTCTGATCTTTGGCAGCGAAAGATAGAAAAAACGGAAACAGACATACCTCACCAAAAGGGAAACCAGCACCCACATAGAAGCCATGAAGAAGATCGCCAATTCCCTTGTCTGGTAGGGGCAGGAGTCTTCCCCAATCATAAATCGGAAACGCAATAATCAGAACAATCAGCGTAAATATAAACATAACAGGAACAAGCAGCACGAACACCCGTGCCGCAATGACAATTCCTGCTCTTGCCGTTAAGGCAGCGACAAGTAAGCTTATTGAACAGAAGATATAAGGAGGCGTCTTCGGCATCATACTGCTTGCAAAAAAATCGCTTATGCCTGTTACAATCGCTGATGTTGCGAAAAGGAGCATTAAGACAATGGGCAGCATGACGACAATGGTAGGAATTCTTCCAATCAGTTTCCCACAATAATCAATTAATCCTATTCCTCCATGACTGTGATGTAGATATAATGTACAAGCAAGTACAAGTGTACCAAAACCAAATGCACCAATGAGTGAGATCCACGCAGCATTCCCTGCAAATCCTACAAGTGGTGTGGGGATATAAATAATGGCAGAACCCATTGTTACTGCGATTAAAAGGCTCGACATCTGTCCTGACGTTAGTATGGATCGGCGGTTGTTCATACATATTCTCCGTTCTCTAAGAGCCGCTGATGGAGGAAAAAAATGCAACGATGGCATCGGAGGGGTACCTATACAGCCATTCCAAACATTCACCAGGGTTCGGCCATGCCGGATGGTACAAGAACAGGGTGATTAAATAAAGCGAAGGAGAACCGAGTGCAAATCCCCATATGATCGACTTTCGTTCCAATCGATGCCAATCGTATCTGAATAAGGCTATGTACAGGGCCAATAACAATAATACAAATAGGTAATCCGCCACCGCCTTTGCCCCTCTCCTCTTTACATATATTGTTAGGATGTCATGTCGAACATGCATTCATTCATTTTTTGTAATTTTAATTAATTAACCGTGGATTTCGTCAGCTCTTTCAGCCACAATAAACGTATCTGCGATGAACTTGATCCTCTCTTGCACGCGAGAAACATCCTGTGAAATTTGATATCGTGTTTGAGTCTTCTCTGAATTGGGTATGTAATAGTAGGGCTTTTAGCTGCTTTTGCAATCATTCAGGAGGTGTTCGTATTGCGTAATTCGAGTAATTCTGTTCAACTATTAGAGCGTACCTATGGGTTAAAACAGATGAGAAAACAAGGGCAGATTCCAGCAGTTGTATACAGTAGTAGAATGAAAAACGAGCATGTAGCCGTTGAGGAGAAAGTAATCCGAGCCGCACTTAAAAGTAATGCACATGCAATTTTGGAAGTTGTTCTCCCTTCCAAGAAAAAGCATCCCGTGATAATACACCAAGTTCAAAAGGACAGTTTACATGGACAATTGCTGCATATCGATTTTCTACAAATTAATATGAAAGAAAAGCTTGATACTGCTGTGGCTGTTCATTTCATCGGAGAGCCTATCGGCACGAAAGAAGGCGGAATGCTGCAGGTTGAGATGCATGAGGTTATGATTCGCTGTATGCCAAATAAGCTGCCTAGCTCTTTGGAAGTGGATATCAGCAAACTGGGAATAGGTGATAAATTGCATGTTTCCGATTTGGATGCGGGCAAAGATGTAGAGATTCTAACAGATCCAGAAGCAATTCTTGTTAATATCCTTGTAGCTCAGAAACTAGATGAATCACTTGAACCAACTGTCGGAGAAACTGCCGCGGAAGAGGACACTAAGGTAGAACTTTAATCGAACAATCTAATGGAAAGCAAAGAGCTTGGCTTCAATGCCAAGCTCTTTTTTATATCTATAAACTCTCGTAGATGTCATTATATTTATTTTATTGAGGAAAATTCAACACAATGCGGGATTTACCATAGACGTATACATTTGCTGAAGTTTGCAATCCATTATATGTCGCTGTTAATACCGTTTGCCCATATTTGTGTCCCGTAATATTACCCAAACTATCTACGGTCATTATGGATGGATCTGCAGTTGAATAGCTGCCGTATTGGCTGACATTGACCTTTCGATCCCCGTAAACGGAAGTGAGGACAGTATCTAATGTTTGTCCGACACTCAGACTATAATCTTCCGAATCAAGTTTCAGACTTGATCCCTGCGGGGATGAATAAACTCCTATTTTCATGAGTGTGTCTGGAGAGGTAAGAAACAAGAATCCTCCACTCCTAACTGTGATTGCTTTGGTGGAACCACGGACAGATTTAGCCCTTTGCATAGTCCCTTCAGCATCGGTTTTAGTAACAAGTTGAGACTGGCCTATTAAGTAGCCGTCATCACTGGTAGTCGTTAGGGAAACTGGATATCCTCCAGCAAGCGTCTTCATCCAACTCTCTTTCCCTACGCTATCGGTTTTTATCAGTACAGTTTGGTCTTTTGAACGTGAACCAACGATTATATAACCGCCGTCGTTTGTTTGAATTACATAGCCAGCATTACAAAGATAAATCTTCTCCCATTCAATTTCGCCTGAAGAATTCAATTTCCAAATAGCCATATTAGTATCTTTGATCCCACTGACAATAAAGCCGCCATCTGCAATTTCCTCGATCGATCGTGCTTCTACTTGTGGGCTATTCGGTCCGCCAGCACCTATCACCGTAGTCCACTCGCTCGCACCATTACGATCTCTCTTTTGAACTTCAGTATGAAACGACCCGATATTAAGACTTTCTGAGTAAGTAGCTTGGATGTAACCGCCATCTTTTGCTTCTCGAATCATATTAAAGTGACCATAAGCTCCAGAATCAACTACCTGTGACCACTGAATTACGCCGCTTACATCTGTTTTGGCAATCACATAGTCATTATAGCGAAAGTAAAATCCTGGGACAGTTCCTCCAACGATATATCCCCCATCCTCTAAATGGCGAATAGAGGAAACCGCTGCCTTTTTTTCAACACCAGATGAATTTATGGCATGCAGTTGAAAGGCGTTTGACCACTGTTGAGTTCCTTCTTCATCAATATGTGCAAGGTATACGTCGCCCTCACTTGAGGTCCCCATCACTGTGTACCTATTTCCTGACATTTCTTGTACTTCAGAGAGTGCAAATCCTGTGTCATAAGTTCTTGTCCATTGCGTCTCTGGCGCTAGACCATCAGCAGCAGTGTATCCTATGTTCCAGCCAATTAAAAGGTTGAATGAGAGTGTTCCTGCTACTCGGATCGACTTATTGTTCCGGTGTTATCGGCTATATTTACAGCACTAATAAGTAAGAATATCGTCACTTCAGACCCCGTTGTATTGTTAACCAGTATTTCATTGGGAGTTAGATCACCCGCACCACCTCCTGCAATAAACACTCCTGGTGAAGGTTCAGCCTTCCAGATCTGTATGTAACAGATTAACGCTCATAACCGGGATCCTCGTAATCGGTATTTTGTAGCTTATGAAGTATGTTCATATCAGAAATATGAGCCCTCGTCTTCTCTGTTCCCAAATTGTAAATGAATTGATAGAGTTTGAGCAGGTCATCGTTAAATTGATCCGTTGCTTTATCGTGATCAGCGGATTTATACGGAATTGGAGCTCTGAATTGGGTCAATTCATCGTCCCGCTTTAATTGATCAAGCATTTGACGTAACATTTCAATCTCTACCTCAGTCCCGCGGACTTCAAGGTGTTCGTTCATAGAGGCCTCCCTACCAAGGCTTTGGTTGGATACAGAGACGAATCGTGTATGTAGTGTAGACATTTCAAACACTCCTTTTCTTATAGACTACTTCCTATTAAAGCCAATATGACTTGTTTGAAACAATGTAAATTGGATCGATCAATTTCTTACCTATTGGATGGTTACAGGTCATTTAAGAACTGTTACTATGGGACTGAATACGAAATGGGGGTGAAAATATGCCGTTGTATGTTTATTACATTGTATTTACTGTGATTTTAATTTTCGGGGGAGCAGCAACTTTCGCGATTGGCCTCTCCAATAAAAATAAAGAAGGAAATCCGGGATATGATCGTCAAACCAAAAGCATATTTACCAATCTTTCTCTTTATTATGTCATTATCTTCCCTTTGGCCCTCATAGTCTTGATAGTGTATATTGTTAAGTTTGTTAACGAATAAGAAATAATAAAAAACAACCACTTTGGCGGTTATATCCGCTAAGTGGTTGTTTTATTTTAGATATGCCATTTTATTTCACAATAAATTCGTTTATTAAGAAGTAAAAGACACCTGAAAAAATGGACACGAAGAATATAATAGTTAATGGAAGAAGTCCATCCAATTTTTGCTCGTAGTCATTTCTATGTGAATTATTCATGTAAATCCTCTCCTTTTAACGTGTAGTCGACTTTTTCATTTCAATTTCAAGATCATCTTGACGGATGACAATCCTGCCCCCTATAGCAATGAGCAATGGACTTGCTACTAATGCAGCGCAAAGCATAATAAATGATAGTAAAGCCGCCATTGGTCCATCTCCTTTCTAGTGTTCATATCACCAAGTGTAAATCTTGTAATTATCATAAATTTGAAATGGACATATGTAACCAACCAATTAACCACTTTTATTTGCCATCCAATTTCACAGCATACTTGCGGGTCCAAAGCGAAAACTCGACTATTTATTGTAGTTAAGTGGTAATATATATATAAAATTATTTGGTTGATCCGAATACGCAAGGGGATTTTAAGATGTGGAAACCTGATCGTACTAGTAAAATAGCTCTATACCAACAAATTTCTGACTATCTCGAGCAAAGAATTTCATACGGGGAATTTCCTCCTGGAAGCTTATTGCCCTCAGAGCGGAAACTTGCTGAGCAATTTGAAGTGAACCGAAGCACCGTCATTTCTGCATTCGCAGAACTTCGATCCACGGGGATTATCGAAAGCCGCACGGGAAGCGGAACTCGAGTAAGCACTTCCAAATGGGGCGCAACTCCGAAACACACGCCTAACTGGAGTCGGTTTGCTGAAGGAGGCAGCTTTCTACCGAACCTACCTTTTTTGCGGAGAATTCGCGAGGCGTTAGCACAGCATCCGACATTAATCGATTTTGCAAGCGGTGAACTATCTGCTGATCTAGCCCCTACTGATGAAATCGCTGAACTCATGAGTAAAAACGCATACACGTCCTATTTGGGCTACGATAACCCTCAGGGTTCTATGCTATTAAGAGAGGCTTTAGTAGATTATCTACATAATTATCGTGGAATTCAGGCGTCAGAATCTTCCATACTTATAACATCCGGCTCTCAGCAATCGTTATATCTCATCACGCAATGCCTACTATCTCCTGGTGATGCCGTTGCAATTGAAGATCCTTCCTATTGTTATTCGCTGCCAATGTTTCAATCGGCTGGGCTTCGATTATTCCGACTACCTGTCGATACTCATGGCATAGAGCCAGAAGATATTCGCACATTATACAAAAAACATCGGATTAAGATGGTGTTCTTGAATCCAAATTACCAGAACCCAACCGGAACGGTACTCAGTGATGAGCGGCGCAAACGTCTTCTTGAAATCATTTCTGAGTTAGGACTTCCTGTAGTGGAAGATGACCCCTATAGCTTAACATCTTATGACGGCCTCCCTCTTGCGCCACTCAAATCAATGGATACCATGGGTTCGATTCTATATATTGGGTCCTTCTCTAAGATTGCAGCATCCGGCTTACGAATCGGATGGATGGTGGCTCCTCGTTCCATTGTGGAACGGTTAACCGATGCTAGACAACAGATGGATTTCGGATTAAGTATCATTCCACAGCAGGTAGCGGGGCAATTTTTGCAATCATCGTATTTTCATCCTCATTTGGAGCGTTTGCGTATCCAACTCCAATTCAAAAGGGATTTACTCATTGAATCCTTAGAGAAGGAACTTTCAGGTTTAATCGAGTACGTAGTGCCAGTAGGGGGAATACATTTTTGGTGCAAATTAATACCGAACATTCCGGACAGTATCTTGCTGGAAGAATCCATTAAGAATGGGGTTGTCATGGTACCAGGGAGTGTGTATGGTTCTGATTCTGGATACGTGCGATTTACATTCTCCAGGGCTAAGCCGGATGAGATTGCATTGGGAATAGCTAGATTTGCTAAGGCAATACGATCGTTGATTTAAATGAAAGCTTCACATATAGAACAGCCGCGAGACATTCTACACGGCCGCTCATAACACAGAAAGACCTGGCTAACGAGCTGCCAGGTCTTTTTCATTGCACGGAATCCGTATGTTCCGCCCCATTTTAAAGAAATAAGGACTATTGCATCCATGGTAAAATTCATGCTACTGTGAGAGTGGATGCTACCATGTGGTCACAAATCATTTCCACTACAACGATTACGATAGGGTAAAACATATATGAATGAACTGTTTATGGATTTCTTAACCATCTTACTTCCATCCTTCTTCTTTTTTTACATGGCTATAACCTTAATTTATCGAAATATGAGAAGCATGATAAACCGAATCGCGGCTCTGCTTATGTTTGCATTTCAGTTTTATTTTCTAGGGGAATATATTAAAACGTCTTTGTTGCCCCAGTATCAAATGCAGATTGTTCTATATGGAAATAGTCCAATGCTTCTATTGGTCATATGCTGTTTAGTCCATCTCAGTATACTTATGGGAAGCCCCACTACTTCATCTTTCAAGCGAGTGTTGCCTCTCATTTATGGGGCACCTTATGTATTATGGATGGTATTTCTAGTTACGAAAGATCATCGGGTCTTATTTAATGCTGCTGTAACGGATGGAAGAAGTCCTCTGGATCCACTATTTTTGCTCCTTACGGTGAGCTTTGTTGCAGGGTATATTCTACTTTCCGTTATAATCCTTGCTGTTTCTTGGTACCGGGCAAATAAAGTAAAACATCGACAAGTTCTACTCTCTCTCCTTCTCAGTTTATTCTCACTGTTTGCATGGTTTATCTTTGTCACATTACTTTTACAACTAAAATTTGTGAATGCTCGAAATGCAATGATCCTATTTTTCATAGGTTATTTGGTATGGGCTATTGTATTACGTCATTTGATTGGGAAGTATGATATTATGCCCGATTACCGTAAGCTATTTCACATTCTTTTCAAATCCGCCCCAACAGCAATCCTGCTGCTGGATCATAATGGCGTGATTATAGAAATGAATCCCAAAGCAAAACAATGGCTTGACGGAATCCCTACGCATGAAATAATGAATTATTTCCAGTTTGAAGATAATCTGCGAATCGTTGAGAGGTTAGCTATGATTCAAGATGAGAATAAATACCAATGGGAAGCTCGATTAAAGAATCCGAACAATGATGAGTTGGATTTGATTATGGGTCTTGAATTAATCGAGGAAACCGATGAGAAACTATTTGTGATTCACCTCACTGATGTTACTTCACTCAAGGTTGCCGAACGTAAATTATTGAAATCAGAGCAAAATTATAAATATTTAGCACACCATGATTCACTTACGGATTTATATAATCGTCCAGCCCTTCAAGAGCAATTGCAAGAAAAGATAGCGCGTCAAGAATGTTTTGCCCTTATCTTAATCGACTTAGATAATTTCAAACCGATAAATGATCGATTTGGACATTCCATTGGTGATCTTTACCTAAAGCACATCGCGCATATTTTGAAGGATTGCTCCCAACCTGATGATCGGATAGGACGGATTGGCGGAGATGAATTCGTATGGATCATTTCCTCTACGGGTGAAAATAATGAACTAGAACGTACACTAAACTTCCGATTGTCCCTCTTACTCCAGCGCCCTTTTGAGTATAAGGGGATTGAAATTCCGATATCATTCAGTGCTGGATTCAGTTTATACCCAAGGGATGCTACAGATGTAGCTATATTAATGAAGAACGCAGATGAGGCTATGTATAGAAAGAAACGAACAAAAAAAACCGATTTCTCACTTTGATAAACTTGGGAATCAGTTATTTGACAAACGTACGAAGTCGTAGTTCATGAAAATACTGTACAATGGGATGTTTTACCTTAATCGTCTCGCTCATGTTTAATATTCGTTTTTTTCCAACTCGCTTATCAATTAACGCTAGGATATTCAACAATATATCATTGCTCTCTATGCTTTCCTCTATAGAAATGGATAAAAACTTGGTAGCTGTAACGCTAAAGTTTGATTTACATAAAGATGATTGGGCTGACAAGATCTCTTTGGCAATATCCGATATTTTTCTATTTCTTGCCATTACTACCAAGCGATCCTCTGGAACGACACCTTTGGTATCTTTCCTGACTGCTTCAATTTCTTCGGTGTTGATTGGAACCTGGATATCTGGATCGTTCTTGATTTCCAATTCAGTCTGATACCATCTGAAACCATTGTCACTCATATTAAGTACTTTCTTTTTATCCACCGCAAGATAACAAAGTCCAGCTTTATCTGGTAAATAGCGATAGCTAGTTGAAAGGTATTCGACCCTTCCATGTAGCGTTGGACTGAGAAAACTCTCCAACTGTTGTTTCAGTTTACTCCAAGCCATTTTTTTCCCCCATGTCTCTCGATTACTAAGTTTGGGCTGCTCGAGATTGACCGCGTGTCCAACTTTTTCTATGATGCGTACTTGACCTAAATGGTATAATTACCAAGTAAAGTATTAAAATATGAATATGTGAGGCGGTAATTACAATGGAAACAGTTAATCAAACAATTACAGTAGAAACTACGGTAGGTGCTCCAGCTGAACAAGTGTGGGAATTATGGACAGAACCGCAACATATCACGAAATGGTCGTTCGCTTCTGATGAATGGCATGCGCCAAATGCTGAAAATGACTTGAGAGTTGGTGGCAAATTCCTTACAAGAATGGAAGCCAAGGACGGTAGTTTCGGATTTGATTTTGGTGGAATTTATGATGATGTGAGACTTCATGAATATATCTCCTATACTTTGGGAGACGGAAGAAAAGTTGAGATCACATTTATTCGTCAAGACAACGAAACCAAAGTAGTTGAAACATTCGAACCAGAAACGAGTAATCCTGTCGAGATGCAAAAAGCAGGCTGGCAGGCGTTTCTCGACAATTTTAAAAAATATAGTGAATCTTCTAGATAAGATTTAAGACCGTTTTAATAACCATTTATTCACAGGATAAAAACAGAAGGAATCCTAATAATAATGTAGGCTTTCAAGCCAATACAGATATTTTAGGAGGAAATCAACCATGAATCAATTCGGACAACAAAACAACGCGTCTCAATCATCTTATATGAACGGATATGCAAATTCTAATTACTCGCAGGACAATGCTTTTGGGCAGAATTCTTCTCAGCCAGTCATTGCTCATTATGGGGGGTATTCCGCGTCAAATGCCCAGCAAGGCAATCATATCCCTGCATCCCAAATGAATTCTTACACACAGTACTCCTCTCAGCCCGTTATTTCTCATTATGGCGGTTATTCAGCACAAAATTCCCAACACAGCTTTCAGCCTAACGCTGTATCCCACACGAGTGCTTACTCCCAAAATACCACACAGCCAGTAATTTCTCATTATGGCGGCTACCAAGCACAGAATTCGCAATACAACAGTTACAGTAATCCTGCGTCCCAAATGAGTTCTTACACGCAAAACAGCTCACAGCCGGTTATTTCCCATTATGGTGGGTATCAGTCCCAAAATTCGCAGCACACACAACCTTACCATACTTCTCAAATGAATGCATTTACTCAAAACACTAGCCAGCCAGTCATTTCACATTATGGTGGCTATCAAGAACAGAATTCGCAACATACACAACCGTACCATACTTCTCAAATGAATGCATACTCGCAAAATGCCTCACAGCCGGTCATTTCTCATTATGGCGGCTACCAGGCACAGAATTCCCAACACGGCGGATTCTCACAACAAGGAAGCATGCAATCATCACAACCGGTCATTGCACACTACGGGTATACAAATAACTAATATAGTTAAGGAACAGGATCCCTTAGATATCAAAGGGATCCTGCTTCTTGTTGATTAACGATCAAGAAGCCAACAAACCCTGAGGTCTGCTGGCTTCTCTTTTAAGAAACAATCTTATAAGTTGAATTCACTAGGATTTAATCCAAGTGAATTGCAAATATCGCGAACCGCTGCTTTCTCTTTATCATCGAAATCACCATCAGCGGCACCGATTGCACTACATACACCAACGATAACTCGCCCAATCTCAGGCTTACCGCTGAATTTGGCAATTGACTTCAGTGCTTCTTGTTTGCCAATCATCGCATCAAATTCTAGGTTACCAACATAGTGGTTGAATCGAGCAATAACATCACTCATATCAAATACTTTTAGTTCTTCACTCCGGCTTATGTAACCAGCCATTTTTTGCTTCTCATTGGCATCAATAGATCCGTCTGCAGCAGCTACAACCGCACATCCGGCAACTACTGCATCCATAAAGTCCTTATTCTTGAACTTTTTCACTTGTTCGGATAATCCTTGTTTAGAATTTTGCAACCATGATTTGAATCCAATACTCATATAGGAAGCCTCCATTATTTATAATTTCGATGCTTCCTTTATTTTAGAGACATTTTTATAATTTAGCAAATAATGTAGAAATCAATCGAGTGCTTCTATTCAAGTCGTCAATTTATAACCTGTTACAACTTCTTACGCAACTCACTCACCGACACTCGTCGAGCGCCTGAATTTCGCCGTATTGGAGCACTTTGTATAGTTGGCGGGGCTTCGCCGGCTTCCTGCATTCGGCGAATCAAGCGCTCACGTAAATCAGCTGCCACCGATGTGAACGACTCAACACCAACTAGATTATTCAACTCATGCGGATCGGCTTGGAGGTCATACAGAAATTCCTCGACGTAGACATCGGATCCTGCATCCACATTCGCATTCCCCGCTGGCGCCGTCACGCTGTACTTCCAGCGCTGTGTCCGGACTGCACGGCCAACCTGCGATTCGCTGATTTGCACGAAAACTTCCTCCGGCCACCCCTCTCGCTCACCGTGCAATAGTGGGAGCAAGGAACGCCCCTGCATGGATGCTGGAACCGGAATACCAGCAGCGTCTAAAAGCGTTGGCGGCAAATCTACTAGGGAAACCATCTCCTGCAGACGACCGCCTGATCGAAAACGTCCTCCTGTGAAAGCGGTCGGGACGCGGATGGAACTGTCGTGACAGGAACGTTTATACTCATTGTTCCTTGTTTTGAAATGGCAGCCATGATCCGAAGTAAACATGACTATCGTATCTTCCTCCAACCCCAGGCTGATCAAAGCATCGAATATGCGGCCCAGCGCTTCGTCGAGTCTTTTGACCATCCCATAATAGCCCCCAAGATGAGCATGTGCCGTTCCGCCTAGCGATGCAAGATCGCCAGGAACGAAGGAACTGCCACTATAGCGCCCTTCATATCCTTTTGGCGCTGGATAATTGTCAGTATGGTTCTGGTGATGTGGTTCCAGGTAGGACAAGAATAAGAAGAAAGGCTCTTCTTGATGCTTGTCGATATACCGGATTGCCGCATCCGTCTGTGCGTCTACCCGATAGCCAGGCAACTTAACGGGGAGATTGTCGCCGTTATACATCACCGTGTCATACGCATCCGATGCATACTCGAGCACATTAGCCCCTAGCCATTCCTGATAACCACCGCGTTGCGCTTCTGGAACCGGTTCTTGACCGGCCAAATGCCATTTGCCAATGTAGCCTGTATGGTAGCCTGCTTCACGGAAATGATGAGCTAGGGTCTTCTCTTCTGCTTTTAATGGAATACCATTAACATAGCAGCCCGTTTCAGTCGCATATTTGCCTGTTTGCAAGGATGACCGAGCTGGCCCACAGACAGGCTGACAAGTGTACGAATTGAATACATGTGTGCCTTCCATTGCCATACGGTCAAAATTTGGTGTTAGACCAAGTGGATTACCATGAACCCCTGTCGTGTCGAATCGCTGTTGATCCGTAAAAAATACAATGACATTCGGATGTTTACTCATCATTTTCATCATCACCTTCTACTATTTAAATTCAATTGTAGAGGAAAAGAGAATGGAATATAACTTAGAAAAACAACTTTAATTAGGATGATATCAACGATTATGTGACGTGAGAAAAACTGCGTAGAATTAAAATTCTACACAGCTTCTCTAAGATCAAGCCATATTCATGTTGTAAGAATGATGACCAGATTGGATTGGTAATGCTAATTATGATGCCGCCATTTGCAAGAGCTCACTAACCGTAACAAGCTCATAACCTTGGTCTGTTAATTCTTTGACCAGGATTCGAACAGCCTCTATGGTTTGCGAGCGATCTCCAAAGCCATCATGGAAGAGAAAAATGCTTCCACAACCGATTTGTGCTCGAGTTACCTCAAGAATATGGTCAACGCCAGGCATCTCCCAATCTCTTGTCCCCCCATTTACAGATCCAATGACGGGATAGGCAAATTTGGCAGTAACGGTATCAACCTCATTGTTGTAATCTAGATACGGAGGACGCATGACAACGGGCGGTGTACCTGTTACCTCTGAAATTAATCTGTCTGTTTCCCGAAGTTCATGTTCACACGCTTCCAAACTGATTTGGGTCATAAAAGGATGGGAATAGGTATGGTTTCCAATCTCAT
This sequence comes from Paenibacillus oryzisoli, assembly GCF_001653565.1. Classification (GTDB taxonomy): domain Bacteria; phylum Bacillota; class Bacilli; order Paenibacillales; family NBRC-103111; genus Paenibacillus_E; species Paenibacillus_E oryzisoli. Next base: position 118,672 of record NZ_LYPB01000087.1, read on the forward strand.
GTTTCCTATTATGAACATCACGCGTTGTGTCAGGATACAGCTCGATTTGTTGACCCATCATAAAAAAAGTAGCACGACCGCCAACCTCGTCGAAAATATCCAACAATTGAGGTGTATATTCGGGATTAGGACCATCGTCAAACGTAAAAGCAATGGCTTTGTGTGAAGTTGAAACTTGATGGATAATATTCATGTGCTTAGCCTCCCTTCGATCTTTGAATTAAGCTAAACGTAAAGTTGCTCGATTCATCACCAGCAGCTACGGCAATACCAGCTTCAACTCTCCGAAGGCGGACGTGTTCGACCAGTTATTGGATGTACCAGCCCAAACCGTCTGGCTATGACGACCGTTGCCATCATCCTCATCGTTATTCGCTACGTCAAAGCCGATCAGCATTCCCGCGGATGGCGTAATGCCAAGTGAACTCCAAGGAATTGCCATTTCGACACTGTATCCAGCCGATGTCGGGGCCCATGCGTGCTGCACGCCGTTCGTGAGGCTTCTCGCTTCGTATAGCGACGTGTCGTTCCAACCTTTGATGAATTGTCGGTCATAGCTGTCGTATGTCGCGCCTTGGTTATGATTGCCATCCACATAAATCTCAATGGAATCGTCGGAATATGGCTCCGGCGAATTGTTGAATAGATCTCCATCGGAGACGGTGACCCCGACATACAAATACGTATTATCCCATAATAACCCAAATTGTGTTCCATTGTTAGAGGTTCCGATCACATTTTTGTTCGCTTGCACTGTGATGGCCCATGCCGTTTCGTTCAGTGAACCATCGACTAGAATAGCACTATTCGTTTTGGTGACAGGAATCAGTGTGTAAGACGCATCCATCGTGACACTGACTGCGCTGCTCGCCGCTGATCTGTTATTTTCCGCGTCTTTCGCTTTTACCGTAAAGGAATAGGTAGCCCCCGGTGTTAGCCCAGTGACCGTGTAAGTCGTCGAAGTTACTGTTGCCACAACACTACCGCCGGAATAGATTTCGTAACCAGTCACGCCTACATTGTCTGTTGAAGCCGTCCAAACCAAATCTGCAGTCCGGTCCGTGTGAGATGGCGAAGTCAAATTCGTCGGTGCTGTCGGAGGTTGCAAATCCCCTGTAGTGATGGAAGAAAGTTGTAAGCTTCCGAAGGCGGACGTATTCGTCCAGTTATCGTTCGTTCCGGCCCACATCAACTGACTATCCCGACTGGTACCCGCGTCATTATCATTGTTCGCTACGTCAAATCCGATGGTCAATCCAGCAGTTGGTGTAAGTCCGAGCGTGCTCCATGGAATCGCTAGTTCCACACTATACCCTCCTGATATGGGAGCCCAACTATGTTGCACGCCATTTGGCATGACTCTCTGCAACCATAGCGTGCTGTCATTCCACCCTTTGACATACTGCTGGTCATAGCTGTCATAAGTCGCGCCTTTATTGTTATTGCTGTCAATATAAATCTCAATCGAGTCATCATTATAAGGCTGAGCCGAGGTATTGTACAATTGACCGTCAAGCACTTTGACACCTACATACAAGTACGTATTATCCCAGAGCGAGCTGAATTCAGCTGTATTGTTCGGAGTCCCAATCATTGCTTTCTTCACAGGTTTGAACGATGACCAAACTTGTTCGTCAAGGGACCCATTTACGGTAATAGCGGTAATTGTTTTCTTAGCTTGAAACAAATACGGTTCAGTCGTGACGCTGAGTGAAGCGCTCGTTCCGGACACATTGCCTGCCGCATCTCTTGCTTTTACGGTAAACATATAATTCGTATTCGCTGTGAGGTTACTCACGGAATATGTGTTGGACATTACAGTTCCAATCAACGATGAACCTTGATATACCTCGTATTGCGTGACCCCGATATTGTCGGAGGAAGTATCCCATGCCAAATCGGCTGTGGTCTCACTTTTGGACAATAAACTCAAATTCCCTGGCGCTGTCGGAGGTGCAAAATCGCGATCATGAACCACTTTGACATTGTCAAACTCTACACTCGTTTTGAAGGCATAGAGACCAACTTTACCCGTAGTTAGACTGGTATCCGTTACAGTTAATTCCTTAAACCCATTTACATAGAAATCGAGTGTTGAGTTGTTTAACAGCGCAGTGAAGTTGTACACTTCATTCGTCGTTATCGTATAATTTTTGGCAATGAGAATCGTGACGGTACCATTCACCGATTTGCCGATTTGCAGCTTGCCTGCTTTGATACGGAAATAGTAAAAATTGTTCGGATCCGTATACCGGGCCGTGATACCGGCTGCAAGGTCGATATCATTCTGAGTAACTTTGATATTCGTTTCCACGCTATAGTTGGTATATGAGCTGGTATCGACTGTACTGAACGCATTCGTCCCTAGCCAAGAAGATTGTTTGTAAACCTTGGATCCGCCTGATGTTACGACAGACCAAGTACCATTCGCAGGTGTCCAACCTTCCGCTGCTCCATCCTGGAAATCGTCGCTGAAAGCGATGGTGCCCGGGCCTGTCGCCGTTGTTGCAGCAAGTAGATTGCTAGCTGTTGAAGTGCTGCCTGCACCGTCCACCGATCGAACGGTAACTGAGTACGTACGGTTAGGAAGAAGACCTGTGAGAGTATACGTCGTACCTGAGGTCGTAGCTACCTGTTTCGATCCCACGTATAGGTTATATCCGACGACACCAGCGAGATTGGCTGGGGGACTCCAACTCAGGGTCAGGCTCGTGATCGTCGAAATAGAAGTTACTAGATTCGTCGGAGGAGCCGGTGGAGGTGCTGTCGTCACACTCAGCGAATTGCTGGCAGCCGAGAGATTGCCTGCTCCATCTTTGGCTTTCACCGTAAACGAATAAGCGCTGCTAGGTGTTAGGCCGATTGCGGTATATGACGTACTAGAGAGCGTTGTCGTTGCACCGATATATACGCCTCCACTGTAAATGTTGTACCCTGCTACACCCGTATTATCGGTTGAAGCCGTCCAGGTTAAGTTGACGCTCGTTGATGTATGCGATGGAGATATTAAGTTCGAAGGCGTTGTCGGAGATTCCGTATCGGTTCCTTCGCTCATCAAGGTATCGCCATAGAAAACACCGGTCCCATTCGTTCCGATATAGACGCGACCCCATGTTTGACGGTCACCCTCCATCGTATTCGCTTCTGCACCAATCGCAGGATTAGCTACATCAATCTTCACCCAAGTCGTGCCGAAATCATCGGAGCGGAAAATACCCACGCTATTGTCGACCTTGCCATATACGAAGACCGTAGGATCCGAAGATCCGAGCTTATTCTTGCCAAAAGCAAACAAGGTTGCCTGCTGCACATTCGGCACCTGAGTCCAGGAATCGCCGGAGTTGCTAGAGCGCCATAGGCCACTGCCATCCAAGCTAACCCACACTTCGCCCGCCTTACCTGGTGCTGCCTTAATACTGAAATAGGCCGGTGTCTTCGTTGGAATTGTCGGCATCGTGGACACAACTGTCCAAGAGGCCCCACCGTCCGTACTCCGGAATACTTTCCACGTATTGCGTTCCAACAGATAGAACGTATTGTTGTTGACGCGGTCGGATGCTAGCGGCTGGTACCAGACCCAGAAATCATGTATAGTTCCGGATGGTGCCCCTGTACTAGGATTCCACGTTTGCCCCCGATTGGTCGAATATAACGGACTGCCGAACTGCGGTACCCAGACCAAGGTTTCGCTTCCAGCAGACACAGCGATGCGGCCCGCCATACCAGGGGGATTAGGAAACGCCGTCCAAGTTCCTCCATTGTTGGTACTATAACCACCGCCGCCTGTACCGGCATAACGTGTAGAACCTACACGAGCGATAAAGTTCGGATTACTCTCTTGGAAGTCAATGGAAACCGTGTCGCCCAGAGACGGACTGCCTAATTTGCCGCTAGGATACGTAGTTAGCGACGTGTGTCGCATACCATCGACATCCGCATGCCCACTCAGCAGGGGTGCACCGATCGGTGTACTGCGCAAAGCGAATGTCACGACTTCTTCGTGGCCTTCTTCGTACGTATACCAGTGGGAAGGACTAGCTGTTATATCATCGGTCCGCCATGTACCATAGAAGTCGGTGAGCCATACCCTCTTTGGATAATGGGGATCGATCGTCAATGTCGATGTATTGGCGGCAAACCAGTTACTCGTCCACCAAGGAACATTCTGATGTTTGACGAAGGTGATTTGTGTCCAGTTTGCACCCCCATCCAAAGATCGGTAGATCGGCGCAGGTGTGTTCGTACCGTCCTCAACAGCTGTCATCACGATGTTCGGGTTGGTTGGGTCAACCGTAATCCCGTTGTATCTACCTGACGCTGGAGGTGAAATGTCCGTCCATATGCCATTTGCAAACTTCGTGACACCTGATTCATAAGTGACGTACAGGGTGCCGCCACCTGCTAGAATAGCCCGACGAGGAGTTAGCGGACTTCCATTCATCAGCGACCACGTCGCCCCGCCATCAATAGTCTGGTAAATGCCAGTGCCTTTGACCCCGACATAGATCGTTTGGGTAGCAATTCCAGGAGATCCTGTAGACTTATCAAATAAAACAAAATTGAGTCCAGTCGGATTGGCGCCAATGGTTGGGAAGTTAGTTACCTGCTCCCATGAACCTACACTTGCGCTGGTAGTGCTTTTCCATAGTCCATCATAACGAGTTCCCATATAGATGATCTGAGAATTGTTCGGGTCTAGGGCAAGCCGCTCACCCAAATCTCGACCTGGACCGTTGCCATAATGCCTAGGAGCAAATCCAGTTGATGCCCAAGTCGCTCCCCTGTCCGTGGATTTCAGAATATCCGACGGAGCTCCTACATAATCGAACTTGCCAGCTGCCACATAAACTACATCCGGATTCGACGGATCCAGTGCGATGCTGTCGATGCCGTATTCATTATACTTTTCTCTTGGAAGCGCATTCATAAGTTGAATCCACTCCTGTTTAACCGGATCCCAGCGCAAGGCGCCTCCGACATCAGTACGGATATAGACGAGATCCGGCTCTGTCGGATGAATCGCGATGCCAGTAACAAATCCTCCGCCTCCGATTCGCACATTTTGCCAATTATAAGGCTCTTGCTGAGCAGCTTTAACGGATGAAGCAGCCCCTAGCAACATACCGCTTAGAAATAAGAACACCATGCATACATGCCATTTCCACCTTTTCGCAAATGCCAAAGCAATCATCCCATTTCCCTCCTAGTTTGGATACTAACTTGCTAGACTTACAGCCAGCATCCCCCCTTTCTTTACTCCTCCTTATCAAAGAGAAAAGAAAATGCGGCAGCCTGCGCAGACGAAACGTCATCGGCAGACTGCCGCACGGTGTTATTTACGAGTGGTCGCGTACCACGAGTTGATCTCGTCGAAGCTCGTTTGGCCGCCGGCCTTCTTGAATTTATCTGTGAAGGCATCAAAGCCTGTCAGCTGTTCGCCGCCGACTATGATTTTGACGGCATAATCGTTGACCATCTGATTGAGTTGTGCATTTTCCTTAGAGTAATTAGGGAAATATGGGGCTAACCCAAGTGGATTCTGCTTGAATACTTCTGGCTTCTGCAACTTGTTCAAGAATTCCCAACCTTTGTATAACCGTTCGTCTTTGCGAACACGTGCTTGCCAATAGACCGGATATTTCGTTTCATCGATGCCAGTCAAATAGTTACTAGCTGTGCCTCGTTCGTCATTGAATATCGGCAAAATCGGGTAATAATTGCCGTCTTTAACCGTGTGGTGTGTGCCCTCTACACCGATCGCCATATTTTTAAACGTATCCGGTACCAGCTTCGCGTCCATCCATTTAATCGCATCTTCGGGATGTTTCGAAGCTTTCGGAATAAAAGTCAACCTATCGAATCCGGATGATTGCGCCAAGCCTGCCTGGCCATTTTTGCCGATCAGTGCTGGCATGTACGTATACGTGGCTCCTGGGACGTTTTTCTTGAGCGCATCGTCAATCGCAGGAATGTCGGCCCAATGCAACGTGATGACACCTGCCTTGCCATTCGTAAACTTCTCTTTAACCGTAGCATCCTTGTTAATCGCGAATTCCTGATCGAGCAGCCCTTGCTTATAAAGATCCGTCATATAGGTCAGATATTCCTTAAACGCAGGATTCATCGCACGTGGAATCAGTTTACCACTCACATCGTTCCAATCATTGACCATCCCGAAAGCGCCGACAAGGTTGTCGACTAATGGAACGTCGCCCTTGATCGACATCGGAATGTTCTTGGCGCCGTTACCGCCAGGATCCTTCTCCTTGAACGCTTTGAGAACAATCTGAAGCTCATCAAGTGTGGTCGGTACTTTCAAACCCAGCTTATCCAACCAATCCTGACGGATCAGCAGGCTCGTACCGACGGATTCAAGGGTTCGCGTCGGAATCGCATAGATTTTGCCGTCGACTTTAGCCATCTCAAGCGTCTCCTTGGACAGTGACGCTTTGATGTTTTTACCGTACTTCTCTATAAGCGGAGTCAGGTCGACCAGTGCACCTTTCTTGGCATAATCCGCATAAATCGCTTTGGAACTGCTGTCACCGGCTGTTGAGACAATGTCGTAAGGTTCGGAGGAAGCGATAAGCAGATTAAGTTTGTCCTCCGGCTTATCAACGGGAAGTGCTTCGTAATTGACTTTATACCCCGTCTTCTCTTCTAGCATAGCGGCGATTGGATCTTTGCTGAAGTTAGGGCCCAGTCGCATAAGCGCTTTCAATTCGGGTTTAGGTCCAGCAGTCGCAGGTTGCACAGACGGAGCAGGCGTACCGCTCTTCTCACTTTCACTATTTGAGCCGCATGCAGAAAGGAACATTAGGCTGGCTACTACGGGAAGTGCGACCCATTTCATCGTTTTCTTCATCTTTTTTTAACCCTCCTATATAAATTTAGTGCGATTTATCATTAAGCAGCGGCATGCATTCCGCCGACGTTAATGCAGCATTAACCTTTGACAGAACCAATCAGTACGCCCTTAATAAAATACTTCTGAAGAAACGGATATACGAGGAGAATAGGCACGGTAGAGGCCACAACAGTAGCGGCTCGAATACTTTCTGGTGACATATTCATCAGATCGTCTGCTGATTTATTGAGCGCATTCACCGTATCGTTCTCCATTACGATATCGCGCAGATGCAGTTGAAGCGTTTTGAGCAATGGATCACTGATGTAGAGCATAGGACTGAAGTAGTCGTTCCAGAAACCAACTGCATAGAACAATGCAATTGCTGCGAGAACTGGCATACTAAGCGGTAGAATAATACGGAACAGAATAGTAAACGTTCTCGCTCCATCCATTCGCGCCGATTCTTCTAGTGCTTCGGGAAGCCCTTCGTAATAACTCTTTATCACCAACATATTGAAAACAGAGATCATGGCGGGCAAAATAAGGGACCATAGGTTGTTCAGCAGGTGCAGCTCCCGTATCAACAAGTAACTCGGGATGAGACCTCCGTTAAACATCATTGTGAAGATGAACAATACCATAATGACCGAGATGCCGGGTAAGTTGCGTTTAGACAATGGATAGGCGGTAATTGCTGTCACCAAGATGCTCAGAAGTGTCCCTGCTACAGTGACGATGACTGAAATTAGGAAAGCTCTGCCGAATGCCTCTGATGTAGCGACTTTTACTAACGTGTCGAGCTGGAAGCCTACTGGCAGCAGGTTTACTCGTCCAGATACAAGTGCCCAATCCGAGCTAACGGATTTGGAGAACACATGAATCATCGGCAGTAAGGTAATCAGTCCTAACACGATCATGAAGCTGTAGACGAAGATATCTAATATCCAGTCACTGCGTGTTCTTTTGCGGATATGCATATCAGTCCTCCTTACCAGATGCTACGATTCAGCAGTTTTTTGCTGAGCCCGTTGCCGGATATGACGAGAATGAAACCGACGACCGAATTGAATAGTCCAACCGCCGTGCTGAAACTGTAATCCATCTTGCCGAGACCCGTTCGATAAACGAATGTGCCGATGACATCACCTGATGCATAGACAGTCGGGTTATACATGGTCAGTATCTGTTCTGTCCCTGCATCTAGCACCATACCAAGGCGAAGAATAAGCATGAGGATGATCGTCGGCACAATGCCCGGGAGTGAGATATGCCACATTTGTTGCAGCCGGTTCGCCCCATCGATTGAAGCAGCTTCATATTGTTCCTGTTCGACACTGGCGAGAGCGGCGATGAAGATAATCGCATTCCAGCCGATTTCTTTCCAACCTGCCGTGAACACAATAACGCTTCGGAAGATGTGATTGTCCATGAAGAACCGGATGGATTCTCCGCCAAACCAGTGAATCACGGCATTCACAAGCCCATCGGATGGCGACAAGATTGTCATGAACAAGCCAGAGATGATGACCCATGACAAGAAGTGTGGCATGTAGATAATGGTCTGAATGGTCCGTTTGAACGCTGAGAACCGAATCTCATTCAGCAATAGAGCAATGAGGATCGGAATCGGGAACAGCAACACGATCTTGTATACACTGATAAGCAGCGTATTCATGAACACTTGCATGAATTCGGAGGATTGCGTGAGTTTACGAAACTGCTCGAGTCCGACCCATTCACTTCCCGTGATCCCATCGAAAATGTTGTAGTCTTGAAATGCGATTAACACGCCATACATCGGTGTGTATTTGAACAGCAGCAGTAGAAGAAGTCCTGGCACCAACAGCAAGTACGTATCGATGTTCCGCCATGCCTGTTTCCATCTGCTTTCTCGGTTATGCGATACCTTGGCTTCCCCTGCCTTTCCATTCCATTGTGAGATAAGCTCGCTCATACTGTAGTTGCACCTCCTGCACTTATGCTTTCATTGTATCTGCAGGCTGGTACATCATGTAGAGGGTAATCCGACACTTTCTAGGTGTATCCTACTTACTTACTCTTTCATTGCCTTCAGACGAACGATTACACGGGTGCCCTCGCCTAGACGGGAATGGATCGACAGACCATAGTCGTAGCCGGCCATCAGCTTAATTCGCTCGTTCACATTATAAAGACCGTACGAACTGCCACTTCCTTCCGCATGACGTGAAGGTTGCGATGTGGACAACAGACTAGCGGTTAATTGTTCATCCATACCGATCCCATTATCTTTAATGGTAATCTGCAGCTCATCGCCACTTACCTCTGCACAAATACTGATGATTCCAATTTTATTTTTATTCTTACGGATACCATGCAACAGCGCATTCTCAACAATGGGCTGCAGCGTCAGCTTCGGAATAACGCATTTGCTCGCCTCCGAATCCACTTCAATCATGAATTCGAATGTGGAAGGAAATCGACTCTGTTGAATCTCCAAATATACTTTTGCGAGCTCTAGTTCATCCACCACACTGACATGATCCTTCCCCTTGTTAAGGCTAAGCCGGAAATAGTCCGATAAACTTTCGATCATATGGCTGATATCGTCGGCATCTCTGGAGATCGCCAGCCAATTAATCGTATCCAGCGTATTATAGAGGAAGTGCGGATTGATTTGTGCCTGTAGCGCACGAAGCTCTGCCTCTCGTTCAAGCATTTTCGAACGATAAGCTTCCTCCATTAAATCTTTGACCCGATTCACCAAGTGATCGACGACTCGTTCCAATAAATTAAAATCACTCCCTGCAGTTGTACGTGCTTCATCTAGCCCTTCAACACCTTCTGTTCGGATTGTCTTAAAAACGGATTGAATTCGACGATTCATGCCATTAATAATAAATGCCATTAATATAAATACAAGAATCAAGAACATAACCGTCATACCCGCAATGGTCGCGATACCTGACCACTGGCTTAATGTCGTCGCGCGTTGAGTTAGGCCAGCCTTGGGCACATCTAGCACGAGCTGCCAATCCGCGGTTCGTATGGGCGCGTGCATCTCGAACAAGCGGATACCATTTTCAGTCCGTTCGCGGATTTCTCCACTGACATCGCTCGCAAGCTTAGCCTTAGTACCAATCAATGATTCCTCGGTGTTGTAAATAATAGTTCCATTACGATCCACGATATAAACACGACTTTGCGCTGGAAAATCCAACTCTGAAATAACCTCTGTGACCATACGCTCAGGGACATCCAACACGAGCACACCAAGCGTCCGCTCGAAATTCCGAGGGTGCCGTAGAATACGTGCACAAGAAAGAATCCTTACTGGTCCCGAATCCAGATAGTTTTCCTCATAGATTCCCGTCCACACGATGCTCCCGCCCGCGTTCAAGATCTCTTCATGCCATGGCCGTTCATTGAAGTTGTCTAATGGGAATAGATTTAATAGATCGAAGCCATATAAATTTGCTCTATCGGTAAACACACGAGCCCTGACAATGTCTGGCGCCGTTTGAACCGATTCAAGCAAATTGCGCAGCTCTTTGGATTGAGCGATGCGTTCAATGATTGGATTAGCAGGATCTAAATTCTCATACAGCTTATGATTCTTGAATATCGTATGGGATGAATTCTGAACATAGTTGAGCCGTGAGTTTAAATTGATACCAGCTTGTTTCAGCGTTTGTTGCATCGTCTGGGTCACTTCTTCCTGCAAAATCCGGGAGGATTGTTCGTAATAAACGAACAACATAATGCAGGCCGGCAGGAATATCAGCAATCCGTAGACGAGCATCCATCTCCTGACCGCCACAACACCTTCCCACAAATTGGAGGCATAGCTTTTCCTTTTTTGAAAAACCCCTCTCACTGGATCAACTCCTTCGCATCACTACGTGTCTTCTCCTATTGCTGGTCTCGGTAAGCGCTTGGAGTAAGTCCGGTCATCTTCTTGAATAGCTTGCTGAAATAGCTTGGGTCTGTATAGCCAACCAACTCACAGACTTCGTAGAACTTGATGCGGGGATCCCGCAGCAGTTCCTTCGCTTTCGCGATACGTACTTTCATCAAATATTCGTAAATCGTCTCGCCAGTCTCCTGTTTGAACAGTAGGCTAACATAGGTTTGGCTGAGGTATACACTGGCCGCAATCTCAGCAATCGTCAGGTTTTTAGTAAAATTATCGGATATATAGGTCTGAATGTGTTCGATTACATTACTTGACCGTCCACTCCGCTTCTCTTGAATCCAGCAGCACACATTATACAGGTAATCGCTTACAATACTCTTGAGTTCTGCCATCGTTTCTATCTTCAGAAGTCGATCCAGCAACCACGCTTCCTGCTCTTCCTTCTCACGAGTAAGTAGATTAAGGTCTAGCAGCAACCTGCCAGCTAGCGCAATCATTTGCAGGCCTACCTGCCTGCCGTACTTGAAGGCGTCCTTACGGATCTGTGCCAGCGGCTCGAGAATACTTTCCATTTCCAATTCCAAGCGGTGCTTGTCTCCTGATTTCAGTACCGACACTAGTCGCTCACTCTGACCAGCATCGAAACGGATCGGGTTAGCCTCTCCAATTTCCAGGCTGTCCATCGTAATCACTTGGTTCTTGCCCATATACCACTTCTGGTCTGCTGCATCACGGGCATGTCGGAAGGATGCTGGGAGCATGCTTATATTAGCAGCGCGTTCGCCTACGCCGATCGTAACACTAATCTGAAGCCAACGACGAAGATTATCGCGGATTGCCTCAGCTAGTGATAATAACGTAGCCTCTGGTTCAATCATCTGATCGTCAAGCACCAATAGTCCGACGTATTCAGCAGCTCGGTTCTCGAAGGCATAACCGTGCAAGTACTGGTCAATCAACTCTTGAACAACATTCAAGAGGGAGTACGAGAACAGCTGCTTGTCCCTCTCCGAACGATTGCCGAGGACTTCATTTGAATCGTCAATCGTAATCGCAAGTACAAGATACGGCTTTTCTATTGGCAGTTCCAAATTGAGAAATGCTGCTCTTTCCCGCAGGGCATCCGGTTTCGCATCCCCATCTTGGATCAATGCCATTAGAAACTTCTCCCTAAGAAGTGGCATACTCTGTGTCAATTTTACCTCCATGTCTTTCAGGCGGTTACGCTCCTTCTCTTCCGAACGTAAAACCCGTACGACATTTTCGATCATCTTCTGAATCTCTGTCCGTTTAACCGGTTTGAATATATAATCAGCAGCGTGAACCTGCATGGCAGAACGCAGAAGGTTGGCTTCATTGTGGCCGCTGATAAATACGATTTTGATCTCAGGGAAACGTTCTCGGATCTCCTTCGACATTTGGATACCATCCATTACAGGCATCATCACATCCGTGAGCACGATATCAGGCTTCACTCGCTGAACGAGTTCAAGTCCTGTATCTCCGTCATCCGCTGTACCTGCAAGAACTATTCCGTAGTCGCTCCACTGAACGAATTTGCTTAACCCCCCTCTGACAGCAGTTTCATCGTCGACAATGACCAGTTTATACATAATCTCAGTCTCCTTATGCCTTTAATTGCGCTGCAAGTTGTAGTACCTTCTATTATAAGAGTTTTTAGGCTCTTACAGCATGGGGTATCCTACTTTTTCTAGTCTGATATGACTGTTTATGTAACTACTATTGCTTGACTATGAAATTTATTTTTGATAAAACGAAGCTACAACTGAAAAGGCGGTGTAACCCATGAGTAAACCAATCACTTTTAGCATAATAGGCGGTGGAAGTTTTCGCGCACAGTATTTTCTAAGAATTGCACAAGCACTTCCAAAGCAATTCTGTGTAAGCGGAATGGTGATTCGTGATGAAATCAAAGGGAAGGAAATGGAAGACTTATGGCGAGTACCTACTTATCGAACGCTGGATCAGCTTTTGCAAAATGAAAAACCGGACTTTATTATATTATCCATTCAAGTATCCGCTGCTGTCGATTATATGCTAGAGTTGGCAGAACGCGGCATACCTGTACTTACAGAGACGCCTCCTGCCCCTAATTTAGAAGGTTTACTTGGGATACACGACAAACTTACACGACAAGGTGCGCGAATTCAAGTTGCCGAACAATATCAATTCCATCCGATTCAAGAAGCCCGCCAGCAGATTATTAGGTCAGGGCAATTAGGCCATGTTAATCAAGTAACGGTATCGATTTCTCAGTACTATCATGCTGTAAGTCTCATACGGAAAATGCTAGGTGTTCACTTTGAAGACGTCAGCATTAAAGGAATGCGATTTGAATCCGATTGGGTCGCTGGACCTAACCGAAGCGGTCCTCCGACAGAAGATAAATTGATCAGGTCTGAGCGAGATATAGCTTGGTTGGACTTTGGAGGTAAACTGGGAATTTATGATTTCACCAAGGATCAACATCGTTCATGGACCCGTTCCAACCATCTATGCATTAGGGGGGAACGCGGGGAAATATTTGATAATCGAATAAGTATTCAAGATCCTTCTTGCCAACAGATTCAAATGGAATTCAAACGTATGAATAAAGGGGAGTACGAGAACGCAGAAGGCTATTTCCTCAAAGGAATTATGGCCGGTGACCGTTGGGTATACGAGAATCCGTATATGCCTGCCAGGCTATATGATGATGAAATTGCGATTGCAAGCTGTTTGAACAAAATGGCCGTCTATGCCGCAGGCGGACCGGGATTCTATGGTCTTCCGGAAGCTTCTCAGGACCACTATATCGGTATATTAATCGAGCAGGCTATTCGATCTGGAGAGACAGTGGTGTCCACTCGTCAACCATGGACTGAATACGTTTAGCTGTTTCGATGTAGGGAGAACATGGGTATAGGTTCATGTACGGGTAACACAAAATCTGCCCAGCATGAAAGGAGCCCTTAACATGACAACGACGACACAACCGAAATCTGTTATCCCTCCCCAACATCAGAAAAAGCAGCCTGGTATTGAATCGAAAATGGACCCAATGCCCGAGTTTGACAGTACGGTTTACAAGGAAGCTGGTAAACTGAAAGACAAAGTCGCACTAATCACCGGAGGCGACAGTGGTATTGGTCGCGCCATTGCGCTCGCTTATGCGAAAGAAGGTGCAGACGTGGTGCTGGTCTATCTCAATGAGCATGACGACGCAGTGAAAACCAAGCTTACTGTCGAGAATGCCGGTCGCAAATGTCTACATATCGCAGGTGATATCGGCGACGAAAGCTTTTGCCAGCAAATTATCAATCAAGTTATTCAAGAATTCGGTAAACTCGATATTCTTGTGAATAATGCCGCCGAACAGCATCCGCAGGATAGCATTGAGGATATTACGAGTGAGCAGCTAGAGCGGACATTTCGGACGAATATCTTTTCTTTCTTCTACTTAACGAAAGCAGCCATCCAACATTTGAAACCCGGCAGCGCCATTATTAACACAACTTCTGTCACGGCTTATCATGGGCATGAGCGGTTGCTTGATTATTCTTCAACCAAAGGAGCGATCGTGGCGTTCACTCGCTCGCTGTCGCTGCAGCTTCATGACAAAGGCATACGTGTCAACGCCGTAGCACCGGGTCCCATCTGGACTCCACTCATTCCGTCCACGTTCACGGAGGAAGAGGTTGCCGAATTCGGTGCATCTACGCCGATGAAACGTCCAGGACAGCCAAGCGAACTTGCCGCGAGCTATGTATTTCTAGCTAGTGAAGATTCGTCCTATATGGCAGGGCAAGTGCTTCATGTGAATGGCGGTACGATTGTAAACGGATAAGCGGTGATTGCAATCCCTATTCCCATCTGTAGCATGCAAAAGACCTGGCAAATGCGTACTAGCTGCCAGGTCTTAATTTTTCTTTAATTTGTTTGATCGTCAATCCTTCTTCTTCTTTCATGATACGAATTTCCTCAAGTCGCTTTAGAGCGGTTTCCCGTGGATATCTTCTTGTCAATCGTGTATCTTCTTGTTCAAATAAGATCATTTCTTCTTCCGTATAATATTTAATCGTGCTGTATCGAACACCAGAAAGTTCAACCAACTCACTGATACTGACATACGCTGATGATGCTATTGTACTTAAACTTCGTTTTCTCCCCATATTTTTCTCCCTTAACTTGCTGTAATAATTGAACTATAACCCAGAGTCTATATTTTGGATTGCCACATCAATCGTTTTAATTTTTCCATACAAGTCCTCTTTCCGCAGTTCTACTAGTCGTTGCTTTAATGTTTTTTGTTCGTAATCAGAAAAATAATCGTTCAGCATATTTTTAATATTTAAAAATAACACCAAAGCTACAGTGTGGTCTTCTACATTTCCCTTCTCTAATAGCTCAGCTCGAATCTTCTCCACAATGTGATTGCGAGCATTTGCGACATCTGCATATTTTTTTACGGGAACAATGAATAAAACCTCTGTATCTTGTATCTCAAGAACACCTTTATCTACAAGGCTTTCTACAACCATCTTATATATTTCTTTCTGTTTAAAATAATAAAAATAGGAAACCCATGCCTTTAGTTTCTTTGGTTTTTCAGAAGCAATAATAGCAAGCAATCTGTCCAGATAGGGTTCACCTGTGGATGCTGAGTTCGAAATCCTAACCGTATCATCTTGATCAAAGGCAAGATTGCCATTCATAGAAAGTTCCACCATACAGGCCATTACTGCATACAATCCAACATGCATACGAAAGATTGACTTTAATTTATTCGTATCACGATCTAATGCAAGTAAGACAAACTCTTGGGGAATTGATAAGTTTTTCAACATGTCTGCATCATCCTTTCTCACATTCACTTACTGCTTACTACTTACTACTTATCACTTACTACTTATCACTTACATTAATGTACTGTATATAATATGTCAAAGCATTTCTGTGTTGGTTAAACAAAGTAGCACTGGATATAAAAAAAATCCCCGATTAACAGGGATGTTTTTACATGGTTATTATGTCGATACATAACTTCTGACTTTCATGCTCTTTAGTGCCAGTTCGATGCTAATATGTTAGCACCAACCTCTCTCTGGCCAATCAGAACCATAAATGGTTGGAAATAGTGCCAACATAATAACGCCACTAGGTCATTTGGCTGTAAGGGATGGTAAAATCTGTTAGGCCTTCGAGCATGGATGCCCCGATCGCTTCCAGATGATCATTTAGTGTAATGGGATTATAATTTGCCAATGACAAATCCACATAACGAACTTTTCCTGCTTGAACCGCGGGAAGTGTTAACCATGCCTCGTCTTCCAGCAATTGGCGAACCCGCGCAGCATCAGGACCAAATGCAGGCAGAGCCATGAAGATGCGATCACTGGAATACGCATGAATGGATTCGAGTGAAATACGCTTCCATTTCATTTGAGAATCATTTGACATCAACTCACGGACACGATCTGGTGGTTCGAAACCTAAACCGTTGTATAGTGTATGACCGAAATGATGCCCCGTATAAACAAAGAGTCCATGATGATAGACGAACGCTACTGCTGTCTCCTTATGCCCAATCTGATCTTTAAGTGTTCGTTGCCAATATTCAGAACGGTTCGCATAACTGGAAATCCACTCATTCGCCGCCTGCTCTTTTCCGAATAAAGCCCCTAATTTACGCATTCGGACATTGACATTATCCTTCCAGTTGATGTCCAGCGATGTGGCAATCCGCCGAAACTCACTTACAAGCGCTGGAGGCGTATAGCTTGGATAGATGATGAGATCAGGCTTGAGAGCAATCAATTCCTCGATATCGATAGGTTCTTTCAAGGAAAGAATGCCCTCGGTATGCTTTTCTAGCAAGTGATGAATGCTACTATTAGCGGCAATAGGACGTAAACCAAGGGATAACAATTCACCAAGATACTGAATACAAACGATTCGTGGCGGTTTGGCTCCCTGCTCTTTGAATTGATTTGCGAAATCCCCGTCATTTTTTTAAACCGTCGACTATAATAAAACTCATCATGGAATCCGACTTTTCCCGCGATATCACGAAGACGAGCACCTGGATTAACGGCTAGCAGTTGTTTGGAAAGGACGATGCGGAGCGCGGTCAAATAGTCCATTGGCGTCTGTCCTGTAAGTGATTTGAATACTTGACCGTAGTGCCATCGCGTCATATGTGCATCAAGAGCCAATGTACCAATCAGCATATGCTCATTATAATGTTCATGCATGTAGGAAATGGTCTGTTCAACGGCAGTCTCATCTTCATACCGCTCTTCATGGTGCCATTGACTTTGCATATCCTCAATTTTCCATAGCTCATCTGTTTCCATAGAAGCATGTTCTTTCCATAATTGCAGCATCAATTGCTGGAATAGAATATGGTTTTGCAGCGCGAGTATACCACCCTCTACGTTGCGTTCTAGTAACATTCTAAGTTTTCTATGCAAAGAATCTCGTTCATCGAAGCTGAACTCTATTGTTTCTTGGGGAGATCCCCACAAATCATTAGTTGACTGATAATGCAGGAGAAACAGTTCATAACTCGGAGACCCTTGTATGTCTATGTCTACTTGAGTACCCGGTGGCAACTTCAAACAAGTTCCCTCAAAACCTTCATAGATTCTTCCCCTGATTTCGAAGGTGGCCTTTCCTTGCGTTATTACTAGTAGCCCACTGTATGTCAAATGAAATAATATGGCGCCCTGCTGATCGCTCAGCTTGTCATGCCCTTCATCAAGTGTCCATCTACGGATTTCCTTTAATTCATACATCGGCGGCGAAGCATAGGTCTGGGTTTGATCAGTGTGCAAGTTCAACGCCTCCGCAATTGAGAATGAGTATCATTTATAATCTAGTATAAAAGATTTAGTCGAAAAAAAGAAGCCATCTTGGCGTCAATAACGTCAAAGATAGCTTCTTTTTTATCATTTTTGTAATAATACTTTAGGCATCTCATCCAATAACCAATCCAAAGTTAAAGGATCATTTAGTCCCCACCGCGTGCCAACGACATGGGCTTTTCCGTTTTTAACTGCGGGAACGTTCTTCCAGATCGGACTGCTCAGAAGATCATCCATTTCTGGGACAGTCTTTCCATCCATCTTTGAAGACACGATGAAAATGTGATCAGCTGCATATTCCGGAAGTACTTCCAGTGATATTTCCTTCCATAAGGCATTCGGTTCATTGGCAAATAATTGCTTAACTTTGTCAGACTGCTTAAATCCTAAAGCATCGTACATCGTTGGACCTAAACGCTGAGTTCCATACACATAGAGTTTCTTGTCAGAGTGAAGGACGAAAGCAGTCGCAGTCGTACCCTCTTTGACAATGGAGCTAACTTCTTCTCTCTTCTTCTTCACCTTAGCATCGTACGCACTTAGCCATTTGTCCGATGCACCTTGAACCCCTGCTACATCCCCCAGTTTCTTCAAACGCGTGAATGTATCTTCGCTATAGTTCATAACTACGGTTGGTGCAATTTTGGAAACAGCTTCGACTACTTTCTGATCAAGGAAATTCGGTAAAATAATGAGATCCGGATCCAATGCTACGAGCTTTTCCGCATTTGGATTAACGCCATCCCCACCGATATCTGTGATTCCCGTCAGTTGCTCAGGTGTTAAGGAAAGCTTTGCATTTAAGAAGTTCGTGCCAATGAGTGGTCCGTTCAGAGCTTTCATCTCAGCTGCAAAATAGTGAGCAGCAATCCGAGTAGGATGAGCTGGTATCTCAACTTCTCTTGAAATCGCATCTTTATACACTCTCTTGGAAGCTTGCTCTGCAGGAGCTGCAGATGTTGTAGACGCTAGTGACGGCGAAGCCGTTTCATTCGATGGCTTTGTCCCAGCTCCTGCGTTACCACAAGCTGCAAGAATGGACAACATCAGGACTAGCAATAAAGAAGAACATGCAGATTTGGACAAGATTCGTTTTAACATAAGGACCTCCGTTTGATAATCATTCTCAATCAAGTTTTTATTCTAATCCCTCCTCCAAAGTAAATCCATGGACATTTGTTGTTATTTTTCAGACAAATTTTGCATAAGGTCTTGAGCCACTTTTCTCAATTCCTTCTTCCGTGCGTATGTCGGCGTAAGGTAGGAACTCGCTATTCAAGGAATATAGTTTGACTACATAGCGAAGAGACATCCTTATTATCGGATGCCTCTGTCCATAGTACTAACAACCTATTAGACGATTTCAACTCCTGCACACCCCCAGCAACAGCTGAAGGTCCTTCCCTTGTATTTACAATTTATTAATCCTACCCTGCAGTGTAAAACTAAATGAATAGCTCTTATCAGCTAAAAGTAAAAACTGCGGATGCGGTTTAGACCCCCAACTGTCGTCACCACCGACACCCATTTGACGATAGTTGATACGAACAACAGTTTTATCGCTAACTGGCAGTTTATAAACATGATCATTAGCCTCAAGCTCGAATGGTGTATAGGGCAGCACGTTAAGATCGAAGATGGGTTCCCCTGTTAGGTACAGCGTGACACCGCCTTGATTCGATATTGCAGCTCGACGTACATCCATCTTGTTACCACACTCTTGTGGTCTCAGATATGGCACGAACTGATCGGCCACTTTGACCTGGTGATGTCCAAGCTTTGCGCTCAACTGACGGTCCCAGTACGATTCATGAGGGCCCTTGCCGTACCATTCCAGATCGCTGTAAGAGCCATCCATATTAAACATGATGCCAATCTCGGGAATTTCATTCAGATTTTTACCTGGAATCAGTTTCTGCTGAATTTGGATCGCTCCATTGCCAAGAATCGTATACGACATCGAGTAAGCCGATTCTGAAGTCGTAGGCAGCACATATGCCGTATGGACGATGATGCGATCAGTAAGTGTCTCCCAGCGCAATGTTTGTAGAATACGCGCCTCCCCTGCTCCTCGCCACGTTGCGCAACGCTCATGTTGCTTATTACCCCGGTCATTATCCGTATAAGCCCGCCAGAAATTCGGTGCGATCCCGCTTTGTAGTAGTTCGTTTCCCCCAACTTTATAAGAATACAGACTGCCATTTGTCGTATCGAATGCCGCAGTGAAGCCTTCGCCGCTAACTCGCAATGTGCCCGATTGCACCGCAACTTGAACCGGATTGTAACTCATAAGTGGCTCAACAAGAGCTGGAACCGGCTTTACAGCAGGAAGCACGAATTGTTCAAATGCCACTTCATGACCGGCTTCCGCCCATTTCTCGGTTCTCTTCGTCACAAAACAAATAGTGAGCACGGCTTCTCCTAGTTGTTCGCGTTTAGGTAGATCAAGTGTGATCTCGCTGCTATCAAGAGGCGCTAGGGATAAGGTCATATTGCCTTCTGCGCAAACTGTTCCTTCTATGGCGATCGTCCACAGTAACAAATAGGCATCCAAATTCGTAAACAAGTTTTTATTGGTTATATGATAAATACCTAGTGAGCCATCAACCTCGCTAATCGCTATATTTTCATAGCATTTCTTAGCTTCAATTAACTTTGGTGTAATGGAACGGTCGGCTAGGAGTAGTCCGTTACCACAAAAATTACCGGAGTGTGGTGATTCGCCGAAATCTCCGCCATATGCCATAAATTTCTTACCGTCCGAACTTGTTTGCCAGAGACTTTGGTCTACCCAGTCCCAAATAAATCCACCTTGTAGGATCGGATAACGATCAAATAACTCGGTGTATAAATGCAAACCGCCAAGGGAGTTACCCATCGCATGGCTGTACTCACACAAGATGTAAGGCTTTTTGGGTCCAGCCTTTTTGGCATATTGAATTAAACCATCTGGTCTTGTATACATATAGCTTTCAACATCCGTTGCAGCGGCAGATTCCTTCCAATTCACAACACCTTCGTAGTGAACAACGCGTGTCGGATCTGCTTCGCGCAGGAAATCATGCATTTTAATAAAGTTATCACCACCGAAAGCTTCATTGCCAAGCGACCACATCACGATGGATGGATGATTCTTATCCCGCTGCATCATAGAATTCGCACGGTCAATTACATTCGCTGTCCATGCCGGAATACTGCCAGGTACCGTCGTAGGAAGCAGTTCCGTCTGACCACCGCTCCAAGTGCCATGTGACTCCAGGTTGGTTTCGTCAATGACATATAAGCCATATTCGTTACATAACTCATACCAGCGCGGATTGTTCGGGTAGTGGGATGTACGAACCGCATTGATATTGAATGACTTCATAATCTTAATATCTGTTATCATATCTTCTATCTGTATAACGCGGCCTGCATCGATGCAGAACTCATGACGGTTGACGCCTTTGAAGACGATTCGCTGTCCGTTAATTAACATCAGTCCATCTTTAATCTCAAATTTACGGAAGCCTGTCTGAGTGCTGATTGTCTCTAGCAGATTGCCATTCGCATCTCTCAAACTGATAACTAACATGTAGAGATGTGGCTGCTCTGCAGACCATTTCCTTGGATTAGCGACTTGGCACGATACTTCTACATGCGCTTCATCCATATCGCTGCCAATTGTTGTAGTAACCTTCATCGGATGAGCAAATACAGCGTTATGATCTGTATCATACAATTGGGCTTCCAGTGAAATTGAACCTAAGTTTTCTTCCCAATAGTTCATGATCGTTGCTTTCAGATTGAGCTCTGCATCTTGGTATGCCTCATCAAGCTCCGTTGTTACGAAGAAGTCGTAGACATGCGCCTTTGGTACCGTATATAGGTAAACATCGCGGAAAATCCCGCTCAGCCGCCAAAAATCTTGATCCTCCAACCAACTCGCATCGCACCAACGGTACACCTCGACCGCAATCGTATTCTCGCCTGCTCTCAAATAGGGCGTAAGGTTGAATTCAGCCGGAGTAAACGTATCCTCACTGTAACCCAAGAGCTCACCATTAACCCACACGTAGAATGCGGACTCCACACCTTGGAAACTAATAAATACAGGTTGTTCTTCCCAATGGTCAGGTATTGTAAACGTACGGAGGTATGAACCTACTGGATTGTATAAAGTAGGCGCGAACGGTGGTGCAAGATCCGGTTCTGATGTCTCCCATGGGTATCGAAGATTCGTATACTGCGGATAATCGTAACCTTGCAACTGCCAGTGTCCAGGTACTTGAATGTCCGCCCATTCATGATGATCGAAACTGTTCTCATAGAAATTCTTGCTACGCTTGGATGGCGACTCCGCGAAAGCAAACTTCCATGTGCCATTCAGTGATAGATAACTGTGAGATGCAGAGTGATTATTCTGCAGCGCTTCTTCTACGGAATCGAACGGCATCAGGGTTGCGTGTGCCCTCATTCGATTTCTTTCAAAGATGTCAGGATTATTGTTCCATTCCGGATAACCGTTAGACGGCGGGGTATACTTGAACTTCTGTTTCACCATGGTAACCTCTTTCATCTTTGATATAGAAAATACAATAACCCGACAGATAGACACCTCCATTAAAGGTTCCTACTTTCGGGTTACCGTTTATTACATGGGATTAAACCTATTACCTATATGGCCTATATTATTTATTTTCAGCAAGGAAGGTGTTAATTTGATTTTGAACTTCAGCTTGAACTTTTTCCACGCCTGCTGCTTTTAGTTGAGACTGCAAATCTGCCAATCCTTTGTCCGTTTCTTTAACGAGACCGTATTCAAGCGGCAATCCGTAGCGAGTCATCACATTGCTAACATTGGAAACTTCATTAACCACTTTCGAGTTATCAAACACGAACGTTTCTAGTTTGAAATGCGTAACTTGCGATTTCCATTTGTTCTCGATGTCTTTCGCCACTTGCGGATACGTCGTCTCGATGCGATTTAATGGAGATTGGAAACTCCAATTCGTAAAGGTGTTGAAGCTTCCGAATTTATCCGATTTCGTAAATTGGTCGCTGCCGACAGCCGTATAGTGCGTACCGTCGATTCCGTACATCATCAGATCATGAAGCTGTTTGTCATTTTGCAATAAATCAAGCACCATAAGCGAGCGTTCCGGAGATTTGGATGTTGCATGGATGGCCATCCCGTTTTGTGTCGAGATTGCCGTTGTTTTCTTGCTGTCTGGAGCGATATCCGCTATGCCGACTTTCCAATCGGGGTGAACGCTTTTGACAGCGGATACAGATGAAACACCTGAAGATAATGTATGGGAATAGGACGCGATTTTACCGGATTTGAAATCCTCAGACTGGCTACCTTTGTATGTCAGCACATCTCTCATCCATGCGCCATTGTCAGCAAGATTTTTGTAATACGTGAGCAATTCTTTGAATTCTGGCGTGTCGTAGACGTTGAACACTTTCCCCGTCGCATCTCCGATGCTGAACGCGAAAGGTGTACCGTCAATCATCTTCCAATTGTTCTTTTGCACTAACAATGGCGTGTCAAGCGCATGCATACTTCCAAGAGTCGGTCCAAATGGCGTAGTTCCTTTTTCATTTTTCACAATTGCATCCGTAAATTTCGCGTACGAGGCAGCATCCGTAATCGGTGGCAAGTTATATTTCTCGCGCAAATCTTCGCGGTAAATAACGAGCTTCTCTTTATACTCATTCGCGATATTATAAGGAACCATGTAAACTTTGCTCTTAACTCGCGCTTGGTCCCATTTCACTTTATCCATCGCTTTCCAAGTTAGCGGCGCATATTTGGAAAGAGAAGCGTCCGTCAGTTCAAGGAAACCGCCTTTATTGGCTTGGTCAGCATAACTTGCCCAGTTGGCCGTAAAGACGAGATCAAAGTCTTCATTCGCAGCAAATTTAAGCGGATATTTCTGCTTCCAGTCGGACCAATCCAAGAACTCTGTTTCAAGTGTAGCGTTTACTTTTTGTTTCAACACTTTGTTGATTTCACCGAACACGAGATCGTAATCGGCTGGCTTCGGCCCGAGCAAGATCATCTTCAAGGTAACAGGTTTGGAGGTATCAATACCCCCCTCATTCGGTTTGGTAGAAGCTGTACTTTGGGCATTGTTTGTACTGTTGCTAGTTTTGTCAGTATTTCCACAAGCGCTAAGCATCATAGATGCTGCTAATAGACTCGCTAATACAATCCCCACTGATTTTTTTGTTTTCATTTTGTTGCTAACCCCTTTCGATTCCAGTTGTCGTAGTTATATTGATAACCAGGTTTCCCTGAGATTACCCCTTTACAGCACCGATTGTTAAACCTTTTACGAAATACTTTTGGATAAACGGATAAGCAAGGAAGATTGGACCTGTCGCAACGACAGTCATCGCCATTTTTAAGCTTTCTCCAGGAATCGTGACCGACATGCCAGCGCCGGAATTTGCCATCGCATCTCGCATCCCCTCCAGATTCCCTAGCATCTTATACAAGTAATATTGCAGCGGCATCAGCTTCGAGTCGGAAATAAACAACAATGCCATGTACCAATCATTCCAGTGACTGAGCGCGATGAACAAACCGATCGTCGCCAGCGCGGGCTTGGAAAGCGGAAGAATCAAATTCAGAAAGATTCGAAAATCACCAGCGCCATCTATTTTGGCTGACTCCGATATCGCATCAGGAATACCACTCATGAAAGCTCTCATCACAAGAATGTTGAACACATTCACAAGGGTAGGAAGAATAAGTACGATCAACTTATCTTTCATGTCCAAGTAGTTGACAATGAGCAGGTACCACGGGACTAGCCCTCCACTGAACAGCGTGGTGAAGAAGAAGTAAAAGGCAAAATGATTTCGGTACTTAAAATCTTTACGGCAAAGCACATAGGCGGTCATTGCAGTCAGGAATAAGCCAACTACTGTACTTACTACAGTAACCGTGATGGTTACACCGTAAGCTCGAAGTACTGCTTCTGGAAATTCGAAGATCAAGCGATAAGCTTCTGTCGAAAATATTTTCGGGAATATGCTGTAGCCTTCTAATCGAATCGCATTCTCATCGTTGAAAGATGAAACCAGAACGATCCAGAATGGTATGATGCAGATGAATGCCATCATAATTAGCGTTGTGTAACCGATGATGGAGAGTAAGAACCTATCCTTCTGTAGGCCGCGTTTAACGGCTGTCGCTTGCATATGAATGTCCTCCCCTGCTTAAAATAAAGCGCGATCCTTATCGTATTTGCGAACTGCATAGTTAACTAACAGAATGGTTACGAAGCCTAGCAAGGATTGATAGACACCCGCAGCGGCAGACATGCCAATTTCGTTGGTTGTCATCAGTAACCGGAAAACAAATGTATCAATTACGTCTGTCGAAGAGAACAACATACCGTTGTTGCCGACCAAGTTGTAGAACATTCCGAAATCGCCTCTGAAGATGTGACCCACAGATAGCAGGACTAGAATGGTGAGTGTCGGTATTAAATTCGGTATCGTCACTTGAAAGATGCGTTGAAACACGTTCGCGCCATCTATTTCAGCTGCTTCGTACATTTCCGTGTCGATGCTCGTAATGGCTGCCAGGTACATTACCGTGCCGTAGCCGAGCGACTTCCAGATATGGAAGAACAACAAGATATACGGCCAATACGCTGGCGAATTGTAAATATCAATTTTCTCCATACCGAACGATGTCAATATGTTGTTGATTGTACCAATGTCGTAGCTGAAGAAACTGTAAGCAATTGAACCAACGACCACCCAAGAGATGAAATATGGTAGGAACATGGCGGATTGGATGATTTTGCGGAACCACTTACCTCCAACTTCAAACAGCAGTATGGCCGCCGTGATTTGTAGGATGTTGCCGATGATAATAAAGCCTAGGTTATACAAAGCCGTATTCCGCGTCACCAGCCAAGCGTTGCCGGATTGGAAAAAAAATTTAAAATTATCCAACCCTGCCCAAGGACTCCCAAAAATTCCTCCAGTGTAGTTATACTTCTTGAAAGCAATTACGATCCCAGCCATCGGGATATATGAAAATAGTAAGCATAGAAGCACAGTTGGCATTATCATAAGCAGCAAAGTTCTATTCTTTACTAGTTCATGCCAGATTCTTTGTTGTCTCTTTATCATAGCTCCTTCTCCTCTCTCTGTTTCTAATTATAGAGGGATCGTGAATCCGATATCATTTAGCAGAACAACTAAAATTAATACTAAATCTACGAATGTGATCATAGTTTCATTTTCATCTCGTACTCATAAAAAAACAGCAGAGCATCATCCCTCTACTGTTCATCCGTCATAACCGTCTTATATCTTGTTTTTTTTACGATAATCTCGCGGGGTCATACCCGTAGCCTGTTTGAACGAGCGATTAAAATAAATGACATTCTTGTAACCAATTTTGTCAGCGATTTCGTATACTTTCATCCGTGGATCATCAAGCAGCTCACAAGCACGCTTCATACGGACGTTATTCATGTAGTCACTGAACCCCATTCCCGTCTCCGCCTTAAACAAATGACCGAGATAATTAGGCGTAAAGTCGAATTTCGCGGCAACTTCCTTCAGCGTCACTTTGTTCTCGATCAGTCCTTCCACATAGTTCATAATATCCGCAATCAATTTGCGATCCTGTTTCCGTCTCTTCATAAAAAGCAACTCAGACAACTCGAATAATCGTCTACGCAGCCAAGATACGATATCATTCATCGTTTCAAACTCGAACAGAATATCAGGTTGATGGGATTCCCAATTGAGAAGTTCATATAAATTCTCGTTTAATTGTTGCAAATCACCATGTAGTTTCGATGTCATACGGATGATTAGATCATAGGCCTCACTCTTGCGATGAGGTGCAAAGTCAGGACGGAATATAGCCATTAAGCTGTCATCAATCTTTACCAGATCATAGTCGAGAATGGCTTTAAATAACTCTTCGAAAATCCGTTCTACATGTACAGTTTCCGTTCTAGCGGGTTGTTCGGAGGTGATCTCGCGAATCACTCTGTTTTTACCCAACATCCACTTGATACTGAGCGCCATCTCTGCTTGACGATAGGAGGTATGAAGCTCAACTTGGCTGTACGCACGAATGCCTAAGCCAACAGTTATGGTGAACGGGAACACCTCCCGGAAAGTACGAATCAACTCTTCAAGCCCTAATTCGATGCTACCCGTCGACAGTAGAACGAACCGATTGGCAAACCCGTTCAATAGAATTCCAAGTCCGTTCTTCTGCACTTTTTCCATCAGGTACTGTTCCAGTCTTGTCCATAATGCACGGCGCTCCTCTAAGATCAATTCCTTGGAATGTCTTTCAAAGTCATCTACCTCAATTAGAGCTACCACAGTCCCTTTCTCGATAAAAGGCGCCACAAATGCACTCAGTCGCTCCTCAACTGCGTTCGGAGACGCTTCTTGGAACCAACGAAGCAGTAGTTCCCGTTGTACGTAAGGCAATGCCTCAGACAACGTGGAGCGTTGACGACGATCCTCCTCGACTTTCGAACACAAACCAGCAATCATTGTAGCTAGCTCATCGTCATCGACAGGCTTTAATAAATAGTCATAGGCTTCTAATTGCATAGCTTCCTTCGCATAGTTGAAATCTTCATGTCCACTTATAAAAGCAATTCGAACCTCAGGGTTGATGGCTCGAGCTTTACGCGCAAATTCGAATCCCGACATAATCGGCATACGGATATCTGATAGAATAATATCTACACGTTCGTCTTTCATAAAATCAAGAGCGGCAAAACCACTCTTCGCAGTTCCAACAACTCGCAGTCCTTGACATTGTGTAGCTTCGACCCGAACCCGCAGCCATTCCAAATCAATGGCTTCATCATCGACAAGTAAAATATGAATGTTCATGAGGGATCACCGCCCTTTCCTGTGTGTTCTAGTGTGTAACTCGTAATATCAACCTCTGGTAACGTATTCATGCTAAATGGCAATATAATCTGCACAGTCGTCCCACCGCCGAAAATACTGGCAATTTGCACGCCATATTCTGCTCCATACCGAAGCTTAATTCTTTCATTCACATTCTTCAATCCGTAAGCGTTAGATCGTAGTCCGCCGCGGAGCAACTTGTCGACGGTATCTGGCTGCATGCCGATACCATTGTCAATAATCTTGAGCTCCAGCACTTCACCGACCCGCTTCGCGGTAATACGAATTGCAATCGTTTCACCGAACCAAGCATGTTTGAACACATTTTCAACAAAGGGTTGTACCAATAGTTTAATAATTGGAACATCTTTAACTTCCGGGTCCATCTCCATATACACCTGAAACGCATCCGCGTATTTGACTTTCTGAATATCAAGATAGGCCTCAACTTGACCTAATTCTTTATGAAGCGGTATGAGAACTTGCCCCTCGTTCAACGTCAATCGGTAGAAGCGCGAGAGTAGCTTTACCATCTCTGTCACCTCGCGTGTCTTGCCCAAATTGCTTAATGAACTAATCGTTGACAAAGTATTATACAGGAAATGCGGATTTATTTGCGCTTGCAGCGCCTCAAGTTCTGCTTGTTTCTTTTGAACGCCTTGATTGTACACATCTTGAATTAGTTGCTGAATACTGGTTGCCATGCGGTTAAATGACCGGGCAATCAATTCAAACTCGTCGTTACCGTTTACGGAAATACGCTGTTCGAATTTCCCCTCCTGAAAGACGCTGATAAACGAGACAATACGTTTCATTCTTCTTCCAGATAATGTTGCTACGATAAACCCAATCATCCCCATCACGAGAAAACTTGATGCACAAATCAGTCCAATCGTCACTTGCAGCCGTTTCGCATCTTTATTCAAATAGTCGAGCGGTACACGAATTTCAAGAGCGAACGAAGTTCCTGCTATGGCTTCTCGTAAGTTCAGAAACTTGTCTCCTCGTTCCCCTGCAAGTTGCTCAAACAAAGTATGGCCTGTCTTCACATCATAGAATCGTAAGCCCAATCCCTGCTCGGGATATTTGGCTAAGTTGTCAAGCAAACTATTTAGATTAATCGTAATTTTTATATAGCCAATGACAGTTTTATAGTCCGTAAATAAGACGAGCTTCCGAAAGAGGGATACATTGCCCTGTTCCTGGTCCAGATTAGTTTGAAACCATAAATTATCTGCTCCTTCCTCTTGCAGGTGTTGAAACCACGAAGCTTCCTGCAGGACAGTAAAGGACTGAATAAAATAATCGCTTCTCGTGATGGGACTCGTGTCAGATGAGCCTACGGATTCGCCAATATCTGGGTTGACGGGGTACAATGTCAGTTTGATTGGACTGCCGAATAGTTCTAGGGGTGCTTGAAGCAGTGGAACCACTTCATCCAGTACGGTTAAGTACATGCTGCGCCGGTCGCTATGCTTCGTAAGCGCGCGTTGAAAGGGCAAATTACCAAATAAGAGATCAGAAATTCGCTGTATTTCTGCCATTCGGTACTCAGCATTATTGCGTGTCTGTTCAAGTGCAGCACGAATACCTGTCTGCGTGACTTCTGTACGAGACTTTACAAGCATGGTATAGGAAGCATAGCCGATCGCTGCGTCCGTTATCAGAACGATTAAGAGGTAAGGAATCATCATTTTATACGTAAACGGCATATATTTGCTTTTGAAGAATCGTCGTGCCATATGTGTGAGTCAACCTTTCTACAAACGAATTGCAGGTAGAGTTACGATTATACGCAGAACGTTGTCTTCCAGTTTAGCGTATACGTGTGATCCTAGAATATACAGTCAAACAACGATAAAGCGTATATTATCAACTATTTTATCAGAAAATGAAAAAACCGGAGACATATAATGTCCCCGGTCACTCTCAATTTAAGGATTCAGAATCGTAAAACTCCAGTTCTGGTTCAAAGAGCTCGATTCTGTCCACTGCATATTAATTGCGCCATCTGCAGTAGAGCCCGCGGACAATCCAAGCATTCTACCACTATTTACATTTTTGAGTTTGTAGTAGACGCCGTCTACATCGACAAGTTGCCATAGTTGACTAGTAGAGCTGTTCCCTGGGTTGATGACATTGCTTGCGCCATTTGCCGTGGAAGAGCCGGCAATATCCATGTACGAGCCGCTGTTTACGTTTTTGATTTTATAATAGCCATTTGTATATTCGAATTGCCAAGACTGGCTTATCGCACCTGTATAAGGACGCTGTTCAACATTCGTACCAGCTGCTATTGCGTTCCCTACTGTACCGAGAGACTTCATGCTGTTGCGGTTGATAATCGAATACGTCTTCGTCAAATCAATCGGTGCAACAGCGTCGAGACGCCATGTTTGGTTAGCCGAACCGCTTTCTGCCCACTGAATAACAGGAGCACCGTCTCCCGTCGAACCACCGCTCATGCCTAAAGCTTTGCCGCTATTGCGGTTCTTGATAATAAACTTACCGCCACCTGCGTCGACAAGCTGCCATTGTTGACTAGTAGCGCCGCTAGTTGTCCATTGAATGCTTTGTCCACCATTTGCAGTTGATGCGCTTTGAATATCCATGTACTTGCCGCTGTTCTTGTTACGAATATTGTAGTAGCCAGATCCCGCCTCAACAAATTCCCATGATTGGCTAGCTGCTCCCGTATAAGGACGCTGCTCGAGAGTTGCGCCATCCGTTATCACATTGTTCGTGATGCCAAGTGCCTTACTCGAGTTGCCGTTCACGATCGCATAAGTTAACTGCGTATCTACAGCAGATGCAGGAGCAGTTGCCGTCCATGTTCCAGCTGCCAAGTCAATATACCATTGTTGATAGCCATTAAGAATAGGCTTGCCAGCACTATCGAAAGTTAGCGGATACCATTGATTACGGCCAGGACCATAACTGCCAGGCGTACCATCACTATTCTTCATATTGTTCCACCGGTCGCCAATGAACAGATAAGTCGTACCTGCCGTTCCTTGAATGGCGAAAACTTGATCAAATTGTGTATCAAACGAATTCCCACCTGTAGGACTACTTCCCGAATATGTGGAGCCGTTCCATGAGGTAGTACCTATCTTGGTAGCTGAACTCCAAACACCCGTTACACTTGAAGCGGTATAGTAATACGTTGGACTGGATTTCCAACCGTTGGTCTCGGATGCTAACATATAGTACGTGGAACCTACTTTAAATAACGTAGTCGCTTCTTTATTCGGAGCTACCGATTCAAATAGTTTTACAGGCGTAATCGTAATTTCATATTCATTACTTGCATTCAAAGCTGTATCCACTCTACCGATATAAATGCCAGAATTATAATCAGGTTGGTAGGTACCATCTGCTCGCAGTTTGGTTGTTAGTCTTCGGTCAACGGTTTGCGTAATGTATGTAGTACCGTCAGTATCTGTAAAAATCGACCCAAGATCACCATTTCCAAATAATCCACCTGGATTCTCAATGACCTTTTGGAATTCAAAAGGCCCTACTGGCGAATCACTGTACCAGATTGAAACGGAAACACGGAAATTACAGCAGCCCCATTCCAAGTACATCACATATTTACCTAGTTCGCTGTTGTACTGGACTAATGGTCTGCCAAACCATTGATTGAGGTTGAACGTGCCTGCGCCAAGCTTTGCATCAATGGATGGGAAGTCAACAATTTCCCTATGTGCCGTCCAGTTTACAAGATCAGTCGAGGAGTATGCACTCACTTTCTTTTTCCAATTTGGATTTAACGTTATTCCATCAGCTAATTTCATGGGCTCTGACGCGTCCAAGCCGTACCAATAGTAGGTATCTGATTCTTTCATCATCCAGCCGCCTTGAGCCCAGATGGGATCACCATTCGTTGCGTTCTTATTTACAGCGTTTACAATCGGCGTCGAGGCAGCACTCGCTGGCTGTGCATATATAAAGCTAGTCATTGCAATCAGTGCTGCTACAAGAAACGCAACCATTCTTTTCGAAACAAAAGACTGAATCTTCTTCTTCATGAGGGAATACACCTCTCCTTGGTTTAATTTGATAGAACATTTCGTCTGGCCTAAATTTTAGGTGGTTTTTCCGGATAAAACTGAATTTACTCGTATCTCGCTCTCTTTACTTTGTCCCCCTTCTCATCATATAAAGCGCTTTCTTACTCTTTACTTTATAGATTTTTCGACAATTTTCATATGGAGGTATACAACGAAAACTAAACGTTTTCAACTATTTTACAGCGGGAAGAAGCCACTTTGAGGCTAAAAAACACAAAATCGACTGCTTTTGAGATCAGCAGTCGATTTACATGGTTATTCAATTTATCTTGTGCTTCGTTTGAGTAGCACAATCCCGTTAACTGGCAGATCGATTACCCCATCTACCGCCTCATTGGACTCCAAATACGTGTAGTTTCTGTCATCAAGCGTAATCTGTTCACTTTGACCACTGAAGTTCATAACAAATACATAATCTGTCTCCCCATCCGTTCGAACCTGAACGGTTACTCCCTGAGGGAGATGCGTATTCAATGATCTAGCAACACCTGTCTGCTCAACCACTTTGGCGTAAAAAGATTGAAGAAAATCAGCCTTTAGCCGCGTAGCCATATAATAGGCTTTCCCTTTTCCAAATGAATTTACAGTAAGTGCCGGTTGGCCAGCATAGAAGCTATCTGTATAGATACCTAACACCTCTGCACCTTCGGTATGGATCACTTCACAGATTTCATGGGATTCGAAAGTGCCTGTTAATCCTAATTGATTATCTGGTGACATCGTTAAGCCATTACGATCGTGGTCATACAAGCCTTCAATTTCCTCCGCCCAAATGCCAAGCGTTGTTCGCAGGGGTCCCGGAAACCCACCCAGATGACAGAGATCATGCTCGTTCACAATACCAGACCAGTACGTTGTTACCAGTGTGCCACCTTGCTCAACGAACTTTTCGAGTCTGCGTCCCGTCTCTTCCCGACAAAGATACAACATAGGCGCTACAATTAGCTTGTATGCAGATAGGTCATCCTCTGAGCCAAGAATGTCGACGGGTACACCTTGTTCCCAGAACGCTTGGTGATGCGCATAAATGGTTTGCTCATAATGGATGCCCATGTTGCGAGGCCCTTGAGCGTCTTTAACCGCCCAGCGGTTATCCCAATCAAACAATATAGCAGTTTCTGCTGGCGTCGACGTGCCTACAACGTCGGAAATATTCGCTAATGTCTGACCCAACGCGGCTACATCTTTAAACACGCGTGTATGTTCATGTCCGCAATGATCAACGACGGCACCATGGAATTTCTCGCTGGATCCTCTGCTTTTACGCCATTGGAAATATTGTACAGAGTCTGACCCATGTGCTATGGCTTGCAGCGAGGACAATTGGTGCATACCGGGTTGCTTCAACTTGCTGACCGACTGCCAGTTCGTAAGACTAGGTGTGCTTTCCATCAGCAGGAATGGCTTCTTCTTCAGCGAGCGGAACAGATCATGATAGAAGGCAATATAAGCACCTAATTGGCTATCATTCTTCCCTTCATGCCATGTTGGATAGGCATCCCACGAAATAACATCCAACAGATCCGCAAACTTGCGATAATCCAAGCTTTCGATCAAATGCATATTCGTTGTAACAGGCAGCTCAGGATTCGCTCCCCGAACGGCATCAATCTCATGCTTGCAGAAAGCTACCGTTTGGTCCGAAACGAATCGACGCCAATCTAGATTATGCCCATGTACCATCATCTCTCCGTGAGGAGCAGGAGATTCAACCTGTTGCCAATCCGTGTACGTATGCGCCCAGAAGGAAGTCCACCAAGCCGCATTTAAAGCTTCCAATGAGCCGTATTTCTCTTGTAACCACGCTCGGAAAGCATCCTGACAATACCCACAATGGCAATCTCCGCCAAACTCATTGGAAATGTGCCAGCCGACGACAGCTGGATGCTGACCATATCGTTCAGCAAGTTTGCTGTTAATTATCCCTGTCTTCTCCCGATAAATCGGGCTAGTGTAGCAATGATTATGTCGGAGACCGTGCAAATTGCGTACGCGGTTCGCCTCTACCCGTCTAACTTCAGGATACTTTTCCGACATCCACGCCGGACGCGCCCCACTTGGTGTTGAAAGCCATGCATAGATGCCATTCTCAGCAAATGAATGCAAGATCCGATCCAGCCACTCAAACGTAAAAGTCCCCTCTGCAGGCTCTAGTGCCGCCCATGCAAAAATCCCAATTGCCATTACATTACAGCCTGCCAGTTTCATCAGGCGAATATCTTCCTCCAATACCTGTGGGTCGTGAAGCCATTGGTCTGGATTATAATCAGCGCCATGCATCATAACAGGCAGCTTAGGGCTAATTGGTTGAAATTTGATTGTCATAGTCAAATCATCTCTCCTCATTGGGAATCGTCTTATTCACTTATTCCTTTTGATTATAGGAGAAAAAGTTGATAAACTAGTAGAAAATACGAGATTAAAAATCGTACAAAATGAACATTGGTGGTGAAGGATCCCATGATGCCTTTTCTTCTAGCTGAATTTGCTTTACTGGAGAACAAGTTACCTCTCTATGTGTACTGTGTTGGCAGTCATGAACAGAAACATCTTCTACGCCCTGATGGCTATCCAACACATCAAATTTTCTTAAGTCGCAGCGGAACAGGCATATTTCGCATTGCGGGCAGTCGCGATATGGTGATGTCGCCAGGCACTATGCTCATCCTGCCTGCAGGTATACCTCATGAATATTTTGCAGATCAAAGTGAGGATGCTTGGGAGCTGGGTTTTGTTGCTTTTGGCGGGCCCACAGCGGGTTCCATTCTTGCTCATCTAGGAAACCAAAAAGCTACAATACTCAAGAAAACACAATTCCAATTGTACTGGCATAAGCTTGAATCCTTATGGCAACTCATCAATCTCAATGGTGAAAGCGGCTATTGGGAAGCATCTAGAAAGATGTATGATTTCTTGTTGACCATACTTGGAGACCAGACGACAGAAGAATCCAATCAGCGCATTAAACCAGTCGGGCAGTCCAATCCTGCTCTTCAAGAAGCGATTAAGTTCATACATGATCACTATAATGAACGCCTACAATTATCCAACTTGGCTAGAGCAGTTGGTTATTCAGTTCAACATTTTCACCGTCTGTTCGTAGCTATTTATGGCCTGTCACCTATGCTGTACATCCAACAAATTCGCATGCGTCGTTCTATCCAATTATTCGAAGAGAATCCTACGATCACCGTTGAGAAGGTTGCCCAGCAATTGGGAATGGAAACTAGCTATTTTATCCGAATGTTCAAACGAACGTATGGTCAGACGCCTAAACAATATTTTAAATAGGAAGAAGAAGCTAAGCATAGAACACTGCTTAACTCCTTCAATATAGACTTACTGGGTTGTGAGTATCAGATTGTCATAATGAAATACGCCTGTTTGCTGTTTGTACGCCTGCAGAACAACACGAAGCTGATTACTCGTCGGTGTAAAAGTAAGCGCGATCGTTTTCGTAGCATTCGTAAAATCCTGTGCGATGATCTGATTACCGTCATACACATACACATAGCCATATGTCGGATCACCTGTACGCCAGATGCTGCCTGTAAGGTTATATGGCTGACTTGGCGTAACCGTAACGATTTGTTCCACTTCGGAGATATCTGTCACACTGGGGTGCAAATTCAACGTACCACCTGTTACATCTGCAACACCAGTCTGCGTAGATTTCCAACCTTGTGTCGAGTTATTGACCAGTCCTGAGCTGAAATCGCCATTCTGAACTAAGTTAGCTGCTGCGGGATTCGTTGTAACCGCCAACAAGTTGCTCGCTGCCGAAATATTACCAGCAGCATCTTTGGCTTTAACATAGAAATTGTATGTTGTACTCGCAGTCAAACCTGAAACAACTGCTGTAGTTCCTGTGACAGTCGTGAATAAACTATTGTTTTTGTAGATATCATACCCTGTTACGCCAATATTATCCACGGATGCTGTCCAAGATAATTGGATGCTCGTATCCGTCTTGGATGGTGATACAAGGTTTGCGACTGTGCTTGGTGCAACCGTGTCCGCTACTGGAGCCGATGCACATGGGAATACGCAATAACCGGGATACTCCTCATTGGCTGCCCAACCTGACATCGGATAGGATTCTTGCTGCGTTACTGCACCTGATGTAGCGTATGGTTTAAAATTCACATAGTCAATTTCTAGTTGCGCTTCAGAGAAATTCGCTTTCCCTCCCCAATTTTTGGGGAACCAATACCCCAACCACAGTCGACCTGGTTTTGTTGGGATAAATTTCGTGGCATCTGCTGTGTACTTAATTACACCATCAACCAAGAATTGCACATAAGGAGCTATATTGTGTGCAGGATCAGCAATTTGCCAAATAATCTTGTACGTATGCCATTCATTATCGGATACATTCGTGCCCAAATTTGTATAATTCGTATGATATTCTGTCTCATTCTCACCTTGCCATGTGTTGAATAACGCTTTGTTAAATGTCATACCTGTATGCGTTGGACCAGGACGTCCTGGAAATTCCATATCAATTTCATTATTGCTTACCCAATAGTCAGCGTTAGGATCCGCGTTGAATTGCTCAGCTTCGGGGCTCGTCGCATCCATTTCTTGATAATGGAACGTCCAGATCGCAGGTACAGCGCCATGTGGCAACCCTTCATTGTTCGGTCCTGAAATGACTTTGGGTATTTTCATTCGCACTTCGTATTCACCAGACCCATAGTAACGAGATGTAGCAATCGCTGAACCAACGCGTTTCCCATCATTGCGAGGAACTCCATTGGTATTGATACCTAAAGGCAAGCCATTGTAATAATCTCCGTGAGCTTTGAGCAACAGATGCCCTTGACCATCTAGAGCCACATTATCTGGATGTACACCGCCGTTCCAACTTTGTCCATATACGTCCGAACTTCCGAGTATACCCCCCCAATTCTTCTTAGCTACTTTCCATTTGGAGCTATCCAACCAAGTCCCATCGAAATTATCTCGGAATTCGCCCGTTGTTGTGCCCCATCTCGTATTAATGGCATTGGCTGTTAAAGGGCGGAAATCCGAATCTTCCCAACCATCGTCTGGGAATGATTCAGGCATCCATGTATCGTTGGGCTCATGGTAGGGCTCAAACTCGAAATAATCGACAGCCATTTGTTTCACATCGAAGTTCGCTGAGCCGCCAGCCCATGCATCAGGGAACCATACGCCAAGCCATAGCCTTCCTGCGTTGGTTGGCAATGTTGTCGTATTCGTCGCGATATACTGGTCGTCAATATAATAATCTACTCGTGGCGTTTCACCATTGCCGCCAGTATGCCAACGATACTCAAATTTATGATAATTGCCATCTGCGATATGAATCCCTTTGGCTCCCAAATTCGCATAAATCGTCGAATATTCATGCTCACCTTCACCTGTAAATGTGTTCAATAGCGCTCTATCGTACGATTGACCGGTGTGCGGTCCTGCTGGTCTACCCGGTACTTCAATATCGATTTCATGATTGTATGCGTAATATTCCGGATAAGCTCCCGTTGCATCTGGCAAAAGGCGACCTTCTTTAAATGCACGTATATATTCCGGGTCCCCACTAGCCACTTTGACTCCGTTCTTCATGCCAACTGAGCCATTATATTCCTGATAATGAAAACTCCACATGGTGGAAGCAACACCGAGATCGGGAATGATTTTTGCAGACATCGTATATCTACCTGAGCCCATATAAGCTTTGCTTGCTATGGCAGCACCTACTCTTTTATTACCGCGCTCTACGGTATCAACATTGTAGGCAAGATGATACGGCGCAATATTCTCCTTGTTTTTATTGGGTTTATACAGCCCTTTGACTGGACCATTATATAGATCACCATGCGCTTCCAATAGTAGATTACCGTTCTCAACTTTCACATTCTCCGGCACGACACCGTTGTTATTAAGCCCGCCCCATTGTTTAGCGGCAATTAGCCATTTCTTAGGATCTAATGTATTTCCGTTAAAATCTTCACGAAGAACGCCTGTGTTCTCCTGTCCATAATAGTCGTATGCCTGTACTTTACCTTGTGGTAGTACACCAGTAATTAGGGTAGATAACAGTGCGATCGAACAAAGATGCCTAATGAAATTTACTTTCTTTGATTTGGCCTTACCAGAGAATTGTTGCATAGTCTATTATCGTCCCTTTCTTCAATTCAATTTTCCCCGCTACTGCAATGGATAATGACTGTGCTGATGGACTATGTCCGCACGGACTTTGAATGAATGAAGCTTAGACATCACCAACTCTTCAACTTCAGGTGCAGACATCCACTCTAGACATATTCTCGATGTATATTTTTCCCAATGATCTGCTTCACCTAGCAGCCCCGTCAGCACCTTAAATCCGCGTTCAAGGATAACATCGTTATCTAATGGCTGCTTCTCTTTCACATACATAACCCACTCAACGTCTCGCAGAGCAGTTTCAAATCGTAGAGTTAGCTCAGCAAAGTGAGCTGATGATCTTAACATTTCTGCATACCTATGCAACCAAGCATGTGGGAACTGACAATCCGTTAACAATTGCCGAGCTGCATAATAGTATTGAGCTTTATGTAAGTTTCCTCCTTTCTCCATAAGCTGTATCGCTTTCAAAAGAATCGGGTCTCCAGCTGCAAATGTGTGCGTCCACAGCTGATCGAACTCTTCTCGCATTGTCGCTGTGTGCCAGGAATAGCAAGCATGCGCTGACAATGGGTACCATTCCGTTTCCCACGGTTCTATGGAAGGAGACAAGGAATAGAATCGCGTCCAAGCTGAGGAAATCACACCTGAAAGACTTGATTCTTTAGCGAACTTTGCCCAGAATATCACATTCTGAATACGATCTTCTTGCTTCGCACACCATTGATTCGTGTGGTCCGCCCCTCGTACACATGAAGCTCCAAATATAATAGGAATTTGCTCCTTATACGCTTGAATCCATGGAATATTGTTGCTTCCATACAACGGATACTCCCCTTTGTCCCAGACAGAACGTATCGCTGCTTGTTCGCTTTCCGGTAAATCTTCCAGCCATTGATATTGAGGAATGAAGCCAGGGTCTTTCACCAACCATTGTTTGGATGAATAATATTTGCCAGACCACCATACCCAATTACTTTTGCCCATATCGTAATAACTCCATGAACAAAGCGCTGTTCCCTCCGGGAGCTCACTTATTCGATCAACACACTTCTCCGAATGAAACATATCGTCCCACATGATCGGTTGTTTACCCTGTCGGAGTACATATTCTGCAGCCTCTTTCACATAATGCAGGAAAAGGTCAACCTTCGTACGGGTGTCACCCCCTTCTCGCATCCAACTCTGGCAAGTTTCACAACGTCCAAGTGCCACTGCCTCATCAGCACCAATATGAATAAATCGACTATTCGGATGCAACGTGATGATCTCATCCACCATATCCTTAAATACTTGCAGAGAACCCGGATGACAAGGGCAATATTGAAATGTCAATCCATCTTCACACAGATGTCGGTAGGTTTGGTGTTTAAGAACAAAATCAACATGCCCCAAGCTTTGGATAAAAGGAATCACTTCCATGCCACATTTGTCAGCCATTGCAAGCATTTCACTAATATCTTGTTGCGTAAAGCCATTGGGATGATGGATATGGGGAAGGCTCTGATAGGGAAACTGATCTTCATATTCAATCAACAGGGTATTAATTCGTAAATGTGCCAACCTTTCAATCGTTTCTTTCACATATGACATCAAGGGAACACTTCCCTTGAAATCCAAATGATGCCCACGTAGGTCCAAATCTGGCCAATCCGCCAATCGCATGTTCGGAATGAACATCTTTGGCGATTCCTTGATTTTGACTGCCTCGTGGATCCATTGCTCCAAAGTGAACCACCCATATAAAAAACCTCGATACGTATGGGCTTGAATGCGCATACAATCATTCGTTACGGTACATGTATACCCTTCAAGATGCTGTGGTAGCTCTAAAGATTGAACATCAACATCCATGATGGATTCTTGTAGATTTAATTCCAATTGCGTTACAGCGATGTACGGGCAGTCATCCTCAATCAGTAGTATGGGGACGTTATACAAGGATTGAAACCTTTCTGCCATCCTATTGGCTACTGGGGTTGCAAGTTTTGGCGAACGGATCACGAGACCTCGATGATTTATCCAAAAGGAACCATTCCTGCGTTCAGCTTGTTTAACCCCTGGGAAAAACACCCAATTATTGTCAGTCAAGATGTGTCACTCCTTGATCGGATTGCCCCGGTCGATCTTTGAAACCAACCGGGGTGATGAGACTTACTTGATGCCCATTTGCTGCGACTTTTCATTTACTTCTTGAATGACTTTATCTAAGCCTTTGCCTTTGTACACCTCTACTTCTTTATTGAACATTTTCTCAACATCATCTGTTCCTACCATGATTTTAATCAGGAAGTCCGAGTGAATGACGGAGAACTTATCTTTCGCAGGCGTTGAAACTAGCGTCAATTCAGGAGAGAAACTCGGAACTTTGGTATTGCCCTTAATAAATTTCATATAGTCAATTGCGTCTTTCTGCAGATCTTTATTCATCCAACTTTGATCATTCGCATCATCGACTGGATACAGAGTTTCCCAAGTAGCTAATGTATTAAACACTAGTGTGCTTGGATATTTCTCACCAATAACGACTTTCGGATCAATCGGAACGATTTTAGCCCCATCCAGCTTGTAATCCACATTTTCAATACCATAATTCACAAGACGCTTGCCTTCGTTGCTTAGCAGGTAATCATAGAGATCCAAGATACGTTCCATCTTTTTGTCGCTAATCTTCGCGTTAAAATAACTTTCAGACCAATACGTTTTGAAGACTGGGTGGTACCTATTGCCATCTGTGCTAACCAATGGTTTCAATGATTTAACAGCTTCCGTGAATTTCTTGTCCGGATACACCTTACTAAAGCGATCTTTCTCAATCTTCTTATAACCATTGATGTAACCGCCACTAACTACAATCGCTGCTGCTTTACCTGAAGCGAATTTTTCGTAATGCTGCTCACCTTTTAGCAGGGGTAAATCTTTATCTACGATGCCTGAAGTGAACCAATCCCGGGCTAATTTCAAAGTAGGCAAGGAATTTTTGCTGAAAATGGCTGGAATATATTTACCATCTTCCTTCACCCATTTGGAGTCAGCTCCACTCCCATCCGATGTCGCTAATGGATTGCTATACGTCCATAACACATCCGGCGCTGTTTTCGGCAGCCCTGTTAAACCAACGGGTTTCTTTCCTTCGGGATTCGCATTTACAATTTTGACCATCATATCTT
The DNA here is from genome assembly GCF_001653565.1 of Paenibacillus oryzisoli. Lineage (GTDB taxonomy): Bacteria > Bacillota > Bacilli > Paenibacillales > NBRC-103111 > Paenibacillus_E > Paenibacillus_E oryzisoli. The sequence goes on from NZ_LYPB01000087.1 coordinate 159,564, forward strand.
TGAATTCTTCGTACGTATTGGGCTCTTTCGTCACACCAGCCGCCTGTGCCCAATCCCAACGATAGAATATGACGCGGTCGTTAGCATTATAATCAAGCGAAGGATATGTTCTTCTCGGGATGCCATAGAATTGGCCGTTGATTTTAGTTGCTTGAATATCATTTACATCTAAGTACTTCGATAAGTTTTGATACTTAGAAAGATCTTTGGGAAGCGGTTTGACAACGCCTTGATTCACCCAATTGTAGAACGTTGGCGTACCAATCGCGTCGATGGAGAAAATATCCGGAAGAGAATCCGAAGCTGCCCAGAGATTAATCTTTTGCGCATAATCATCCCAAGTAATGCCAACAGGCTTAAACGTCACATTAAACTTTTTGGAAAGTAATTGATAAATCGCATCATCTTTGGATTTCGCCAAGCCTGATTCAACATCCCATAGGGCAAGGGAAAGCTCAATTGGATCCTTATACTTGTTTGCCTCTGCATTCGGTGAATTTGTGGCAACTTCATTCGTTGGTGTCGTACTCGCCGTACTAGCGACTCCTGTGTCAGCACTCTTGGTGCTGCAAGCTGTTATCGATGTCGCGAAAACCATTGCAAGCATGGAGAACGTAATACTTTTTTTCAACATTTTCATACTTGACCTCCCTGAGAACTGTTTTTATATATGAAAGAACAATGTACTATCCCCATTATTCTTTGACACCAATCAACTTATAACCGCTTACTCTTTCAACGAGCCCACCATAATGCCACTTGCAAAATGCTTCTGAAGAAACGGATACATGATAATGATCGGTAAGCTGGTTATAACAACAGATGCCATCTGAACACCTTGCACATAGATGCTTTTACTGTCTCGTATTGCCGCTCCAATGGAACCGATATCGGTATTGAAGTTGATTAGTAATTCGCGGAGTAGAATTTGCAGTGGTGCTTTAGAAGGAGAATGGATGAATAACAAGGAGTTATACCACTCATTCCACCTTTCTACCGCGTAGAATAAAGCGAATGTCGCCATAAAGGGCGCTGAGATCGGAAGAATGATTTTGACTAATATGTAGAGATCATTGGCTCCATCCATTTTGGCTGATTCTTCCAACCCTTCGGGGAGAGTGTTAAAATAATTTTTCATAATAATGAGATAGAATGTATTAATCGCTACCGGCAAAATCATAGCGAATACGTTATCGATGAGGCCTAAATCTTTTACAAGTAAATACCAAGGAATGAGGCCCCCGTTGAAGAACATCGTGAAAATAATGAGAGTCAAAAATAAATTGCGGCCAGGTAAATTCTTTTTAGAAAGCGCATAAGCGCCTGTAACGGAAAGAAACATATTGATTGCAACGCCGACTACCGTAATAAATAGTGTGACGGCTAGTGAATGAAAGAACTGATCTTCACTCAGTATCGTTGTGTAGTTCGTAAGGACAAACGAAGTAGGAATTAAATATACTTTCTTCTTCGTAATGGCATCGAAAGAAGCAAATGAGGATAGGATGACCGTATAGAATGGAAACACGGAAATAAGTGCAAATACCGATAACAATGTATGCCTTGCAATGCTAGATAAGGATATTCCTTTTCTTACTCCTGCTGAAACGTTCACTCTCTCTTCCCCTCTCTAGAACAGACCTTGTTCGCCAAATCGCTTCACCACATAGTTAGCCATAAGTAATAACATCATACTGAGCACGGATTTGATAAAACCTGCGGCAGCTAATAGCCCGAAATTACTTCCAACCGACATCGTTGTTCGCAAGATATACGTATCCACCGTATCCGCTACCTCATAAACAGGTGCGCTGTACAGATTGTAGATCTGATCGAAACTAACGTTCATCATAAGCCCTACATTTAGAATGAATAGAATAGCTACAGTAGATTTAATACCTGGCCAAGATACATGCATCATTTTCTTGAAGGAACCCGCCCCATCCATGTCAGCGGCTTCATACAACTCAGGGTTGATACCGGCAAGTGCAGCTAGATAGATAATGGAATCCCATCCTACTTCTTTCCAAATATGTGTGAGGTAGACGAGTGGTCGAAATACTTCCGGGTTCGTGAGAGGAGAAGATGGATCCCATCCGATTAGGCCTATAATTTGGTTATATACACCTTGAGAACCTAGAATGTTCGTAATAATGCCGCCGAGAACGACCCAAGAAATGAAATGGGGAAATGTAAGTACGGTTTGATATAGCTTCTTCATTCGCTGACCAACGATTTGATTTAACAGGAGAGCTAAAATAATGGGAACCGGAAAGTGGAATACAAGTTTGCCTAATGAGATAATAACCGTGTTTTTTAAGGAGACGATATACTGTCTATCATTCAGAATATCTGTAAAGTTCTGAAGTCCAGCCCATGGACTGCCTCCAATCCCCTTGCTGAAATTGTATGTTTTAAACGCTAACGTCAAACCATACATAGGGATATAACAAAATATGACATACCATGCAAGGATAGGAACTAACATGATATAAAAATACTTGTGGAAAACAATTCTTCTCCACAAGCTGGATCGTTCTTGAATTGGTTTATTCAGAACTAGTTTCGTCGTGGTCGCCATGTGAACCCTCCCCTGAGATGTTGTTGATTTCTTAATGTTAATTTTATATGAATCCCCAACAATGACGTATAGACATATCTAGGCAGACGTATTGAATCTTTCCGTTTGCTAGATACAGTGAATACAGGTCATCGTAGAATTTTACATATAAAATCATGAAATCGTACACATCTCAAAGGAACATCCCTGATGAATGACAAGCGTTGCGTATTTACTTCTTTTTCCGAAAATCAGAAGGTGTGCTTCCCATCATTTTCTTGAAAATTTTGGTGAAATAAAAATAATCATTAAACCCTGCCTTCTCACTAATCGCCTGAATGGTCATGTCTGAATGGAGGAGTAAGTTGCCTGCATAATCGATTCGCATCTTTGCAATATACTCGGTTAAATTAATCCCCATCTCTTTTTTGAAAAGGTAACTGATATAATTAGGAGTCACATAAAACAATTTGGAAATTTCGCTCACATTGATGTCTTGATAGAAATTATCAGCTACATATTTGGCAACTCCGCGAATGGTTTGATGTCCAATCTCCTCGTAAGATAGGGGTGATAAAGACATGAGGTGCTGCTTAATTTGCGATCTGAGCTCTTCTAACATATCCGCCACATGTTTGAACACATAAGCAAGTTGTTCGAAGTGTTCAATCCCATAATCCACGTATAAAGAAAGCCTGTCATTCATCAGGAATAGAATTTGCGTATATAACATATAAGCGTCTTTGATCGTAACTTGCATACTTTGCAACGCATGGGTTATTTCTTGAAAAGAGTTATCGATCATTTTCATATCTCGTTTGCCAATCGCTGCTGCAACTGCGCGAAGTAGACCTCTCATATCGTCGGACGGCGGAAGTTTCGGGTAGCCCGCTTTGCTTCCTGTTATGAAATACTGAAACGCAGATACATTTGCGGCTTGTAATGCACCTTGAACATCCCGTAAGTGTGTTAGGTTCGTCGCATACCCAAAGCTCACATCGTTAAGCGCTTTTATATAAGGAACAAACGTTTGGAAATCAGTTTGATTAATAAAATATACACGTTTGTTTGGTCCTATTTTCAGGAAATAATAAGGACTTGGCGGTTCCAATAGGGCAAGCGACTGACCCACGATTTGAATGATAGCTAGTCCATTACGTTCAAGATGAACACCTTCTTGGATGAGGACACGATTCACTTCCTGGTAGTCCGACTCACTTTGCCCAAAAAGCACGTCGATCAACGCGGTATGATCATTTTTCTTACTGGCTTCAAGTTTTAGCTTTGTTTTGACCAGACAATCTCGAATCTCATTCTCTTCAAATGGTTTCAGACAATATCCGATAGCGCCATATTGCATGGCTTTCTGTGCATATACAAACTCGGCATGCCCGCTCGCCACAACAAATTGGATACCTCCTACTTGACTAGCAGCGCGTTTCATTAATTCAAGTCCATTCATTCCTGGCATCTTAATATCTGTAAATACCAAATTTGGTTTGTTTTCTTCGATAAACGCAAGTGCTTCATCCGCGTTGTTGGCTTCACCGACGATCTGAAAGCCATAATCTTCCCATTCAATACTCGTTCGCAAACTTTGTATAACCCAATCTTCGTCATCAACTAGCAGGACTTTGTACATAATCTTCCCCCTTGAACGGTAATTGCATAATGACTTCTGTTCCTTGAGTTTCGGTGCTTTTAATCGTGATGCCATATTCGTCCCCATACATAAATGTAATGCGATTGGCAACATTATGTATGCCAATATGCTGGTTCCCATCTCTCGCAGCATTCAGGGACGCGACAGTAGCCTCATTCATCCCGACACCGTTATCTGTAATGCGAATAATGAGTCTGTTGAGAGAATCAATCTCTGCTGTAAGATGCAGAAGTCCTTTCTTGGTTAAAGGCTCCAGACCATGAATGATTGCGTTCTCGACAATAGGCTGGAGAATCATTCTAGGAACCAGATTCTTCAGCGCATCGGAGGATACCTCCAGTTGAATATCAAATCTGTCCTTAAATCGTGCTTTCTGAATTCGCAAATAGGCGCTAACCATATCTAATTCCTCTTGTAAGCACACTTCCTCTGCACCTTTAATACTATAGCGAAAAATTCGGCTAAGATCCTGAACTAATGCTTTGATTTCGGGTACACCTTTCATCGAAGCCATTCCTTTAATCATTTCGAATGTGTTATACAAAAAGTGGGGATTAATTTGACTTTGCAGGAAAGCTAACTCGGCATGTTTCTTCTCAATCTCTACTTTGTACAACTGGACATTCGTTTGGATTAAGATTTGTGTTAAGGAATCAATCTCATTGAACATCGTGTTTAACTTGGAAGAAAGAATCGTCATTTCGAGATAACCTTCTAATTGAATATTCTCCTTTGGCACAACGCTCTGCTGCGTACGGATGCCCTTAATGAAAATAGCCATTTGACGAATCGGCTTCATCAAGTTATTCATAATTAAGGTAAATGGTAGGGAGAGAATGAAAACAGCCGTTAGGAGAAGATAGAAAACGTTCAACCTTAGTTCCTTTATCTCTGCAAATAATGCTTTTTCAGGAACCGCGCTAACGATCGTACCGCCTAGTTCAGGAATTCGTTCGGTATGAACAATGTTTCTCTCACCATTTAGGAGAAGCGTTGTAGATTGTCCGTCATACGTTTCAGCCCTCTGCAGGAAAGCAGCAACATCTTTACCCGAAGCCATGTCGTTAGAGGAAAAAAGCTGATGATCACGATCTATTAAATAAAACTTCATCTCTTCACCATCAATTTTTGGAACAGAAATAGGAGCTATTTCTTTGGCGTCGATAACCAAATAACAATAGCCAATTTGCTTTCCAATAAATTCAGGGTCATAGGCTGCGAAAATAGATAGGCCTGCTATGAAAAATTGCGATCCTGCTATATTGGAACCATATCTCACTTCTTTAAGTCCAGTAATAAAAGGGCTGGCACTAAACAGCTCCTGATATTTCGTTACATACTCATTACCGCCAAATGTACTATAGAAATTGCCTGAATTTCCAACGACAATAACGTCTACTATGCCATCTTTCATTAGGCGAGCATTATTAAGAACACTGCCGATTTTTTTACTGATTTCATATTTTTTCCCGTAATCTTTTTCTAGCATAAATTCCTGCATGTCTGGATTATAAGCAATGTTCATTAGAAGATTATCCATACTATTCTTATAAGAAGATATATCATGTTGTAATTGCGATATCATGTTCAAGGTGTATTCATCGTTTTTTTGTTTGATAATATTCTTGTTCTGTGAGTAAAAAACTAAGAAGATGACAACCAAAAGTACAAATGTGGAAGCTGCGAGAAAAAAAAGCTGATTTCTGATCGTAATTTTACTCAATAGGAAATGCCCCCTCATGTCAGATCATATACATACGACATCTTACTGGATAACCATTTGAATAAGCAATGCCTGAAAAAAGTGAAAGTTGGGGCATAATTCGAAGGTTGATGCATGTGTGAGTGATTGAAAGCGTTGTACTTTTTACTTATGTTAACGTAATTTAAGCGAAAGAACAATCGGATATGATAAGCTAAACTCACATAGCAAACCAAAATAAACGGCTACACCGTCCTTTGAAGGACAGGAGCGTTTATCTAGAAATTCAGCATAATTATTAAGTAAAACTTATAAATTCTGATATTTTAAAAAAAGCAAGTTCAAACCCGTATTACTTAGGGTTTGAACTTGCTTTCTTCCTTACTCTATATGACCTCCAACTCGATAAAAGAAGCAAAACAATCGGTATACAAATCGCAAAGGTTGAGGTAACTAATATCCATGTATCTTCAGCGAAGGCTAGTGTATAGGTATGATTTGGGCTAATGATCTGAGCTAGTGGGACTACTACAAGCGCTAAGGGAAAGACCAGAAATTTGGATTCCCGTAATTGAAAAGTTTGTTTAATCAGAAGTGAGGATGCGCAGAATGTTAACGTAAGTTTAAAGAACATAGAAATATACCAGATTCCTGACACAACTTCTTCTATCCGCTGGATAAATCCCCCAAATCTAATGTACCTCGCTAATGCGTAACTCGGATACAACTGAATGACCGTGATATAGGCACCAAGTACCAAAATAGAAAACAAGATGATACATGTGAGAATCACCGACCCAATCAACGCCCCCCATATAAAAGGCTTGATCAATTTATTTTGCTTGACGTATGGAAAAATCATGAGAAAGACACTTAACTCTAAGATAGGATCTACCACAAAGAGAATCGCACTTTCAATAATGGGTTTCGTTTCTGTTGACAGGATAGGTTGTAAGTTTTGGAGTTTAATCTCTGGTATTAAAAAACCAAAAAAAATGAGCAATAATACGATAACAAAAGGGAACAGAACCTCCCCTGCTCGTCCCAAGGTTTCGATGCCAAGTCTTGAAGCTGTAACGATCATTAACATAAACATCGCATGAATAACCATAATTGGCGTTTCCGTTAAAGTCTGCGTGGAGACAAAGTCGCCAATTTCTCGCAGCAGAAACGCTGAAAACAGGAGATAAAAGCTAAGGAATAATACAGATACAGCTTTCCCTAACCATTTTCCCATAAGAAGCTCGCAGTATTCCGCGATAGTCAACCCAGGAAATCTCCCCCCAAGGGATAGATATATCCAGATGGGTACGATTCCAACGATCATACCAAGTACGGCAGCAATCCATGTATCCTGAGCAGCTCCATGTGAAATAACGCCTGGCATTAGGACAATTGCAGAGCCCATGGTATGAAATATGACCAAAATCATAAATTGCCGTGTACTGATTTGTACGAGTGTTTGATTCATTATACCCTTACTCCTTATTCTTCATTTCTTCGATAAGGGAATTGGAAATGGTTCCAGTTAGTCGTATTCTCGCATCTACCTCTACATGTACTGTCAGTTCTGGAAATAGCACGTTCCAATCTTTTTTGATTTTCCTCCACGCTTTGGGATCATCGCGGTGAATCGCTTCGCCAAACCCGAAAATATCCGATTTATACGTTGTTTGAACCTCATGAATCGCATGGTCCAAAATTTCTTTCAACTTTTCACTCGATATTTTCTGAAGTTCATCAATGGTTTGTATTTTTGTCAAGTCTATTTGGCATTTGACCTCTGCGATATTTTGTTCGACGAGCAGCTTAATATCGATGTGAGGTTTCCCATTCTCTACCAAGCCTTTCATGTTAGATTTGGTTTGCAAGACTTCGAATGACATGTTTCCACCTTGGGGACAAGGGATAATCCCGATCGTACGTTTCACATTTCCCACTATGTAATTGAATCCCTTACTGTCTTGTTCGTCCAGCCACCCAATCAGTTTATCTTTGTTAAAAACGGCTAATCCCTTAAAAAAAACTACGACTGACCAATTAACGCACAATACCTATTTTCAGCCTCTTTAAGGTATTTTGTTGGATTTCTTCTGAA
>NZ_LYPB01000088.1 GCF_001653565.1 Paenibacillus oryzisoli
ATCGGAAAGCCGTATGAGGGAAAACCTCACGTACGGTTTGATGAGGAGGGGCTGAAATATTTCAGCCCTTTACTCTAGATAAATTTCAGATTGATAATGATTCTCATTTTCATAAAAAGAGGCGCATTCCGAGCTTTCATCGAGGGGGAACTCAAACCTACCAGACTTATATAGCTGGCAGTCCTTCGATTCACTGGAACAAGGACTTACTGAAGGAACAAGAAGATCAATATACCGCAAATCTTAGCTTTACACAGCTAACTCACAAGCTTCTCATCACGACCGCAGAACTGGAGTGGGAGCACCCAAGTAAAATGAGCGAGAATGCAAGAGAGTTGTACGAGCGCCTCGCGCTTCTGCCAAGTGCGAAGCTTCAAGCGGACTTTTACGAGTTTGAAGGGGAAGGACATGTTTCGGTTCTTCCTGCGCTGGTCAGTCGTGCTGTTCGCTTTATGCGGAGGTCGTAAGTTAAGGCCAGCATGGCACAGTCACGCGTTCCTAACTTTTTCGCCAGGGATGTTTGGGTTAACGTTGCAAGAATTCATTCCAATATCTAAAAAAAGCTCGATATCTAGCGCTTAGGCGTGAGGAGATATTGGGCTTTTCGGCTTTACATGTTCAACGTCAAGATGAATCTGATAATGGGAATCATTATCACTAATAAATGTTAAAACAAGGAAATATAATTGTCAACTACCAATTTTCAGTGAAACCTATAGGAGCATAACATGGGAGTCGCAACGGGATTTCCAGAGGAGGAAATGCTGCCCTATCAAGGTCACTCTCCGTATGAGGGCACATCAGCTTCGGTCAAAGGTCAATAAAAATAGTATTGCATTGATAATGATTATCATTTACAATGGCGGTGAGTTGTGTAAATTATTACCAACCCTCTTCAACAGAATTGAGCAAGTCATTTCATGATCATTTTCCCAAAGGAGGAACAGTCAATTTATGAAGGGCAATGCGATATATCTCGAAAGTCAGAGGAGGAGGGAATCTAATGCACGAACATATCCTCGGAAAATCCCGATTGCAATTACAGAGGCCAGAGGTATTCAGGTAAAGGATGCAGATGGTCGAACCTATTACGATTGTCTTGCAGGAGCAGGAACGCTTGCTTTGGGACACAATCACCCGGTTGTGATTGAGGCGATGAAAGACGTGTTAACGACGGGTCTGCCGTTGCATACGTTAGATTTGACTACACCGGTTAAAGAGAGTTTTGTAGATGAGCTCTTCGATATACTGCCAACTGAATTTGTTAAGAATGCCCGAATCCAATTCTGTGGACCAACAGGAGCAGATGCCGTAGAAGCAGCGATGAAATTAGTCAAGACGGCAACGGGAAGAAGCGGGATGATGTCTTTCCATGGGGGATATCACGGAATGACCAGCGGTGCGCTTAGCTTGACAGGTAACCTAGGTCCAAAACGCCATGTCGGCGGATTGTTGCCAGGTACGCAATTTTTGCCATATCCGTATGATTATCGCTGTCCATTTGGAATTGGCGGCGAGCATGGCCACCAAATTGGCAGCCGCTACATTGAACACTTGTTAGACGATCCAGAAAGTGGCGTGCTGTCACCGGCAGGCATGATTATGGAGTTAGTGCAGGGTGAGGGCGGTGTGATTCCAGCACCTCATGCATGGGCAAGAGAAATTCGTAGAATGACCAAAGAACGCGAGATTCCTTTGATCATTGACGAAGTGCAGTCAGGAATTGGCCGAACTGGCCGTATGTTTGCTTTTGAACATGGGGGCATTATTCCTGATGTGATCGTGATCTCCAAGGCTATAGGTGGGGGTCTGCCGTTGTCGGTCATCGTGTATCGCGAAGAACTGGACAAATGGGAGCCAGGAGCACATGCAGGCACATTCCGTGGCAATCAGTTAGCGATGGCTGCTGGTACGGCAACACTGCGCATCATTCGCGAAGAAAGGCTGGTTGAACATGCGGCAGTGGTTGGTGAACGGCTTTGCAAGCATCTTGAGCAAACCAAATCAGCAGTGAGATGCATCGGTGAAGTCAGGGGCAGAGGACTGATGATTGGTGTTGAGATTGTGGACATCGAACGGGAAGCAGACCGAATCGGCAGCTATCCAGCTCATACAGAGCTCGCTCGTGAAATTCAACAGCAATGTCTAAAACGTGGCCTCATCCTTGAACTTGGAGGCCGTCATGGCAGTGTAGTTCGCTTCCTGCCGCCGCTTAATGTAACAGAGCAAGAGATTGATCGGATTGCCGAAATTTTCCACGAGTCCGTCATGGCAGCAGAACGTCAGTCGTTAAGCCTTCAGGGGGTACTTGGGTGAACAGGGAATTCGCAGCCGACTTTTTGAACATAACGGTGGAGAGTCAATCGCTCTTTCGCAAGCATATGCAAGCGACAGTTGAGGTGCTCATTCGCGATTTCGCAGCATTGGAGAAGCCTTACAGCGGGGCTGCGCCACAGGATGTGGCAGCGCCATTTCGAGATCGGCAGGTCTGCCCAGAGCAGGGCGTAAACATGAAGGAGCTGCTTGATTTCATTGGCACTACCGTGGCGAAACATGCGGCTGTTGTGAATCATCCGGCCTGTGTGGCGCACCTTCATTGCCCGCCGCTTCAAGCGTCACTTATGGCAGAGACACTGCTGGCAACGCTGAACCAGTCCATGGATTCTTGGGACCAGAGTATGTCAGCAACCATGCTGGAAGAAGAAATAATTAGCTGGTTATGTGAGTTGTTCGGCTATCATAAGTGCACCAGCGATGGGGTATTCACCAGTGGGGGAACACAGTCTAACTTCATGGGCCTACTGCTGGCTAGAGATCATTATGCCTATACGAAATGGAATTGGAATGTGCAACAGTGGGGCTTACCCCCACAGGGTGACCGCCTGCGAATTCTATGTTCGGAAGCGGCCCATTTTACAGTCAAACAATCGGCGGCTCTGCTAGGTTTGGGGCAACATGCAGTTATCACAGTCCCTGTGGATTCGCTCGGGCGAATGCAGTGTCATGTTCTCGAGCATGCAATCGATCGTTTGCTACAAGATGGCTTACTCCCCTTTGCCTTAGTGGGTACAGCCGGAACAACAGACTTCGGAAGCATTGATCCATTGCCTGAGCTTGCAGAACTTGCCCGTAAACACGAGCTTTGGTTTCACATTGACGGAGCCTATGGTGGTGCACTTGCTTTAAGCGCTAAACATGCGAACTTGCTAGAGGGAATAGACTTAGCAGATTCGATTACTGTCGATTTCCACAAATTGTTTTATCAGCCGATCAGCTGTGGAGCCTTCTTATTGCGGGATTCGGTAAACTATCGCTATTTACGGCTGAACGCCGATTATTTAAATCCGCAAGAAGACGATGAGGCAGGGGTGCCTAATCTTGTCGGCAAGTCTATTCAGACAACGCGTCGGTTTGATGCGCTGAAGCTATACATGTCACTGCAGCACCTGGGTCGTGTAAAGTTCGCAGCAATGATTGATTACACGTTGGAGCTCGCACGCCACACGGCAGATCAAATACGGGGAATGAAGGCACTCGAACTGTTGGCAGAACCGACTTTAAATGCAGTCGTTTTCCGTTATGTACCCTCCAAGGAGATGGACGCCACTCGCACGGATGCGTTAAATCACCGAATTCGAGATGGTCTCCTTGAGAATGGGATCGCCGTTATTGCTCGAACGAAAGTAAAGGAAAGGGCTTGTATGAAATTTACGCTGCTTAATCCGTTAACGACAACGCAGGATACTGGGGATATTTTGGCTCACATCGTGCGCATAGGTATGGAACTAGAACAACAATTTGGGATCGAGCAGTATGCTCTGAGGGGAGTTCAATCATGATCCAGGATGGATTACTGGAAAACATACAAACGCTGGAGGAAAAGGGGGGAGACTCTTATCGGACGGCAGCGAGAGCTACGCTGCAAAGCTTGCTAAACAGCTTTCTCAGGGAAACTGGATTGGGGGAGTGGCGTGAAGTTGAAGGTACGTGGGTGCTGGAAGTGCCATTGGTCAGCCAAGGAGGCTGTATCCTTGTTACTGTCAAACATAAATCGCTGACAGGAAGACATCTGTTTCAATTCCCTCTGCAGTGGAAGGGGAGCGCTGGGCTTGAAGATGCAGGGGAGGATGAGCTGGTATTCGCTAGGCGGCTCGTACTTGAATTAGGTCATTTCGTCAAAGTAGGATCGCCGGATCGTACAGAAGATTTGTTACAGCAAATCGAAGAAAGCTGTGCCAGCATCGAACAGTTCGTCGCTGCCCGTGACGGAGATCGCGACCAGTTATATGGCTTTGACGGGGACTTCCTCACAGCAGAGCAATCCTTGTTGTTCGGGCACTTGCTCCATCCTACACCGAAATGTCGGGACGGGGTTCCAGCCAGTATGCAAGGGGTATTCTCTCCAGAGTTGAAAGGGCAGTTTCAACTGCATTATTTCCGTGCGCATCGCAGCATTGTACGTGAGGATTCTGCGCTTGAGATTACGGCAACGGAATGGATTAAGTCAGATCTCCGTCATGCGGATGTACAGACACCGTACACGGAGAGCGATGAATATACATTGATTCCACTGCATCCTTTGCAGGCGGAAGAAGTACTTGCGAAACCAGCCGTTCAGAAGCTGCTCGAAGCGGGCTTGCTTCAAGATTTGGGGCCAATAGGGCGTTATTACTCGGCAACTTCATCGTTCCGCACGATGTATCATCCCGAGTCGCCTTTTATGCCAAAAGGGTCCGTCCCAGTAAGGATTACCAATTCAGTACGCGTGAATCTATTCAAAGAATTGGAACGGGGCGTTGAAGTGTCCCGCATGCTGCAAACCAAAGTCGGCGAGGTATCCGAACGCTATCCAGCGTTTGCTATTGTGAGAGATCCTGCCTATGTTTCAATTGCTTTGGAAGGGCAGGAGGAGTCGGGGTTCGAAGTTGTGCTGCGTCAAAATCCGTTCCAAGGAAAGCAGGCTCAGCAAGTGTCACTTGTGGCTTCTCTTGTGCAGGATCCGCTGCCTGGCTCTGAATCGCGCTTAAGCACAATTATTCGCCAACTGGCTAAGCAGGAGGATCGGACAACGCAAGCGGTAAGTCTAGACTGGTTCCGTCTCTATTTGAACATCTCGCTGAAGCCGATGATTTGGCTATATGTCACGCATGGCATTGCGCTGGAAGCCCATCAGCAGAATAGCGTTGTCCAGCTGAATAACGGATACCCACAACGTTATTATTATCGGGACAATCAGGGGTATTATTTCTGTAATTCCATGAAGGAACATTTGAATAAGCAATTGCCAGGCATTGGAGATAAGAGCCATACATTCTGCGATGATGCGATTGCTGATGAACGTTTCCGCTATTATGTTATTTTTAACCATCTATTCGGCCTGATTAATGGTTTTGGTACAGCGGGACTTGCCCATGAACGGGAGCTGTTGCGTGAGCTGCGGTCTGTGCTTGCTGAGTTCCTTCCGTTGAACAGAGAGCCTTCGATTTTCCTACAAAGCTTGTTAACGGAAGCTAAGATCCCGTGTAAAGCAAATCTGCTCACGCGACTTTATGATATGGATGAGTTAGTCGGTTCTCTCGAAAACCAGTCGGTCTATGTTCTCGTGGACAATCCGCTGGTTCTGGAGGTGTAGTGAAGGTGCCTTGGAGTATGAATCGCAATTTGAAGCCAATTTATGATGATCCTTCTCTTGCAGCCTACAAGGATCCAACGATTGGCAAGAGCATTTCGTTTCGCCCGGTTGATCTGGAACGCGATTTGGTGATGCTGCATCGTTGGCAGCAGGAGCCGCATGTCGTTCCCTTCTGGCAGCTGAACATATCTTTAGATGCCTACCGGAGCCACTTGGAGCGTTTCTTGGCCGATTCGCATCAGACGCTTTGCATCGGTGAGCTGGATGGGGAGCCGATGAGCTACTGGGAATCCTATTGGGTGAAGTCTGATGTCATTGAACCCTATTACGAAGCAGCGCCGGATGATCAAGGCGTACATCTGCTGATTGGCCCGCCAAGCTACCTCGGCCAGGGTTATGCATTGCCCCTGTTGAAAGCACTCGTACGTGTGCAGTTCATGCACCCAAGTACCAAGCGAGTCGTAGCCGAGCCCGATATTCGGAATGCGAAGATGCATCATATTTTCGAGGGGTGCGGTTTCCGTTTCCAGAAGGAAGTGCAGCTTCCAGATAAGAAGGCTGCGTTGATGATATGCGAGCGAGAAGTTTTTGAAGCGATAACGTTGCAACCGATACATACGCGAAGCGATGTTGGTTGTCAACAAGATAGAGAAACGAGGGAGATTTCTATTGGCTAGGGGAGTTGTTCGGAATCATTCAGATGAATGGGATGTGCTGGGCGTCGGCGTCGGTCCTTTCAATCTCGGTCTTGCAGCCCTGCTTACGCGCGTACCCGAGTTAAAGGCCCAATTCTTAGAGCGGAAGCCACAGTTCGATTGGCATCCAGGTATGTTGATTGAGGGGACGACACTGCAAGTCCCTTTCTTCGCGGACTTAGTGACAATGGCCGATCCGACACATCCGCTCAGCTTTCTAAATTATTTGCATGAGCATGGCAGACTGTATCACTTCTACTTTCTAGAGAAGTTCCAAATTCCCCGTAAGGAGTATAACCATTACTGTAAATGGGCGGCAGAACGATTAGCTTCTTGCCGTTTCGGCTACGAAGTGAGCAGCATCCATCTCGAAGAAGGGGAGTCCAGTTCTCATTTTGTCGTGGAGGCGAAAGAACTTCAAACTGAGCAAACAAAGACCTATGTTGCCCGTAACTTGGTACTAGGTGTTGGGAGCAGCCCCCATATTCCGAAACGGTTCCAAAACGTAAGCGGAGCGAATGTGTTTCATTCAGCTGATTATTTAACGAATCGGGAACATTGCCTCAAAGCGCGGTCGATCACGGTTGTGGGCTCAGGTCAGAGTGCAGCCGAAGTGGTGCTGGATTTGTTAAAAGCGCAGAGTGAAAGTGGGTATCGGTTGGATTGGTTTACACGTTCATCAGGCTTCTTCCCGATGGAGTATTCCAAGCTCGGACTCGAGCATTTTTCTCCAGAATATACGAAATATTTCTACGACCTAGCACCTGAAAACAAGGATAGGGTCCGAGCTGGGCAGGCCTTGCTGTACAAAGGAATTAGCGCGAATACCATCGCAGATATATACGATACGCTGTACGAGGCTGGAATCGGTGGGGGAGAAGCGCCAGGTGTCCGATTGATGCCCCTAACCGAAGTGGAGCAGTTGCTTCAGACTTCAGACCGAGGGAGGGATAGCTATCAATTGCATTGCCGCCAATTGCAGCAGGATGCACCTTTCGAGCATACCAGCGAGATCGTCATATTGGCGACGGGGTATGAGCATGCCGAACCAGCTTGCTTACGTCCGTTAGAGCCTTATATTTGTCGAGATGCGAAAGGACGCTTGGACATCGCTGAGGATTACTCTTTGAAGCTGCGA
This sequence comes from Paenibacillus oryzisoli, assembly GCF_001653565.1. Lineage (GTDB taxonomy): Bacteria > Bacillota > Bacilli > Paenibacillales > NBRC-103111 > Paenibacillus_E > Paenibacillus_E oryzisoli. Next base: position 7,466 of record NZ_LYPB01000088.1, read on the forward strand.
ACCAGTGGGGAGAACCAGATCTTTATTCAGAATGGGGAACTGCATACACATGGTGTTGGTGCACCCGATCTTGGGCTTGGCGCTCATCGGAACAGCGTCATCATTAAGAAGCTAGCCCAGCGCGAGGTGTATCCGCTCAGAAGTCGTAATGTGTTTCAGCAATTCGGAGTCAACCGATGAAGACGCTGCAACCTCAAGCGCTTAGTCGTAGAACGCGAACAGGCATGCAGGCAGCACTTCTTGGCTGCATGTTTCTAGGACTGTTTACAGAAGTGCTGCTTTCACCGTATTATCCCCAGTTTTTCCATCAGGTTTTCGGTATTGAAGACTACAGCTACACTGGTTTATATTTGTTTGTTTGTCGGCTAACGGTTGTTCTCTGTTCGCCGTTGTGGGGGTGGTTGACCCGCAGATGGGAAGCTAAGCGTCTGCTGCTCATCGGTCAGGCAGGAACGGCCCTATCGACTGCGCTGCTGGCGCAAGCGGATAGTGCGACAGAATTCCTCATTCTGACGATCTGTTTACTCATTTTTAAAAGCAGCTATATGTTGATTTATCCAATCATTATGGAACTTAGCGATACAGGTGCTCAAGCGGGATCTGCGGCAAAATTTCACGCGGTACATCATACAGCGGTGCTAATCGCTGCGTTGGCTGGTGCTCATATGCTTCAGATGGAACGTCCATTAACGTTGTTCTATGGGGCAGCTGCTGCGGATGTCATCCAATTGTGCGTATGCGTGGTGGTTCTTTGGGGATGGAACAGCGCTACTAAGAAGGAAGATCGACGTGAATCTAGAGGTTCGAAAGGGTTGTTACGCAACTTGCTCCAGGATCGAACGATTGTGATGCTTGGCTTGTTGTTTCTTACACTCACGATTGCGAATCAAGTGGTCAGACCCTTTTTTACCCCCTATGTCGAAAAGGACTTTGGCTTATCCATTGAACTAGCGGGCATGTTGTTTCTTCTGCCTCATGTCTGTGCGTTAATCCTTCTGCCGTTTCTTCGCAGTTTAGCCAAGCCAGGAAGGCTGCCCATCGCGTATATGGTTGGTGTTGGAGCCATGGCTATCGGCTTAATCACGCAAGGGATGACGGAGAGTATAGGCGGATTGATCGCAGGCCGTATGCTGTATGGGATGTTCCTAGCCATTACGATGGCTGTCCTTGATGTCATTTTGTTTGGGCGGGAACAGGGCGCATCAGCTGCGATAGCTTTCAGTGTTATGGTATCTTTCCAGACTGCAGGGGAGTTATTATCTCCTCTACTTTCATCATTTCTGTCGATTCAGGTTGGATTGCATGCGCCGCTGCTGGCAGCAGCTTTGCTATGTCTGGTTAATGGCATGCTGTTCAAATGGTCCAATATTTATAGCACACCGAAGGAGGCTACCACATGGCAAGTTCATGGCAGCAAGACCTCATAGCGCTCCAAGCTCTGAAATCCGAGAGTTGCGTACAAGTGCGCAGAAGAATTTTTCGCCAATTAGTGGAATCAGTCATTTATGAAGGCATTGTCGTACCACATTCGGAGCCAGTTGGAGACGCTATACGATTCGGTCTGCAGGGTCAGGATGCCGAAGGCCGGGCGGTTACTTACTTGTGTCTAGGGAAGCAAAAGCTCACATTTGGCCGCATTCGCTTGCAGGAAGACGTTCCGCTGGTTCGGAATGGAAGTGATGGTGAGGCCGAAGCGGTATCCCTGAGACTATTTATCCAGGAAGTGCTGAATGTGCCGGGGACGGATGCGAACAAGCTAGGCTCGTTCACAGAAGAGCTGGAGCACACGCTCCTCAAGGATACGATGGCGCAGTATGTTCGGATGCTCGGAGATACGGATTTGCATCAACTGAGCGGCGAAGAGCTGGAATCCGCTGTGATGGATGGACATCGGTATCACCCCAGCTATAAGTCGCGCATCGGGTTCGACTACGGGGATCATCTCACGTATGGTCCTGAATTTGCCCAAGATGTACAGCCGTTATGGCTGGCAGTAAGTAAAGTGGAGAGCCGGATCGCTGTGCTGCCTAGCCTTACATTTGACGGCTTGCTGCGAGAAGAGTTGGGTAATGAAGTGGTGGAATCGTTTCGCGAACACCTGCAGAGTGAAGGATTTGACCCAGAGGCTTATGCATTCGTGCCTGTACATCCTTGGCAATGGCGCCGAATTATTGCACCTGCATATGCAGAGGAACTTAATAAGAAGCGCATGATCCTACTGGGGCCATCGGAAGATGTGTATCGGGCTCAGCAGTCTATTCGGACACTATCTAACCGCACATCGCCACAGAAAACGTATGTCAAACTTTCCATGAATTTATTGAATACTTCCAGTTCCCGTCAATTGCTCCCGCACTACACGGTGACGGCGCCAGTATTATCGGCTTGGCTGCAAACGTTGGTAGACGGAGATCCTTATTTAAAGGATGAAGCTAAGCTTATATTACTGCGGGAAGTTGCCGCCCTATCCTATGATTCACAAGGGAGTACGCCATCCCCATTGTATGCAGCGATCGGCTGCATTTGGCGAGAAAGCTTGCACGGTTATTTACAAGCGGGTGAGGGAACAGTTCCTTTCTATGCCCTGTGTACGTTGGAACGGGACGGGACTCCCTTCATTGAGCCGTGGCTGCAAACCTATGGTATCGAGTCTTGGGTGAATCGCCTGCTTGAGCGGTGTATTCTGCCCGTTCTCCATTTGGCTGCTGTTCATGGGGTGGCAACAGAATCACATGCGCAAAATATGGTGATGGTCCATCGCGATGGCTTGCCTGAGCGATTAGCCTTAAAGGATTTCCACGAGGATGTTCTGTATCAGCGTTCCTTCCTGAGCAGACCGGACTTGTGTCCAGACTTAACGCAAGTTCATGAGCGATACGTGCTGAAGGAGGAACGGGCTAACTTTGAAGTGGAGGATATAGCGCCATTGCGGTATCTGACCCTAGGAGCGTTATTCTTTGTTAATCTTGGGGAGCTGGCGATGATGCTGCAGGATCGTTACGGCTTTGAAGAGGAGCAGTTCTGGCAAATGACGGCTGCCTGCATTCATCGCCATATCGAACGAGATTCGCACTTCCAGAAGCGTTTTGACACGTTGGACTTATTTACCCCAACTACGCGTGTTGAGCAGTTAACGCATAAGCGGCTTGCTCTGCAAACGAAGGGGTTATCGCATGAAGTTCCGAATCCATTGTCTGCCTTTCTTCCTAATTCGTACCGTACAAACAGAGAGGAGATTTCTCTTTGAATAAGAAATTGTTTGCCTATAACCAGACGTACTTCGGCCAGGATGATTTAGAAGCTCGCTGGAAAGCATGGGGGCTTATGCCACACACACGGGAAGCATGGAAATCCGGTAAACGGATTGCCGTATGCATCGCGAATGCTGCAGAGCTGATTCCACTTGTGCTTTATCTGAAGGAGTTAGGGGTATCTGCCCTGCTGCTTCATGGAGAGACACCGCTCGAAACGGCGAAGATGCTCGGCAAGGAAGGGGGCTGCATCGGTCTTGTGTACCAATCTGTCGAGGATGGAATCCTGCCTTTAGCTGGAAGCGAATCAGAGGTTATCTCCTCACAGGAGCCTTCTATCTGTATGTTCAGTTCCGGCACGACAGGCAATCCGAAGTTGATCAGCAGACCGTGGTCGGCTATTGAGGCTGAAATTACTGCTTATAATGCAGAAATTGATCTAGATAGTGCCATCACGCCGATTGTGATTTCTCCTGTGAGTCATTCTTACGGCCTTATTAGTGGGGTTCTTTCCGCTATGGCGCGACAAGTGGTACCTCACGTTGCCGCTTATACCAACCCGAAGCTGACGCTCGCCATTCTGCGGGACACACCGAAACATATTGTCTATGGCGTCCCTATGACGCTGCACGTGCTGACCTCTTTTCCTTCGGATATTCGGTTCTATCAGTTCATGAGCTCTGGCGCGCCGATGCCGCAAGGATTGATTGATAAGCTGGCTCCGCTAGCAGGAGATCGCTTGCTCCAGCAGTACGGCTGCTCAGAAGCGGGCTGTATAAGTATTAATCGTTCTCTTCGGCACAGTGCCGATATTGGCAAGCTGTTGGGGCACATGCAGTTGGTTGACGCAGGTGCATCATCCCATGAGCCACGAGAATTAATTATCACTGTGCAGAATCAGATGATTCATACGGGTGATCTTGCCTATCAAGATCAAGAGGCTTTACATCTTTTGGCCAGAGCGGATGATGTCATTAATGTATCGGGCCTTAAAGTGTACCCCCTTGAAGTCGAAAATGTGATTTCCCAATTGCCTGGTATTCACGAATGTGTCGTCTACCGGGGTAGTCACCCCGTGATGGGAGAAACTGCGAGTTGTATGGTCGTGGCGGATCTTGAGTTGAAGTCGGAGACTATTCGCGAGTGGTGTATGCAGCATTTGCCTCCTTATAAAGTGCCATCCAAAGTAGCCTGTGTAACAAAACTTCCGCGAACTGCTACTGGGAAAATTAGTCGTAAATTGCTGGAGGAGGCGGAATTAAGCGAATGACAAGGGAACAACGTATAGATAAGCTGAGCGTCATTATGGTAACAAAGTTGGGGCTGACACAGCTGCCCACCCTAGAAGAATTACACAGACTGAATGAGGATCTTCGAATTGACTCTGTCATGATGATGCAGTTGCTGGTCTGGATTGAAGTTGAGTTTGGCCTAGGGATTCCAGAAGAAGAAGTGGATCCGAGGGTGTTTCACACAGTAGGAACGCTGCTAGACTTCATGGACAGGTTGACTCCTGTAGGTCCTGTAGGCATAACAAAGGAGCTAAGGAAGTGAAGAAAGGAGGCACGGTCATGTTCGGTTGGAAAGACCAACGCATCAAAGTTCATTGTGTGCTCAGCTGCATGTGCGAAGTGGTCAAAAGACATAGCAACGTCGACTATCGCCCTTTTTATTTCAACGTGTGGGAAGAGCAGTTCGGATGGCATGAAGCGGGATTATCCTATTATTCAGACTCATTCCAGCCTACTCGACTAATGAAGTGGAACGAACGTTTGTTTGGTGTTCAGACTGTGCAATGGCATGCCCCCCATCAAGATCCCGCAACGAATGCGGCCAAACTCGTTGAACTCGTTGAGCAAGCGCCTCGTCATCGGCACGTCGTTGTTCAGATCGACATGTCCCTTATGCCAGAACGGGAGAATACGTTTAATTTGAGTCCATTCCCTCATTATGTGATCGTTTCGGCAACCGAGCGTGAAGATCAATGGTTCATGCTGGATGCGGATATGAAATGGGAGGGGACTGTCAGCCGCGAGCAGTTGCTCCAAGCTTTTATTCATAATGCTTACCCTGACGGGTTTTATATGGATGCCCAGACCATTCAGACGCCGACGCCGGAGAACGTTATCGCTTTCTTCTATGATCAATTTCATCTCGACCGCAATGACCTAGTAACTGGGCTCCGTACACTTGTCACTAGATTAACGGAAGATCCGTCCAAGATTGCATCTCTCGGGGATGCACTGAAGCATCTCTATGTCATTGTGATACGCAAATATGGGTATGACTATGCACTGATGTTTTTTCATGATGAGCTGCAACTGCCTAGGGATAATTATGAGTATTGGGCTCAGCAAATTCGTGATTTGGTTCAAGCCTTTAATACGCTGCAATTCCAGGCCGTTAAGATGTCGTTGACCGGAAGTACGGGGCAGCTTACCTCCATGCTGGAGACTTTGAATAAGGCAGAAGCCATTGAACGAGGGATTAAGATGGAAATGGAACGTGAGCTTACCTTATGGTCTGCAGCTCAGTATGCACATGTGAAAGGGGGGACTATGTAATGTCAGAACGGTCTAGACTACGATGTTCGCTCTGCACGATTACCTTTCGGCACACATTGATTTCATTCGAGGAATTAGTCCAGTTCGCTAGGACTGAGGGTTTCGATGGGCTAGAGGTATGGGGAGCTCATGCGGTTCACTTGTATAAGGCATGGAATGGTTCGAAAAGAGCACTCCTTGAAGGAGCTGGTTTGACGGTTTCGATGATCAGTGACTATCTGGATGTGGGTACACAAGTTAATTTTGCAGATACGGTTATCAAATGCAAAGAGCTGCTTGTTGTCGCGGATTGGCTGGGAACCAGCAAAATTCGTACTTTTGCTGGTATGCGTGGAAGCAGAGAGGTAGACAGAGCGGAGTTCGAAGAAACGGTCCGACAATTACGAATTCTTGGTGACTTGTGCATGAATCAGGGAATTGAATTGCTGGTGGAAACACACCCTGGAACGTTGGCTGATCATAAGAAGGCTGCGTATAGGCTGATGATGGAGGTTAACCATGAGGCAGTTAAGTTGAACCTGGACTTTCTTCACATGTGGGAAGCTGGCGACGATCCATTGGAAAGTTACGAGTTGTTGGCGCCTTGGGTAGCCTATTTCCATTTGAAGAATGTGACTTCCTTGGCCCAATGCAGCGTGTTTCAACCGCATCAAGTGTATGCAGCGAATGGCAGCCGTAAAGGTATGGTATCATTGGAAAATGGGGCGGTAAACTATCGTCCAATTATTGATCGCATTAGTCAAAGCGGAAAGTTCGCTTCGCTGGAATGGTTCGGTGCAGATCCTATCCGCGTACTGAAAGAGGAGATCGGCTGGCTGCATCACAGGTTGAATCGACTGCACTCTGTGTGAGACTAAGTCGGTAGAAATTACATTTGGAGGATGGCTGAACATGAGCAGCGACATTGTAACTTCGCTCAAACACTATCATTTACTACTCGATTCCTCTGAGAGCACAGAGCTTGTCAGTCAGGAATATAAGCTGGACGACGAGCAAGGGATCGCAGAGCTACTAGAACAGTTCGCTCAGCAAATCGGCGCCCCCAATCGTAAAGTAGCGAGTTCTTTGTTCGTTAAGCGTTACAGTCATTTCATTACAGGTGCATGGGACGCTTGGGTACGCTATGGACGCTGTTTGAATGTATCTCCTAGTAATGTTGTGGTTTCTCTTAAAAACAAGCATCTTTACTACCGCCTGCTGTTTCCATATTCGCTGGAGAATTGGGCGAGAAGTGGTTCTTATGCTGTGGAAAGGGAGAGCTATGTACGCCATCTATTTATGGATCATGCCTTTCCTTTTGTGAAGCAGATCGTGGACTGGAGCGGGATCGATGCCACCACACTATGGGCAACGATTTCTTATAATTTGATGTATTATCGCGATGAATGGATCGCTGAAGCTGAAGCATCCTCGGAGAAAGTGTATATCGAGGACAACTTTCGATATTTACTAGTTGAAGAGGATTCTACTCAGGTGTTCGGTGGTAGGGCGAATCCTTTAACGGCGGAATTCCGCTGCGTAGACATACCAGGAGTCGACGAGGAGAAGATTATGATCCGCTCGAAATGCTGCCTGCATTTCCGCATGCCGGGCGAAGATAATTATTGTTACACGTGTCCGACGATTAAAGATGATCGTAGAATAGAGAAGTATGTTGCACATATGGCGCATCATCATTGATAGGAAGGGACAGTTCCCAAAGACAACCATAAGGCAAGGGAACCGCTGGTTCGAACGTAAAGTGACTGCCAAGCGTATTTAGATGTATAAATGCAGCTAATTTCCTCGAAACTGACGTATTTTCATGAATAGATGCAAAAAGTACAGCTAATTTGTATGAATTTTAAAGAAATTAGCAAATCGAAGAATATTAACTGTAGAAAATACAGTTAATCTCACAGATTCGATAAATCGGCTTCAAATAGATGGAGAAACGCCAGTTAGATTGCGGAGCGGCACTCGGTGTTTCTAGCGCTCTGCGTGATTCTTTAGAAAATATTTTAGAAGCTCCCCAATTCTGCAAACGTGCAGGACTCAGGGAGCTTTTTTTAAAACACAAAGGATAATTGCTTAACGACTCACTTGCCTCTCTTCACGGGTATCCAAATCTCACTGCGGAACGTAGGTGAAGTCGTGTCTTTATCTGCATTCCACAGCATCTCGGGTCCAGCGACTTGTTCATAGCCAGAGGAAGGGAACCATTCGGAGTAGATGCGTCCCCAGATATTTTGCAGCGTTTCTGGGAACGGTCCGATGGATTCGAAAACCGCCCACGTAGAGGCAGCCACGTCGAGTTTTGTGAGATTATCAGGACACGGATTCGTTGTGGCGACGCCAATATAGTGGTCCAGATCACCCTTTTCCTCCATACGGCCCTCGGAGAAGTTAGTAGAGGCACTAACCAGACCAATGGGTTCGACATTGGAGAGTTGTTTAAGGGTGTTAATTAAGTCCATAGTTAAACTTTGCCACATGGCGGCAATTTCAGGATTAACGCCATTAAAGACGATAGGAACCCTTTTGTGAAGACCAACAATGGTAAAAGCCTCTTTTTCCTCGATGCGATAGTTCATTTCATTTCCCCCTTGAATGGTGATTTGGAAGGTCATAGGCGGATAGGATTTCAATGATTGCCCATTGAGTCTAGCTTCTGACGGTGTGATTCCATGTAAATTTTGAAAAGAGCGCGTGAATGAATCGGGTGAGTTATATCCGTATTTGATGGCGACATCAATGACTTTGACCTGACTATCTCGTAGCTCAAAAGCGGCTAGGCTCAGCCGTCTACGGCGGATATACTCGGACAATGGAATGCCCGCTAGAAAGGAAAACATACGCTTAAAATGATATTCTGAGCATAAGGCTATTCGAGCCACTTCATTCGTGTCGATCGTGTCCGTCAGGTTGTCTTCGACGTACTTGAGGGCACTATTCATATTTTTAAGCAAATCCATCGTTCTGACCTCCTTTATCCATAGAATAGCAGGAATCGTTGCTAGTTATCCGACATTTCGTGCACAAGTTTGCAGGGCGTAGAGAGTGGAGGCGCAGATCGGGTAGAGATTATGATAAACTAAGGGGGATCGCATTATAGAATAATGAGGGATACCATGTATCGAATCATGATGGTTGAGGACGATGAGAAAATTAGGCGAATTGTCGCCGATACGTTGATAAAGTGGCAGTATGATGTGGTAGAAGTGACGCAATTTGACCAGGTTCTAAAGGAGTTTCAGCAAACCGATCCGCATCTCATCCTATTGGATATTAATCTTCCGGTGTTTGACGGCTATTACTGGTGCCAGCAGATACGTGCGGTATCCAAAGTGCCGATTATTTTCTTATCCTCGAGAACGCAGAATATGGATGTCATTATGGCAATCAATATGGGTGGGGATGATTTTATCCAGAAACCCTTTGATTTGGATATCCTCGTCGCCAAAGTCAGCGCGCTAATTCGCCGGAAATATACGTATCAGGAAGATGAGAGTCTTCGCTTCATGCACCGAGGGTTGAAGCTGCATGTAACGAATTCCACCATTGAATATCAGGGACAAGTGACGGAGTTAAGTCGGAATGAATTCATCCTTTTACAACTCATCATGCGCAATATCGGGAAAATTGTATCCCGCGAAGACATGATGCAGGTTCTATGGAATGAAGAGCAGTTCGTCGATGATAACACGTTGACTGTGAATGTAAATCGGATGCGTAGGAAAATTGCTGCGCTTGGGCTTGAAGACTTCATTGTTACCAGGAAAGGAATGGGGTATGTGATCGAATGACCTTCTTTCGGTATCTCGCTTACGAGAAGTCTTATATGTATCTCTATCTGGCTGGGTTCCTAACCCCGGCTGCTGTATTTTATACCTATAGCAATAATGGTGACTGGATATGGGGGACCTTCTTCTATGCCTTCGCATTGTCGGCTAGTGTGTTAGTGGGATTCTTACTATTTCGCTATCAACAGCACGTACGTGTGATCCGAAAGATGAAAAGTGGGGATTATGAGAGCTTGTCCCTGGAAGGCGAATTCGCCCAACAGTACATCGATGAGCTCAACAAGCAGCATATTCACGAAATGAATCAAGTACAAGAGAGACAGCATGAGCATTATGATTTTATTGTTTCTTGGTTCCATGAGATTAAAACACCGATTGCGGTTCTGCGTTTACTTCAGCAAACCGATATGGACGCGAATAGTCTAAGGGAAGAGATTGCGAAGATTGAAAATTACGTCGATCAAGCACTCTATTATGCTAAGCTGGATAGTTTTAATCAGGATTACGCGATTCAAAATTGTGATGTTATCCAGATTTCGAAAGAGATTGTGAAGTCGCATTCGAAAACTTTTTTCTCCAAAAAAATTCGCATTAGCCTCCAAGCGGATACGCTTGTCGTTCAAAGTGATCCGAAATGGCTGCAGTTCATTATTAATCAGCTTGTGACGAATAGTTTGAAATATACGGAGCCGGGCGGGGAAATTACGATTTCCATAGCAGAAACACCGCAAGAGAAGCAGTTGCTGATTCGGGACAGCGGCATCGGCATAAGTCCCAAAGATCTTCCGCGAATCTTTAATCGCGGCTTTACGGGAGAAACAGGGCGAACGTATACAAAGTCGACCGGAATGGGTTTATATTTGGCTCAGCAATTATCGAATAAACTCGGCCATTATATTGACTGCACGTCGGAGATCGCTGTATATACGCAATGTATCGTTCATTTTCCTAAAGACGACGATCCTTATTTCATGCGACGAAAAACACACCATGCGTAAATTCATCGTGTGTTTTTTTCGTTGATAATTTTGTAATAAATAGATGTGGATGATACGTAAAAGATGAGATAAGTTAGCACATAAAGGCCCATGACAGAAAAAATAATTGTCGTCAAGGCAGGTAAATCTTTGATGATGAGGATGACTGTGTAGTATAAGAGATACCAACTGTGCAGCAGTCCAAGTAAGAGTGGCGGTAAAAAGACGAACAGCAATTGTTTCCGAATAATCTGTTTTATTTCTTTATCGTCTACACCCATTTTCCGTAAAATCGCATAGTGTTCACGCTCTTCCGTAGCTTCGCGCAGCTGTTTAAAGTAAATGACGCTTGCTAAAGCAAACAATGCAATGGCGGCGAAAAAAGCGATAGAGAACAATATTAAAGAGGACGACTCAATATCGATGGCGTACATATCGATAAAGGCAGAATAATACGATCCTTCTGTTCGCATAACAATATCGTAGATTTGTCGTGAGACGTTGTTGGATGTTTTCGGATCTTCGATTTTATAAACTTCATAAGAAGATAGAGTATGATTTTCTTTCAAATGCTGGAACGCCTCGTCAGAAATAATGAGTACAGAAGGTTGATGTTCGGCACCTCCACTAGCATCCGTAGGGATACTTAACAACGGGAATCGTATTCTTTCGACGACTTGAAAGGTATGATCTCCTAAGACGGTCATTTCAGGCAGAGGGCTTTGATAGGTGGTCGGTGCATCTATGCCTCTTGTTAAAACAATAGCCTCATCGCCTTGTACATCTACTTTTTGACCAACGCCGCGTAAATCAACAATCGCATTGAGCTGCGCTTCAGGAAAAATGGTGAATTCCTCTGTGTAATAGTTGGGGTGGTCAAGAAACAATTTGCGATTTGCGATTTTTTCCGTGTGAATGCCAGTCATTGTTTCGTGAGCAAGAATGGGATGGGACTCATTCATGATGTTTTCAATTTGTTGGAGAGTTCTGTTGTCTTGTGATGAAAAGATAATATCGTTGGGGTATTCTTTTCGGACAACATCAGCTTTCACCGCGTAATCCACAGCAATAAATCCAACTCCAAAGATGATAACGGCACTAATTAGGGAGTTAAACGTAAAGTTTACTGTATTCCCTCGGATAGAAAAACGAAGGGAGGAGATCCACAACATTTTGTTGCCATGGAAGTAATTTTTACTTTGACTCATTTTTTGTAATATCCAACCCGAGAACTGGCGGAAAAATAAATAGGTTCCAACAATCAATGCCACGGTTGTAGCCATTAAAGTTTCTTTGAAATAGTCTTTCCATATGTCTGAACTTCCACCTAGGGTAATCGTATAATAGGACGCTATTAGTAGTAGGACGGACAATATCGCCAGAGGCATGGAGAATGCAAACGGTTTGTCCATTTTTTTGGTTGCGTGAAACAATTCAACGATCTGCATGCGGCGGACGTTCACATAACTTTGAAGCGTAATAATACCGATTAATAAAGCGAATAACAGCGCTGTTGAGATTACGGCTTCAAGAGGAAAAGCAAAAGAAATGTCATCCTTATAGTGCATTAAGTTCATTAATATTTTACCGAAAAATTTGGAAAGCAATCCACCGATGAAAATACCGCTGGTGACAGAAATGGCGCTTAGCAATAACGTTTCGTAAAAGACCATTATGGCTATTTGTCTTTCTTTCATGCCATAAAGGATATACATACCGAATTCTTTTTTTCGTTGTTTCATAAAAAAAGAGTTGGCATACAAAATGAAGAACACAATAAACATAAAGACGATCATGGAGGCAACGAAAATAATAGTTTTATAGTTATCCTTATTTTGAATGGCTGTAACGACATCCTCGTTAAACATTAAACCCGAAAAGGTAAAGTAAATGATAACCCCGACAAGCATGGAAATGAAGTAAATGGCATACAAGCGGAAGTTCCGCTTCATATTCCTCCATGATAAATCAAACAAACTCATCGCCGATCGCCCCCTATGGCACTTTGAATCGTCAGGATGCGGTCGAAGAATTCTTTTTCGGTGTGTTCTCCTTTGAACATTTCATTAACAATTTTACCGTCCCGTAGAAATATGACGCGTCGACAGTAACTAGCCGCATACGGATCGTGCGTAATCATCAGAACGGTCGTCTCAAACGTATGATTGAGCGATTGAATTTGTTCCAGCAGTTGAGTAGCGGATCGGGAATCAAGGGCCCCCGTTGGCTCATCGGCGAACACGATCGCTGGATTCGTAATGATGGCACGTGCGGCAGCCGTGCGCTGCTTTTGGCCGCCAGAAATCTCGGACGGATACTGATGCAAGATGGATGCAATATTTAACGCTTCCAATAACGTCGCTAATCGCTGCTCCATTTCTGCAACTGGCGTTTTTTGTAGCGCAAGGGGTAGCAAGATATTCTCTTTGACCGTTAGGGTATCTAGTAAGTTGTAATCTTGAAAAAGAAATCCCATCCGTTTCTGACGGAATTGTCGGAGATCTTTCTTTTTCAAATCTAACAGCGATTTTCCCTCAATCCAGACCTCCCCGCCAGTAAAGGCGTCAATCGTAGAGAGCATATTCATCAGTGTTGTCTTCCCTGAGCCAGATGGCCCCATAATAGCGGTGAATTCCCCTTGATGGATCGTTAAATCAATATTTTTTAAAATGGGTGTTTTGCCGTACGATTTGGATAAATTTTTGGTTTGAATAATGGTAGTCATGGTTTCGCCTCCTTTTCCACCTTACTATACCGTTTAAAGGATGCTTCAACCATCGATATACCATGATCTAAAGTGACGTTTTTGTCATCTTGCAAGAAGGAAGGTGCGACAACGATTCTCCATTCATTTGTTTAAGCTGCCTACGGGTCTAAAATAAGAAACAAGTAACAAACCGGCAGGCAGGAACAGGCCCATCGTTATGGTAAATGGAGGCCATATATTGGAAGCGAAATCTCGGAAATAGATGATGTTCGGGTAAACGAGGAAGGCGAGCGCAAACAGGAGAAGCGCGCTTGGCACGATGAACGGACGATAGGTACGCAAGCCCAGGATCTGCTGCAGTCCAATCAGAGAGCTGTAGAAGCAAATGACGAGCTTGAAATAGATAGTGACAAACCAAATGATCGCGACTAATACTTCAATCCGTTGAATGAATCCGCCAACATGGATTTTTTTCGCTAATGTGTAACTGGGGAACGTATGTCGAGAGGTGAAGTCCCAGCCTAGCACGAGGATACATAAAGCAGTAATGGTAAAAATAATAATTCCCCCCATAAAACCCGCTTGAATAAACCCTTTGCTCCTCTTCATTTTCGTGTAAATGGCCGGGTAGATCACCAGGAAGACCACCATTTCTAGATAGGGAATAGAAAGAACGGATAAGCTACCGTGAATAATGGCTTTCGTGCTCGCTTCCAGTATGGGGGGGACACGATCTATTTTAATTTGTGGGATCAGAAAGCCTACCAACACGCTAATACACAACAGAACCCAAGGAAGGAAGATCTCGCCAGCACGTGCAATCACTTCTAAGCCGAGCACAGCTCCGAGCATGATAATCAGCAGGAATACAAAGTGAATAACCTGAATAGGTGTCTCCGGCATGATGATGGTGGTAATAAAGTCGCCAACGTTGCGCAGTACCAAGGAGGCTGTGATTAGAATAAATAGATAGAAGAGGATGCTGATCCCTTTCCCTAACCATTTTCCTAGAATCAACTCGTTAAAGGCCATTAAAGTATCATTCGGATACCGATTACCTAGCGTAGCATAGAGGAATAGCGCTCCTCCCCCCATTGCGATACCCAGTGCGGCAGACAGCCACCCGTCTTGATGGGCAAAAGCCGTAAGAACTGATGGAACGATGATGATCGTACTTCCTAGACTGAAGAGAAGAACTAATATTTTAAATTGTCGCAGGCTGATTTTCTCATGTTTAAACATCGCGATCTCCTTTGACTTACAGCTACGTGAGCAGGGTTGTAATCATTTTCCCCATGGGTCTGAATAAGTAAGCAATCAGCTCTAATGGGTTAAGCAGGAGTAACTGTAAGCTTACAGCCACACTCACTAGGGCAGAGATGCTGATCGCTATGAGGAAGACCCAGAGTTCTTTGTACAGCTTCTCTTTTCGTAAACGAGGGACTTCAACCTTCAATGTCCATAGCGAGGCAAGAACAATCACAGCACTCCAGATCATACGTAATCACTCCATTTTATCAATAAAAGATTCTACAACCGAGCCTGTACGGCGGATTTTGGATTGCACGGTTACATCAACAGGAAGATGGACAAAGGCTTCGTCCCAGTTATCTTTCATAAGATGCCATTGCTCATAATTGGCACGATGAATGGCGGAGCCAAATCCGAAAATATCGGACTTGTAAGACTTCGCTTTGGTTATGGCGTCTAGAATCGTCCCTTTAATTTCTTCATTTAACTGTTCTTCAATGGCTTGTATCGTCTCGGTGGAATCCAAATTTAATGGACAAGCGATTTCTCCGATATTCGCCTCAACGCGTAAGTTGACGGAGATCCGAGGTTGGTTATCTACAAATCGAGCTCTTAGTTTGGCCCTCGTGCTCATCAGTTCTATGGATACATCACCTTTAGATTGTTGACAAGGAAGTGGAACAACGGTGCTTGTAATATTATTGATGGCATAGTTATAGCCTTTACTTTCTCTATCCGTTAACCATCCAACAAACTGATCATGATGGAAAACGCCAAGGCCTTTATATTCCAATGTTGCAGGAGGGAGAACAGAACTTAAATTCTCGTGGGACTTCGCTTTATTCACGTCCCCTTTAATATGAATACTCGAGAGGACGGGATCTTTGCCAGCATCCACTAAATCGAAAATAAGTTGATGCAAGTCAACATTTGTCGTAACTCCCCAATTTTTCTCGGATGAGATGAGCGAAGAATAGAGCTTATTCGCTGGAATTTTCTCAAGCGGTGTCAATACCTGTAAAACTTCATTGGCAGTTGCATCTCTAGCTAATAAAATATTAAAGTCTGAGCGCAGCTCGTGATCTCTGGACAAGAGATCGAGTATTTTGGCTATACCTTCTCTGGCTATGTCTTCTCCAATCACGAGAATCCGTAGATGGGAGGAAAGGATTTTGCGCGGTGAACTTGTTGTTAACTTGCGGAATGACTCGAAAATCGTTCTCCCGCTGCTTAGCTGAAGTGTCACTACGGGCATTCGTTGACTTCCGCCCTTCGATGACGTAATTTCATCGGTATTCAGTAGTTGAACCGAAATATTATAATGGTCCCCTTTTTTATCAATGCCAATAGCTGTCGCGATGGAAATTTGGTCAAGTTCTTTGCGATTCCAACACCCCGTTAAGAACATCAGGGAGAGGAAAAGCAGTGCGGCTCGTTTCATCATTTCGTATGGATCACCTTCCCCAGCTTGGGCTGATCTCGCTTAGGATTCTGGTTTCTGTGGGGGATTATAGGTCTGTTTCTGTCTATTGTTCGAACTAATGAAACTTGGACGCTTCAATAAAGCCCAGTGCGGGAAACGAATGACGTTATCCTTCTGATCTTCTACGTTATAAGGTGCGAAGGGTGCTAAGTATGGAGTACCAAAAGAACGCAGGCTGCATAAATGCAAAACCAGGGCAATAATACCGATAAGTATTCCATAAAGTCCTAGTGAAGCAGCAAGTATCATCAGGATGAAACGGATCATTCGAATGGAAATTCCCAGATTATAGGATGGGATAATGAAGGTAGAGATCGCTGTAATCGCGACGATAATGACCATGGCAGGCCCTACTAATCCAGCTTCTACAGCTGCTTGTCCAATGACTAGCGCACCAACAATGGAGACGGCTTGTCCAATGGTGCGTGGCATTCGGATGCCAGCTTCCCGTAGAATTTCAAACGTTACTTCCATCAACATGGCTTCAATAAATGCAGGAAAAGGAATTCCCTCCCGGTGTGCAGCAACATTAATGAGCAGTGTGGTCGGAATCATTTCTTGGTGAAAAGTCGTCACTGCTATATAAGCAGCAGGAGCCAGTAAGGCCATCATCAGCGATACATAACGGAGGATACGAATCAATGAGGAGATATCTGCCCGGTGGTAAGAATCCTCCGCTGCCTGCATAAAGTGCGTAAATACAGCAGGTACAATGAGGACAAAGGGTGTACCATCGACTAAGATGGCGATTCGTCCCTCAAGCAATGCTGCGGCAACCACGTCAGGCCGCTCTGTATTAAACACGGTAGGGAAGGGTGTATAAGCTTCATCTTGAATCAGTTCTTCGATGTATCCACTCTCAAGTATCCCATCAATATCAATACGTGCTAGACGGATACGTACTTCCTCTACCACTGAGTCATCTACAAGCCCCTTGATATACATCGTAGCCACATCAGTCTGGGTTACACGACCAATTTGTCGGGTCTCCATCCATAGACGGGGATCTTTGATTTTTCGGCGAATCAAGGCAGTGTTGGTGCGCAACGTCTCTGAAAATCCTTCACGCGGTCCCCTGACAACGGTTTGAGAGGAGGGTTCTGTGACTCCACGATCCTTCCATTCCCGTGTGCTCGCACAAATTCCTTCATTATAACCATCCACGAGTATGACCGTATCGCCAGATAAAACCATATGATAGAGCGTTTTAAAGTCAGATGTACCTGTGATCTCACCTGATTTCAATAAGTATTCTTTCAGGAGAGATAACGGTGGTAGGTCATCAAGTTGAGGTAGAAGGATGTCTCCGGATCGATAATCGATAAATAGGGAATCCAAAATGTCTTTGACATTTGCAAGTCCATCCATATAGACGATGGCAGCCTTGCAGGGTGGATTGGATGGAATGGTCATCCTTCGAATAACGAGATCCGTGCTATGCCCCAGTCCTTCTTGAATGGTGAGCAGGGTCTCTTCTAGATTATCTGGCATGGTGTGAATGAGATTGTCTTCACGGAGTGCAGCCGGATCCGGTTGGTATTTTTGTTTCAATAATTTTTGCATGAACGTAAAGATGGAGTTCTTCATGAAGCGTACCACCCTGATTTGTTTTTGTTACTATTGCCTAATGTTGGGTATTTCACTCATGTTTTTTCTTTTAAACCTCCAGATGTAGTAGAATAGAGCCACAGCAACAAGAAGGGGAGTCAAATCGTGACGACAAGAAGCTTTGATAATTATCAATTAAGTGAGGACATTACGCGCGCGCTAACCACGCTGGGTTACACACAGCCGACAGATGTGCAGCATAAGGTAATCCCGATCGCACTGCAAGAGCGTGACTTGACCGTGAAATCCCGTACGGGGAGCGGGAAAACAGCCGCATTCGGCATACCGATCTGCGAACTGGTGGAGTGGGAAGAGAACAGGCCGCAGGCACTCATCTTGACACCAACGCGGGAGCTTGCCGATCAAGTGAAGCAGGATATGACCAACATCGGGCGCTTTAAGCGGATTAAGGCGGTAGCCCTATACGGGAAGCAGCCTTTTGCCAAGCAGAAGATAGAGCTGCACCAGAAATGCCACGTGGTCGTAGGTACACCAGGCCGCGTGCTGGATCATATTCAGAAAGGGACGCTGGACGTCGAGCGATTGCGGTATTTGGTTATTGATGAAGCTGATGAAATGCTGCGGATGGGGTTTATAGAGCAAGTAGGTGCGATCATTGATGAGTTGCCAACGGATCGGATGACGATGCTCTTCTCAGCAACGTTGCCCAAAGATGTCGAGGCGTTATGCCATCAATACCTGCGGGAGCCGATCGATATCGAGATCGAGACGCCGGATGCCGCGAAGGTTCAGATCGAGCACTCTCTCATCATGGTGCGGGAGAACGAGAAGTGGCCATTGCTTCAGAATGTGCTGGTGATGGAGAATCCGGAGAACTGCATTATTTTCTGCCGGACACAAGAGCATGTTGATAAGCTCTTCACGCAGCTCGATCAGTTGGACTTTCCATGTGACAAAATCCACGGCGGCATGGCACAGGATGATCGGTTCCTCGTTATGAATGCGTTCAAGCGCGGAGAGTTCCGATTCCTGGTGGCCACGGATGTCGCGGCGCGTGGGATCGATGTGGAAGACATCACGCATGTCATCAACTATGACCTTCCGATGGAGAAGGAGAGTTACGTCCACCGGATCGGCCGGACAGGACGAGCTGGCAAGACAGGCAAGGCGATC
Source organism: Paenibacillus oryzisoli (assembly GCF_001653565.1). Classification (GTDB taxonomy): domain Bacteria; phylum Bacillota; class Bacilli; order Paenibacillales; family NBRC-103111; genus Paenibacillus_E; species Paenibacillus_E oryzisoli. The sequence goes on from NZ_LYPB01000088.1 coordinate 26,223, forward strand.
ACGTTCGTAACGCCGCACGAGGACAAGTTCCTTTCTTATATCGAAGGCTATCTAGGCTTCGAGATTCCGCGCCAGGATGCGCCTGATTCGGAGGAGGTTGCCGCGAAGCAGGCTGCCTTCGATCAGAAGATGCAGGCCACGCCTGTCATCAAGCGGGATCGCAGTGACCAGTTAAACAAGGGCATCATGAAGCTCTATTTTAACGGGGGCAAAAAGAAAAAGATTCGAGCCGTCGACTTCGTCGGCACCCTCGCCAAGATCGAAGGTGTCACCGTGGAGGATATCGGCATCATTACGATTCAAGATAATGTGTCGTATGTCGACATTTTGAATGGCAAAGGACCGATGGTGCTCAAGATCATGAGAAACACGACCATCAAGGGGAAATTGCTGAAGGTACATGAAGCGAATAAGTAAGATAGTGCTGACCAGGGAGCCGAGTGGCTCTCTGGTTTTTTTGCTGTGTAGCTGTAACGTTGATTTTCAACGTTACAGCGTTGAAAAGCGAGATCGAGAGGTGGATGTGCAGCTGTAACGCTGATTTTCACCGTTACAGCGTTGAAAAGCGAGATCGAGAGGTAGATGTGCGGCTGTAACGTTGATTTTCACCGTTACAGCGTTGAAAAGCGAGATCGAGAGGTGGATGTGGAGCTGTAACGTTGATTTTCACCGTTACAGCGTGGAAATGCGAGATCGAGAGGTGGATGTGTAGCTGTAACGCTGATTCTCACCGTTACAGCGTTGAAATGCGAGATCGAGAGGTGGATGTGGAGCTGTAGCGGTGATTTTCACCGTTACAGCGTGGAAATGCGAGATCCAGAGGTAGTTGTGTAGCTGCAACGTTGATTTTCACGCTTAACAAGCCATCCGCATGTTCCACTTTTAATAGAAAGGATCGCTGCAGGTTAAAATATTACTCGAAAGGGTCAAATCTGTGACTTATCCATGGGGCACACACAAGGTAGACTATAGAAAACACGACATGGGGTGAATTTCATGGCTAACCATATACAATCGCAAGCAGGCAGTATCCCTCAAACTAAAGTGAAGCCTAAGACATCCAAACAGCAAATTCGAGAAAATTTGGCCGGATATCTTTTTGTTAGTCCCATGATCCTCGGCTTATTCGTATTCACGTTATTTCCAATCATCGCATCCTTCTTTTTGAGTTTTACGGATTGGAACTTTGTTGCCGGTTTCTCGAAGGTGAAATTCCTAGGATTGGACAACTTTACCAAATTAATTCACGATAGTGTCTTCCTACTATCACTCAAAAACAATATGATTCTGTTGGTCGTAGTGCCGATAACCCTCATTGTTTCATTGGTTTTGGCGGTGCTGATTGATAAGCAAGTGTATTTCAAAGGCGTTTTCAAAGTCATTTACTTTATTCCTTACATTTCAAGTGTTGTTGCAGTAGCGATCGTATTTCAAGTACTCTTTCATCCTACGTACGGACCGATTAATCAAACGTTGATGGACTGGGGCTTTGTAAATCCGCCGAAATGGTTGGCCGATCCCGACTACGCTTTGTATTGTGTAATGGGACTTATGGTTTGGATCAACATCGGGTATAACATGATTATTTTCATGGCAGGATTGCAATCCATCCCTAAAGATCTATATGAAGCCGCTGATATTGATGGCGCATCGAAATTTAAGCAATTTTACAGCATCACCGTGCCTTTACTGTCACCAACTACATTCTTCTTGCTCGTATCCGGTATCATAGGAACATTTAAAGTGTTTGATGTCATCTCCGTTCTTACGAATGGTGGACCAGCGAATTCAACGAGTGTGGTTGTGTACCGCTTGTATGAAACAGCGTTCGTCAATCTGCAATCCGGCTATGCTTCTGCAATGGCGATTGTGCTTCTAGTACTCGTTCTTTTGATTACATTAATTCAGTGGTTCGGCCAACGTAAATGGGTCAACTATTAAACTAGAATGGAGGTTCCCACATGGATAACAAAAAAAGTCTCAAAAAGATTATTATAACGATTCTGATGGCCCTCTTCGGGATCCTGTTCATGACTCCCTTCCTTTGGATGATTTCCGCTTCCATGAAGCCCGAGTTGGACGTATTCGTCTTCCCGATCCAATGGATTCCGAAACATTTTAATCTGATTGAAAATTATAAAACGGTATGGACGACGAAATTCCCCTTATACTATTGGAATTCGATTAAGGTTTCTGTGATCACAACAGCATTATCCGTTCTGTTCTCATCCATGGCGGCTTATGCCTTCTCCAAAATTAAGTTCCGTGGTTCAACTGTTCTCTTTGTTCTCGTTCTTGCTATCTATATGATTCCAAGTCAGGCGATTCTGGTGCCGCAATTCCTTCTGCTTCGTTCGATGCACCTGTACGATACACATCTAGGGCTTATTCTTTTAGGGTCTTTCAGCGTACTGGGAACATTCATGCTGCGTCAGTTCTACCTTGGTATCCATGATGAGTATATGGAGTCTGCTAGGATTGATGGCGCTGGCCATGCACGCATTTTCTGGACGATCTGTACACCGCTTGTGCGTCCTGCGATTGCAACATATGCGATCCTGCGCTTTATCTGGACCTGGAATGATTACCAGAATCCGCTTATTTTCTTAAGAGACAAGTCGCTGTTCACACTTCCGTTAGGGATTCATTCCTTTGCAGATTTAAATGGTGAGTTCTACTCCCTAATCATGGCGGCTTCCGTTTCTGCGATCTTGCCTTTGTTGATCATCTTCATCATTGGACAGAAGCAAGTTATCGAAGGGATCTCCATGGGTGGGGTGAAAGGTTAAACGTCAAGTCACTTACAAGCAAGATGTCAAAATAAGAGTGCATGAGGTTAAAATATTGCCTCGTGTGCTCGAATGAAGTTTGTTACGATTCGTGATGTAAAGGTTTTCAGTTAAACGCAACATATACAACTATCTTCTTGGAGGGGTTCATATGAAAAAGAGTTTACTCGTATTAAGCGGTGTTCTAGCTATCAGTGCTGCACTTGCAGGTTGTGGAAGTAAAAGCGAAGATAAACCAGCAGAAACGTCTGGTGGTGCAGCAACTTCGGGAACAAAAGCACCTGTTACGATTAAAGTGCAAGGTTGGTACACAGAAGCACAAGGGAACTGGAACAAAACAGTTGAAGCTTACAATGCAACTCACCCAAACGTTAAAGTCGTTTATGAAAGCATGTCCGAGAAAGGTGATTCCCAAGAAGGCATGAAAAAGCTTGATCTACTAGCAGCTTCCGGCGAGCAAATGGACGTTGTGATGTACTCCAGTGCTTCTGACTTCGCACAACGTGTAGGTGCAGGGATTCTTGAGCCACTAGATGAGTATTTGAAAAAAGACAACATCGTTGTAAAAGACGAGTACAAACTTGATCCGATCGTTAACGGCAAATACTATGCGTTGCCTGGTAAAATGATTGAATGGTTCGTTCTTTTGAACAAGGATAAATTAGATGCTGCTAAACTTCCAGTTCCGACAGAATGGACTTGGAATGATTATGCAGAATACGCTAAGAAAATGACTTCGGGTGAAGGCGCAGCGAAACAATACGGTTCTTATTTCCATAACTGGAAAGACTACGCACTTCTTGCTTTGAACAACAATATGGATAATCCTTACCTTGTGAAATCAGACGGTACAGAGAACATTGATAACCCGCAAGTTCGTTTCTCCTTGAACCTACGTAATCAAATGGAAAACGTAGATAAATCGTCCGTTCCTTACTTCGAAGTTGTTTCCCAAAAGATGGCTTACCGTGACGTATTCTACGCAGGTAAAACAGCGATGCTAGCAACCGGTAACTGGATGGTTGGTGAGCTTGCACTAAATGCTAAGTTCAACACAGTATTTGCTCCATATCCGAAATATGATGCAAAAGATACAAATGGTTTGACTGAAGTAGGTGCTGACTTCATGGGTGTAGCTGCAAACTCCAAGAACAAACAAGCTGCTTATGACTTCGTGAAATGGTACACAACAGAAGGTATTCAAACACAAGGTCTGTTCTTCTCCGGTTGGAAAAAAGCGGATATTAACAAAAACGTAGAAGCAATCCTTGCAAGCGGTAAGCCAGATCAAGTTAAGTTCATCGACAAAACTTCCTTGCTGTCTACTTTAAAAGTGAACAAATCTACAAAATTGGTTGTTCCTCCAACTTACGCGTTGCAACAAGAGAAAGAATACACAACGCAAGTTGAATTGTTCTTAACGGGCAAGCAAGATCTAGAGAAAACAATTGCAACATCGAAAGCAAAAATTGAAGAAATCAGAAAAAGTAATGCTAAGTAATCAGTAACGATTCGGCTAGCTTTACTGGTATAATGTGTATAGGAAGCAAGAGGAGGCCATAGGCCCCTCTTTTTTCCCATTTTATTGGGGAAGGCGGGAAACGTTAGTGCTGCAATGGTTTCGCACATTATCTCTTCGTAATAAATTAGTACTAACGATTCTAATTTGTCTGGTGTTACCGTCTATCGTATCCATGTACGTGTCGAATTTGTTTACACGGGATGCGGTTCGAACGCAAGTGGCAGACAATGCAAGGCAATCGATGCGGATTGCCAGTCAAATTGTTAATGGTCAAATGAAGAATATGTTACATATGATGAATTTCATTCAGTTTGATGTGGATATTCGGGAACCTATATTGAACTTAAGTCACGCCGATGATAAAACTCCCATTGGAGACCTTTATATCAGTAAGACAACGATAGATAATCGGATCGCTACGTTCATTGGTCCGCTGGAAAATTTAGTTGTTACATTGCTTCTCCCGAATGGGCAGTATTATGCGACCTACATGACGACGAATTTTGATCCGAAGTCCTTTTTTGAGAAGGCGTGGATGCAGGATATCATGCAGTCAGGCGGATATAGTGCGAAGTGGATTGGGGCTGAGCCCAATTACAGTCAGCAGTCCTCACAATCCTATTTATTAGAAGCTGTGAAGCCACTTCGTCTCAATGGTGCTACTTACGGGTATGTGATTGTTGGTCTTGAAACGAGTGTTCTGCAGAAATTATTTGCGCAATATGAAGATAATGAATCTATGGTTATCATTGATACACAAGGAAAAATTCTGGTAGATAAGGATTTAAGTCGGATTGGTAAGCCTTTTGCCTATTATGATCAACTTCCTACGGAAGAAGGCTCGTCCTTTGTGAAGGTAGCTGGTGAAGAATATATCATGCAGAGTGCCCAAGTCACGCCGGAATGGAAACTCGTCAATATGACGCCGTATAAATCGGCTGCTCAGCAAATCCAGTCTTTTCGAAAAACGGATTTCGGTATCCAATTAATGTTTCTTATTTTGTTCGCAATTGTACTACTCTATGTGGTACGTACATTGACGAAGCCGATCGCGAAGCTTGTCCAAACGGTAGTGCGAATCGAGTCTGGTCAATTGAGTGAACGTTCTAACATTAACGGCGGGGATGAAGTGGGTCGGCTGGGCTATGTGTTTGATCGTATGATCGATCGGATCGAGTTGACGCTTTTCGAGAATAAACGAGAGCAAGAACTTAAGCGTAAGGCAGAGCTAGCGATGCTGCAGGCCCAGATTAATCCGCATTTTCTTTTTAATGTATTGAACTCGATTCGGTTGAAAATCATGATGAAAGGCGACGAAGAGAACGCTGAATTGATCAGCTCATTGTCTGCCCTTTTGCGGATGACCATCAATCGCAATAACGAATACATCACGCTCCATGAAGAGATTGGGATTAACGAGCACTATGTTCGTTTATTGAATTCGAGGCATGGCGATCGAGTTGTCCTGCGCGTATCCGCGGCTTCTGACACGCTGCTTATTCAGATTCCGCGTTTCCTGCTGCAGCCACTCATTGAGAATGCGTATATTCACGGTCTCAAAAGTAAAGCAGGTGAAATCACGATTGTTTCTCGCCTTGCTGAGGATGGCAGATTGCAGGTGGAGATTCAGGATTCGGGAGTTGGCATGACACCAGAGCGGTTGTTAGAGCTTCGCTCTCATTTGGAAGCTACACCGATTAAGCCTGTAACGGAGGAAAAGAGCAGTCCTTCTCTATCGGGGATCGGGTTACATAATGTGTTTGAACGACTTCGGATGATTTATGGTCATCAATTCGATTATGATATTGAAAGCAGTTTGGGAGAGGGCACTCAAATTATTCTGCGTTTTCCACAGCAACCTGAGAAAGAGGTGTGACCTATGTACACCGTCATGATTGTAGATGATGATATCCCCGTTCTTGAATTTCTGGAGACCACGATTCAGTGGGAAGCCCTTGGTTACCAATTGACTGGCGTGTATGCGAACCCGTTGGATGCACAGAAGGCAGGCAAGCATGCCAAAATAGATGTATTGATCAGCGATATTGGGATGCCTGACATCAATGGGCTGGAGTTGATCAAGTCCCTCCGTGAGGACGATCCGAATCTGAAGGCAGTGATCCTCTCCTGTCATGATGAATTCCATTATGCGCAGGCGGCTGTTAAGCTTTCGGTGAGTGAATACATCTTGAAGGAAACGATGAACGTCAGCAATATCACGGAAGTGTTGACCAGGCTCAAGGAGCAATTGGATGCGGAGGATCGGCAACAATCGAAGAGTCGCAAGCTCGAGAAAGAGGTCTCACAGCAACGCGGCGCGTTGAAGCGCCAGTTCATCCGAAGTACGGTGAATGAGCCTTTATTTGATGCGGCGGACTGGAGCGCCAAAGCGGCTGACTTCGGCATTCAGCTGAATAAACATGCTGTCTTGCCTGTATTCGGTTATGCCAATCGGGTGAAAGAGGCGAACAGTCGATTCCAGTCGACAGATTTATTCGAGTATACGATTCAAAATATTGTGGAAGAGCTGCTCGTGGATCAAAAGGAAGTGACCTTATTCACCTACAATACAGGGGAAATTGTGTTGTTATTCCCGCATTTCTCGGAGCTGCATGTGAATAACAGCCAAAAGATGGAGCAAACGCTGCGACAGCTGCAGGCTTGCTTGCAGAAGTATGCGAAAATCTCATTTTCGTTCATGACAGGAACGCCAGTGAAAGATGTTCGGGCATTGAAGGATCAACTGATCCGCATGATAGAGGCTAGAGCGATTCGCTTCTATATGCCGGAGTCTTCAATCAGCAAGCTCGATCATTTGCGGGAAGGATTCGGGGATGGAGGAGAGCTGCTCGCTCAGTATGCACAGGCGTTGGATGAATTCCGCGGTGTCGTGTTCGATGAGCGTGCAGAAGGGGTTGATGCATTCGTCTCGAAGTGGGTCGATTTCATCCAGTACAATCGGTTCCGCCCCCTTGAGGTGAAGGATTGGCTGCTCAAAATGATCCTCGACGTGCGCATGCGGCTGAAGTCGCTGCAGCACTATCAATCGACGTTCTCTTCCGAGTTGATTCATCACGATGTACACGAGTTATCTTCCATCCGCGAAATGGAGCTATGGCTGAAGGATTATTTGCAGCAAGCCATCGAGTGGGCTGGACAAGTGTATCGGGAGTCGCATAATCGTGAGATTCTGGAATGTCAGCGGTTCGTCTACAACCATCTCGATACGAAAATATCACTGGAAGACGCTGCCGCGCATCTCCATCTGCACCCGAGCTACTTAAGTCGCTTGTTCAAGCGGGAGACGGGCGAGAACTTCATCGAGTACGTGACGCGGATGAAGATGGAGAAAGCGAAGGAACTGCTAGAGATCACGGACAAAAGCGTGGAACAAATCTCGGACATGCTCGGCTACGAGAACAAGAACTACTTCGGTAAGCTGTTCAAGGCGCATACGGGCTTCGTGCCGAATGCTTATCGAGGGCAGACGAAGGGGAGTTAAGTGGCTGTCAGGCTCGCTACGATCAGCAATAGTAACACTGAAAACTGCAGATATGCAGTTTTCAGTGTTTTTTGTGCTAGCGGCACCCTTGGCTGGCTGCCGTTACAGTTGCAAGGCAGAAGCGAAGTGCATCAGAGCGCAGGCTCCACTGCAGTTCCAGCGTAGAAGTAGACTTCTGCGCCCACCCCCGTCTCACGCTGACTCCCACTTCAATTCTGACTCTAACTCTCGGCAAAAATGCGAAAAGGTATCTATTATCTCAAAAACCGAGCAAATATAGGGAATTGATGCAAAAAGGCAACCTTTTTCGCTTCTAAAGCCGATTCGACCCTATTTCAGCCAAAATAAGTGCCTTTTCGCATTTTTGCCCATTGAAATCAATTGGAAAGCAATAAATATGTGCCTATTTGAATCTTTGGTTGGAGTTGGGGTGGCTGGATCTGATGTTGAAGAGTAGTAGCGAGTGAGAAATGAGTAATGTGGAATGGGTTGGAGTAGAGTGTGAATGAGAAGGGGAGAGTAAAAGTGTGAAAAGAAGAGAGTAGTAGTGAGAGAATAATGAGTAAAGTGGATGGGGAAGTAAGAGTAGATGTGGTAATAGAGAGTAGTGCACCGAAAGAGGGCACGGTGATGGCCCCCCTGTGTCACTTTGGCAACTGAGTATCCGAACTGGAATCGTAGGCATTGAGAATGGAGTGAAGCAGACCAGGGAATTTTTCATCTAAGTCATTTTTGCGTAATGACAAGAAGCGTTGTGTTCCTTGCACGCGGACGTTGACAACCCCAGCTTCACGCATCGTGCGGACATGATGAGACATTGTTGATTTCACGACACTAACCTCAATGCCACCACATGTACACTCCCCTAGTTTGTGGAGCTCTGAGACGATAGATAATCGGATGGGATCGCTTAACGCATAGAGGACGGATGAGAGATGCATATCCGCTTTGTCTGGGTGAAATAGTACTTTTATGATGTTTCCTCCTTGTTAAAGCTTAGTGATTGCATTTTACCATATTGCATGCTATATTTCTATTGTTCGATAACAATCGAACTAAATAACCTCATACTTAGAATTCGTAACACACGTTAGTAGCTAACGATATAGAAAAATATGGAGTGGAGGAAAGACGATGACGAAAACCAATCAAGAGACGCACTCTGCCGAGGCATTGTTTAAACCTTTTACAAATGAAAATCTTAACTTAGCGAATCGAATCGTGATGGCACCGATGACGCGAGCCTTCTCGCCAGGAGCTGTTCCTGGGCAGGATGTGGTGGATTATTATCGTCGCCGCGCGGAGAATGGTGTTGGCCTTATAATTACTGAAGGTACGTTGATCAATCATCCAGCCGCAACGGATAATCCCAATATCCCTAACATTCATGGCGAGGAAGCACTGGCAGGTTGGAAACGCGTCGTTGACGCTGTCCATGAAGCTGGTGGACGCATTGTACCGCAGCTATGGCATGTCGGAATGACTCGTAAGAATGGTTCGCTTCCTCATCCAGAAGCGCCTTCGATTGGACCATCTGGTCTCACGTTAACAGGTGAGAAAGTGAATGAACCCATGACGCAAGCGGAGATCGATCAAGTCGTTCAAGCTTTTGCGCAAGCGGCCGCAGATGCGAAGCGGATTGGTTTTGATGGCATTGAGATCCATGGTGCTCATGGTTACTTGATTGATCAGTTCCTATGGGAGAGAACGAATCACCGCACGGATAAGTACGGTGGCAGTATGTTGGAGCGCACACGATTTGCCGTTGAAATCATTGAAGCTTGCCGCCGCGCAGTAGGGCCGGATTTCCCAATTATCATTAGGCTGTCGCAATGGAAATCGGCCGAATATACAGCTAAGCTTGCCGATACGCCTGAGCTGCTTGGTGAATTACTTGCACCACTCGTCGAGGCTGGCGTAGATATATTCCACTGCTCCACTCGCAGGTTCTGGGAACCCGAGTTCGAAGGATCTACACTGAATTTTGCCGGATGGGTGAAAAAATTAACAGGCAAACCTACAATTACCGTGGGATCCGTTGGTTTAGATGATGAGTTCATGGGCTCTTTCAGAGGGAAGAGCGCAGGTACGGCTGATATCAACGAACTGCTTGTTCGTCTTGAGCAGAACGAATTCGATCTCGTTGCTATTGGACGGGCGCTGTTGGTTGACCCTGCTTGGGCTGACAAAGTTCGTGGCGGTCGGTTTGACGAATTGCTGCCATTCACCGCTGATGCTCTACAACGTTTATATTAAGCCGTCAGACTCGTGGAACGCGCTGTCTGGCTATAAGGAAACAAGGCAACCGGATGATCCGGCTGCCTTGTTTTTTTGCGCTTCGTCCGTGTAAACGCCTCCCGCATCGGAATAACTGGAAAATCTCCATCTAATTTTGTGATTTTCGAGGTATTTGTTGAAATAACTGGAAAAAATGCAGCTAAATTTGCCCATTCTCGCCATTTTCATGGGATAGCGATGAATTACCTGTACTTTTTCCATCTAAATCTAATTTATAGGGATAATTGCTCCAAATAACTGTATAAATTCCATTTAAATGTCGGAGGAGGGGCTGATGATGGGAATGAGTGAGGGAAAGCAGGGGATGGAAATGAGCAGAGTGGAGCTGGTGAGTTGACGGCAGTTGGATGAGTGGTTTGAGAGTAGAAGGTGAGCAGGCAGATGAACAAAGCTCGGATTAGCTGGAGGGGAGGTGGGAGTAGCTAGAGAGTAGCTGGTGAGTTGAGGATAAATGGGCGAGATTAGCAGGTGGGTAGCTTTAGGCAGAATCTAAAGTTTTTTGGAAAAATCTCTAATTATTTGGTTTTGGGCACAAATTTCCATGTGTTTACAATAAAATAGCAAATTTCGCAATTATCCTATGGTAAAATAAGGTGGTTCTTAGATAGCTTGTCTGTCCGATAAGTTATTTGCTTATGTAGAAAAGATTTTGACTCGGCCTATTAGCTAAGGAGGAATTGTAATGAGTAAGCTCAAAGGATGGAAGACGAGGTTATGGAAGACAACGTTGGCGTTGACAGTCGCAATCCCGTTCCAAGTACTGGCGACAAGCAGCTGGCAAGCGGTGATGGCGGAGGGACCGACGGATCCAGCACCGTTCATTGAAGCCAAAGTCGTTAACGGGAATACAGGGAAGAAAGTGCTCTTCGACAATACGCACGAGCAGACAGCTGGAGCTGCGGATTGGGTTATTGATGGGGCTTTCTCAGATTTCGGCAATGCGTTAGCGAATAATGGTTATTATGTCAAAGAACTGCGCAAAACAACGCCCATTACACTAGCCGATTTGAGTGGTTATGATGTGTTCGTGGTAGCAGAGTCCAATGTTCCGTACAAAACAAGTGAGCAAACCGCCTTGGCCCAATATGTGGCCGGAGGCGGTAGTATATTCTTCATCGGCGATCACTACAACGCTGACCGCAACAAAAACCGCTGGGACGGCTCCGAGGTATTCAATGGCTATCGCCGAGGTGCCTGGACGAACCCAGCAGCGGGGATGAACGCCGAAGAGACGGCCTCCTCCGCGATGCAGGATGTAGCTAGCTCCGACTGGCTGGCGACGCAGTTCGGTCTACGCTTCCGCTATAATGCCCTTGGGGACATTAATGCGAATAACATCGTAGCGCCTGCGCAAGCTTTTGGGATAACGACAGGTGTCTCCAGTGTGGCGATGCACGCAGGATCTACGCTGGCGATTATTGATCCGACGAAAGCGAAAGGTATTGTGTACTTACCGCAAACGAATGAAGCTTGGGCGAATGCGGTGGATCAAGGTGTGTATAACGGAGGCGGAGTCGCTGAGGGGCCTTATGTGGCGATCTCCAAAGCAGGCGCAGGCAAAGCAGCCTTCATCGGGGATTCCTCACCCGTGGAGGATGCAACGCCGAAATATGTGCGCGAGGATACAGGCGCGAAGAAGACGACGTATGATGGGTTTAAAGAAGTGGACGACGGCACGCTGCTCGTCAATATGGTGAACTGGCTTTCGACCAAAGAAAGCTACACCAGCTTCGCTGATGTCAGCGGCTTGCAGTTGGATCAGCCGACGGCTCTGCTGCCTTTTGAAGCGCCGGCGGCATCGACGGAACCGCAGCCAGAGCCGTGGGCAGCACCGAATGCTGGCTACAAATGGTACGACCGCAGCACGTTCAAGCCTGGCTCGTATGGCGGGCCTGCGGCTACAGCGAATACGACGTACAGCTTCGTGAAACAAGCGGTATTGCCGAATGCGGCGGACTTCCCGATCAGAGTCGTTGTGGATAACTTGCCACCTTCGACAACTGTAACGGGCTTCTCCCTCGGCATTTATCTGGTCACGGGTGGATCACAAATCGCCAAGATTCAGAACGCGGACGGCACATGGCCGACAGCTTACGCGTATAGCTCCGCATTTAGCGTAACCTCAGACATCAACGGACACGCGACGAAGGATCTGAATGTACGCGTTGTTCCAGGAACGACTGCACCTGCCAATCTCAGATTGCGCCAGAATGGCACGAATCTGAAAACCGAAGCTGTCACCCTCGGCAACGTTCCACCAGAAAACTTGCCGGAAGAGGAGAATCCGATTCCTGCCAAGATCGCCATCTCCGAAGCACGTACGAAAGCAGCTGGTACGCTGGTGACGGTTGAGGGTGTTGTTACGACAGAGCCGGGTGCTTTTGGCGGGCAGGCTTTCTACTTGCAAGATGCGACAGGCGGCTTGTATGTTTTTCAAAGCTTGAGTGGCTTCCACCAAGGGGATACGGTCAAAGTCACGGCAGCTACAGCGCTGTTCAACACGGAGTTTGAGTTGGCAGACCCCGTTGAAATTACCAAAACAGGTGTCGCTGCGCTCCCAACACCTACGCCAGTATCCGCTGTGACAGCGGACAATCAAGGTCAGCTGCTTTCACTGAGCGATGTGACCATCAACAACATCATTACGGCGACGCCGGCGGGTTCTTTTGAATTCGACGCTGTCAAAGACGGTGTAAACAATCACGTTCGTGTCGACACAAGAACAGGCTTATCCTTAAGCACCTTCCCCTACACAGCTGGGCAAAAGGTGACGATTCAAGGTGTTGGCGCGATTTTCAAAGGTGTATTCCAATTGAAGCCTCGTGGTTTGAGCGATTTCAGCGTGGCGACGGATAGCCTAGCACCAGTAACAACGGCAATCTTATCCAGTGCACCGAATGGAGCGGGGTGGTTCAATCAAGACGTAACGGCAACGTTAACTGCTGTAGATGATGGAGCAGGAGCGGTGTCGACCGAATATGCCATCAATGGCGGAACACCAACTGCTTACACGGCGCCAATCGCGATTAGTACGGAGGGCACAACAACCGTGAGCTACTCCTCGACGGATGCAGTGGGCAATATTGAAGCGGTAAAGTCCTTGGGCGTGAAGCTAGATAAAACAGCGCCAACAGCTTCCCTTACGGAGTCAAGTCATGCCGTCAAGGATGTAACGAATGCGACAGCCGTAACATTCGATTTAGCAGCTACGGATGCAATCTCGGGTGTTGTCGAGCAATCCCTGACCTTGGATGGGAATGCCATTACAAGTGGCCAAACGATTGCCGCAGGCAGTCTAGCTGTAGGAGCACACACCGTGGCGTACTTGGTAGTGGACGCTGCAGGAAACACGACGAGTTCGTCGCAGACATTTAACGTGGTGAAGCCACTATCAGTCGGCGCTCCCGGCCAGCCTGTTTTAACCTCTAATAACGGCTATACGGGTTTAAAAGATGGCAACTACACGATCACCATGAACATGTGGTGGGGGAATAATGGTTCCATTTTCAAACTATACGAAAACGGTGTTCTTATCTCTACGAAAACACTTACAGATGGTTCACCAGCGGCTCAAATCGCCAAAGTGGATGTAACCGGTAAACCAAACGGCACTTATACGTATACTAGTGAACTTATTAATGGATTCGGAACGACAACTAGTCAGCCTGTCGTGGTTACGATCACAGACGCATCCCCAGGGAAGCCTGTCCTATCGCAAAACAATTGGGATGGGGACGGCAACTACAATGTGACCATGAACATGTGGTGGGGCACCAACGCAACAGGATATCGCCTCTACGAAAACGACGTACTTATTGATGAGAAAAGCTTGCAAGCCGCATCGCCAAGTGCACAAAGCGCTGTTACAGCCATAGCTGGTCGCGCAATCGGCGTGTATAAGTATCGCGTCGAGCTGTTCAATGCAGCTGGTGTAACAACGAGCGACGTGGTGAGTGTCACGGTTACGAAGTAGCCGGAGGCGCTGAGAGACACAGAGCTTGAAGGACAGTCCTTCTGGTCTTAGACCAGAGGGGCTGTTATTTGTTTAAAATATCAGAATTTATAAGTTTTACTTACTAATTATGCTGAATTTCTAGATAAACGCTCCTGTCCTTCAAAGGACGGTGTAGTCGGTTATTTTGGGCGGTGGCACGCCTCAGTCACAAGTAGTCCTTTCACAATGAACACGCTAGACAAAACCATATCCCAATGGTAGGTTAAATGAATCATGAAGAAAGTATGTGATCTCATTATGTCCATTGCTTCGCAAGCCAAAGAAACAAGAAGCGGCAGTCGATTATGGATGGTGCTGGTGCTCGGTTTACTCGCCTCCTTCGGGCCGCTTTCTCTCGATATGTACCTACCGGCCCTGCCTGTCATTGCGGGTGACCTCCATACCACAACTTCGCTCGCACAAATGAGCTTAACCGCCTGTATGCTCGGCCTTTCCCTTGGTCAACTCATCGCTGGATCGCTGAGTGATGTGCGCGGAAGGCGCATGCCTCTGCTGGTTGGCCTCCTCATTTATGGCGTCGCCTCCGCACTTTGCATGGTTGCACCATCGATTTGGGCGTTCCTGATTCTGCGTTTCGTACAAGGAATGGCGGGAGCAGCGGGAATCGTCATATCCCGAGCGATCGTTCGTGATATGTATGAGGGCGTGGCGTTGACGAAGTTTTTTGCACTCCTGATGCTCGTGAATGGTTCGGCTCCCATCCTTGCCCCGATTATCGGTGGACAGCTGCTGCAATTCACCTCATGGCGCGGCGTGTTTCTTGTGCTCAGCTTGATCGGTGTCGTGATGCTCATTATTGTTGTATTTGGGCTCCAAGAAACCCATCCACCCGAGCGCCGCTCCAAAGGCGGGCTAACGAATACCCTGCGCATATTCCGCGGTCTGCTCACCGACCGTTTGTTCATGGGTTATGCGTTGACGCAGGGGCTCGTTTTCGCGGGAATGTTCGCGTATATTTCGGGATCGCCGTTTGTTTTGCAGGATATATTCGATGTTTCTCCTCAAATGTTTAGTATCATCTTCGCGGTGAATGGGGCTGGCGTCATCCTTGCTGGACAGATTACGGGAAGACTCGCTGGCAAAGTCAGCAATCATCGATTGCTAGCTGGCGGCTTAGCGATAGCCGTTCTCGGAGGCTTGTTGCTGCTCGTTGCAACGCTTAGCGGGGCGGGGTTGATTATGATATTACCGGCATTCTTCCTTATCGTGGCCTGTATTGGTCCAGTTTCCGTATCGACATCTTCCTTGGCGCTGCAAAATCAAGGTCAAACAGCCGGCAGCGCAGCCGCATTGCTCGGATTGATGACTTTCGTCATCGGTGGTTTAGTCGCACCGCTTGTCGGCCTTGGCGGTAGTCAGACTGCTGTACCCTTAGGCATTATCATCGCTGTTATGGAGCTGGGTGGCGTACTCTGTTTCGTTATGATGACGAGAAAAAAAGCGGAAGGATGACGCACTTTTTTCTAAAAAATTCAAGAATTTTTCACAATTAAGGTTTATACTGAAAGAAGAATTGACCAAATTGTGAAAAAGGTGGCTATCACGCATGAAGCGCATTCATAAAACGTGGCTTATCGGCACACTCGCAACTGGATTATTGATCAGTGGCGGCTTCGTACTTCAGCATAATCAAGCGTTCGCTAACGACACAGACACAACAACGTCATCAGTACCTAAGAAATTTCAGGATAAACATAGAATTGAGAAGCACCAAGCTCCAAGGGGCGGTTTTGATTGGGGCAAGGGCGGCGGTATGGGGGGCGCAATCGATTTCTCTTCCATCCTGGGCATAGACAAAGCGGTTCTCAAAGCGGAACTGGATGCGGGGAAAACTCTCGTTCAAATCGCGCAAGAGAAAGCTAATCTTAGTGAAGACGCGTTACTGGCTAAACTGACCGAAGCGGAAACCAAGAAAATTGATGCAGCACTTAGTGAAGGCAAAATCAAGCAAGAACAGGCGGATAAGCTCAAAACAGGGCTTGCTGACCGCTTGAAAAAAACCGTAGAAGCGAAGCCTCAAGCGATGAATTTCGATAGAAAGCCAATGCCTCGCGGCGGCAACATGCCTAATTTGCCTATGCCTGGTGGTTTTGGGGTTGCTCCGAAAGAAATCGCTGCGATTCTCGGTATAACCGAAGAAGAACTGGCGACTGAGCGTAAAGCAGGGAAGTCCCTTGCGGAGATCGCGGCTGCGAAAGGCATCACGGAGGATCAACTGATTGCTAAGCTCAAAGACAGCTTGACAGATGAACTGAAAAACTTCGTCGAACGCAAAGGCGGCGGTGAGCGCCCAGTTCCACAGCAACGTGGAGATGGTGGTTCATTGGGTGGTAAGCCTGGACGTGGTGGCGAGCATAGACCTGCACCGCCATCCCCTCCGTCACCGTCAGAGGCGCCTGCGGCTACTTAGCATTGTGGAATAGCAGAAGGTTGCTACATTCGAGTATATCGAAATGTGGGCAACCTTTTTTGTGTCGAGTGGCGTAGAAGCTTCACCAGAAGCGAAAGTCAAGGAGGAGTAGCTGAATGGAAGAACTCATTGGGCATTGTCGCATATGTGAGAAGCCTATTTATTGTAGAATGGGGTTCCTAGATGGTGTCGTACAATCGGATCAAACATTGTTATGCTTTGATTGTTCTGCTGCGGTACACGAGGAACAAATGAGTGTGGACCAAGAGGAGTGACTGGTGAACGTAGGTGGTAAAAAGGAGGGGGAGCTGCGCCAAAGGTTGCAATCCCGTCAGAACCAACTAGTTTGCGCCAAAGTATGCATTCCGTCAGAACCAATTAGCAAGCGTGAAGTTGTGCATCCCGCCAGAACCAACTAGCATGCGCCAACAGATGCACATCGCTAGAACAAATTAGCTACTTCTTAGATCCTGTTCCGACCAACATTCGCGTATTTCTGCCACCTTCCCCCTTCGGCGCCAATGTTCCGTAGTGCATTCCCCAATTTCAGCTCCCTCACTCCCCAACTATTGCGCCTTAACCAACATTAGATGGAAAAAGTACAGTTAAAGTTGAAGGTTTCAGCTAATTTGAGCAAATAACTGGAAAATATGTAGTTAAATTTCCTAGTTTTGCTCAAAAGGATGAAATCAGGAGGAATTAGCTACATGAAATCCAGTTAAATCGGTTTGAAGCTGGGAATTGCCGGATTTAGCTGGATAAAATCCAGTTATTTGCGATGACAGCGGGGTTAGACGTTGTGATGGTGGACTGGACGGCGCATCTGGTTGTGAAGGTGGCGGATGCTGGTTTACGGGGCGCATCGGGCGCCGCCCGCGGGCCAGTGGCCGCGCCTAGCGGCGAAGTGGCCGTGAAACGGGCGCCGCCCCGGCCCAGCGGCCGCGCCTCTAGCGCAGCCGCCACCGCCGCGTCCACAGCCGCGGCTAATATAATACCCGCCACAAGTAAAACGTGGCGTAAGCTTCCCAGCCCCGCCAGCCCTCGGCGAGCTGGCGGATCTCTTCGAGCGTGGGCTTGGCTTCCAGCCCAAGCACATGCTTCAGCGCGTTATGCAGGCCGACGTCGGCCAAGGGGAACGCTGCGGGGTTGCGCAGACAGCGCATCCCCACATAGTTGGCCGTCCAAGGGCCGATGCCGCGAATGCGCAGCAGGTCTTGTTCCATGGCGAGGTAATCGCCCATCGCAAGGAGCCCAGCCTTGGATAAGGAGCCTCCCGCCATGAGATTGGCAACGCCAATGAGGTATTCCGCTTTTTTACCCGTGAACTGTAAAGCGGTGAGATCCTCCGTTGTGAGCGCAGCGATCCGCTCGGGCGTTGGGAATGCCCAATAGGTACGTCCCTCCCAATCCAGCGAGGTGCCGAAGGTTTCGACGAGACGCCTTTTGAGCGTATAGGCAAAAGCCAAATTAATCTGCTGACCGATAATGCCCCAGCTCATCGCCTCAAATAAATCGGGAATCCCCATCAGCCGCAGCCCGCGGAATTCCTCTGTCACTTGCTTCAGGATCGCATCCTCCATCTCGTAGAATGGCGTCAAATCCGTTCCCAAATCCCACCACTCCCACACATAACGAGCAATACTGTCGCGGACCGCAGCGGATAAACTAGCGCCACTATAGTGGACAATTTGGATATGAAGCATCTCATCATCCTCATTGTGGACAGCGATAAGCGCGAGGTTATCCCCAATGTTCAGCAGTTTATAGACGCTGGAGTTATCCACAACGAATAGACACTCATTGGTGGAGCGGCTTAAGTAGCCGATGTTCTGTTGGTATCGAAAAGGCTGGGGCAGAGCCAGCATGAGGGTGTTCGTTGGTTCATGCCAGTGTAGGCGGGAGGGGTCATAAGATTGCAGGTGTGACATCCATATTCTCCTTATCGGTAGGAAGTTGTTACTACTATTATCGCTGAAACCGGCTTTCGTAATCTTGCTTTCTCATTTCGGAGCTCTTACAACTGCAGGCCTGGTTGGGTATACTGAGCTTATAAAAGGCACGAGGGCGAGAGGAGCATCCGCCATGCAAGAGCGGTTATGGCAAGCGATCGTAGCGAATGATGCTGCGTATGATGGGACGTTTTATTATGCAGTGGCAACGACAGGCATCTTCTGCAGGCCTTCCTGCAAATCGCGGCTTCCGAAGCGGGAGCATGTTCGTATCTTTCATCATCAAGATGCGGCAATGGCAGCAAGTTATCGTCCTTGTAAAAGGTGTAGGCCTGACGGCATCCGACTTCCCGATGAGGCATGGGTTGCGGAAATGAAGGCACATATCGAAGAGAACTATGCCGAACCGTTGTCGTTAGCAACGCTTGCGGAGCATTTTTATGCGAGTACGTATCATCTGCAAAGAACTTTTAAACGAATAACTGGCGTGACGCCGCTTATGTATATCCAAGAGGTGCGGTTTGCAGCAGCTAAAAAGCTTCTACTCACGACGGACTTGGCCGTACATGTGATTGGGATGCAGGTGGGGATGGCGAATGCAGCGCATTTTGCGACATTCTTTCAGAAGAAAAGCGGACTTACGCCGACAGAATACAGGCAAAAGCCAGCTCATTAACGATAACCGAGGTAGGAGGTTAGATGCAACATGGCAAGTGAAGGCGAGGAAAATAAAATAAACCCTACGATTTACTGGGGGGCAGTTCGGTTGCAAGATCATAATTTTGTGATGGCAGTGACGGATATAGGTTTGAGTTATTTGCAGTTTCAGAGGGGCGATGCAAGAGATGGCGTTGACGTTGAAGCATGGCAAGAATTCACCCAATGGGCCAGAAAAGTTGGACACCCGAGCGGGTGGGTTCAGCAAGAGGATAAGCTGCAACCCTACATGGAGCAATTGGACGCGTATTTGAGCGGGGAGCGGACAAATTTCGAATTGCCATTAGATCTAAGAGGGACGGCGTTTCAACAGGCGGTATGGAAAGCACTGCACAGTATTTCACATGGTGAAAGGGTAAGTTATTCACAGGTGGCCCAGTCGTTAGATAAATCCAGTGCTGTGAGAGCGGTCGGGACGGCCATCGGTGCAAACCCTGTGCTTATCGTAGTACCTTGCCATAGAGTGATAGGGAAGAATGGCGCGCTGACGGGTTACCGTGGTGGGCTTGAGAATAAAGAAAAGCTATTGCTCTTGGAGCGTCAAGGGAAATAGAATCATTAAATTTACTTCCATGACTACTTTCATGCATAGAATCCGAGATATGGATAAAAATACGGGGAAGGAAATGAAAGGGAATACGAGGTTGTCTATCAACATGAGCGTACGTACAGGGGGAGAATAGCGTGACCATTTGGAGTTGGAAAAAGCTACGGACCAAGCATACATCCCCAAGTCAGCTCTCTCGGATGGTACCCCTGAAGAATTCGCCTGCTCATCAGGTCATGGAAGCCAATAAAGAAGCAAGTGTCGGCACGCAACTCGAAGCAACGATTTCATATGTTCAGAAGTTACTCGGTGATAATGATGATTTCATCATACGTCGGTTTTGCATCTTTCAGGATCAACCGGCTGTCGTGATGTATTTTCCAGATTTGATTGATAAGCAGTATTTGAACGATTATATTTTAAAACCTTTGATGCTAACGTCCTCGCAAGATGATGCTCAAGCAGTGAACCGCCCGATGAAAGAGTATCTTTTGAACGATACGCTGTATGCATGCGAAGGAAGAACGGAAACAGGGCTGAATGAGATTATTCAAGCTATCGTAGAAGGGAAAACGGCTCTTCTCGTTGATGGCGTAACGGATGCGTTTATCTTCAGTACACGTCATGTGGACAAGCGAGCGATCACGCAACCAGAGACGGAACAGGTGATCCGTGGAGCACGGGAAGGCTTTATCGAAATAATGGGTACGAATTTGGCGTTACTTCGCTATCGTCTCCCGACGCCGGATTTACGGATAAAAACGATGCGAATCGGACGTATCACGAAATCTAAAGTGGCGATATGCTACATTGATGGCATTGTGAATCCTGCACTCGTAGAGGAAGTGTTCAGACGGCTATCGTTGATTGATATCGATGGTGTCCTGGATGCGGGGTATCTGGAACAGTTTATTGAAGATAACCATTTCTCCCCGTTCCCGCAAATTCAAAATACCGAACGACCGGATAAAGCAGTCGCCAATCTCATGGAGGGAAGAGTTATCCTGCTTGTAGATGGATCGCCGTTTGCACTTATTTTGCCAACCGTATTCAGTCAATTTTATCAAACGGTCGAAGACTACTCAGAGAGGTTTATTCTCGTCAGTTTCATACGACTTTCGCGCTTAGTAGCCCTGATTTTCTCGCTGATTTTTCCATCCTTATATGTGGCCTTAATTTCGTTCAATCCCGAGTTGATTCCTACGGAGTTTGCGGTAGCGGTAGCGGGGGGGAGAGCAGGAGTGCCTTTCCCTTCTGTTATAGAAGTGTTAATCATGGAAATTTCGATGGAAGTATTAAGGGAAGCAACGCTTCGACTGCCGCAGCAAGTTGGTGGAGCTCTCTCCATTGTAGGCGTACTTGTCGTTGGGCAGGCTGCGGTTGCGGCAGGATTCATTTCTCCGATTACGGTTGTTATTATCGCATTAACAACGATAGGTTCGTTCGCAACACCGGCATATAATGCAGCCCTGGCCTTGAGACTGCTGCGTTTTCCGCTTGTTATTTTATCTGGCATATTCGGCCTGTATGGGGTAATGATTGGGTTGATTCTCATCACTAACCATATGTTATCTCTAAGATCATTCGGTGTTCCTTACTTGAGCCCGCTAGTCCCGGGGAATTTCCAAGGGATGAAGGATACGCTTGCCCGATTGCCGCTGTGGAGCATGCCTAAGAGACCGTCACTTCTATACACACCGAATGACACCCGTCTAGGGAATATTACGCAAGAAAAGAGTGAGGAAGCGCCGAACAATACGTTAGAGCCTAAGAAGTCAGATATACATGGAGGAACGTAACCAATGGAGCATCCTCGCCAGGTAACAGTGATACAAGCGGCGATCATACTGATTAGTACAATCATTGGGGTGGGGGTGTTAGCCCTCTCGTTATTTGCTGTCAGAGCAGCCGATTCAGGGGCGCCTCTTGTCACATTGCTAGGCTTTTTAGTTGGTTTGTTAGGACTTTGGTTATTAATCAAGCTTGGGATGCGTTTTCCCACGAAATCTATTATTGAGTACAGCATGGATCTGGTTGGTAAATGGCCGGCGCGTGGATTTAGTGTTTTGATTATCTTGTTCTTTTGCTTGATTACAGCCCTGGCATCACGTGAATTTGGGGAGGTTGTCGTCACTTCCGTTTTAACTAAAACCCCCCTAGAGGTGACTGTGATCGTGATGTTGCTGCTAGCGGCTGTTTCTTCTCGCGTAGATATAACGACATTTACTTACTTTCACCATTTTTATTTCCCGATCATCGTATTTCCGGGACTAGTTATTGTCGTGCTCTCACTAAAGAATGCACACTTAATTAATCTTCTTCCCCTGTGGGGCAATGAACCAACCGGTATGCCAATGGGAATTCTCACGATGGCTGCCTTATTTCAAGGCTCATTTGTCATGACGATCGTCATACCTGCGATGCGCAGGCCGGAGAAAGCCATGATTGCTGGGTTTATTGGTATGTTAGCAGCTGGGTCTTTTTATATACTTATCGTGATTGCTACCGTGGGCGTCTTCGGAGCAGAGGAAATTAAAAAATTAGTCTGGCCGACACTGGAATTAGCCAAGACGACATCATTGCCCGCCAATATCCTAGAGCGTTTAGACGCTGCATTTCTTGCGGTATGGGTTACAGCAGTGTTTACGACATTGTTGTCTAACTATTATTTAGCCATATATTTCTCAAGCCAGCTTTTACGTTTGCGAGATCATAAAATGTTCGCCTTCTTGCTTGTTCCCTTTATCTACGTTATTGCGATGTTCTCACAAAATCTGCTGCAGATGTATGAAATCATTCAAATTGTAGGTCGCTGGGGACTAGTCTTCACAGTTGCGTATCCATTGGTTTTATTTGTTGTGGCCTTGATTCGAAAGAAAAAAACGGGGTGATCAACTTGTGGCAAAATCTGATTAAACAGATTCTTGTTTTCGTGTTGGTTGCCCCTTTGCTGACAGGCTGCTGGGATCGCCTAGAAATCGAAGATCGCGCTGTCGTCCTGGCGATTGGCATCGATATGGCGAAGCCAGGTGAAGAGAAAGAAAGCAGCAATGCTACGCATATACTGAACCAGGATCCAGCGGCTAATAAGGGCCTTATTCGTATCACCGTCCAAATTGCTGTTCCGGGCCGCATTCCGTTAGGTGCAGGGAGCGGTTCCGGCAGCCCTTCTGGAGAAAAACCGGTCTGGGTGTTGACCAGCGTCGGATATACCATTGAGGATGCATTATTGAATCTCCAGCAGCAGCTCGCAGCTCGGTTGTTTTTTGGCCATTTACGGGTCATTGTGATTTCGGAAGCCGTAGCCAAAAAAGGGATCGAGAATGAAAATGACTTCTTTCGGCGTCAACCTCAGGTCAGAAGAACCGTTTGGATGGTCGTATCCAAAGGAAACGCAGCCGACATCATGAAAGCCAATCCGCAATTGGAGCGCGTTCCGACTTTATATTTGCTCGCTACCCTGGAACATTCCAGAGAAAGGGGCAGTCTGCCCAACATTTTCTTGGGTGTCTTTTTAAGTGCGAATTCCGCCAAGGGGCAGGCAGGGATGCTTCCTTATTTGGAACTAAAGAGGGAATCGAACATTGAGCTTGCTGGGATGGCCTATTTTAAAAACGATAAAATGGTTGGCGTTACAACAGCCTTGCAAATCGGACATTATATGGCGATCAAACAAATCAACCCAGGGGGGTATAGTGTTCTTCAAGAAATGCCAGGCTCCAAAACGTTGGTTATTTTTAAATCTACTCACCGAAAGTCGAGAATAACGACAACTATCAAAAATGGCAATGTGCATACCATCATAAAATGCCAAATCGAGGGGGATTTAACGGAGAAATCGAATGAAAAGGTGCTCATTACAAAAGAAAATTTGAAGAAGCTGGAGGAGAAAATTCAAGAAGACGCTAACGTGGGATTCGGGAAATTAATTCAGCAGACTCAGCAGAATGGCAGTGACATTTTCGGTTTCGGTGAATATGTGCGCGCGACGCAGCCAGCCTACTGGAACAAGGAAATCAAAACCGAGGAATCATGGCAAAATCAATATAAAGAGATGTCATTCGATGTCACGGTACACGTTAAGATTAGACGAATTGGGACGAAAACCAACTAGGGAAGGAAGGATTCGGCCAATGATTACCTTTAACAATTACACGGTTTTGCTGCTGTTGGTCTCCGGGTTGCTCGTGTTAGTTTTCGATGTGAAAAATTATACGAAGGCCAACATGCCCAAAGAGAAAAAAGGAGCTTTATTTGCAGGATGGTTCAATATCTCTTTAGGAATCCTTTCGTTCTTCGGCTATTGGGTGTATGAAAAGTGGTTCTGGAAATAAAAGGAGGTTTACTTATGGTCAATGTGCAGCGGAAGCAATCGAAGTCCCTGCTGACGAAAGCTAGCGGCTTCCTTGAAGGTTACTCCCACACGTTGAATCCGTACACGGGCTGTGCTTTCTCCTGCTCGTACTGCTACGTGCGGCAAATGCCGGTGGCCTTATTCCGCAACGAGCCTTGGGGGGGCTGGGTCGACGTAAAGGAGAACGCGCCTGCGCTCCTGGCCAAGGAGCTCGTCCGGGCCAAGCGCAAAGGGCCGGTTACGATCTTCTTCTCCTCGGCGACGGACCCGTATCAGCCGATCGAGTACAAGGAGCGCATTACTCGCGCGCTCCTCGAGGTGATGTCCGAAGCGCAGCCGGACTTCTTGTTCGTGCAAACCCGCAGCCCGCTCGTGACGCGGGATGCGGACCTGCTTCAGCTGCTCGGCGACCGCGTCCGAGTCAGCATGACGGTGGAGACGGACCGCGAGGACATCCGTCGCGCGTTCACCCCGTCCGCGCCACCGATCGCGGCGCGGCTGAAAGCACTCCGCGAGCTTGCCGCGCGCGGAATCCCGGTGCAGGCCACGATCGCGCCAGCGCTGCCCAGCTCGGACGGCTTCGCCGAGCTGCTCTCTGGCATCGTGGATCGGGTGTGCATCGACGATTACTTCATGGGCGATGGCAGTGGGGGCGGCCGCACGGGGCGCACCGGCGTGCGTGCGATCTATGACGCGCTGGGGCTGACCGACTGGTACAGTCGGGATGCGTATCGGCGCGTGCACGAAGAGCTCCTGCGGCATTTCCCGCAGGAGCGTGTCTTCGTCTCTCAGGCGGGCTTCCTCCCCTGAGGGCCCGCCAATCTTCACTGTTGTTACCTCGCCAATGGCGCGTCTTGTACTTCCGTATGATCGCGGAGCCGTTGTTTGAATTCTTTAGGCGAGCATTGATTATATCGCTTGAACAATTTATAGAACTGAGCCATGTTTTGAATACCGGCCTCATAGCTAATTTCCATAATGCTGAGATCCCCTGTGAGCAGGAGGCGCTCGGCTTTTTTGATACGTTTGTAATTGACATAATCAATAAAGGATAGTCCCATCACTTTTTTAAAATACTTAATAAAGTAATGGTAACTTAGATTCAGAATGCGGCACACATCTTCGACCGTAATTCGCTCAGTCAGGTGTTCGTCGATATAATTCAGCGCTGGACGCAAACGTGAGATGCCAGAATCTTCGGTCAGCCCCAAGAGATCACGTTTATCATTGCGCAGCAGGAGTAATAGGAGGTGTTTAATAGCAGCGACGATGGCTAGTTCATAGCCAATGGTACGCGTTTGTGACTCCTCATGAATTTGCCGGATGAGCTGGTAAGCACTAGTTCTGACCACCGTATTCAAACGAAACAGTTCATTAAATGGCTCAAGGGAATGCGTCAACTCCGAGAACAGGTGCAAATAAGCGAGTGTGCTCAGGTCAAAATGCTGCGTCAGATCAATCTGAAATACAATATAATGTAGAGATTCTTCTGAGTTTTTATGTGTACGATGGGGTTGCGAAGAACCAAGCAACATGACATCCCCGGCGTCCAACACGGTATAGGCATCCTTCGTTTGGATGGCGAGTTGACCCTGAGTGACGACCAGAAACTCAACCTGCTTATGCCAATGCCATGTCCAAGGGTCGGGCAAACCAAAGCTGGGGGAGTCCTGCATAATTTCCCATATTTTTAAGAAAAGAAGCGGGTTCTGGTATACGACTTCTTCATTTTTCATTTCAGTTAAGTTTGCAGGACTAAGAGTAGGGATCATGGGCATGGAGGACCTCACTATGCTGGACATTTTTGAATAAGATTTAATCGGAATAAGTATAACATCACAGGGTAGTAGATGACACTATTGAATAAGAAGTAGGCACAATTCTGCCTTTCCTTGTAGGTTGTGAAAACCTATACTCAGAAGTAAGAATGAATACGCTATCGTGGAGGATTGAATGATGAGTAAACCATTAAAAGTAACCGTTTGGAACGAATATCGTCATGAAAAAGAAAGTGAAATCGTCCGCTCAGCCTATCCTGATGGCATACATACAGCTATTGGTGAGGGCCTTAGCGGTTCTGTCCAAGTTACCTATGCAACATTAGACGATCCTGAGCATGGGTTGACGGAAGAGGTTCTGAACAATACAGATGTATTGATTTGGTGGGGGCACAAAGCACACGGTGAGGTACAAGACGAAATCGTAGCTCGTGTTCAAAAGCGTGTATGGGCAGGCATGGGGCTCATCGTTCTGCATTCCGGTCATTTCTCCAAAGTGTTCAAAACGCTTATGGGCACATCCTGTGATCTCAAATGGCGCGAGGCTGACGAGAAAGAACGCCTATGGGTCGTTGCACCCCATCATCCAATCGTGGAAGGCATTGGCGAGTACATTGATCTTGAGGCAGAGGAAATGTATGGGGAGCATTTTGACATCCCACAACCTGATGAGCTTATCATGGTTTCTTGGTTCGAAGGCGGGGAAGTATTCCGCAGCGGTTGTACCTTCCACCGTGGGAACGGTAAGATCTTCTACTTCCGCCCAGGTCATGAGACTTACCGCACTTACTACAATGAGCAAATCCGCCGCGTCATCTCCAATGCCGTTCAGTGGGCAGCGCCATCTACGCGCGAATACCCGAAATACGGTAACCACAAGCCGCTGGAAGAGATTAAAGCGAAGGTTAAAGCTTAATAATAGCGCAGTACCGAGCATGCTCCCAATTTGGGGCATGCTTTTTTTATTAGATCAATTTTATCTGGAATCAACACAAAAAATAACATTTATAGCATAATATACGTTATTCTGAATTAGAATTCGTGATATTTTATTATAAAATATAATTATAAAATATTCCAAATAATATAATATTTACAAAATACAAGAACTGGCATAATATAACAAAATGCAACCTACTAAATTAAGGGAGATGAAGTAGAATGAGGGTAAAAAAGCGAAAAAAATCGGTTATTTTACTGATGATTATTTTGTTATTCTTTATCAGTTTTACCGAATTACTCAGTGAGCCCGTTCACGCTGCCGCAACAGCAGAGAAGAAAGAAACTTATCTGATTAAGTTGAAAAATTCATCCAATGCAAGCCAATGGGCTTCCAAAAGAGGAATTAATGTTAAGAGAATGAATAAAACGAGCAATCGCTCCACCACTGTTGTAGCAGAGTTGAGTCCAAATGATTTAAAGAAAATGAAAGCGGATACAAATGTTTCGATCATTGAAAAGGACCAGTTGGTTAATCTCCAGTCCAGCCAAGAGGTGAATCCAAGTAATACCCACTCAATCGTGCCATGGGGAGTAACAGCAACCCAAGCCGTTTATGCACATGATCAGGGAATGACCGGTAACGGGATCAAGATAGCTGTCTTGGATACCGGTGTCTTCACAGCACACCCGGATCTGCGGATTGCTGGCGGTCAAACCTTTGTTGAAGGTACTTCTACCTTTGAGGATGACAACGGACATGGCACGCATGTAGCAGGGATCATCAATGCGTCTGCCAATGGATTCGGGACAGAAGGGACGGCCCCGGATGCCCAGGTGTATGTGTTGAAGGTGCTGGATGCCAAGGGGAATGGCTATTACAGCTCCGTCATTGATGCTATTGAATGGTGCGTTGACAACGGCATCCAAATTGTGTCCATGAGTTTTGGTGGTGCGGAATACAGCGAGGTGCTTCATCAAGTGATTCAAGAGGCAATTGCCGAACACGGCATCTTGTTCGTAGCGGCTGCTGGCAACAATGGAGCAGGCGGAGAGATGGAGAAATACCCGGCGCGTTATCCGGAGGTTGTGTCAGTTGGGTCGGTTAATGAGGCTTATATCCGTTCGGGATTCTCCAGTACTGGTACTGAGCTAGACCTTATGGCTCCTGGAGAGCAAATCTGGAGTACAGCTCTGAACGGTGAATACGGCATTCGCTCTGGAACATCTATGGCAGCCCCATATGCGGCCGGTGCGGCGGCACTAGTATGGTCGGCCAACAAAGATCTGACCGCCGAACAAGTTCGTCAGAAGTTGCTTGTACAGGCCGTTAAATTAGGCCACAGTCATGAATACGGAGCAGGCTTTCTTCAAGTTCTGGCTAGTGCCGATTTATCGAATATCGTTCCGAACAATCCAGGCAAGGGACAATTGTTCAGCATCAGTCGTCAGGAATATGAAATACGGGGCTTGCTGGAGAAGCTTGCCGTGATGCAAAAGAATGCCATGGAGCAGGACAAACTTCAATTGGCGAAGGACATTGACGCTGCGTTTAATCAGCTGAAAATAGAATATGGCATCCTACGTCAGGACAGCCCTTCAGTCACACGAGCGGAATACACTCAACTGTCTGTTACCCAATCCGTCT
This sequence comes from Paenibacillus oryzisoli, assembly GCF_001653565.1. Lineage (GTDB taxonomy): Bacteria > Bacillota > Bacilli > Paenibacillales > NBRC-103111 > Paenibacillus_E > Paenibacillus_E oryzisoli. The sequence goes on from NZ_LYPB01000088.1 coordinate 54,691, forward strand.
ATAAGCTGGCACTTCAATCCATCGATTATAACAGCTCCCAGTTAGAGACTATGAACCAATTACTGTCGGATTACCAGCTAAAAACCGCCCAATTTCAGTCACAGTTAGAGGATGTGGAGCTTCCGGAGATGGGGATTACGGAAGAATTATATTGGGATAAAATTGGCGATGGTCAGACGATTTCTCCTGGAGAAACAGCATCAATTTATTTTAGTATGTCAACTGATATCCGGAATTTGAATGTTGAAATTACAGGGCCTGATTACTACTATACAGAATCGTATCAAGTTCCCGATGAACATTATTGGGGGTTTAATAATTACAATTGGTATACGGAAAACGAGCTCGCACCTGGGGATTACACCATTAAGTTTATTGGATATTATCAACAATCGGACAGTACATTTGAATTTTATTTTACAATACATGTTGGTTCGACGCTACTAGATGAGATGCCACCAGTCATAACACTCACACCATCGCAGACGACACCTACTCAACAAGTCACAATCACCGTCAATGCAACGGATAATGTCGGAGTAACGCAAACGAAATGGGCAAGTGGTAGTCAAACAGCCAGCTACTTTGTAACAGGTGGAACTGTACTGAGTGGCATTGTCTTTACAGTTATAGCGAACGGAATGTATACAGTTTGGGCAACGGATGCGGCAGGAAATCAGACCGTACAAACGATAAACATTGATACAACTCTCCCGACAACACCAACTAATTTGAAATTAACGGGAGTGACAACTAGCACAATATCTATCGCATGGACGGTATCAACAGATAATGTTGGGGTAACGGGGTATGACATCTACAACGGTACTACATTGATTGGAAGTGTAAACGGAAGCACGGCTACATACACGGTGACAGGTCTTGCAGCCAATACCCTATACAATTTCACGGTGAAAGCGAAGGATACGGCAGGAAATATATCTGCGGCAAGCAATACGTTAAGTTTCTTTGCTAATGGAAAATTAACCTACACCTATGATACACAAGGAAGATTAACATCGATAAGCGTAACATCAACGGGGAAAATCGTGAAATCTTTTGAATACGATAACAATGGTAATCTAAAGAAAGTCACAATAGGCACGCCATAGGGAACGATTCGTAGGACTGTATCACTTTTCAAAACAAAGGAATATCAAATCTTTCATGTCACTATATATTCAATTTTGTCTAAAATTTACAGGAGGTAACTATGGACAAGAGAATCCTATCACTTTTACTCATCATCACTGTACTCTTCTCTCTCATCTCACCAACATTTGCCGCGGCGCAGAGTACTCCGAATCAGGACGAAAGCTTCAGGGACGACTCTACTTTGACAAAAAACGAAAATAGTACAACAGAAATCAATTCCGATGCTAATTTAACTAATACATCTACGGTTGCGACTGCAGCTGCTAACCCTTCTGCTATCATGGAGGTAAATATAAAGCCTGACACTGCCCCTTTTAATATTGGAAACGATGTTGAAGATATTTCTACAATGACTGGAACAATGTCTCTTAAGTATCCTGATATTACTTTGCCTGGGAGAAATGGACTATCATTCACGCTAACTAGAATGTATGACACGAACGATGCTAGTTATTTTGATCCTTTCGTAGTATATAAATGGTCAAATGACGGAGATTTACGACTATTTAATGAAAGAGTTCAAAAACCATCGCAAGCTATTTTTCCAATAGGTGTAGGTTGGAGTTGGAATATCCCGTACATTTATTCGAAGACATTCCCATATCCATTAGACTATGGAACTAGAAAGTACATTCATTTACCGGAAAAAGGGACATATGAAATTTCTAATGGGGGGTTACAAGGATATCAGTGGAAGGATCTGGAGATAAAAAACGATGGCACGGATACGCTTTTGCATTCTATAAATGATAATAGAGACTACCGTTTTAATGCAAATGGTTTGTTAATCAAAATTTCAGATGCTTATCAGAACGAAATTAACTTTACGTACGAGAGTTATAATGGTGGAAGATTTCGCTTAAAGTCAATTGCAGATTCTTTGAACAATATGCTCAATATAAAGTATGTGGATGACACAAACACAAACCAAGTTATACTGACATATGGCAACAGAACAGTTGTATATAATTTATCAACCATGAATTACATGAATGACTCAGGAGTTTCTGTTAAACAATTAAATTCAGTTATCGATCAGGAGAATCGGCAAACTTCGTTTGAATATAAAGGGGAGGTAGGACAATTTAATCTTGTTCATGATAGACAGATAGATGAATATACGGGGTATCCATATAACGATCCAATGCCGTTTCTATTAATGAAGTCCATTACCCATCCAACACAAGGGAAAACTAATTACGAATATTTTGGAGAGTACCAAATTTGGGCTGGTAGGAGTGGTTTTTATCCGAGTTTCAGAACTAAGTCCCGGGAGGATAGTGTTACTGAAAATGGAGTACCAACAGTTAAAAATCATAAGGATATCACTTATTTGGGCGGATTGGGTACCCAAAGTAGTTATGGTAGTTCTTTCAATTTTGAAACAACGATAAAGGATACTTTACAAACTGATAAATACACCAATTCTATCAGGTATTATGGTGGCGGCAGCCCTCCACTGTTAAGATCGGTTAAAATAGAGAACCAATTTGATGATGAAAAAGATGGTCAAAAAAGGACTATCTTAAAGTCAATAGATTATGGTTACACACAATTGGAAACTTATAATGTTCCCAACGTAACTACTGTTCGGTATAAAGAAGTTTTTAATGGAAATACTTCTTATTCTCAAGATTATAAAACTACTAATAATTATGATTTATATGGCAATGTCATAGATAGCACTAATGTGGATGGCGCAAAAACTACATATACTTACAGTTCCTCTACACATTGGCTATCAACCGTCTCAGAGCAAGTGACTCCAAATAATAATAAAAATACAGCATATACCCGCAATTCTAAAGGTAGCATCACCGATATTAGTGTAACGGATTCAACTGGGACGCTGAAGCAACATCTAAGTTATGATTACGATTCGTTTGGAAACAAAGTAACAACTAAGGTTTACGATGACAATAATAAAGTTTATGAAGTAACAGATTCTTATGAGAGTCTATCTCCCAACTATGGTGGGTTTCTAACAAAACGTACCTATTACTCAACCGATGCTGATGGTTTAAGGTCTCAAATTACTCAAAAGGCTGATTATTACACGTATTCTGGAGAAGTAAGTAGTTACGAAGATGGCAGTGGTATAGAAACAACGTTTTTGTATGATAAGCTAGACCGATTAACAAAAAAAACTTTTAAAGATAATAGTTTTGAGGAATGGATTTATGATGACAATAACAACAAAGTCACTTATATGGAACCTCATTTCAGTAACGAAGAGGCTGTAGTTTTTATAACTAAATGGAATGAACTCGGTTGGAAAACATCTGAAGGCATTGAGGGAAATGGAACTATTAGATACAACTATGATGCCTATGGTCGCCAAACCCAAATTAAGGATGCCGAGGAGAATATTACAGAGAGCAAATTTGATCCTTGGAATCGGTTAATTCAATACAAATATCCGGATGGATTCTCAAGTGATATATATTATGACGACATTAAAAATCAGCAAATAACTGCTGATGGTGAAGGGCATCAAGTGCGTGAAACATTCGATGTAAAAGGTAGAGTTAAATTACGTGAACTTAAAAAGAAAGAAGAAGTGGCCTTTGCGAAACTCGCCAGCTATACGTACGACTACCTCGATAATTTAATGACATCGGAGGATTCGAAAAGTAAGGCAATCACTTATAGTCGTGATATTTTAGGAAGGATCAACTCAGTTCTAGAGCCGGTACCACTATCTAATCTTACTAAGTATACGTATAGCTTGGCCGGTAATCTTACTCAAATTCAATACGCTGGTGATAATAGTATTGTTGAGAAACAATATGATGAGGCAGGAAGATTAATTAAAAAAAGTAATACCGCCCAACAAGTTGAAAAATATTATTATAATGGTAATAATCAACTCACAAAGCGTGAAGATCGTAATGGGGTTACTACTGAGCAACAATACAACAACAGAAACCAATTATGGAAGCAGATTACGCCAACTGGGACGGTTGAGTATACGTATACGTCATCGGGTAAACGAAAAACAATGAAGGTTGGCAATGAAACTACTACGAACTATGATTACTATCCAAAAACTGGTCAGCTGATGAAAGTCACTTATCCTGACGACAAAAAAATAACGTATACTTATGATGGAACAAGAGGAAATGTTCAAACGGTTACGGATCCTTTTGGTACCGTGAGTGCATATGGGTATGATAAAGAGAATCGTCTTAAGGGAGTAGGTCCAGCTTTAAATGACTGGGATGAGTCTTACGAAACACCAAATAGTTATAATAAAAACAATTTACTTATGGAATCTGTTCAAAGAAATGGTATCACTACCAGTTACTCATATGACTGGGTGAGGATGAACTCCATCACTCATAAGAGAGCAAACGGGGATGTTGTTAACCAGTTTAATTATGTGTTTGACCTGAACAATAATATTACAAGTAAAAAAGAGAAGGACTCAAGTAACGAATCAAGTTATTCTTATACCTATGATGCAGATAATAGAATAAGTACGGCATCACAGTTTGATGAAGTATATACCTACGATGCCCGCGGAAATCGATCTACATATCAGTCAAATAGCTTAAATGGAATCCAGGGAGTTAGTTACGAGTATGATGATCGTAATAGGCTCCAAACAGTAACGTCTGAGAACGGAACCAACGTAAGTTACAAGTATGATGGGGATGGGCTTCTTTACGAACGTTCTGAAAATGGAGAGACGACAAGATACTATTTTAACGGTAGTCAGCTCATTGCTGAAGGATCTGTTAATGGTGACTCTGTAACAATGAAAGCTAGTTATATATACGGACATGGTCTGGTAGCTAGGGTAGATGCAAGTAAAAACAAAACTTATTATTTAAAAAATGGACATGGAGATATAATTGGGGTTCAAGATGCCTCGGGGAACCCAATGAATTCCTATAGTTATGACATATGGGGAAATCCCTTGGTTGTTCAAGAATCCGTACCTCAGCCTTTTCGATACAGTGGGGAGTATTGGGATGACACAACGCAGCTTCAATATTTAAGAGCACGCTGGTATGATCCGAGTATAGGACGGTTTATTAATGAGGATACGTATGAAGGGCAGATTGATAATCCGCTGACGTTAAACCTATATACGTATGCGGCTAATAATCCAATAAAGTATAATGACCCTACTGGACATTTTTTCGACATCATTGCAGATATAGGATTTGCTTTGTATGATACGTATCAACTTGTAACAACTCCAAGTTGGGAAAATGCAGGATATTTAGCATTAGATGTTGGGTCAGCATTTGTACCGTTCGTTACAGGAACTGGGGCTGCAGTAAGAACTGCTGTTCATGCTGATGACTTTTTGGATGGAGTAAAAGCAACTGATGAAATAGTAGATGCTGCAATTAAAGGGTGTAACTGTTTTACGGCAGGAACTAAAGTTCAAACAGACGAAGCGGAGAAGAATATCGAAGACATTGAAGTCGGAGATAGGGTTCTTTCCAAGGATGAAAAGACTGGTGAGGTAGCCTACAGAGAAGTCACAGCCACGTTTAACCACGAAACGGATGAGATTTATAAAATTCTTGTGGGTGGTCAGACGATTGAATCGACCTTTAACCATCCGTTCTATGTAGAAGGTAAGGGATGGACGTTCGTTAAAGATCTTAAAATCGGTGACATGCTTGTACAGAGCGATGGGAATACACTCAAAATAGACAGCATCGAACTGGAACATAAGAATGTCACGGTCTACAACATGACGGTTGAAGAGTTTCATACCTATTTTGTCAGCGGCCTTGGGATTTGGGTGCATAATACGAGTTGTGGTTTTAATGGAAATAGTAAGGCCAGTATGAAACCACAGCATGGATATGAAATATCAGAAACAACTACGGGGAAGGTTGCTAAAACTGGTATAAGTGGGCAACCTTTAAATAAAAATGGCTCTTCCCCTAGAGCAAACCAACAAATAAATAGTTGGAATAAAATGGCTGGATATAATAAATACAAAGCAAACGTTGTGCAGCCGAGCATTGCTAATAGACAAGATGCACTTAATTGGGAAATGCAGAATGCTCAAAGACTATGGGATGCAGGACAGCCTATGGACAAGCATATTAGACCACGACCTTGGGAATAAGGAGAGGTTAACCTTGTATTTAAGAGAATTTGATTTAGATTTACCATACATCGTCGACAAAGAAAGAATACAAGCAATAATGAATGAAAAAAAATGCGAGTATCATGATGCAACTAAATTTGATTACAATTTAAATTGGGATGATAAAAGACGTTCGTTTAGATTAGAAACTCGTTGTATAACAGCTATGTTCGAGCGTCTATTTGTTAAGATGAAAACAGAAGATTGCAAGAAAGTTCTTATTGAATGTGTTGAAAGTATTACTGATGAAAGGATACTAAATTTTTCTGGAATTGTTACAGTACAAGTGAAATCTAGTTATAATGAATTTATTTTGGGAAATGATGACGAGAAAAAGAGAACTACTCTTAATCTTCTTTTGAAAGGAATTGAGAAAATATCTAGAGAAAAAGACTGGGTAATTGACGCATTTAGAGACGTTTCATCACAAATAGAGAAAATTGGTTATTTGAATGAATGGATTTGGAGAAAAGCCGTTAAAAGTCCTCAAAAGAAGTATTATGCTGAAGTGTTGTGCCAACACAACGTTAAAAGCATGGATATATCAATATTAATTAGGCAGATGGATGGTACGGAAGTACGAAAAATAATGGTAATTTCAGAACTACCTGATGAATTTGCGTATGCTAAACATTTGGGCCAATTAGTATGGACTTCTGAATCTGAAGTTGTCTTAGTTAATAAAAATGGTGATAATATGGTTGCAGTTAGAATTGAATAGTCAGAAAGTAATTTTTTTAACCTTGATCGGTAAATACCTTTCAAGGTTTCTTTTTGTCCGCTGCTGGCTTAATATTCAATTGACATTATCTTTAATTTGTTCTTGTAGCTTTCATTCTCGACGGTTATATAGACCTTTTTATACACTGATTGTCCCAAACGGTTTGTTGCATTCACATCATATAGTAAGGTTAACTTGTTGTGTTTTTTGCCAGTTTGAATAGTAATTTGATTCGTGTCCTCAGAAACTATTGTTCCTCTCAGTGGCAAAGGGACTCCATTAGAGAAAATCGCTAAAAGGGATACCGAATTATCACATGAATCAGCAAGGATTTGGCCGTGCAACCCTTGAAAAACATCAAGCAGCAAAAATGCGTGGCAGGGAGCAGCAGTTGATTGAGAAGAATGGTGGTGCAAAATCTCAGGGAGGAACGTACGGAAATAGCATAAATGGAATTTCCGACAAGAATAAAAATAAACAAAAATATATTGATTCTGCAAATAAGGAGTTTGGTAAACCATGACTAGTACAAAGCGCAAGCGAATAAAACTTGGAGATGTGTATGTTATACCTTTGCCGGATGGTGGATTTGCATTCGGGAGGAGGTTTAAGGATGCAAGTATTGCAATTTATTTGTTAAATAGGTAAATCGGCAGAAGACATACCTCAAGATGAAGATTATCAGTTTATAGTTGGAGTTTATGATGATGTACTGAAATCAGGTCAATGGACAGTTGTTATTAATCGTCCATTTAAAGATGAAGATGAAGCATGGCCTCCTCCTGCATGTGTAATTGATAAATTATCTGGCGGATACTCAATATATCATAAAGGGGAAATGAAATGGGCTAGTAAGCAAGAATGTGATGGGCTAGAAATTGCTGCAGTGTGGGAAGCAGAACATATCATAGATAGGATTATGGGTGATGACAAGTGGCATAAAGACCCACTGAAATAGTCAATAAATTAACCTTGATTGGTTTCTCGCCATTCAGGTTTTTTCTTTTTGGTGGTGGTTATCCAGTGCCGGAAGACCTCACTTTCAACAAATAACATAGTTAACCCATGTAATACCCGTATAAAGATTTTTTCATGGGATATCTGTGCCAAATCATATTATTTTGAATTTTTTACAAAGCCTTTTACAAGAATAGAGTTTACAGGTCTGTTTGCGCAAATGGAATTCAATAAATTAAGATATAAGATTATTGAAGTTGGCTGGACCTACGGGTCATTGTCCAATGTGCGCTTTATACCTCTATGTATCCGCTCTAATATCTTCACGAGATTTGCAAATGGATGTCCAAAATATTTCCATGGATTTAGCCGAGGGAGATTATTTAGCGGCAGGATTAGATTCTCTTGCTGCGGCGATTCCTGGGGTTACGGGACTTGGTCGTGGGAAAAGAGCTATTGAGCAAGGTCTAGGTAGTTTGGTTGAGGGGAAGGGTGAACTTAGAAGACCGTATATTAGAAAAGAAGTCAGAAAAGAAGTGGAAAATCGTGCTCCTAAAACTGATGACGGGAAATTTATTGACCCGAATACAGGTAAACCGATTGAAGGTAAATATGATTTAGGACACAAGCCGGGTAATGAACATTGGCGAGAAGCTGAAAAAGCTAAGAAGCAAGGATTAACACAGAAAGAATTTAATGACCGAATGAACAATCCTGATAAGTATCAGATTGAAGACCCAAAATCTAATCGGAGTCACAAATATGAAATGCCATAACTCATAAAAAAGGAGCACATAAAATGTCAAAAATTTTTGATGCTGTACTTACTGGAAATATTAAATTACTACAACAACAACTTGAATCTGGCGAGAATATTGATACCGTGGACGACGATGGAAGGACTGCCCTTATTCATGCAGTAATTGATAATTTGACGGAAATCACAAAATTTCTAATTGAAAGAGGGGCAAACGTAGATGCACAAGATAATCTAGGATATACCCCCTTACATTACGCTTCTCAAAATTACTTGCCGGAAGTTGTTAAGCTGTTAGTAGATAATAAAGCTAATGTTGATGTGAAGGATTCTCATGGCAATTCTCCTTTGTTTCGTGCAGTATTTAATTCGAGGGGGAGGGGTGAAGTGATTCTACTTCTGTTATCTCATGGTGCAGACGCACACTCAAAAAACAATTATGATGTATCCCCTATCGAGTTAGCCAAAACAATTTCAAATTATGATGTGACTCAGTATTTTAGATAAAGTTAGAGACCTTGATTGGCTTCATGCCTTTCAAGGTTTCTTTTTTGGTGGGGGCTACCCAGTGCCGAATGAACTCATCATTCAACCAATAACACATATAACCCATGTAGACACCACCTTGCAAGGTTTCTTTTTATCCGCCGCTGTATCGCTAACAACACAAATAACCGCTAGAATGATACTAGCGGCGCACGCTAATCTTCACATATTTTCTCTGCCCTCACAGAATTAGACCTGTGGTAACCTCCGCTATGAAGCCACCCAGTATCAACCGAATCACCACTACGAGAACAGCGCACTATTTCTGCTCGTCAGGATGTGGGACATGAATCAATTGGCTACTCAAAATAAAACGAGAACAGCTTGTCGGCTGCTCTCCTTCTTAGCTAGAAAGGGTTTTTGACCCTCATTTTGATACCCTGCTTAGCATCTCTTCAAGTTCTTTCCGCTTTTCTTCTTTTGTCATGGATTCAACTGGTTTGTACTCACCGTTAGCATTGTAATCTGCTGGATTCTTCGATGCACCATTCTTCGGCACGTATTCACCTTTTGAATTGTAATCCTCAGGATTTTTGGATGGCGCTCTTGAATCCCTTTCAAGCTGATCTTTTGTATAAACGTGAGAATCTGACGCTTGTGATGCATTCAATGCCCATTGTCGTTCAGCTAATGGTTGATGTTCCTTCAACATCCCAATTATGTCCCCAGTAGAAATCAAACTCTCGATTGGTTTAAGTTGATTCAGGTAATTAACGACATGAATGTGGTCATTGGTCATCAATTTCTCTTGAACCTTCACATAGTAGGGTACGGGAAAAGTTACTGGTGGAAGTTTTAAAGCAGTAGATGCTTCTAAAGGTTCAGATGAGGTTGGACATCACATTGCACAAAATGCTTATAATAAAACTCAAGGTATAAGCAGAAATGAAGGACCTGCTGTCTTAATGAGTAAATCTGATCATGAGATGACTAGAACTTTTGCCGGAAAAGGTAAAGCATCAATGAGAGCAGATATTGGACTGAGTGGAAGACAACGTATGGCTAGAGATGTTTGGGATGTAAAGAATAATTTTGGAAGAAAATATAACGAAGGTCTTAAGCAAACAGTTCGTTATGGTCAGGAAATTTATAAAAAATAAGAGGAGGAGTAATCTTTATGAGGAGAGAAGGATATAGAGTAATTAAGGGAATTGATAAGTATCTTCATTCCTTTGGTGGGGACTCATGGAATACACCGATCTGTCCGAACTGTGATACTAACCTGCACTTAATCTTTAATTTTGACCTGAAAGATAATAGATTAGAAAAGTTATCAAATGGGCAATTGGATAGAATTCCACTAATTTCCTGCTTGAATTGCTCTTCTTATTGGTCCACTCAGGTGTTTGAAATTGAACCTCGAACAGGAACTATTACAATTCTGAAACAAACTGATGGGGAAAAATGGATTAGTGAAAAAGAAGATCATCTTCCTAATCCATTGCCATTTTCTAACGTAAAATTTGAAGAACTATATGAGACAGATACTCCCTCAAATGAAGGGGATACTGACAAAGCTTTTGAAGACTTTGGCTCAGAATATATTTGTAGAATTTTAGGTGAGCCACTTATTGCAACAGAACCCATTCAAAATAAGTGTTACTCGTGTAATGAAGATATGGAGTATGTTGCAACGATTTGCAGTGAGGATTTTGATTCAGAAGGTTTGGTTCACGAAGGCTTTACTTTCAATTTTGGAGAATCATTTCTTTATTTTTATATTTGTAAATCTTGCAATCTTCTACAGACAGAAATGCAGAGTACGTAATGGCTTAACAACCTTGATTGGCTATATGCCTTTCAAGGTTTTTTTGCGCCGCTGTATCGCTATCAACACAAATAACTGCTAGAACGGTACTAGCGGCAGAGATTTGATTCCATTTTCAGTTCCGTAGATCAGCCACCAGCTTTCACCTCTAAACACTTTCAATCGTAGCAAGCAAATTATTGTTCACTAAGGTATTCCACCCCCATCAGAAACAAATCAGCTATGACAGTAACGATGTATGATGTACGGAGAGCCTTACATGAGTTGTTTATAGGCTTGCTTGTAGACAGATTGGGACGAAGCGTGGAAGTGGCGAACCCAATAATCCGTACTACTACGTGTATTATCAGCAGAAGCTAGCTGCTGGGAAGACCAAGACGCAAGCAATCATTTGTCTTATGCGAAAACTGGTAGATGTGATTTATGCCTTGATGAAGAACAAGAAGGAATATGTGATGCCAATTGTGCCAATGAAACAAGCTAGATGATATAATGAGGTGGTAACTGGAAGTTAATGGTTACCACTTTTTCTATCGATGGATGACGGTTTATTAACTAGGATACTTATGAAAGGCAGATTGATAATCCGCTGAGTTTAAATTTGTATACGTATGTGGAGAATAATCCGTTGACGAAAACTGACCCTACAGGTCACATGAGTGTTAGTGAAATGTGGGACGGCTTTAAAAGTGGTCTTAAAATGTTTGTTCGTGAAGGTCTTGTAGGAGAAGAAAACTATGATATCTTAACAGACGGCGAATTTACTTCTGGGGATATAGGGGCACTTGCTGAAGGTGGAGTTTTCCTTGCATTGAGGACTGAAGGAAAATTCTTTATGAGAGAGGCTAAACTAGTTGAGGAGGCGGGTCAACTTAGCCGTAACGGTGCTCTGAATCAAGCAAAAAGAGATGCAGGCATACCGAGGAGTCAACAACCTGAAGCGGTAAATCGAGTGGATATGCGCTTAGCACAACATGAGGGCGGACATGTAATAAAAGATTCAAATGGAAAAGTTATTAGTACTAGAGAATATGTTTGCACTAACAAAGACGGTAAAAAGATTGTAATTCAAGACCATAGTGCAGGACACCAAAAAGGTGGGCAAGGTCCACATTTTAATGTAAGACCCGCCGATAATACCCGAACAGGAAAAGTTCCTGGTACGATGGAGCATTATCCATTTAATAAATAGAGGTGGTTAAGAAGTGTGGTATGAAGTCTTGGAAAGAAACAACTTTCTAGTAGGTTTGTATGAACAAGTACCTAAACTTAAGGATGTTCGCATTGCTGAAGTAAACATCCATGATGAAGGGCGTGTTGTTGCAGTTAAATTTGATATGCCTTATTATGCCGAAAAACCACCCAAGAAGTGGGTGGAACTAGGCGACAATACTGTTGCTGTTAGAATTGACTTGTCGGCTATTCAAGAAATTACACTGAATTCCGGTTCATATGACTACAAGGCAAATATTGAAATCTTTAAGGATGAAGCGGATTTAATTGTAGTTAAGATTACTGGAACGGTTAATGTCCTAATTAAGGCTGAATCAGGATTTATTCAATCTGTTACTGGCTATTGTAATTAAATAATTGCCCTGATTGGCTACATGCCTTTCAGGGCTTATTTTTGGTGGGGGATACCTAGTGTCGATTGAACCAATCATTTAACCAATAACACATCTAACCCATGTAATACCTGTATAAAGATTTCGTCATATTGTTTGTACGCACATTAAAGGCTTTATTTTCATAACCCCAATATCGCAATACAGATGCGATAAACAGGTTGATTATGGTCAGATACCACCAAGATTGCCCTTTTTTTCTTATCTTTGTTTTCTTACAGGTTTTTCAAATTAATCGCAACTTTGCGAATAGATACCCCGATGCATATATTTTCAGGAACATCGCAACTAATCCACTGGATAGTCCGACCACTATATTGTCAGGGACACAATTTAGCCCGATTCGCCGGAATCGGCCCTGTCCGCTTTAGTTCGGGCGGCAAGGGTAAAGACCAAGCAAGCGGAAAAGCCATCGGGCACTGAACGCCATCTTCCATAACCTAGCCGTTCAGCAAATCCAAGTCGCCAAAGGAAAGAACAAGACACAGCGTAATCCGCTCATGTACGAGTTCTACCAACGCAAGTTAGCAGAAGGCAGGACGAAAAGCAATCCCTCATATGCGTCATAAGAAGGCTTGTGAAAATCATCTACAGCATGATGAAGCACAAAAACGAATATAGGGCGGCGAGTCCTCTAACGGAACCCAAAGCCGGTTGATATAATGGGTGGTAATTGGAAATCAGTTGCCACCTTTTCTATAAGAGATTTTAAGATTTTAAGATTGCAAGCAATTGTGGAAGGTCAGGTAAGCAAGCTCGATTCAAGGAAATTGAAGATGATGATAAGGTTTCAAGCTTTTTGAGTGGAGATATTAATCGTGATATAAATGAGATTAAGCGCGGAAAAAGGGATAATATTAGAGTTCCGCAAGGTTATCAAATGGCTCATAGACGTGGCTATGAAGCAAGAAAAGGCTATGGCTACGAATACAGTGATCTACAGATAACAAAGAACCATAAAACTCAACATAAGTACGATTACAATGGAAAGAAGAGGTAACACTAATTAGGAGGTTCTATGAATCTAAAAGAATTTGAATCTGTGCTAAACCAACCTGCTAACATTAGATATGAATACTTCGTAAAAAAAGTTGTAGATTCAGAAACTGTGTGGGGGCTATACGAAGATGGATGGGCAGTGACCAAAGATGACAATGGAAACGTGCTATTTCCTATTTGGCCCAAAAGAGAGTTTGCAGAGCATTGTGCCAACAATGATTGGGAAAATTATTTAGGTGAAAGTATGGACTTGTATGAGTTCATTGATGATCTACTGCCTCGATTAAAGGTGGATGGGTTAAAACCATCAATATTCTTTAATAATGATGATTCTGCTGTCTTAGATGTAGATATTTTGATCAGAGATTTAAAGGCAGAACTAGAGAAATATTAACTTTATTGACCTTGATTGGCTTCGTGCTTTTCAAGGTTTTTTCTTTGATGGGGGCTACCCAATAACCATCGTAAGGTGGTTTCTTTTTGTCCGCCGCTGTATCGCTAACAACACAAATAACTGTTAGAACGATACTAGCGGCTGAGAGTACATCCCATTTTCAATTCCGTAGATTAGCGTTCACCACTAATCCTTTTCAAAAGTGGTAAGCGAATGACTACTTACAAACCATTCTATCTCGGTCAGAAGAAAATCTGCGAAGGCAGGAACTATGTATGTGCACGGGATTGACCAAGCAATAGTTCATGCAAAGAAAAGGAGCAGCATGGCTGCTCCAATATACCTACTTCTTGTACGAGTGATCTTCACATCTTGTATGGCTTTTCATTTTCCCATTTCTTTTTATCCTATTTTGCTTCCCACTTCTTAAAATCGGCAATATCTTTGTTAGTCGCATCTTCAAGTTTCGTCTGATCATAATTGCAACCAGTTAAAAAATAAAAATACTGCCAGAACAGCCAAGCTAACTATCGACTTGAAGTTTAATCTCATTTGTGTTCCTTCTTAGACTTTACCATTTTTAAAGTATTTCTTCCTTTATATGTATATATACTATCATCATAATGTCGTATACATACGAACTTCGGAATAATATTTCTGTTTTAATTCTCTGTATGCATACACCGAGCTCTCTTACGCTTGTAGGTAGGAGAGTGATGATATGTCATCGGACTTTACTAAAATGGTTGGAGATCGGCTCAGAACATTGAGAAAAGAAAAAGGTTACACCCAGGAGTCTTTAGCAGAAAAATCAGGGGTTTACATCACATACATATCAGATATTGAAAGAGGTTCTAGAAATATTTCACTTGAAACGCTAGAGAAGGTGCTAGTGGCTTTGGATGTCAATGCGGTAGAGGTATTCCGTGTGGAGGGTATAGAGGGCATTGAGGAATGCAACGATAAGAATGGACTAATTGCCGCTTTTCACTCATTATTAGTCGGTAGAAATCTGGAAGAAGTTCAAATGCTCCTGAAGGTCGCCAAGGAAGTTCTGGGGACGTTTGATCGGCTAGAGAATTAAGTAAGGTAGACTGCAAAAACCAAGAGCCGCAGAGATTCGTTCTGCGGCTTCTGACGTTCGGTGAGAGTGTGACCGTGCTTCATGGCTTAGATAAAATTCGACTTTTGTGTACGGGGATGCACTAACCATTATCTATTGTTCTTCAATGATTTTATGCGCTTACGCCTGCTGTGCTTACCCCTCTGCGGAAATTACCAAATTTGATATGGTAATGACTACTCCCCTCCCCCTCACAATCAGCGATCGTCCCCAAATGAATTGCATTGGGCAGCCTAAGTGCAAGCATCTATGTGAATAAAGGGAGGGCAACTTGATAATCCGCTGAGTTTGAATTTGTATACATATGTGCGAGTAGAGATAGTAGGAGCTTGCGCTACGGGATACAATGTATGATACATAAACCATGTGTCTCTAAATATTGGGACAATGACAACAAAAGTACACTAGCCATTATACTAATACTCCCCGCCTTTCACTCTACACCACGTAGAATCGGTTCCGATCAATCATTTTCTCAAAGCCTCCAGCATGTCGGTAATATGGGCGTGCATCAAGGTTCTTGCCCTCTCACATTGCCGCTCTTCAATAGCTATGGCTATTAACGCATGATAGTGCGAAGCTTTCGTTCTCATGTGGGGCATCGTGTTGGTTTGTTTTCTGGCGTCTTTAAGAAGAGGTATAATAGCATCCATCATTCTTCCAAGAACTGGGTTCCTCGCACCTTCCACAATAACTTGGTGAAATGCCAAGTCCGTATCTAAGTAAGATCCACCCTCTTTCATCTCTTGATCTACTTGTTTGGTTAATTCATGAAGCCTTCTGACTTGTGATTCTGAGGCATATTGGGCGCACAAGGCAGCTAATTCCGGTTCTATCAATAATCTCGCTTCCAACACAGTAACAAGCGAAATATGACCTAATTCTTCAAGCTGCATCGTCGGATCTTCGAGTAAAAGCGGGTCATTTCTAACATACATGCCACGTCCGTGCTCAATACTAATCAGCCCTTGACTTTCCAACGTGCGAAGAGCTTCCCTAACCGTCGTTACGCTAACCGAAAAATGATTGGCCAATTGCTGGAGGGTAGGAAGCCGATTTCCTGGGGCCCATTCCTTGTCCATAATTTTTTGTTTAAATACGTTGATGGTGGTTTCAAACACCGTTTTTTTCATGATGCAGCCTCGTTCCGCTCAATTATTATCTGTTATTCTAACACAGAAAATATTGTAAAAACACTTAACTTAGAAGTGAAAAAAATGGCATTTATGAATTGACAAAGGAAAAAATAGATACTATGATTCAAATATAGATAGTATGTATTTTGAGGAAATGAGGGTAATGGATGAAAATCACAAGCTATGAGACATTTATTGTTCCACCGCGCTGGTTGTTCTTGAAAATAGAAACGGATGAAGGCATTGTTGGATGGGGAGAGCCGATCGTTGAGGGGAAAGCTCATACTGTGCAGGCTGCTGTATCTGAACTCATGGACAATTTGGTTGGTAAGGATCCTATGCGTATTGAGGATCATTGGCAGGTGATGTATAGGTCCGGTTTCTATCGGGGCGGTCCTATTCTAATGAGTGCAATCGCTGGAATTGACCAGGCTTTATGGGATATCAAAGGGAAATTCTATAATGCTCCAATTCATCAGCTGCTAGGTGGCGCATGTAGAGATTCCATAAAGGTGTATTCTTGGATCGGTGGCGACCGTCCAAGCGACGTAGCTCAAGATGCCATGGAGAAGGTAAAAGCCGGATTTACCGCAATCAAAATGAATGCCACCGAAGAGCTGCAGTTTATTGACTCGTATGAGAAAATCGATCAGGTCATTGCGCGGGTCTCTGCGATCCGAGACGCAGTAGGACCAAATTTGGGAATTGGTGTAGATTTCCATGGCAGAGTACACAAACCAATGGCTAAAGTGTTAGCCAAGGAGTTAGAACCTTTCCGCCTCATGTTTATAGAAGAGCCCGTTTTACCAGAAAACAATGAAGCCTTACGAGATCTGGCACATCATACCAATATTCCAATAGCTACAGGCGAGCGTATGTTCTCCCGCTGGGATTTCAAAAAGCTGCTTGAAGATGGTTATGTTGATATCATACAACCGGACCTGTCCCACGCGGGAGGGATTACCGAATGTAAAAAGATCGCCTCGATGGCCGAAGCTTATGATGTTGCACTAGCACCTCATTGTCCGTTAGGGCCAATTGCACTAGCAGCATGCCTACAGTTAGATGCCACAGCTTACAATGCTTTCATTCAAGAACAAAGTCTTGGCATTCATTATAATAAAGGCAACGATTTGCTTGATTATATCGTCGATCCTGCTGTCTTTTCCTATGAAGGCGGATATGTTACCATTCCTGATGGACCTGGTTTAGGTATAACGATTAATGAAGAATACGTTCGGAAAATGTCGGAAATAGGTCATCGCTGGAGAAATCCTGTATGGCGTCATAAAGATGGGTCTGTTGCTGAGTGGTAGAATAAATACGCAGAGAGAAGTTCCTGAATGCGGGAGCTTCTTTTTTATATAGCAGACTGACTGGAGGAGAGTCTACCGACGAGAAAATCCCACCCAATCTATTCCAAAAACTGCACGTATACTCCACAGGGAAGTGTCACGTTCATCCTTCGGAAAATGGATACAATAAAAGCGGATTGTTGATTTAGTATTATTTTTTGTTGTTTTGCTTAATTATGTTGAATGGTAGGACCCGCTATAATAGGTGATGTAAGCGCTTTATAAATGAGAGGGGGGAAAGTAAAGAAAAATAGTACTTGAGTCAGAAGGTCAGTCGTCTTATCTTTTTAAAATTAGAAAGGGTGATTTTAATGTTAAAAATACAAGGGAATATAAATCCAAATAAGATTTTTACTGCAATGTTAACTGCACTATTTATCTTGCTATTATTGTGTTTTGCCCAATCTGCTAAAGCGACTTCGGCAACGATTGTTAATAATTCTGATTGGTACGATACGGATGGCAATTTGATTAATGCGCAAGGCGGATGGATGATGCAGGAGGGAAATACCTTCTACTGGTATGGATTAGATATCTCGCAAAAAGCACAAGGGATTAAAAACATTAAATTGTACACGTCGACCGATTTTAAGTCATGGATAAATCAGGGCAATGTCGTTGATTTTAGCGGGTTTCCGGCGGACTTTGCCAGTTCAGATTGGGTGGGGAGGCTCGTTGTCGCCTATAATAGTTCAACATCCCAATATGTTATGATGTTGGAATGGAACACTTTGGAAACCGGATCTAGAAACAGGTTGGTTTACTTGACGAGCTCATCGATCAATGGTTCATTCACTTATAATCGGTATGACGAAAAACCTGGTGGATACAAAATGGGTGACTTAGGTGGTATTTTTCAAGATGATGACGGAAGTACGTATATTACCTTTACAAGTGACGTCTCTGGACAGAACGACTCGTTAAAAATTGCTAAGTTAGCTGCAAACTATCTAAGTATTGACTCCACCAAGCTTACATGGGGATTTGGAAATGTGAGAGAAGCATCTTCACTTATTAAAGTAGGTACTACTTATTTATTGACTGCCTCTGAAGCCAACTATTTTCATTCTACGCCAACGCGGTACTCACTTTCGACGAACTTGATGTCAGGTTGGACAAAATCAGGCGGGGATATGATTACAATGCCTACGAGTCCAAACACAACGAATTCTTATGATACACAGCATGATCAAATTTTTCCGATTCACGGCACGAATGGAACGATATATGTATACTTAGGTGACCGTTGGAGTAATATGGCCAATGGCAGCCAAGGTGTAGGAAGAAACGACTGGTTTCCGGTTACTTTCGATAGCAATGGAGTGCCAACGCTCAACGGTTATTCAAGCTGGACGATTGACGCTGCAGCAGGTACTTGGAGTCCTTTAGTAGCTACACAGACATTATTGTCGGAAAATTTCGAAAGTGGCAATGCCCAGGGATGGACTGGATTAAACGGCAGTTGGTCAATCGTTCTAGATGCAACGACAGCCTATAAACAGTCCACAAACACAGCGGCTGAGGCAGTTACAACGACTGGCAATACAAACTGGACGGACTATAACATTCAAGCGGATGTGAACTTGAAGTCATCTACGAATGGAGCCGCGTCAGGCATTATTGGTAGATACAAAGATAATAACAATTACTATTTGCTACGCCTAAGTACAAATCAAATCCAGTTACTCAAAAAAGTGAATGGTACATTTACAACAGTGGCTTCCAAGGCATATACAGTAAGCCTAAATACCGTATACAATCTCAAGCTTTCTATGAAAGGTAGTTCTTTTGTAGGTTCAGTGAATGGTATTGACGAACTAATGGTTAATGATTCATCTATAACAACAGGAAAAATCGGTTTACGTACGTATAACCAAGTAGCTACGTTCGATAATGTTCAAGTCGTAGGTGTCCAGTAGAACGTTCCGATGAGGCCGTGGAGCACATAAAAGTGAAGTAGCAGTAGAGGTGTAACCCTCTACTGCACGTTTTGCCTCGTTGTGGAGAATTAGCAGGGGATTCCGCATGGAGTTGGATCGGGATGAGAGCCTTGGTCGGTTGTTACAGACGTATTTGCGGGCTGCGTGCAGTTACAAAGAAATGAGAGCAGTAGAAAGCGTGAGTGGCCTAAGCTCCATGCAAAAACTATTCTAATTATGACGTACCGTATTTAATTTTTCCATAGTTGGCGTTTCCGGGAGCATGTATTGAGTTATGTTATCAATAATAGAATTGTGTTTAAGAGTCTCGATTGCTATTTCACGCATTTTATCTATCACATGCTTCTGCATATTGGATTTTTTCATTTCACCAGATTCATTCATTTCCAATTTTAACACTGAATTTAAAAGGTTTTCTCCTCTTCCCGCAGATTCATCCTCATAATCACCTGAGAACATGTATTGGAACTTTTGCGCTCCCCTTGGTGCTGGTGTTATCGGGATTTCATCACGAATGGCGGTCATAATTTTAGGTGCAGCATCTAGCTTAGTCAATGTTAGAAACAAATGTTCAGCAAATTTTTCGCTGCCACATACCAGTAAGTTTAACTGAGCAAATGTTTTAAGTTCACCTACATTTTCCTCGACAGCTTTCTCTAAATAACCTACTAAGGTTTCAATGTTTAAGCCTGCTAGTGTCCAATCCTCCGGATTTTCACTTTTATTATAATTGATATGCCCACAAAGAGTAACAGACATATCACCTGCTATATCATCCATACAACTAGTGATCAAGTCTCTGATCTCGGCACTATTATCTTTATTGCTTTTTTTTACATGATTCACTTTTTTTACATTGAGTTCATCTTTTAAGTTGTTCGCCTCAGGGACAGTCGTATTTAAGGATAAAACTGAATGATTGGGTCTAGACTCTGTCTCTTTATCATGAATACCATACATATCCCGTAACCAAGGTCGAGTCAAAAGATCATCCATCTGTAGTTCTAAGCGTTTTGGGTATCGTAATTTCGAATTTAACTGGCTGTTTTGTATAGGTTTTCCTTCTATTAAACATTTGACATCAGCTTGAGTTAAACATTGTTGGATCTCTGGCAGCAAAATTTGGTCATAGCCTAATGAACTTAGAATAATAGATGCTGCTTTTTCCAAGGCTTCCACACCTTCTGCCTGGGCCAACTCAACTTCATCAAACATGTATTCTGGATTCGGGTTAACATTCTTTGCACCGCTTGATTGCCAATGGTACTATGCAAGAATTGGATGTAATGAGACATATGATTTGCTTGTCTGGGATTGCTATTAGCTTTTAACGAATAAGAAGTTGCAGTTTGAGTCGTAGACTTATTTCTTGCCATATTTGAAAACATAATTCAACACCTCCACTGAATTTATGGATATGTTTGACTTATTATACAATAAGACACAAAAATCCTTTCTTTTAGTTGAGCATTATGCAATGGGTTAAACATAATGACCTATAGGCACAGGAAACTAAGTAGTGGAATGATAGAAAAGAGTGGTAAAACCAATAAGCAAAGGAGCCTCCACTCTCAAGTGGGGCTCCTTTACTTATTCAGAACGGGGCGGATTAGCTTTGTCACGGCCATATAGACGTGGAAAGAGTCATCGAAGAATATTTTTCCATTAGTTCCGCAGGAGCGTTTGATTACCGTACAAGAAGTCGCAGAATACGGGGCATTCATTGCTAGTGAAAAGATGAGCGGAGTTACAGACGCATCGCTCCTAATAGATGACGGATATACGGTCAATATTGTAAGTTGGAGTAAGAGGAGCACTTTATAACGAAGGTCCGTCCAAGCAGGTTGATACCTGTCTAGACGGACCTTTTGATTAATATTTTTTAAAATATCAGAATTTATAAGTTTTACTTACTAATTATGCTGAATTTCTAGATAAACGCTCCTGTCCTTCAAAGGACGGTATGGCCGTTTATTTTGTCTGCTGTTATTTATATTCGCCTAGCAAGTAATTGTAGAAGGGTTCGTCCACCCAGAAATTATAGGAGTCGACGTTCAAACTAGCGTCTATTTTTTTCAGGCCGGTAACAACTTCGTCGGATTTATCGCTGAGGGAAAAGGACTGTGCATAATAATGGCCTTTGCNATGGCCGTTTATTTTGTCTGCTGTTATTTATATTCGCCTAGCAAGTAATTGTAGAAGGGTTCGTCCACCCAGAAATTATAGGAGTCGACGTTCAAACTAGCGTCTATTTTTTTCAGGCCGGTAACAACTTCGTCGGATTTATCGCTGAGGGAAAAGGACTGTGCATAATAATGGCCTTTGCTGACTTTATTGTTAGCGATCACTTTATAGTCTTTAATATCGGTTAATGAATAGTAAAGCGGCTGCCACCAAGAAGAATAAATGAGCCCTGTCTGATCCTCACTGTTCTTTTTAGCATATTGGAAAATGATCTGTTGGAACTTATTTTTTTGCTCAGCGTTATCAAATTCGAACTCAATGTCGTATTCCTTCGAGTAGGCGATGAAATTACCATTCTCGATTTGGACTACTTGATAGTCGTCCGATTGTGTCGGCTCGCCCCATTCTTTTAAATAGATGAAGGCAGATGTTTTGGGCTCCAGCTGTACTTTCGCCTGGACGTTCTCGCTACGCAGCAAACTTATTAACTGAATGGCATGTGTAATGTCAGAATGACCATATGTGAGAGAAAGCTTTGGCTCGAAGTTGGCGTCGAAACGGGAATCCTTCAAGTTATAGCCCGTAACGAGATTCTTTTTTAAGGCATCTTCGAAGACAGAACGCAAATCGGTTGCTGAGATGAGATCCTCCGTACGCCAAGCATCGTTTATCTTACGGAAAATATCATCATCGGAAGTCGTTCCAAGATAGTGCTTGTATTGTCCATTGAAAGAAAGAATCTTGCCAAGCAGTTCGTTAGCGAAGCTTTCGTCAGCTGCAGTATCCGCTAGGAATTTGGAAGGAACAAGGCCGGTATCAATAGCTGCAGCTAGTTCTTGAGCGGCTTGCAGCGTTAATGTATTGTTTTGTTCGTAGTCAATATGTACTTTCGCTAAAGCAGTTTTGATTTTATCTTTGGGATAAGTATAGGCAAGTTCTTTCAAGCCGGATGCTTTTAATGCAATGAAAATAGCCTGAAGTTGAGTGAGGGTCTGATCTCCCCTTAACGTGTCTCCAGAGAGAATCCCTTTTTTATATAAGGCAAGCGCTGCTTCGTAATAAGGGCTGTCCTTTTGCAAGTCCGTAAAAACATTCGTCTGATCTTTCGCTTCCGCTTTCAAAATGCGGTTTACGGCGATGATGAAATCACCTTTGGATAAGGAGTTCGACAGGGTGATCTCATAACGTGTGTTCAAGAATTGCTTAAAAGAGAGGGCTGAATCATTTGCAGCAGCTGCACTGCTTAATGTACTAACGGAGGACAGGAGGACGGCTGTTAAAACGGCTATCTGGATGGGCTTGCGAGATTTCAAAAGTTTCATAATAATAGACACCTCCACAAATTTATTCATATATTCATTCATATAGGAATAGTTGGTTTTAATGAAATATATCAGGAAATAGTAAGGGCGTCAATAAAAAGTAGCGTCATCATCAATAAAAAAAAGTAGTTTCACCGTGTCACTTTGGAGAAAGTGATTTCTTTTTTTAGTAATTTCGTTCACACAACGTTTAATGAAATATATGAATTGCATGAATTTGAATTGAAGGGGGCATTACGATGAATCACTTTTTTAAACAGAAACACCCGTATATCGCCATTATTGCCGTTTTCCTCGTTATTCTTCTATTGGGTATTGCACAACTTGGTTCGACAGTGAATCCTACGCCAAAGAATCTACCCGTATTGCTCGTTCAGATGGATGAGGGTGAGAAGCTTCCAACAGGTCAAGAAATGAATTTCGGAAAGTTGATTCAAGAGA
This sequence comes from Paenibacillus oryzisoli, assembly GCF_001653565.1. Classification (GTDB taxonomy): domain Bacteria; phylum Bacillota; class Bacilli; order Paenibacillales; family NBRC-103111; genus Paenibacillus_E; species Paenibacillus_E oryzisoli. Next base: position 78,233 of record NZ_LYPB01000088.1, read on the forward strand.
AAATAACGGCTGTACCAGCAGGAGCAAACACTGTATCACCTCTTAAGTGGACGACACTTGCTACTGAACAAGAAGCGATCGATGCGATGAACAGAGAAATGGCCTACGCTGCGATTATCATCCCAACAGACTTCAGCCATAAGCTAGCAAGCTTATTATCCCCTGGGCCGCAGGCGTCATCCATAACGGTATACGTGAACCAAGGAATGAATAATACCGCGGCAACGATGGCCAGTGGCGTGCTGAGCCAGATCCTTAATGGCGTTAACGGTCAAGTGAGAGAGCAACTATTAGCGCAAGTTAGTCAAAAAGGCGGTACACTTACCGTCGACCAAACCAAAGCGTTCGCTTCACCAATCATCGTCACAAGCAAAAATATAAATGCCGTCGGCACGAACAGCGCGAATGGTAACGCACCTGTGGTGTTGACCCAGCTTGCTTGGTTTGGAGCCATGGTGACAACTTTACTTCTCTTCATGGCTGCTGGAAAAGCAACACAAACCGGTTCCCGCTCGCATCGCTTTGGGATTCAAGTATCCCAATTGCTCAGTGGCATCGTCATCACCGCGGCTTCTGCTGCCAGTATTCTACTTGTAGTAGGCAAATGGCTGGGCTTAACTATCCCGAATTATTGGGAAATGGGCTTGTTCCTTACTTTCGTCGGCTTCGCCTTCTTCCTGCTGCAAACGGCCATTGTGAGTTGGCTCGGCTTAAAAGGTGTACCACTGTTCGTGCTCGTGTTCTTCTTCGGTGCACCCGTACTCTCGTTGCCGCTAGAGCTACTGCCATCGTTCAGCCAAGATTGGCTGTATTCGTGGCTGCCGCTTCGCTTCTCTGCGGAGGGTCTTCGAGATCTGTTCTACTTCCGTCAGAACTTGAATTTGAGCAGCCCGATGTGGACCTTAGGCACGATTGGTGCCGTGGCTATGGTGATTATTTTCTTGTCCCTGTTAAAAAAGCACGATCAACCTGCAGCTAAAGTGGAGGCTTCCCGTTCTATGTAACACAGTCAATCTGTTGTAGATACCACAGAAATGTGAGCTAGGCGAAGGATGGCCCTTGCCCTGAACCCTTAACCAGCGACAATTATAGTAGCTGATGACAAAAAGCCTCCAACCTGATACCAATCCAGGTTCGGAGGCTTTTTGCTTTTCATTTTATCAGTATTATATGAACATCACCGCAAATCATTATAATGCTGCATCTTCATAAAGTGAATGGTGACCGTTGTCCCCTCGCCAACCACACTGGTTATCGATAGATCATGACCTAGTTTCAGCGCCATTTGTTTGGCTAAATAGAGTCCCATTCCGGTTGAACGGCTGTGTGTTCGGCCATTCACCCCGGTGAAACCTTTATCGAACACGCGACCGAGATCAGCGGCATCGATGCCAATTCCGGTATCCTGGATGATCAATCGCTTCTCGGAGTCGCTTTCCTCTGAACGGAAGGCAATGCTGCCACCGTTGTTTGTGTAAGTCAAGGCGTTCGACACGATCTGGCCAATGATGTAGCTCAGCCACTTGCTATCGCTATTTACGACGAGGGTAAGTGATTCCATGTCCGGACGTATCCTTTTTGCGATAAACAGTTTGGCAACCTTCTTGATACTCTCCTTCACTAGCAGGTTCAATGACAACTCCGAGATGAAGTAATCTCGAGAAAAGGAGTCAATTCGCGAATAGTAGAGCGCTTGCTCGACATAGCTGTCGATCTTGCTAAGCTCGTCTTCGAGTTTGTCTACGAGGTATTCCGCGGTTTTGCCAGCGCGATTCTCCATGATCAGACGGCTGGCCGCGATGGGCAGCTTCACTTCATGAATCCAGGAGAGAATGAACTCCTGATGATTGCGAATCTCCGACTGCAGGAGATGCGTTTCGTTGGCTTGATCTTTGGACAGCTGAGTTAACAGCTGTAGATAGAGCTCTTGCTCGTTCGTCTGAGGTTCGGGCATCGCCGCGATGGCCCAATCTTGATGTTGGCTTTTGCCAAGAAACTCGCTCAATTCCTTGTAGAAGGACTTTCGATAGAAGTAGCCAAAGATTATATAGAAGGCAGCGAATAGAAAACAGCCCGCATTCGTGTAAGCAATATTATTGAGGGCGGCCTGCCCTTTGACACTGACTAGCATAATCATTGAAATGAATAGCATCGTTCCCGCATACATCCCGATGAAATAACGTTTATCCTTCAAATAAGAGAGAAAACTCATGGGATCATGTACCCTTGCCCTTTCTTGGTGGTGATGTAATCATCGCGCCCAAGTTCTGCAAGCTTTTTGCGCAAGCGGGTGATATTAACGGTTAACGTATTATCGTCAACGAAACTTTCATCTTCCCAAAGTCCGCGCATCATCTGCTCCCGGCTGACGATGGACCCTTGATGCTGCATGAGAATGGTGAGGATTTTGAATTCATTGCGGGTAAGCTCTGTTTTCTGATCTCCACACGTAATGTCACCGTCTTTCAAATCCAGAACGACACCATTATGGGTCATTACGTTAGCTGATGTTTCCATATAGGAGTAGGTTCGGCGGAGCAGCGCATTGATTTTGGCTACGAGGACATCGGTGTAGAAAGGCTTCTGGATAAAATCATCGCCACCCATATTCATGGACATGACCATATCCATCGGTGTATTGCGAGACGAGAGGAAGAGAATGGGGACATTCGAAACTTCCCTGATTTGGCGGCACCAATAGAATCCGTCGAACGCCGGTAAATTAATATCCATCAGCACGAGATGGGGATTTTCGTTCACATAAACGGTGAGTACGGCGTCGAATTGCTCGATAATAATCGTTTCAAACCCCCAGCGGCCCAGTGCTTCAGCCACCGTATCCCGTATCGTTTTATCATCTTCCACGATCATAATTTTCACAATCAGTCGATACCTCCTTAAGGGACGGATGAGCCGATTATACCACTTCACCAGAAATCGTAGCATAATCATGACAAAATTGTAAGATAACGCAGAGACGTTGTAAGTTACTTCGATGGTTGCCGGATCCCGAAGATTGTAGGATAGAGATATCAGGAATCAAACCATGGTATTGGAGGAAAACCGCTATGAAGACAATTGTGGAAGCCAAACAGTTAAAGAAAGTATACGGGAACAAAGGCAATGTATTTACGGCATTGAAAGATATCGATTTGACCATTACCCAAGGTGAATTTGTCGGCATTATGGGACCATCTGGATCAGGCAAAACGACGCTGTTGAATCTGATAGCCACAATAGACCAACCAACTTCGGGGGAAATCGTTGTTGACGGGGTTAGTCTCGTGAAGATGAAGGAGGCAGAGCTGGCGAAGTTTCGCCGTGATAAGCTGGGCTTCATTTTCCAAGATTATAATTTGCTCGATACGTTGACTGTGAAGGAGAACATCATTCTCCCGCTTGCCCTAGCAAGAATGAAAGTGTCTGAATTGGAGCGCCGCGTTGAGGTGATCAGCAAGAAGTTCGGCATTGATCCCTTGCTGGATAAGTACCCGTACCAAATCTCTGGCGGCCAGAAGCAACGAACAGCCGCATGCCGCGCCATCGTGTCGAACCCCAGTCTCGTACTGGCAGATGAACCTACAGGGGCGCTGGATTCGAAATCTGCAACGGAGTTGCTGGAGAGTTTACAGACTTTGAATGTGCAGGATCAATCAACCATTCTTATTGTGACGCATGATGCCTTTGCAGCTAGCTATTGTACACGTGTCGTGTTTATTAAAGATGGTCAATTATTTACGGAGTTAAATAAGGGGACGTCTTCGCGCAAGGAGTTCTTCAACAAAGTGATGGATGTGCTCTCGGTGCTAGGGGGTGGGGCGAGTGAACTTATTTAGTCTGGCTAGAAAGAATGTGATTGGTAATCTTAAGAATTATGGGATCTATTTCATCTCCATGATTTTCAGTGTCCTCATCTATTATACTTTCGTTTCTTTACGTTACAGTGAGGAAATCGCGGCGAATATGCAGAAATGGGAAGGCATGAAGTCCGTTTTCACACAAGCTTCCATTATTCTCATCCTGTTTGTAGCGGTGTTTATCTGGTATTCCAATTCTTTTTTTACCAAAAAAAGGAAGAAAGAAGTGGGTCTATACGCCTTGCTTGGTGTGAGGAAGCGTAAGATCGGTACGATGTTATTTTATGAAAATATGATAATGGGGATTGGCGCGGTTGGCGTGGGGATTGTACTAGGTACGTTACTATCCAAGTTATTCGCGATGATGTTTCTTAAGCTGTTGGATTCAACAGTCGAAGTCAGCTTTAGCATTTCATCTGAGGCGATTGTGAATACGTTGATCGTATTTGCGATCATTATCGTGGTCACTTCGATCCATAGCTATCGCTTGATCTATCGTTTCCAGCTCGTGGATTTGTTCAAGGCAGAACAAGAGGGGGAGCAGGTTCCGAAGCCATCGGCATTCTCAGCGGTGTTGGCAGTTGCCCTATTGATAACCGGCTACTGGACGGTATTTCAGCCTATGACGACTTCTGTTCAAATGGGACGGAACTTCCTCATTATCTTCGGCAGCCTGATCGCCGGTACGTACCTGCTATTCCGGTATGCGCTTATTTATATCTTGAAAATCGCCCAAAAGACAAAGTCGCGCTACTATAAAGGCATGAATATGATTTCCACAGCCCAATTGATCTACCGCATTCGCGGGAATACGCGGATGTTCACGATGATTGCGTTGCTCAGTGCGCTCACGCTTTGCGCAGTTACGGTAGGTTCAAGCTCCTACTTCACCATTACCAAGGATGCAGAAGAAGAAGCACCTTTCAGTTACATGCACATTTCCCAAGGAGCAAGCTTCGATGGGCAAGTACGTGCTATGTTGGAGGGAGACCAAGAACACCCCATTGAAGCGAAGCTGGATGTTCCGATTATCCGTGTGAAAGCAGATGTGACGAATTTCTATTATCATCCATCGGGTCATGACATGAGAGCCGTTCCGATTAAGCTCATTTCGGCTTCGACGTACAATAAGACTTCCGATGTGTTGAATCGACAAGGCTTGATTGAACTGCAAGACCACGATATTGCCATTATTCAGCCTAGATATGCCACTTTTACCGATAATGAGGTGTTTGGGAATACGATTTCGGTCAACGCTCAGACGGATAGCCAGACCCTGACCGTGAAGCAGCGTATCGTAGGAAGAGTGCTTCCTTGGGGCTTCCCCGATCTCGTCTTCATCGTCAGTGACACCCTGTATGCTAAGCTGCTGCCAGGATTAGAAGAAGTGACGTACAAGGGGTATGTCGTCAAGAATCAAGGATCTACGAAGGAGACGTCTACTTCCCTTATGAAGCTGAAGACAGATCAGAACGGAATGTCCACCTACTATTATCAGTATCGGCAAAACATGGAGGGAGCTGGGCTTGATATATTCACGCTGGGCTTCCTAGGGCTTGTCTTCCTGGCCGCAACAGGATGTATGATTTACTTCAAACAGTTAACGGATACGAATGAAGACAAGGCACGCTATGCGATGCTGCGTAAGATCGGTGTAAGCCGCAAAGAAATTAGCACGACGATCGCCAAACAGACCTTGTTCGTGTTCATGCTGCCACTTCTGCTAGGCGTTACCCACAGCATCATGGTTCTTAAAGCTTTGACGGCCATCCAGCTCATTAGCGGAGAGATCCTCATCCCGGTGATGATAACGACGGTCCTATATGGGGCTATTTATTTCTGCTACTTCGTGCTATGTCTCGGAGCCTCGAACCGTATTGTCAGCAGGTAAAATGGTAAATGTGACGCCATCGGTTTCATTCTTAGCCCCAACGTTCATCCCGTGATGATCCATGATTTGTTTCACGATGGCGAGACCGAGACCGAACTGCCCCTTGCCGCCAGTGCGGAAGGGCTCGAACAGATTATCCGCGATTTCCTGATCGAGCAGCGGACCGTCGTTATTCATCTGAATTTCCCAATGAGGCGAGGGAGTCATGCGGATCCGAATGCAAGTCTCGGCATAGCGCAGCTGATTATCCAGCATGTTCTCCAAAGCGATCTTCCATTGTTCTTGATCGCCAAGGAGCGTGTGAGGAGCGATGTTCAGCTCCCAGGTGATCTCAGGGCGCTTATAGCGAAGTCGCTCAACAACATCTTCAATGACCGCTTTAATGTCAAAAGGATGGAAAGGCTTCTCTTTGGCCGTAAAGTAATTCAATTTGTTCAGCAATAACAGATCGCGAATGCGCTTCTCTAGGCGTTCGCCTTCTTTCATAATAACGCCTAAACTGGCACTTAATGTGCCTTTGGGAAAAACACCGTCTTGAATGGATTGCGCATAACTGCGGATCACCATGACTGGTGTTTTTAGTTCGTGCGACGTATGCTGCAGGAAGAACTGCTGCGCATGATCCTGCTTCACAAGCCGCTGCCGCATAAGTTCGATCGCTTTGCCCAGGCGCCCAATCTCATCTTTGCGGCGGCCCGTATCGATGGGCTCGTGCCAATCGCGTTCAGCCATGCGTCCCACGTGCTGTTCCATCTGCACGAGCGGGCGTGTGAAATAGCGCGCCAGCAATAAGCAAGGCATCCAGCTGACTACGATAAGGCCAACCATCAGCAGCATGAGTCTGCCGAACATCGACATAATGAGATCGTTGCGGTAGTTGCCCCAGGCATAGGAAACGATGAAGTTAGGTGCTCCTTGGACGGTCTCTTTGCGGATAACATAGAAGATACTGTTGTTATCAATCATGCGCGTATACTTGGCCACAGGCTGCATTTGGGCCAAAGCATCCTTCTCCATGGCCGCCATGAAGGGTTCTGCAGAACGCAGAGTTGTCGTAGTAGCAGTTGTAGCTGCGATGGCCTGAGCTGCTTGTGTGCCGCTAATGGTGAAATGGCGGATGGACGGGCCGGTCAATGTACCCTCCAAAGGCGCTGTTATCTGAGCAGATAGTGTAGCGACTGCTGTTAATGTGCCAGCAGCAGTGCTAGAACTCGGCGGTGTCCCCATAGTGGCCATGCCGCTGGCTTCCATACCAGGCACAACAATGACACGGTTGCCTTGCAAGGGCTGTGCTTGTGATTTGATAAGGTCTATAGGACTTTGCGTAATCGGAATGGCAAAAACAGGGCTAGGAGGCTCTGCGAGGGTCGCTTCTACTTGAAGACCGCTTTGGGTATCGAGCAGAATATTATAGAGCTGCTCGGTGAAGAAGCCCTTTAACGTCCAAGGCAGTAATACTGCGAGCAGTGTGAATATCAGCAGGGTTAGTGCAGCGAAGGCACTCCATAACTTCAAAGCGAGCGGCCACTGGCCTAGTCGAACACTCATGATTTCACCATCCTATATCCATATCCGTATACGGTTTCTAAACGTAGATCGGGTAACTTGCGGCGGACTCGCCGTACTAAATCATCCACAACACGATCGGTGCCGAAGTAGTCGATGCCCCATACGGAGCGCAATACTTGCTCACGTTCGAGCACGTGTCCCTGATGCTGAATGAAATAGAGCAGCAGCTCGAATTCCTTCGAGGTCAAATCGAGCGTTGCGCCATCACTGTCGGTTACCGTGCGGGCGGGCTCGTCGATGGTATAGGAAGCTAACGTTGTAAGCTGTGCGCGTCGTTCCATGGAAGCTGTTAGCGGGCTGTTCCCTTGCCGCGCATAGACGCGCTCTAGCAACTTGCGACAGCGGATGACTAGCTCGCGAGGCAGGAACGGCTTGGCCAAATAGTCGTCGCTCCCAAGCTCAAGGCCAATAATTCGATCGATATCGGCATCGCGGGCCGAGATGAAGATAACCGGCTGCGTCGGTTGATCAGCTTTAATCTCGCGGATGAGCTGGAAGCCATCCACGCCAGGCAACATAATATCGAGGACCCACAAGTCCGGCCGCTCCGAGATTGCCTCTCTAGCTGAAGTTCCATCGGGGAACGAACGCACCTGCCACCCCTCTTTCTCCAAATAGGCTGCTAATACGCCTCGTAAATGTTCTTCATCTTCGACTAAATAGATGCTGTACATCCTATATCACGCCTTCCATGCCTTATCTAACACCCTATCTAACACCCTATCTAACATGAGGAAAAGTGGAGCCGATTCGCAGTGTATGCGATCGGATCCACCTTCTGTGCCTTTATTTTTTCTCAGCTTCTGTTGCTTGCTGCTCTTTGATTTTCGCAGTCATTTCACGCATGTCTGCTGTTCCCTTTACGAAATCCTTCAATAGATCTGGCAAGATCGCACGGATGGCTTCTGCATCGTCTGCTTCAACCGCGTCTGCTAATTTTTGTTGAAGCTTCATGCTCTCAGATTCTACCGGCTTAGCTATCATTATATCACTCGCTACTCCAGCCTCAACTGGAAGAACACGGGTAATCTGCTCGGGAAGTGTTCCATCGGACTTCGTTATGCTTGCAGTAAGGCCTTTAGTAGGAAAAGTTACTCCTTCTGGAAGGTCTTTGATCTCTGCAGCTGTGAGCGTAGGTAATAGAGGCAGTGCTTCAATGGCTTTGCCACCTTCTAATGAAGTAACGAAAGTAGCGCCTTCCGCAGGGACTACTTGTAGGGCACCATCCGCAGTATCTTTACTTGAAATGGTGATGGTCTGAGCGAAAGAAGGCTTAGGCAGATCCGCTTCTGCTTGTTTCCGATCATCGAGTGCTTTCTTCCAGTCAGCAAGCGTATCTGGTGCGTATGTCGTGGCGAGCATTTTCAAGTAGTTGCGCTCATGAGCAGGTTGGTTAAGCAAGCCCGCACTCGAAGAGCGGAATAGAAGGGCTGGCGCTGCTCCAACAGCCTTTACCATTTGTACCGATTTGGCTGTGGGATGTGTTTCACTTGTGGTATCTGCCGCAGATGCACTTACTGCTCCGAATGCGATGGTTGTCATAATAGCTAGCAGGCTCGTTTGAACGGCGCGTTTTTTCCATGTTGTTTTCATAATGTGAAAACTCCTTTCGATTTATGTAGCATGCAGGGATGGTTGATTTCCCTTACACCCTTACTGTACCGAAAGATTATGGACATCCTATCGTAAGATTGTGGGAAATTGTGTGATGGAACGCCAAACACCACCTTAGAGGAGAATGCCTCTGTGGTGGTGTTTGTTGCATGCTGCTACGTTGGTTGCCTTACATGTCTTACATACCCAAATGCAGCTTCCGCGTATTCAAGACCCCTGCAAGTCCTGTTGGATCTTGATTTACTTTATATTGAACGAAAGCCTCAGCTTGTTCCGACGTACGAAGGCGTAACGGTTTAGGATCCATCTCGGTGACGAGCTTCACGACGACATCGGCAACGGACTCTGACGTTTGTGGGACTGAATTTCGTTTGGAGAATGCATCTAAATATTGCGTGATAATCGGTTTATAATCATCTTCCAAGATGCCGCCGGTCTTCTGCACATGCCCCAGTACCGTAGCGTTGAAATTCGTCGCAATGGCTCCAGGCTCCACCAGCGTGACGTCGATACCGAAAGCGGGCTTATAGTAAGTAGCTAAGCTTTCAAGTAAACCTTCTACAGCAAATTTGGCTGCGCAGTAGATTTCATTGAAGGGTTGACCGACCAATCCTCCTACACTTGTCGTCGCGATAAGGTGAGCCGAATCTGATTTGCGAAGCAGGGGAAGTCCTGCCCGAATCGTATGCATCACACCGTAGACATTCGTATCGAATACAGCTTGAATTTCCTCGAAAGTCGCTTGTCCCAGCGCACGCAGAAAACCGAAACCTGCATTGCAAAGCAATACGTCCAGGTGCCCATGCTTAGCTTCAATCTCGCTGAAGGCTGTGTTCATAGATGCGGGATCCGTTACTTCCATTTCCATAAAATGAAGGTTCGAGACTTCTGTATATTGCTCTTGATCGCGAACAACGTTCCGCGTACCTGCATAGACGATCCAGCCAAGCTCGGCAAATTTCAAGGCAGTTGCAAGTCCGATACCTGATGAGGCGCCAGTAATAGCTATAATTTTATGCATAGGATGAACTCCTTATATGTTTATTTGTTGTACTGTTTAGTAACTAAACAATATACGCAGTAACCGAATTCGTCAACTGGAAAATGAAAAATCCCAACTTCTGTTGGGATTCTAAACAGGCATCTTCGCTAATAATTGTTGCAATGTTGCGAGCTCTTCCTCTGTATAGGCAGTGAAGAGTTGTTCAATTTTCGTACTATACGCAGCAAGGATGAGAATTATGAGCTCGTTTCCTTTCTCCGTCATTTGTAGAAGATGACTGCGGCGACTGGTCGGATGGGGTTTGCGGACGAGTAGTCCCTGCTCTTCCATTTTATCCAGAAGCTGTGTAATCGCCCCTCGGGTTAACCCAAATTCATTGGCAATATCGACCGCGATGCAGTCGGGATGTTTGCGCAGATACTCTAAGACATACATCATGATCGGTGATATCTGGAATTGAGGCAGAACCTGCGTTAAGTAAGAGGAAATGACATTCTTGATCCCGCGAAATTTAGTCGTCATCCATTCATGGTCAGGTGTTGACATACGTTGCCGTCCTTTAGTGATTAGTGTCTACCTAGTATGCCAAAAAAAATGACCCACAGCAACGGGCTGTGGGTCTAAGTTTATATTTTAAAGGGGGGTTGGTCTTTATTATAGGCAAGTTACATTAAAACAACATGAAAGTTAGATTTCATTTTCATTACAAATTTGTCAGTGGTAAAATAAGTTGGAGGGCTAAGCAGTAGCTTAAGCTGGAGAGCGGGGTATTTCCTATTGAAGCATTATTCCATGAGGTCACATCTAACAATAACATTTGCCCTAATGGCCTTGATCCCAATTCTCATACTAGGTGGTTTCCAGGTTTCGCAAATTAAGCATATTACGCAGGAAACGAATCAAAACCAACGGCAAACGACCTATCGTCTCGGGGATGCGGTTGAAGCTTATATGTCGTATCATCGCAATGCGGTTGAAACGTTGGCGGCCACGATCTCGGCTTCAGATGCAGCCTTCCGCAATCGGGAGAGTCTGACCTTGAAACTGCAGTCCTTGCAAGAGAATCTAGAGGGATTCACAGGCATATATGTGGTCGATGATCGAGGGACGATCAAAGCAACCCATGGATTGTCGACAGATCTGATTGGTATGGACGTTAATGTTCGTGACTACACAGCTCGTGTGAAGGCTGGACAGAAAGCGATTATATCTTCGTTATTTAAAGGTCCTGAGAGCTTGAACGAACCCGCTATTGCAATTGCTGTACCGATTTACAAGGGCAACAAGCAGGTGGACGGTTTCGTCTTGGCTGTACTTGAATTAGCGCCTATCAAGACGCTCGTTACCAAATATGATTATGGGACGGAAGCATACCCTGTCGTGCTCGATCATGCAGGTAAGCCCATTTACCATCCGAATGCAGCGCTAACTGAAACGATGGTGGATTTATCGAAGGAGCCAGTCGTCACGGACGCCAAAATGCTTAAACAGGGTGAGGGCACCTACACGCTAAGCACCTCGCCACATAAAGAACTCATTACATATAAGTTGATCCCAGACCTGAATCTTATTGTATGGGTAAGCAGATCGACAGCAGCTGTTAACGCAGCTTTCACGGAATCTTTACGAATCACGTTGCTGTTGGTTGTGTTCACGCTGATTGTAACTCTGCTGTTAGGCAGCCTATTGGCCCAAAGATTAAACGGCACGATCCACGCTTTAGTCGGCTATACCCAGCGGTTAGCTGGAGGCTCGTTCGCCCAGCCTCACCAGAAGGTCGTACCGCGTGGAGCGCCTTCGGAGCTGCATCAGCTTGCGGAGCATTTCTTCCGCATGGCTGCCCAAATTAAAGAGAACCAACGCGCTTTGCTGGAGCTAAATAGCCAGCTTGAACATCGTGTCGAGGAGCGGACTCAGCGATTGCAGGACGAGCATGCGACATTGAATGCCGTTCTGGAAAGCATGTCCGATGGGATTGTCCTGATTGATGTGCAGCATAACGTGCTGTATGCCAATCATCAAATGGCGGAAAGTTTCGCGATTCCAATGGGCGATTTATCCAATATGGCGGAAGCTGATTTATTTGAGCGCATTGCGGAGCTGTTGCCTGACTATCAGGATGAGCTTCAACTGCGCAAGTTGACGGCTGAGCCGCGAGTACAGAGTGCCTTGACGGTGAAAACAGCGCAAGGCAAACCACGCTTTATGATGGTATCTGCTTTTCAGGTCGCGCGGGAGGGGCGGGTATTTGGCCGCGGTTATGTGTGGCGTGACAGAACGAAGGAGCATGAAATCGATGCGCTTAAGAACGATCTCATTTCGCTCGCATCACATGAATTCAAAACCCCCATTACGAGTATCCGAGGTGGTGTGGAAACATTGCTGCGCAGGGATGCGCACTGGGATGAGGACTTTAAGCTGGAGCTGCTCGAGGGCATCCATGAGGATATAGGGCGTATCCAAGATCTCATAGATGAGTGGTTGGATATCTCCAAAATCGAGTCAGGTGCAATGGGGATTCATCCTCAACCGTTGAAGCTAGCTGCTGTCATCGAAAGTGCCAGACATCGACTGCCAGAAGATATTAGCGCGGATCGGTTGCAGTTCGAGGTTGAACTGCCTGCGGATATTCCGCTGGTCTTTGCAGATAAGCTTCGCATGGAGCAGGTGTTCTTGAACTTGTTCATCAATGCGGTTCGATATAACGAGCGGGAACCGATTATTCAGGTGACCACGGGTGTGGATGAAGTGTATGTGTACGTTCACGTGCAGGATAATGGGATCGGGATTGCCCAGGAGCATTTGGCCAAATTATTCGATCGCTTCTATCGCGTGGACGTATCTTCCAGTCGTCAAACAGGTGGCACGGGGCTTGGGCTGGCGATTTGCAAAGGAATTATGGAAGCCCATGGCGGCGCGATTCAAGTGGAAAGTCAGCTCGGTGAGGGAAGTCGGTTCACACTATTAATTCCACGGTTTAACGGGGGAGATGAACTAACATGAGCGCGAAGAAAATCATGATCGTTGACGATGAGCCCAAGATCATTCGTTTCATCGCGGCGAATTTGAAATCCTTAGGTTACGAAACGGTAGCCTGTCAAAGCGGAGCGGAGGCGCTAGAGAAAGCAGAGGCCGTCGATCCGGATCTGATATTGTTGGATTTGATGATGCCTGGGATGGATGGCTTCGAAGTATTGCGCAGACTGCGAGCCTATTCGAGTGTGCCTGTCATCATGCTAACTGCAAGGAGCAATGGTGCGGATAAAGTGCAGGGGTTGAATCTCGGGGCAGATGATTATTTGACCAAGCCGTTCTCGCTGGACGAGCTATTCGCTAGAGTCAACGCGGTGCTTCGGCGTTTGGATGGACGCATGCCTGCGCCTTCTACGGTGAGTGAATTGACCGTTGGTCCTGTTAACGTCAATCTAGCTCAGCGCCGGATAAGACTGGGTGGAGTGGACGTGAAATTTACGGAGACCGAGTATAATCTGTTCGTGCTTCTCTTGCAGCATGAAGGCAAAGTCATGACGCATGAGCAGTTGCTGGGCGAGATTTGGGGGAGCGAGTACCGCGATGAGGTTGAGTACCTGCGCGTAACGATCGCGCGAATTCGTCAGAAGTTGAAGGCCCACACCGAGGGGCAGGAGCTGATCGTGACCTACCCCGGTGTTGGTTATATGGCGAAGGGGGATTAGTTGATGTGAATATGAGCATGGTGATGCACTTCGGATTCCGAGTCGCTTCGAAGGGCAAGAATGAGCCAAGACTAATTACCCGTCAGAAGCTGCACATCAAGCGGATAATCGGGCAGTTCCATTTCACGCGTTGACCCAGATGTCAGGTCGACCACCGTCATTCCATTCCAGCCGGTATCCGCATAGGTTACACCTCCCGTGAGGTAGGCATAACGACCGTCGCCGCTGGTGGCGACCATTTGGTGCATGCGAGTTAACGGCATGATCTTCTCTGCATAGGTGTTCACATCGAGCACAGTCAAGTTAGGCTTGCCTGTAGCGCTGCCTGCAGAACCGATGCCAACGATCAGCAACTGCTTGCCGTCAGGCGTAAGGGTGACACCCTCTTGATGGGTGTTGCCCGTCAACGGTTCCGTTGTGTAGCTGCCGCTCTTCGGGTCAAGCACCACAAGGCCTCGGCCTTGATAAGGCAGAAGCAAGCGGCCATCCCCGCGGACGGCGGCGTAGTGCGGCTTCTCGAAGCCGCCTTTGCCGAAAGGAGCAGCCTCTAGGGTGCGGCTTTTGAGGCCAAAGGGATCAACGGCCGTCACCGTGTAGCCGTCGTGATCAATACTGTAGACTTCGCGGCCGTCTAGGCTGGTCACGACATCGAAAGGTCGCACACCTATCGCAACTCGGCCCGTCATCGCGAGCTTTTCCGTGTCCAGAATCTCAAGCTGGCTCTTGCCGCCGTCGAGATACACGCCGACGTACACGAATTTACCATCCGGAGATACCGCGATTCCCATGCCGCCAGACCGATATTCACCGAAGCGTGGCTTGCCCACGTTGGCCTGATAAGGGATTAGCGCAAGTCGTGTACGGGTCTTTGTATCGATGACGGCGACACCTTCGGCGGTCGAGACATAGGCGCGATGATTCGGCCCTTTTGCAATGGCAAAAGGTGCTTTGCCTACGACAAGCTTCTCCAGCCGGCCTGAAGCGGGATCGAGGAAGGACATGTAGTCACTTTTGGAATGCGTCACCAGTAAAGTTGTCGTTGAAGCCGCCGTTGTTGGCGAAGGGCTCACAGTCGTAGGTGAAGAACTTGGCGCAGGCGTTGGTGTGGCAGCAGCAATTGGAGATTGTGTTGATGTCTTCGTCGGGGGGATGCTGGCCACTGCGCTCGTCTGCCCACTGCTACAGCCAACCAAGACAAGAAATAAGGTGAGCGGTGTTAAGCTTGCGAATAGGGATTTATGAGTAAATAGCATATCGATGATCACCTCTGGAAGTAGGGTTTTAATAGCTAAGGTAATAGTACCTGTGGATAAGTTTAGCCAAATAAGGTAAGGAAGAGAACCTGATACCAGGTCATCTTCCTTATCTTTTTGTTATTCAATGTTACTTTTCATGCTTACTTGTTCAAAGTCAATGTGACACCGGAAGCCGTAGCCCATGCCCCCACTGGCGCAACTGTGTACGTTGTACCTGGAGCCAACTCGGCATTATTGAGAAGCGTGAACGTACCAACAGCGCCTTTGCGTGTCGTCAAGCTGTATTCCGCAGTCAGAACGGTGCCATCGGCTGCCGTTAGAGATACGCGGCGTGAAACGAAGATTTCATCCTTCGGATCTTGTGTTAATGTCACTGCAATCGTCTTAGTATCGACTGTAGCAGCGGATTGAAGCTGGAGTGGAGCGATTTCTTTAGCTGTAAAAGTAGGGTTTTTCAAAGTCGCCCAGTCAGCGGAAACGGTGTACGTCACACCAGGTCTGAACGTTTCACCGTTAGGCAAAATGAACTTCGGCGCTTGGCGACCATCGGTTGCTTGCGTGAATGGCAAGTAATTCGCTGTCATCGTTGCCCCGCCTTCAGGGGTGATTTGAACTTGACGATTCCGCATGGAAGATAGGATTTGGTACGTCATCCCGTCGTAACGATTCTGATCGTCGACAATAAAGGAACCAGGGCGGCCCTTAGCATAAGCAGCAATGACATAACCATAATCCGCAACACCGTCAGTCAGATGGGATTCAACTTCAAAGAGATCATTGGCAACCTGAGCCGTTGAATCCAAACGGATTTTCTCCGTGCTAGCTGTGAAAGTAACAGCAGGTTGACCTTTATAGCTCAGCGAGTACGTTGTGCCTGCTTTCTGTGTTGGAACCGGTACGATATACGTGGATACAGAGCCTGTTTTGAGACGCGGCACGTTATTGATGGCAAGACCATTGTCAAAAACAAAGTTTTTGGACGCGGGATCCAGCTCTAATTCTGCCGTCGGAATCGGTGCTGAGAAGGTCACCTGCAGGGAGATGGCATTCAGCACGTCCAGCTTCGTTACACGAACGGGAGCCACTTGCTGAGCTTGGGTAAGAAGCAAGGCAGCTTGGCCGCGGGTTACTTGGCTGCTTAGCGAAGCATAGCTTGGCAACTGACGAATTGTTGCAGTGTCTACTTGAAGTACCGACGCAATGATGCTGCTCAACTGCTCGGATGTGATCGTCTGTGCCCCAGCAAATTGCTGGCCAGTTACACTGTTCATGGCGCCGAGTGCCTGAAGGGAAACCGCATAAGTATAGAACCAGTCTTGGGAAGTCACATCTGAGAAAGGACTAGCAGTCGCTGCATTCACAGAAGTGTTAACGTGGAAGGACAGGGCTACCATTTTGGCAATCTCACTGCGCGTGACCGCTTGGTTAGGTTTGAAGCTATTGTTCTCATAACCAGACAGCACCTGCTGCTGGGCTAATTGCTCAATCGCCGTCTGGATTCCTGCAACACTTGCTGAATCTGTGAATGGATTTGCTGCTAGGGCATGGTAAGGGAGAATAGCGGATAATCCGACAGTTGCTGAGATGGTAAGAGCGGCTAGAACTTTTTGTTTATTTTTCATCGAGAAACACTCCTCAAGTGGATTGGATTTGTTTGTTGCGCTGTTGTCTACAGGACTAAGCTTACTTCTTCGGGCATAACAATCGCATAAAAATGGGGAGCGAGACATTACAATTCCGTAAAAATGTGACGTGCATTTTATTTACCACAACATTTTGGCGGATGGTAAAATAGAACTAACCTAATTTCGAAGGTGGACTGAAACCCATTGAAGCAGAAGATCGAGTATGACAATCTCATTCCAATTAATGCGTATACGTGGTGTCCCAAACCGTATCCAGAACCTCTGCATTCCCATTCTAGCTTGGAAATTGGCTATTGCTTGGGAGGACGAGGGCAATTTATTTTTGAAAATAAGTTGTACGAAGTTCGCAAAGGCGATGTCTTTATTGTCAATAATACGGAGCTTCATATTGCGCAATCTGCGCAGCATGACCCAAGCCGATATATTTTTTTGAATTTTGATCCAAGCCTCTTCCTTGAAGAAGATGAGAAATTATTGCTGCCATTTGCCTATCGGTCCGAGAGATTTGAGAATCATATTGGGGCTGGAACACCGCTTGCGGGGCAAATCGGCGTCCTTATTCAACAAATCTATGAGGAGCTTAACGCAAAAGCGGAGGGTTATCTAACGATTTCGCGCTGCAAATTGCTAGAGTTAGGTGTTATCTTGCTTCGCTATTATCGGAGTGCTTTCAGCAATGAGCAATGGGTGAAAATGTCCAATTCGCAACGCGAGATCAAAGAAGTCATGCGATTCGTAAAAGAACGCTATCAGGAGCCCCTTCAACTTACCCATGTTGCAGAGCACCTGGGTTGGAGCACGGCGCGGACAAGCCGCCTTTTTAAGGAACATACGGGGGTCAGCTTCATTGCCTATATGACACAGTTGCGGATTAGCGAAGCCAAGAAACAGCTTGTCACGAGCCTTGATAGTATCGCAGATATTAGCTTTTCCAGTGGGTTTCAGAGCTTGGCCTCCTTCTATCGCGCCTTTAATTTGGATGCTGGACTATCTCCGCAGGAATATCGCAAACAATTTGGCGTCAAGCAATTATTTTGAGAAGTGCGAAAGAAATTGAGAAGATTCGTTAGGGCCAAATTCGTATAATCAGCTTAAAATCTATCATTAAAGGTGGTTAGACAATGGCTGGCTGGGAGAAATTAAATGATATCGTGCGGTTAGAAATTGTACAAAGGGGAGAAGAGGGCTGCGATGTCAGCGGATTTCTGGACAAGTGGGCCGCGGCGGAAGAGGATGATGCGAAGCTAATGACTGTATACCAGCAGTTGATGGCGCTTGAAATTCGTGCAGACTTCCCTTATCAGGAGCCTTCTGACTTGCCTGGCATTCGTGCGGCTCGACCCGAAGGGCCAAGGCAATTACCGGCTGACAAATCGGACGCTGCATGGCGCAATCAATTTCAGGGTGCGTGGCTTGGCCGAAGTATCGGATGTGCATTGGGGAAACCGTTTGAGAATCGTCAATTCATGGATGGTTTCGGAGGAAGAGCGGGATGGAAGAATATCGAGCTTTGGTTCAAGGGAGCAGATGCTTGGCCAATTCAAGGATATACCCCAGGGAGTTCACGAGCATCAACGGAGTATGATTTGAAAATAAACGATTGGTGCCAGAAAAGCTGGAAAGAAAACATTCAGTTTATGGAAACCGACGATGATATTCGTTATACCGTATTAGGTTTGATTCTTTTAGAGGAAAAAGGATTGAATTTCGATAGCTGGGATATTGGCAAGCTGTGGCATAAATACCTTAGTTACCAGCAAGTATGCACGGCAGAGACGCAGTCCTATTTGAACTTCGCTCAGGTGACCTCCCATATGCAAGGTCAGAAAACAGCGGACTGGGATCAAAAGAGTGACTGGGTTCGTACATGGTTAAATCCGTATCGGGAGTGGATTGGCGCTCAAATTAGAGCCGATGGCTTAGCTTATGGCGCGGCGGGAAATCCAGAACTAGCTGCTGAGTTAGCATGGCGGGATGCTTCCTTTTCCCATGTGAAAAATGGTATTTATGGGGAAATGTTCGTGGCAGCCATGATTGCTGCGGCTTTCAACGAAACCGACAATGAACGCATTGTTGAAATTGGACTTAGCCAAATTCCTAGCAATAGCCGCTTAGCGCATGATATTCGACAAGCCGTGGAAATTGCGCGTACGGCAGTCGATCAATTGGATTTAGTCGAGCGGATTTGGAATGCGTTCGAACACTATCACTGTGTGCATACGAACAATAATGCGGCTTTGGTTGCTGCGTCGTTGATTTTTGGTAAGGATGATTTCGAACTAGCTGTCACGACATCGGTTCTTGGTGGTTGGGACACCGATTGCAACGGGGCTACCGTTGGTTCGATTATGGGTGCGAAGCTAGGCGCAGATCAGCTGCCGGCATCATGGGCCGAGCCGCTTAACGATAAGCTATATGCTGAGGTGACAGGCTTCCATCCGATCGCGATTTCGGAATGTGCGAATCGCAGCTATGAGGTATTTAAGAAGATTTCAGCTGAATATGCGGCTGGTAAATAGCTTTATCCATATAAAGACTGGCCACGCGGCTGGTCTTTTTTGTGTTTTTTCAGCGTGGCCGAACCACGTTCCGTTAGAGCTTCTCCTTCCCGCAGCCCCCCAACACGTAGCTACTCCAACACATGTTGCCATCAACACTACACTCCTTACACAAACTATCCATGAACGAGCTGCATAAACATGTTGAACTCATCCACCAGTAGCAAGATTTGTTAAGTTTGAGAGGAGTTGCGGAACGTAGATCCGCTATTTGGGTAAATCCGTTGGATTTCGCGATGTTGCGGAACGTAGTTCCGCTATCTTCGTGAAATTCGAGGTAAATGGGCTCAGAAGTGTGGAATAACGGAACTACGTTCCGTTTCTCGCCTGCAATAGCCTTATTCGCGGCAATAAGGGAACCACGTTCCGTTAGAGCTTCTCCGTGCCGCGGAGACACCCCAACACCAGCATCGACGTTAACCGATGTGGCATCCTGGCCATACGGAATAACTGGATTTTATGTAGCTAATTTGAATGAAATCCCGCCATTTTGACAAATAACTGGATTTCCTCCCGTTATTTCAGGCTGATTTCACCAAACGGGACACTATGAGCCAAATTAGCTGTAGGAAATCCAGTTAAACTCTCCACAAGATCATTTTAGCGGAAAATAGCTGTAGAAAATCCAGTTAATCCGCAAACTCTGGCTCAATATGCAACTGGGGGCGTGTAGGAAATCTAGCAGACTCAACATGCAACTTGGACGCACAACAAACCCGGCCGCCTCACCAGTTGCTCCCCCGAAATGATCGTGTAGAAGGATGTTTTGCGTCGCCAATCGCCCACAGCCTACAAAATCACAAAACGGAAAGACAAACGATCATTGTTGGTTTTGCAGGAATTGTCTTATAGTAGGCTGGCACCGTGTTTTTTTATATGACGTGAAGGGGGAGTGATTCGGAGCTCAAGGTAATATTTTTAAAAGCGCTTTCATAAACGATTTTAGAAGGTGTCTCACAATCACATGTAGGAGGAATGAAAGATGAGAAGAAAGATCATACCCAAGCTTGCAGGACTTATGGTTACGGCCTTACTACTGCCAGTGGTTGGAACCTTAGGCTATGCTCCAGCAGTTAGCGCAGCACCGATCGTGGCAGACAGTAATTGGCGGCCCTTGGATACGACGATGGCGGTTGCCCCAGGCAGTGCCATGGATTTGTCTATTCTGAATCATACACCAGCGGGTTCTAAGGGGTCGGTGAAAATCGATGTGTACGGCGATTATTATTTTGAAAATGAGCCCGGTACGAAAGTGAAATTCTACGGCGGGAACTTGAACGGTAGTTACGGGATAGACCCAACCAAGGATGAAATGGTCATCATGGCCGACCGAATTGCGGCGATGGGCTACAATGTGGTGCGGTATTCGTCCATCGATCAAAACTATGACTGGGCTAGAGGGCTCATGCAGCCACTCACGTCCACGACGGTAACGCTCAATCCAACCAAGATGGATAATTTTGATTATTTTAATGCGTTGCTCAAGGCACGCGGTATTTATATTGATCTGGATATCTTAGCATTTGCAAATTTCAAAGATATACCTAGCATAGGTGAAAGTGTATATGGATCAACCGCATCCAAATACTTGGCCACGCTTCTGCCGGATGGGCAGGCCATTTGGCAATCTTTTGCCTATCAATTGTTTCATCATGTGAATCCGTATACAACAGTTGCTTTGAAGGATGAGCCTCAAATCATGGGCGTGTCCCCGATGAACGAAGTCATTCTTTACAATGCGAATTATTCGAACCCGAATTTCAAAGCCTGGGTGATGAATGACTTTAACACGTTCTTGATTGGCAAAGGCCGTCCGACCGTTACAACGTTCCCGGATACTTTCTGGGGCGCGACTCCGGGCATGAAGAACGATCTGGCCGAGTACTTTACTGAAAAGCAGTTTGCTACTTATGGCGCCATGAAGTCCTATCTCAAGGACACCATTGGGGTCCAAGCGCCGATTGGCGGTATTAACTATATCAATGACTCCTTAGCGAATTATTGGCGGACGCAAGCCGATGTTCATGAAACGCATCTGTATAATGGACTTGTCGATGGTCGAAAAGACTCCTTCACCTACAATCCGCTGACACATCCGCGCTACAGCATGATCTTTGATCCATCATCCAGCGCCAATTATGTGTCGCAATACGGCTCGTTTATTTTCAAAAATTATATTCCTGGTCTTGCGCTGGGACAACTGTATAACAAGCCGTTTGCCTTAACCGAATTCAATCACGAGTTTCCGAACAAGGGACGGGACGATGTTGGCTTGATGACGGCGGCGGCCGGTGCTTACCAAGGTTGGGATATGCTGAACCGTTTTCATTACGTAAGCCGTGTGAGTGAAGCCATAAATCAATCCCGGCAGGGCGGAGAGACTTCCTTTGACTCGCTGACGGATGCGATTGCTACGATGTCGGAATACCAAGGTACGCTTGTGTTCCGTCAAGCTCACCTCACGCCGGCCGATGCTAAATTTGTTATTGTGAGAGACAAAACGTATGTCAGTACGCACTCCTCTTCTACGGAGAATGAATCTCCTGAACGGAATCGTATGTACATCCCGCATTTGTTCAAGATGGTAACCGTCTATGCCGATAAGCCGGGAGAGCCTTATGCAATCTATAAGATTACGCCTGACCTCACAGATGCGCAGATTGCAAGCGGCGATATCCCTACAGCCAACAAGATTACGGTTACGAACGCCATGACAATGAAGCAAGTAGCAGAAACATTTATCAATGCAATTGATGATGTCACTCTGAAAGCGAGTATGCTGGCTAATTTAGACAATAATATGCTGGTTTCCGACACGGGTGAGCTCCTCTTTGATCTTAACCTGAATACCTACTTCATTAACACGCCTTACGTGGCAGCTGCTGCAGGAACGATGAACAACAACAGCTATGAGCTTGGCCCGATCACC
The DNA here is from genome assembly GCF_001653565.1 of Paenibacillus oryzisoli. Lineage (GTDB taxonomy): Bacteria > Bacillota > Bacilli > Paenibacillales > NBRC-103111 > Paenibacillus_E > Paenibacillus_E oryzisoli. The sequence goes on from NZ_LYPB01000088.1 coordinate 100,251, forward strand.
ATGGAGGCGAATCTGCCGAAAGCAACCGTATCCGTAGCTTCACTGGATGATCAGCCGCTGGATGAAAGCAACAGAATGTTGATCATTTATACGACAGATGCCGCAGGAACGGGAGAGCGTGAAGAGACGGTTGGCAGTGTAACCTATTTCTATCGTGGAACTTTACCAACGCTGGCGAAGTACGGCACAGGGGAAGTGAAGCTGCAGACAACCAAAACACCAAGCGCATATAAAGCCTACAAACTTACAATGAATGGTGTACGATTGCAGGAAATTCCGATCAGTGTAGTTGGCGATACGATTACGGTTCCGCTTGAAACCGACAAAGGATATGGCTTCGAGTTGGTGTATGCACCGCTCATCGGCACTGATGTGACCGCTCCAACAACTCCAGCCAATGTGACGGCTGTCTCTCCTTTCTCAACGAAGGTGAGTGTCGCTTGGGACAGATCGACAGATAATGCTGGCGTATCCGGGTACAAAGTGTACCGGAATGGCACTGAAATTGCGACATTGAACGGGAATGTGAACACGTACACAGATACGGGCGTATCGGCACTAACTACATACAACTATGTAGTGAAAGCCTTTGACCCATCTGGGAACTATTCGGCTGCGAGCAGTACGGCATCGGTGACGACCTCGGATATCATTTTTTATGAAGGCTTTGAGAGTGGGGTCAGCGCTTGGACGAAACATTACGGCCTCTTCAGCATCGTAACAGATGGAGGGTCGCAAGTTTATTATGGGGACAATTTAGGCTATGGAGGGTCCAAAGCTTCAGCAGGAGATACATCATGGCAAAATTATAGTGTCGAGGCAAAAGTGAAAGCGAATAGCTGGAGCAGCATTTACGGACGTATGGGGCTGATTGCCAGAATGGTTGATAGCAAAAACTTTTATTACATGTATTATGATGATCACGCCCACACGCTCACGCTTAGAAAGCTTGTCAACGACTCGGATAGCACGCTTGGCACAGTGGCGCTTACGCTAAGTACGGGCGTTCAGCATTCCTTTAAGCTTGAAGTGAGTGGGAGTTCAATTAAGGCCTATGTTAACGGAGCACTCAAGATCAGTGTAACCGACAGTACGTTTTCACAAGGGAAAATTGGTGTGTACACGCATATTGCGCAAGCTTACTTTGATGATATTTATGTTAGAGCCATTCCATAAGCATCATAGACACCTTACAAAATCGCAAAAAATACATGACACGACAGCATTGTGGTTTGGCCGCTGGAAACGTAACATTAAGGTCAAGAAGCCAGGATGATTAACGGATACGACCTCACATCCTGCTATCTAATGTAAATTGTTGGAGGGCACAAGATATGCAGACTTCGAATTCCGAAACAAAGTTACAGGCGGACCAACGTCCCAAGCTGAAACGATCCATTATCGATTGCGACATTCATCAAGGCACGAGTTTGGATGCCATTAAACCCTATTTGCCGCGAGCGTATCAAGAGCTCATTAAGCAATATGGGCCAGCCTTGCCAGGCGGTATGCATTTTAATGGCGGCGTTGGCGGTCGAATGGCAGATAGCTATCCCGAAGGCGGAGGCTCTGCTGGCAGCGATCTCGCCTTGATGCAGAAGCAGCATTTGAACCGCTACAATGTCGAATATGGCATTCTGACGGGGGAAGGCTATGCCATTCATGCGAATCCCAACTATGATTATGCAGCTGCCTATTGCCGGGCAATTAACGAATACACCATTGAACATTGGCTTGCGCAAGATAGCAGGCTGAGAGGCTCTGTCTTTATTGCGAAGCAGGCACCACAGCTTGCTGCACAAGAGATTGACCGCGTTGGGGGCAGATCCGACATGGTTCAGGTCGTTGTCTCAAGCGGAGCTACCATCCCTTATGGCAGTCGGCACTATGATCCGATCTATGAGGCTTGCGTTCGCCATAATCTCCCTTTCACGATCCATGTTGGATTAGAAGGGGAGGGGATTAACGGGCCTCATACTGGAGCAGGCTACGTGACGCACTACATTGAGCAGCGTTGTGCACGTCCTGCGGTCATGGGCGCACATCTAGCAAGCTTCATCTTCGACGGGGTATTCGAGCGTTTCCCAACGCTGAGGGTTGTGCTGCAAGAGGCAGGCGTACTCTGGTTAGCTCCATTCCTATGGAAGCTCGACCAAGAATGGAAAGGGCTTCGCGTGCAGACCCCATGGGTTCGCAAGAAGCCGAGCGAATATTTCCGTGAGCACGTCCGCGTAACGACGCAGCCGTTTGAGGAGACGCCGAACCGTGAGGTGCTCGATCATTTGTTGGATAGCATCTATGCCAAAGAAACATTGATGTTCTGCAGTGATTACCCACACTGGGATTACGATTCACCGAGCCAAGCGCTGCCGAAGTTCGAGGCTGAGTTATGGGATAACATCTACTACCAGAATGCAGCGAAGCTATATGGTCTGCCTCCACGCCAAACGGAGGAGATCAAATGAAGCGAGGTACGCAGCATCAAGTGGGAACGGTAGGGGAAATTCCACCAGGTCAGCATAAGATTGTGGAAGTGGGAGGGCGCAGCGTTGGTATTTATAATATTGGCGGCGCCTTTCATGCCCTGCGCAATATTTGTCCTCATCAAGGAGCGGAGCTATGCAAAGGGCTGGTGACTGCCTATGTGACTTCAGGAGGCCCAGGGGATTTTCAGTTTGACAGAGAGGGTGAGATTGTACGCTGCCCTTGGCATCAGTGGGAATTTGATATTGCTACAGGCTGTATGATCACAGATGCGGCCATGCGCACCAAAACGTATGAGGTCACCGTAGAGAAGTTCGGTGTCTCGATTGAAAATGACTTAATCTTCATTCATATGTCCTAAAGTAAAACCTCTCTCAATTGGGCTGGAAGCCAATGCCCAAAGGAGAGGTTTTTATTTCGCATGACGTCATGTTCATTCCTCTTCACCATTTGCTACAATAGAAGTGATAACGGATAGGAGGGTGATTGGCATGCAGGAAACCGCAAAGGAATTTTATGAATCACAGATGTTCGTCCCTGACGAATTTGCCAAGAAAGGCGGCATCTGGCCCCTTCGCCTCGGTCGAAATATCGCAAAGCCTGGCTATCATTCAGGTCTCCGCATTCTGGAGTACTATAATTTGCATTATATTATGGAGGGGAAGGTCGAGTTCACCTTCGACAAAGAGTCTATTATTTTATCCAAAGGCGATGTGTTTGCGATGTTGCCGGGGAGTACGTACCGTTATCAACTAGCTCCGAACGAGACTAATCTCCAGATGACTTGGATCTCAATGGATGGGCCGCACGTGCCAGAACTTTTCGCTGCCGCCGGCTTCAGTAAGACGGTTCCTTACCTATTCGGGGTTATCTCTAAGGAACTTGAATCTACGTTACGCCAGCTGTTCCTGCCTTGGAAATATGACTTGAAACGACATAATGAACTTTGTTCCATCCTATACCGTATATGCAGTCTAATGATTGCATCGGACCCTTCTGACAATAACCAAACTGGCAAAGAAAATTGGATTCCTAAAAGCGTTGCTTTTATGGACACGTACTATATGGAACATATTACAGTTCGAGATGTCGCCGATTACTTATCCCTGCATCGGACGTATTTCTCCAAGGTGTTTACGGAGGAAGTGGGGGTGACCCCCGTCCAATATTTGCATCGATTGCGGATGGAAAAGGCAGCCGAGCTGCTAGCTTCTCATTTTATGATTAGCGAAGTGTCCTTACTGCTGGGATATTCCGATGCCTATGCCTTTACACATGCTTTCAGCAAATATTACGGCAGCCCTCCAGGAAGCTGGAGAACTGCACAACGGGGCAATGGCATAGGGGGGAAGCAATCGCTGTGAAACGTAGAAAAGGTTCAATATCCTTACAACTTAAGCTTACGTTAACTTTCTTGCTAATTCTTATTCCACTTGTCAGTGTCAGTATGTTTGCGAATAATTACTCGCAAGGCATTATGAATGTGCAAATTAGTGACCGGACGAAGGGCGCACTCCTAACCTCACTTGCCTACATGGAACAAATAGCTAACAATATGGATCAACAGACACTCCTGATCAGCTCTAATTCGAGCATTGTGAGCATTTTCAGAGATATTGAAGATCCGCTTGCTCCTCATAATTTATACGATATTCATATGGTGCAGCAGCAGTTGGGTTCGCTTACCAATATTAATGGTGCTATTCAAGAGGCCTATATTGTTCATGGTGCTAGCGGCAATGGCGTTTCGACGGAGCTGGGCGCGATGAGATGGCCGAAGGTAAAAGAAGAAGCCTGGTTTAGGCAAGTGGTGAATGGTATTGGGACATTGGTTATCTATATTCCACATTCCAATCCTAGTGTAGAACAGAACCTCTATTTGAAGGACTCCAATATATACTATATTAGGTTGCTCGATGTGTTAAGAGATACGCCAGAGCCGAACATCTTAATATTTGCTGTCAACAAATCTTCGCTTCAAACGATTATTCAACATCTTCAAACGACGGAACGGATGAACATTTCCTTATTTTATAACAACAGACTGATCTTAGAGACGAATGCTGCTGCTAAGCAAGGGGATACTTCCGACATGTTCACGATGAAAGAAACAAGCGGGGCGTGGTCCATTCAATTAGAGCAGCCCAAGTCAGAAATTTTCAAACTATCCCATCGGTTGCAATTATTTACCTACCTCATTATCCTAATCAGCATCTTACTTGCCGTGTGGACGGCTTGGCTGATCTATAATCAAATCCTGAAACCTTTGCGTCAATTATCAGGTGCTTTCAAATTCATTGGCAAGGGAGATTTGAACTATCAAATTAGGCATGATCGAAGAGATGAATTCGGGCTTGTGATGAACGGGTTTAATCAAATGGCGGAGTCCCAGCGCGTTATGATCGAGGAGGATTACGAGAAGGAGCTGCGCTTAGCCAAGTCGGAGTTCAGCTTGCTGCAATCCCAGATTAATCCGCATTTTCTCTACAATACGCTGGATTCGATCTATTCGGTTGCCGTCAAATATCAAATGAAAGAAATCAGTGAAATGGTCTTGAACTTAGCCAAATTTTTCAGAGTTAGCTTAGGAAAAGGACAGAACCATTTTACATTAGAAGAAACGATGCAGCATCTGCTGTATTACATTCGTGTTCAACAGATGCGGACAGCACACTTTTCCGTTGAGATTGATTTGGAAGAAGGTACGAAGGCTATTCCTGTACTCAAATTACTGCTGCAGCCCATTGTAGAAAACGCCATTATTCATGGACTTGAGAAATGTCCGTTTGAAGGGGAACTGCGAATTCGCTCCAGGGTTCAGGGGCATCTCTTATTTATCGAAGTAGAGGATACAGGCCTGGGCATGCCGGACGACTTGCTGAAGCAACTCCAACTAGAGCTAAGTATACTGACAAGTAAGTTGTACCGAGTGCCGCAAGAAAGCCCATCGAGTCAATTTTTTGGGATGAAAAACGTGAAATCAAGAATGAAATTATATTATGGGGAAGAAGCGGACGTGGGGATTGAAAGTGAAGAGGGACTCGGTACCAAGGTTACCTTAATTATGCCAATTCGAGTGGGGGAAGAAGATCATGAAGCTGCTCGTCGTTGAAGATGAATTTCAGGTCAGAGAGCGAATTGCCTATGGGATTCCATGGGGAGAACATGAGATCGAAATTGCCGGAGCTGTTGGGAACGGAAGGGAAGCCGTCTTAGCTGTAGAGAAGGACTTCATTGATATCGTGATCACAGATATTCATATGCCCGATATGAGTGGTCTTGAGCTTGCTAAGATTCTGAAGCGTGATTATCCTCATGTAAAAGTTATTATATTAACGGGCTTTGACCATTTCGAATATGCGCGAGATAGCATCGATTATGGTGTTGTTAAATATCTTGTGAAGCCGGCGGAGAATGAGCTCGTACTGGAAACGGTTTTAAGAGCCAAGCAGCTCCGTGAACAGGAATTGAATGACATCCATAACATCGCGCTCCTGAAACAGAGATGGAAAGAGCATCTGCCGCAACTGAAACAATCTTTTTATAAAAATTGGTTGAATGGACGTCTGTCTACTTGGGAATTAGAGAAACGCAGCCAGGAAATCGGCTTCTCGCTAGGGGGTAACATCTATTTGCCTGTCACGCTCGACATGGATCCGATTGCTGAAACCGATGATCGATTCCAGTCCGGGGAGAGGCCATTGATTCAATACTCGCTCTTTAACATTACCCGAGATGTCGTGGAGGATGCGGATGGTATCGTTCTTCAGGATGATGACGGTTTGACGGCCATTATCTTTCTGGCGCCATCAAGTGCCGAGGTGTCAGGATTTCAACTCAAAGTCAATCAGCAGCTAGGCAGACTGCTAAGCACGGTTAGATCCTGTTTGAAACTGACGGCGAGCGCTGGCATAGGAACGTGTGTGGAAGACCAAGCGCTGCTGCCGATTGCCTATAAGCAGAGTAGAATGGCACTGCAGGAACGCATCGTGCTTGGCAATGAAACCGTCATCCCTTATCGGAATGATGCGCCTTCGAAGACCGTTTGGTTGAATATGAATGATCTGGAGAAGGACATCGAAATCGCTGTGGAAACGGGCAATGAGAGCAAGCGGGCCGAGCTCATCAACACGATCATGGACGTCGGTTTCTCGCCGAACCATCCCATTGAAGATGCCAAAGAAATGCTCCTTCGCATAACGGCATTACTGACGCGCATTGTCAATTCTCACGGATGGAGTCTGCAAGAAACGCTCGCTGAGGATTATACGGACTTTATGAACTTCAATCAATTGCTGGCGAAGGAGCAGCTGGTGGAGTGGCTGCATCGCATGATGGCGCGAATTAGCCGTTCCATTAGTGAACGCCGCAGGTCGGGTACGCATATTACGGTAAGTGAAATTATGGCTTTCGTAGATCGCCATTTATATGAGGAAGAGCTAAGTTTATATTTTGTAGCGGAGAAAATGTACATGAATTATGCCTATGCAAGCCGTATTTTCAAAGAGGTGACGGGTAATTCTTTCTCGGATAGTGTGCTAAGACTGCGGATGGAGAAGGCGAAGGAGCTATTGGCAACGGGGAGCAAAGTGTATGAAGTAGCCGAACGTGTCGGGTATAAGAACGGGAATTATTTCTCGCGAAGCTTTCAAAAGTATTGGGGAATCAAGCCGAGTGAAATAAACAAGTGATGCAATAAAGAAAAGACATTCAACTTAATCGGTTGGTGTCTTTTTTGCATATAAAAACGTAGAATTTGTTGTCAATAAAGTAGAAGGATTAGTCTACATTTCCATCTTCCGCAGAGCTATGATTAATACATAGAGAAGAGTTGGTTAGCTAAGGAGAACACATACGATGAAGACAAATGCTATGCACGTAAGTAGTCAAAAGACAGTAACAAAAGGGAGGGTCGTGAAACTCCTAAAGTATTGGGATCTGTATCTGATGGTATTGCCCGCAGTCATTCTCATCTTTCTATTCAAATATATGCCGATGTATGGCGTCATCATTGCCTTTAAAGATTACAATCTCATGCAAGGCGTGTGGGGTAGTGACTGGGTGGGTTTTCAATATTTTCGCGAGCTATTCACGTTCGATGAATTTCCAAGGGTCGTACGTAATACCGTCATGATTTCTTTGATGAAACTGCTCATAGGCTTTCCGATTCCAATCGTGCTAGCCCTGCTGCTGAATGAGCTCAAATTCGTCAAATTCAAACGAATGGTTCAGACCATTACGTATCTGCCTCACTTTATTTCGTGGGTTATTATTGGCGGTCTGGCTATTGATATGTTGTCTCCTAGCTCTGGAATTATCAATCGAATTATCGAATTGCTAGGATTTCAGCCGATCTTTTTCATGTCAGACGAAAGGATATTCCGTTGGATTCTCGTTGGCTCGGATATCTGGAAGGAAGCGGGTTGGGGCGCCATTATTTATCTAGCAGCTTTACTGGGGATTAATGATGAGTTGTACCAAGCAGCTACCGTCGATGGGGCGAATCGGATGAGACAAATTTGGCATATTGCACTGCCAGGATTGAAATCGACCATTATTATCATTCTCCTGCTGCGAATCGGCTATATCTTGGATGCAGGCTTCGAACAAGTATTAGTCATGTATAATCCAACCGTCTATGATGTGGCAGATATTATTGATACGTATGTATTTCGAGTAGGTCTAGGGTCTATGCAATTTGGTTTAACGACGGCAGCGGGGTTATTCAAGTCAGTTATTGGCTGCGTACTCTTGATTGTGGCTAACGCTATTGCAAGGAAGATGGGGGAAGAAGGAATTTTCTAAGGCAGAGAAAGAAGGGTTTGTGATGAAAAGTATTCGGGGAGAATCCCTATTCGGTTATGTAAATGTCATCTTATTGTCGTTGCTCTCAATATCAACCATTGTACCCTTTATCCATATTATTGCGAAGTCCCTGAGCAGTGAAACGTATCTGTTAGCCAAAGAAATTTGGCTATGGCCGAAGGGATTCAACTTTACTTCATATGAATACGTACTCTCGTATAAACAGTTTTACATCTCATTCTGGAATTCGTTGATCATTACAGTTGTTGGAACAGCGGTAAGTATGGCCGTTACCATATTAGCTGCATTTCCGCTCTCTAGACGACAGTTTCCTTTAAAAAGAGGACTTATGCTGTTCTTTGTCATCACGATGTTTTTCAGCGGGGGATTAATTCCTACTTACCTTGTGGTGAAACAATTAGGGTTATTGAATACACTCTGGTCGATTATGCTGCCGTTGGCTTTGGCACCGTTTAATCTAATCCTGGTTCGCAACTTTTTTCTGAGCCTGCCAGAGGCTTTGGAAGAGTCGGCTATTATGGATGGGGCTTCCAATATACGGGTTCTTACTTGGATCTATCTACCTTTATCTATACCAACCATTGCCACGATTGCGATGTTTTATGCGGTCGGTTACTGGAATAGTTTCTTTCAAGCGATGATGTACATCACCGATCGCGGTCTCATGCCACTGCAAGTATTCCTGATGCAAATCGTGACGAATGCCAAGACGGGAGACATGACGACGGGGGACATTCTGAGTGAACTCACACCAGAGTCAACCACGGCTGCGGCCATCATCTGCGTCGTATTTCCAATCCTTTGTGTGTATCCTTTCATCCAAAAGTATTTTGTCAAAGGTGTTATGTTAGGTGCGGTTAAGGGATAATCCATCCCAATCCAAACTTTCATATGTATAATGAAATAGGGAGGTTCAATTTATGGTTTTTAGAAAAACAGCAGCAATAAGTATGAGTGTGATTCTGAGTATGCTAGTCATGGCAGGGTGTAGTAGTACAAGCAAGGATGCGGGCCAGGCTGGAACAGACAAGACGGCAACGGCAACGAGTGGAAGCGGTGGGGAAGCGAAAGCACTGAAGGATTTGAAAATCACCCGACTGTATCACGGCGTCATGGAGCAATTCAAAGGTTCGGACACCATGAATAATAACAAAATTATTAATAAGCTCAGAGAAAACTCAGGCTTCAATATTCAATATGAGTCACTTCCGAACGAAAACCCATCACAAAAAATATCCATTATTTTCGCATCCGGCGATGTGCCTGATCTAATGATGGTTGCTGGCAAATCCGATTATTTTAAGTTGGCGAAACAAGGTGCGCTAGAGCCTCTCGATGATTTAATTGCGAAGCAAATTCCGAATCTATCCTCGATGGCAACCAAGGAGTCGTTGGATGCGTTAAGATATGAGGGGAAAGTGTATGCCATCCCATATCGCAACGCATTAAAGGTCGGCAATGGTCTTATCGAGAGAGCAGATATTTTGAAGGAATTAAACTTGAATACACCAACAACAATCGATGAGTTTTATTCAACGATGAAGACGATTAAAGAGAAGAAAAATATTGCGCCACTAACCATGGCGACTTCAAGTGCGGGATCTTTCTTTGATGGATTCTTCCCGTTCTCCGCTGCCTTTGGTGTATCCACGCCTACAGTCGTCAAAGACGGGAAATTGAAGTTCTCCTGGGTGCAGCCGGAATACAAGGAATTCATAACCACCCTTAAGAAATGGTATGACGAAGGATTACTAGATCCTGAATTTGCAGTTAACAAAGATAGCAAAGCGAAGTTGATTAACGGAACAGCCGTGTTTAATACGTTGTATTTCTCATCAGGCATTGATGTGGATAAAGCCCTGCAGGAAAAGAAAGCTGGCGGTTCTGTACAGTTCATCGCGCCTCCAGTTGGCAAGAATGGTCAATCGGGGATTCAAGATGCTTCGATTTCAACGCAGTATATTATTATTCCGAAACAGGCGAAGAACAAACTGGGTGCAGCCCAATATCTGAACTTCTTGTACAAGCCGGAAACCGATATCCTGATTAACTACGGTGTTAAAGGTGAGGATTATACAGAAGCGAATGGAGAATATACGCAAACCAAAGAGCAAAGTGATAAAATTAGCTGGCGTTCGATGTACGGCTTGGGAGATACCGATTTCGGGATTGATGCAAGGTTGAAAGCGAAGAGCTTGTTGCCTTATTACACGCATCAGCTTAAGTTCAACAAAACGCGTGAGGAAACGAACTTTGCTCCATCCATTGAAGCGTACGATTCCAAATTCACAGAATTACGTAATTATGTTGAAGAGAATTCGATGAAATTCATTATGGGTAAACGCGATTTGTCAGAATTCGACAAATTCACACAGGAGTTTGACGCTAAAGGCGGAAAAACGGCAATTGATGCTTTGAATGAATGGTATACAAAGAAATAAGGGTCTGTATATAAAAAAAGAGCCATCCTCAGGTAGATTAGCTACTTGGGGGTGGCTCTTTTGTTGTTGGAAGTATAAGAGGTAGGTACTAGGCCCGTTTATGTGGGAATTAGTGAATCAACGCATCTTGTGTATTCTCTGTCTTCACAACGCTGTGTGAAGATGAACCTGTCAGACGTTGCGGAGGGAAGACTTGGCGAACGGGCGTAATGATGAGGGCAGCTACGACTGCTTTAATCGCATCTCCAGGAAGGTAGGGATAGCACCCTTGAACCATTGCTTTTGCAAATGAATAGGATGGAACTTTGTACATCAACCAAGGCACGCCAGCTAAGTAAGAAAAAAGGGAACCGAAAATTTCAAGTACAAGGAAGATAGCGATGTATCCCATGATGCCTTTCAGACGAATCCGCGGTAAAATAAGACCAATGAGCATGGCGCAGATCGGCCAAACCATGATGAATCCACCAGTCGGTCCGAGGACTTTGTCGATACCGCCAGTCCCATTTAGAAGAGGAAAGCCTAGGGCAGTAAGGACCACGACAAGTGCCATACTTAGGAATCCATAACGTGCACCTAGCAAACCTCCAGCGAGCATAACGGCTAATGTTTGAAGGGTAATCGGCACAGGCGAGCCAGGTACATGGATGATAATAGAACTGAATAACACGAGAATAGCTGCAAATAATGCACTGAAAATAACACCACGTAGTGTAAGTTTCATATTGTTGATCACTCCTGTTTCTGTTATTGTTAATCTATTGTCAACTAATAGGTTCACAATAAAGTTGACAATAAAGATAATAGCACACCTGCTAGAAAAGTGAAAGGAACTTTTTTACATATGCCTACTGAAGAGAAATTAATGTCATTAAAGAATGCTTCGATCATCTATCGAATGGAATCAGGAGAAGGGCGACGCGTATGGTCAGGTGTCTCGCTAGACATTCATAACGGTGAGTGGATTGCAGTTGTGGGACCCAATGGAAGCGGAAAAAGCACCCTTGCTAGCGTGCTGTTAGGTTTGAACCCATTGTCGGAAGGGCAAGTCCAGCGTAGAGCGAACGATGTGACGCAGGCGACAAGAGGCGTGCTGCAATTGCCAGAGGCACAATTCATAGGAGAAACGATTGCAGAGGAGCTAGATTTCTTACCGCAAGCGCAGCAACTAACGGCAGAGGAACGGGGGCATTGGTATGCCGAAGTATTGGCTGCTGTCGGCTTGTCACTTTCACCGGAGCGTACTATAGCTACCTTGTCTGGGGGACAGAAACAATTGGTTAACCTTGCAGCTGCACTTGCAGCTCATCCAGAAATTCTGCTGTTGGATGAACCGACGGCGATGCTGGATCCAGCTTCTCGCAAAGAAGTCAGGGAAGCTGTGCGTCAGGCCCATCAACGTGGAACGACGATTGTATGGATCACACATCGTCTGGAAGAGGTGGCGGATGCGACGCGAGTGATCGGGTTTGGAGCGGGAAGGATTACCTTTGATGGGGAGCCGCGGAGGTTCTTTTATGGGGATGTTGGAGAGAGATCTGGGAAATTAGAGGGATTAGGGAAAAAATCTGAGAAATACGAGATATTAGAGGGATTAAAGGAATTCGAGAAATTTTCGCCTTGTGTGGAACTTGGCTTTGATCCGCCTTTTGCGGTTCAAACGGCAATGCATCTGTTAGAACAGGGACTTCATTTAGATCCTCTACCACTGAACATGGAAGAGTTGGCGGAGGTGATCTCATGCCGATAGTTGTGAAGGAAGTCGGAGTAACCGTTGCCGATTCACCCGAGGTGACACTGCTTCGGGATATAAGCTTTACGTTGCAGGAAGGTTCCGTGACGTTGCTGATCGGTCATTCGGGCTCAGGAAAATCTACATTGTTGCAAGTGATGTCGGGTCTACTTAAACCTCAAACCGGAACGATTACATTGGATGAGCAACCGATTTGGCTAAAGCCCATGAAGGCTGATCCTAAGCAATTGCTCCGCTTCGGCCTAACGTTTCAATTTCCTGAGCAGCAGCTGTTTGCAAGGAGCATAGGGCAAGAATTCGCTTATTCGCTCAGGCCGTATAAATTGGACAAAGAAGAGCGCGAGCGACGCATCCGCGAGGCGACTCATGCGCTCGATCCCCGTGGCGTCTTCGCCATGGATCGTTCGCCCTTCGCGCTCAGCGGCGGTGAGCAGCGGCGGCTCGCACTGGCGACGACCTTCGCCACGGCCCCGGATTGGCTCTTCATGGATGAGCCAACCGCCGGCCTCGAGGCGGCCGCCGTGCGCGAGCTGCTGCTCATGCTGCGCGAGCGCAGCGGTCGTGGCGGACTCGTCATCGCCACGCACGATCTGGACACGTTCTTTCCGCTTGCGGAACGTGTCCTCGTTCTAGACCATGGCGAGCTCGTCTTCGACGGCTCGCCGCAACAGCTCTGCCGCGCGCCAGAGTTGCTGGCGCGCGCCGGGGTTGGCCTCCCGAGCTGCGCGGAGGCCTCGCAAGAGCTGGCGCGCGTGGGCATCGCCATCGCGCCGGATCAGTTCACGCCGGCGGCTGCCGCGACGGCGATCTTGGCTGCACTGCGCGAAGCGAGCAGCGCTGGTGCGCCGGCGGCTGCGGCAGCGGCGCCGATAGAGGCCACACGACGCGAAGCGAGTGTGGCGGTAGAGGGGCAGCAGCTGGCGAAGCCGCTGCTGTCTGGGCATGAGCCACCCGCGCCGCAGGCGGGGTGGCTGGGGCTGGACCCACGCGCGAAGTGGCTGCTCTACCTACTGCTCGCCATCGGTACGATGGGGCAGCAGGGGTGGGGCAGCCTCGCGGTGGCCGCAGCGCTCGTCGGCTGCGCGTTCATCGGCCTCCCGCGCAGCGTGTTGCGCGGGATGAGGAAAATCGCGACGTCCTATGCGATTTTCCTGATCTTTTCCGTCGCGCTAGCAGGGATTGAACTTTCGCCGCTCGGCTACTCCGTCGACAATGGCTGGAGCACCACCTTCCTACTGGTACGCTTATTTGTTGTCTTGCTGGCAGGTTACTGGCTAGCGATGTCGACACCGTATGGTCAGCTCGTACAGGGTCTGAATTGGGCATTGAAATATTTGTACAGGGTGAAGCTGCCCGTGGCCTCGTTCTCCTTGGCGGTTTCGTTTGTTTTTCGCTTCATCCCGCTCATCATGCGGGAGTGGCAGCAATTCTCCGTCATTGTGCGAGCCCGAGGGAAAGCGTCTGTTCGCCCGGGGAGTGTCCGAGTGCGCGACATTCCCGCGCTGGTAGTGCCACTTTTACTAGGGATGTTCCACAAAGCGGAACAAATGACCGTTGCGATGGAAATGAAACAGGTCGACGGTACAACGTTGCTGCTCCGGAAGAACACGCTAGAGTGGAAGAGAGCGGACACGATCTTAGTGGTGGTTGCTCTACTTGCTTGGGGACTATTGCTATTTACGTAGCCGTATCAGTTGCACATAAATAGTATCCCACCCATTATCCAAATCTAGGAATATTTCTCTCCATTACTGCTTACAAATAGAGTAATAGAATATTCCAGAGAAATGGGTGGTTTACTATGAACGTCCGTAGGAAGTGGCTCTTATTTTATACATTACTAGCGGGGGTGTTTACACTTCTTTTGCTCTTAGTTATCAGTGGTGTTAATTTTTCGACAGCTCCCATTCTCATAGAAGTACAAGCCGAGGAATCGATTCAATCTCCTGTGTCTGACCTCGTATCTAAGCCTATGTCTGTGTCTATACCTGGGTTCGTGTCTGACCTTGAACCTGTGTCTACGTCTATACCCGAGCCTGCCCCTGTAACTGTATCTGTTCCTGATCCGATGCCTCAGACTTTGCCTACACCCGTAGAGTTTTCCTCCCTACCACTGGACAAGCCTGAGCAGCCACCCCCACCTCAGACAACATCCGTTACAGTAGACACCTACATGCCCAATGGGGCTGCCACACCTTTTGCCTCGTCCAAAGTCAGCATTCCCGTCCTCAACTATCATAGTGTCACTATTGATCCAGGAAATGTAGTCGTTATTTCTCCAGCCAAGCTGGAGGCACAGATGAAATATCTGCATGACCAGGGGTACACGCCTATTTCTCTCGACACATTCATTAAACTAATTGAAAAGAAAAGCGGGATCGTGGCGCCAAATAAGCCTGTACTGCTCACCTTTGATGATGGGTATGTGGATAATGTGGAGGAGGCGATGCCGATTCTGGCCAAATACAATTTCCCTGCCACACTTTTCATGTCACCAGGCATGGTCGAGGACCCCAGTTATTTGAGTTGGGAAGGGGCTAAGCAGCTCCAACAAGCAGGCTGGGATATCCAACCGCATGGCATGACACATCCTCATCTACCTAAGCTATCATCGGAAGAACAAGCGTATCAGATTACAGAAGCTAGAAAGTTAATTGAGGAGCAGTTAGGCACACAAGCAGACGTTTTTTGCTTTCCTTACGGGGAATATAATCAAACAACGTTGAAGCTCTTAAAAGCTCATGGCTTTCGCTATGCGTTTACGATTGAGCAAGGCTACACAACGAATCAACAGTCTCCTTACTTGCTGAAAAGGTTGTTTATTAACGGGGAAGAAAGCCTGAAGGCTTTCATAAACAAGCTCCACAAAGCCAATTAGGGAGCCGTTTTCTTGTCCCTTCATCAGAAAACATAAAAAGAGCTAGCACATTTGAGCTGGATTCCAGTTCAGGAAGCTAGCTTCTTGATATTTGATACTTAAAAGAAGAATGTTTGGACTTGTTAGTTAAAATGACCTAAAAATTAAAATTAGTATAGTGACAAAAAGACTATATATGTTAATATTGACAGGAAAATATTACTATAAAGGGTGGTAGTTTTCCTTGAAAGTATTTGAGTATATAAATAAGCAAGTATACGAAAATCTGGAACAAGTTCTGCAAAAACTGGATGACAGACTAGATTTAAAGCTATATGCTTTCCTATTGGATGAGAATCAAGAATGTATTCAAACAGTTCGAGTTAAAAGTGTTTTAAGTGATCTTCAAGGTCAAGAAACGGATGTTATCCAAGAAGAGCTAAGTGGCCCAGAGGAAGTTTTTAGAAAGATTGGCTTAGCCCACAAAGACCCGGGTACAAACTTAAAAGATTTCCTTATTCGTCTTGACACAAATAGCTTCAAAACCAGTTTGTGTCCAGTAGTAGTACTAGCTGAGTCAAATATCAGTGAGAATGGGGTTGCGATTGAAAGTAGTGAGGAGCAACCACTTAGACAAGAGTCAAATGAATGGAACATTTTCTACTCCAACAGTTTTGAGCTTGAAATAGATGCTGGACACTGTACCCTTAAATACATATTGTTGATTGAATATACAGATTCGGTTACGCGAAGTATTTTTCTTGAGAGGCCACAGCTATCTTTTCTTAGAATGATCTTGGATTATTATTTCAAGGATTATTATAAGGTATCGGGTGATAAGGAATTATTATTTGTTAATGAAGATAACAAAGTTGAAATTAAGTACAAAGAGAATAGCAGTCAGTTCCTCCAAAGGATGGCACGCTTATTTTTTGGGAAAACACAGGACTTTATTGTAAACGGTTTCGATTTAATCGATGTCTCAAGAGCAGATATTGAATTGACAGAGACGGAAAGAAATCAATATTACATTAATAACTTGCTTGAGAAGATTGATGGAATTTCTACAAGGACGTATGAAGGTGAGATTCCGTTTGGTTGTATGCTTCTTCTCAATACTAGTATGCTCGAAGATAGCAAGCTTGTTAAATATTCAATCAGGTTTCAAAATCATCAGCCTATTTACTTAGAAGATGCTCGGCGAATTAGAAAATTGCTTGAACTTACAAACAAAGAGAAAGATCTGTACTTGATTGCTGATGATAAAGCCATCTATGGTGTGGGTGAAATAGATTGGGGCCAACTAGGGGACAATCTGCTGTTCAAAGTGGAGTTTAAAGGGCTATCCAGATATGATCTTCTGCTTGTTACAACGGAGAAAAAGGAAAATACGGATGCTCATGTAGTTGTAGAAGATGAATCTAAAATATTTAAAATGACCATGAATTTAGAAATTGTATCTCATAAATTAACAAGTATTTCTTTTAAACAGCCGGGTATTGGTTCTGGGGGCTTTACGCATGAGCTTTTTGAACGCACAATGAAAGCGCAGTTTAAGGAAGTTGTTCCTCCCATTACACATGAAGGAATTCAGAAGCTCCGGCTTATCATTCAGAAGGCGACTGAGCAGCAAAATGGAACGATGGTTGTAATTACAGACCCCGTAACTGCTGACAGTGAATTGAAGAAACTGCGAAAACAGTCCACTCCGATCCTGCCTACTGATATTAGCCCCGCATTCATAAAGCATCTCACTTCCATTGACGGAGCGATATATTTTGACACAGAGGGAGATTGTCACGCTATTGGTGTGATTTTGGATGGACTGGCGCAGCAGCATCTTGGAGACGCAAGTCGAGGGGCCAGGTTTCATTCGGCACACCGTTATCTTGAGAAGTTAAAATCAGATACAAAAGGATGCGTCATCGCCATTATCTCGGAGGACGGCATGATTAATCTGATTCCAGAACAGGTAAACGAAGCTATTGTACGCCAGGTGGTTAGAGCAATGATAAGCTATATTAGAGAAAATGATGAACTCAGTGAAGAAACATTTCAAGATTATGAAAGACGTCTTAAAGAAGTTGAAACTGAAACCACTATAGACCATCATCATTATTTTAAAGTAGCAGCAGCTTTTTTTGACAAAAAACACTATCTCAAAGCAGCATATTATTATGATAAAGGCTTGAAGGTATGTGGTCATTTTATTATCAAATATAATCGCGCTCTTGCACTTTCCTATTTTAGACAAGGAATGAGTGATGGAATTTCCAAGAGTAGTAAACTAGAATCTTTGAAAGCAGTTGTGGAACAAATTGAAATCATATTTAATATGGCTGCAGACCATGAGATTAGCCATCATGATTATAATCGACGTGCCCTTGCCTTGTCGGGTATTGGGAGACTATCTGATAGTAAAACGAAGGAAATTAATTTTAACAAAGCCTTACTTGACTATACAAAATCAATAGAAATTAAAACTGTTAGTAAATATATTCTCTATCGAAATCGTGGGTATTTACATCTAGAAATGGGGAGTTTTTACGAAGCTCTTGATGACTTGATATTTTCGGAATTAATTTTATCTGAAGAAGAGACTCTCATGTCGATAGAAAGACTTATCAAACGTGATGTATCTTTATTTGTACACGCTCTTACCAGTTATTCGGAAAAAAAGAATGAGAAGCATGATAGCGAAAATCTCAAGAAGTTATTAGAGGAATACGGAGCTAAACTAGCCGAAGATCATCCCGAAGTAGCTGCTGCATTAGAGCAGCATGGTATGAATCAAAAGCAGCCAGAAGATGAATAATTGGGGAGAAACAAATGAGTATAAAGAAAGCACAACTCCTAAAAGTAGGAACTGGGTTTCCAGGGTGTCAATTAGCAGTAATCTTTCTACATGGTATAGGAGGGGAGCTTTACGACACTTGGCGAAAAGATTCCTACTCACAAACACTTATTGAAATGCTGGATCAAGATCCACTATTAAGAGATGCGGAATTTTACAGTTATGGCTACCGTACTGGTTTGAAGCCTTGGCAATATGATTTCACGACGGTGGCAGAATTATTGCACTCGGATATTCAGGTCAATTTGCCCGGGAAGGATATAGTATTCGTGGCGCACAGTATGGGCGGGTTAGTGGTACAGCAGTATATCGTGAACCGCTATGAAACATTTGACAGTAGTAATCTGAAAAGTGTAAAAGGCGTTGTTTACTTATCTGTTCCTTTTTATGGATCCGGATTGGTTGAGTTATTTCCAAAGTTGTTGGCTAATAAGCAGATAAAATCGTTACGCAGGAAAAATCCACAACTGGCTTTACTTGAGGGGAACTGGAACAAGTATGCATATAGAGGCGGAGTGGAGGCTTTGCCAGAAAATTTGAAACATAATATTTCACAGATTGCCTTGCGCGGGGAGCGTGATCGGGTAGTAGCGAGTGCCTCTTCCACTCCCTTATATTTAGGAGCAGAAGTCATTGCTGTCGATGAAGGACATTCGAGTATATGTAAGGTTGATAGCAGTAGTACAGTTTATAAAACAATTCGTGATTTCTTGCACAAGCATTTGGAACCTATATCTACAAATTCTAAAGCAATGATTTTTCATATACATGGGTATGACCAGCAACAATATGAAGTGCAACCCCAGATTGAATTGAATTGGACTGAATATTTTGACGTATATGCATCTCCCAGGAGGCTGCCGTCAATATCTGAGTGGAGTATTATGGCAAAGGCATTAGGAGACGCAGCTGATATCTGGTCACAGAATCGAGCTGTGAGACGATGTGTTCGGGTATATGCTAGTCTTAGTTTGCCCGGAGGAATTCTCATCGGGAGCAGATTTTCTCAAGCAAGAGGGGCTGTACTTGAAGTAGCGCAAGGTGAAGGGATATGGTCTTCATTGAGACATGATCCTTCATTTGAAGTGAATGTAAAACAAGGTTTTGGTAATAATTCAAACAGTAAACGTGCTATCGTTGTGCTTAGTGTCTCTAACGATATTGAGAAGACAGTTATCTCTCATTTGAAACAAAGTGATATTCAGTACGAGATTTTAATTAATTTGACACCTCAGCTAGGGGCTGGTCAGCGAAGTATAAGTGGTGCAGAACAGGCAGTTTCGTATGCAATTGCAGTTAAAGCTGCTGTGGATAGACTAAAACAACAGGGTATTGATAAAGTTGATTTATACCTAAATTGTCCATTTGGTGTAGCTGTCTTTGTAGGACATTATTTGACCGCTGCTGGTCCCATACAAGTATTTGATTTCATGAATCCTGGGTACGTTCCAGCATGTGCTTTGTAATAAAGGGAACTAGTCACAACGCACTTTTCTTACTACTGTCTTAGTAGCATCTAGATATTATTGACCCGAAAAAGGAGCTAGCCACGTTGTTCAGGCTAACTCCTTTTTACCCTATTCAGCAACTCACACCATTACCTCAAACGATTACAATACGCTTCAAGTTCGTTGAACGGTATCGTGAAGAGGGCCAAGTGATTCACAATGGATTTGGTGGAGCCTGGCAAGGCAAGGAATTTGGCAAAGAGCCGATCTAATTCCTCCTCGGCCGCAGAAGCCCAGAACTGAACCTGCTGCACGTCGGGATTGCCTGCTTTAATGGCATGTACTAGCGCACGTAGTCCTTGAACGAATAAAGAGGATCTTCGCAGGCCCTTCTCAATAAAAGCAACTTCGATCTGACATATATGTTGGTCCTCATAGTCGCCAGGGCCCGTGCCGTAACCGAAGCCGGCCGCGCCGACTATGTCGTAGGACTCTTCGCTGATGATGAGCATGGCTTTACCTAGTAAGAGCGGGCTACTGATGAAACTGAGTTTCATGCCGAACGTGTAAGGCAAATTCAGTTCGTCGTGATGACGCAGCAGGAAGTCCATATAGGCTTCATGATCCATTTCAAATTCGCTGACTCGGAATTCAAAAGACATTACTGTGGCTGTACGCGAAGAGAATCGTTAACTTTAACGATTTTACCGAAGCCGCTTCCTTTTTTAGAACCTTTGTCGATACTAGGGGGAACTGGAAACATACGGATAGCCTCCTTATTGTCGTAATTTGTACTTCTATTTCCATTATATCCTAGTGAATTTCTTTAGGGTATCCCTTAAAATGTTAATTTTCTCACAAAAAACGACTTCTTTCCCGTGTGTACCCTCACGAACGGAGCTTGCGCTAGTAAATTTGGCATACAGTCGGCATATATAATCGTTCTCGGCTAGTGCTGCAAGCCTGAGTTCCTGAACCTCCGGACCTCCTGCAATAATCTCATTGACCATGTACAACAGCCCTTGGATAAACAAGCGTGATCCTCGATAAGCTTTATCAGCGATGGCCACATCCACCAGGGCAATATCCGTATCCTGAAATTCCTGTTCTGATGTTCCATAGTAATAGGCCGCTATGCCAACCACTTGGTTCTGAGCATCCTTCGCACAGATCAGGTGGCCCTGGGTTACGTAGGAATAAATGAGGGTGACCATTTCCAAGGTAGAATAAGCGGGGTGCAGGTCGCGCTTCCGGGCTAACAGAAATATACTGGCCTTAGCGAAATCGTCATCACTCACACACTTGTGGTAACGTAACATCAACGTGTTCCTCCTTCCTAAACTCCTGATGTTCAGACTTTCTCTGGCTTCCAGTCTTCATCCGATTCTCTTCTGAAGCGTATGCTCCAAGGATTGCTTAATTTGAGGATGTTCGGCCATTAAGCGGTGGAAAGCTTCTTGCCGGACAGACAACAGAACCGATGGGCCCATCGCCCTAACGGTCGCATTCCGAGGGACATTGTGAAGCAGCGCAATTTCGCCAAAATGATCCCCATCCTGCAAAACAGCGACCCGCCGCTCTACGCCATCAGGCATACGCTTGATAATTTCAAATTTACCACGAACAATAATGTAAAATTTGTTGCCCTCATCGCCTTCGCGTACAATATTCTCGCCTTCATTACAGGTTTCAGTTGTAAACAACAACGCGATGTTCTTGAGTAATGTTGGTGCAATGCCTTCGAAGAAAGGTAGTTTGGCAAGTCTGTCCATCTCCACTGTCGCATAGAGTCCATCCTGAGACAGGTTAAATCCGTACTGTTTATCCCAAAGCGTACGGTATAGATTGTTCTTATGTAGCAGTTCTTGATGAGTACCGGAATCAATGATGCGGCCATCTTGGAAGACATGAATGCAGTCGGCGTTCATGACGGAGGATAGCCGATGCGTCACGGATACAATCGTCTTCTCGGATTTAAGCCTTTCAATGAGCTGATTAATGTCAGACTCGGTAGCCGGGTCTAATGCTGACGTTACCTCATCGAGCAGCAGCAGGTTCGGTTTCCTTAACAGTGCTCTTGCTATCGACAACCGCTGACGTTCGCCACCTGATAGCGAGCCGCCTTCGTGATGTACCTCTGTATCGTATCCGTTAGGCCAGCCGGCAATGACATCATGAATGTTCGCTTGCTTGGCCGCCGCAATCATTTCAACTTCCGAAGCTCCACTATCCAGCAGCAGGTTATCCCGAATGGTCGTATTAAATAAGAAGGTATCCTGTGTAACAAGTGTGGACTGTTTGCGCAAAGAGGCCTCGCTTAAGATACGTATGTCATAGTCATTGATAGAGACCGAGCCTTGCTTGGGATCATAAAAGCGGGACAGCAGCTGCAACGCCGTACTTTTCCCGGAACCACTGGGGCCAATAAATGCCACATAGCTCCCAGGAGCAATACGTAAACTTACGTTATGTAATTGATTGGCTTCCTCGGTATAACCGAAGGTCACTTCATCCATGCGGATCGAAGGAAGAGAAGAGGGAAGCTCTAGCGAATGAGCATCCTCTGTAACAGTAGCCGGGTGGTCCAGAATTTCCCGTATCCGATGAAAGCTTGTGCTGGAATCGATTAAGCTTGGGATGAGGGAAGATAAATTCGAGCCGGACTGTCCTACACTTAAGAATAAGGTGAAAAAGGCCATGAAACCGCCAATGCTCATCATATCATGGAAAATGAGGTAGCCCCCGAAACCGATCATAATCCCATTCAAAATGAGCAGGGAGATAAGTGGAAGGCGCTCCATCATAGAACCGGCAAGTTGTAATTTCAACCCGAAGGTAAAGAGTTCTTGGACTTGTTTACGTGCGCGATCTTGGAATCTGGCTTGGAGATGTAGACTTTTAATTGTTTTATGTCCCTTTACCATTTCATCAATTGTGTTCGTGAAGCGCTCTTGCGATTCTTTGTAGTCGAGATTGGCGGTTTCCGCTCGCCCTTGAAGGAGCTTTGGCCCGATAAACATGAGTATGGAGCCGACAAGCATGGCTAGTGTGAGTTTCCATTCAATTGAGAACAGGATGAAAAGTCCGAGCAGAACACTTAAGGCCTCCTTCAGAAAATAAGGAAAAACGATGCGGACGACTCTTTCCAAGGAAGTCATATCGGATGAGAATCGAGCAACAAGATCGCCGACTCGGTATTTTTGATGAAAGGGAAGCGATTGCTTCTGAAGATGTGTGAATAGCTCTATCCGCAGCTTCTTGATGATCTGGCCGCCAAGATTGCCGAGTGTGTATTCTCCATAAATACTTGCACAAATGTTGATAAAGCCAGTGCTAAGCAGCACGATAAGGATGATTGCGAAGTTATGCACACTTTTTGGCGTAAAAGCCTCATCAACAAGATATTTCAGGCTGATAGGAGCTGCTACCGAATATCCCACTTCTATGAGAAGACAGAATAGAAAAATGCCGGTTAAACGCTTATAGGGAGTCCAAAGATGCAGCAGTGTTCGTAGGAATTGCAGGAGTAGTCGCCACCTTTCATAAGAATAAGATTACAGCACTTTTTTGGGGTTGTAAACGACACGCTTTGTCATATTTCGGTAAGAAAATTAGTTAGAGAGAGCTCGGTCTATGTATGCTCATCGCATATTTCCCGCAATCTCACGCAGCCTAATGAATTCTCCCTCACCTAACGTGTATAATACAACTATCACCAAGAAAAAAGTGAAGGTGTAAGTAATCTAAACGACGGTGGTGAAGCCTTGGAACAGCCGTACACATTCTATGAACAACAAATGCAGAGGAAGCTGACCCGGTGGGGAATTCGTATGCAAATGAAGCCGAACCTGATCGAACGCGCCTCTAAATCCGTTCAAAATCGTATCAATCAAGTGATTCCCGAGAAGATCCACACGACGATTACCGCGACGGTGAAAGGGATTGTGCAAACAACGTTGTTCGGAATCAACTATATGCCCGCCGCTGAGCCACTGAAGGGTAT
Source organism: Paenibacillus oryzisoli (assembly GCF_001653565.1). Taxonomy (GTDB): domain Bacteria; phylum Bacillota; class Bacilli; order Paenibacillales; family NBRC-103111; genus Paenibacillus_E; species Paenibacillus_E oryzisoli. The sequence continues at coordinate 123,917 of NZ_LYPB01000088.1, forward strand.
GTCCATGGCCGACCGCGATGCGAAAGCCGAGGAACTGCTGTCACTATATAAGAAAATTGCGGCCGCCGAGGGTGCAGGCGCAGGAGCCGGTGGGATTTTACTTGGTCTGGCCGATTTCCCCGTTCTGATCGGGATTAAGCTGAAATTTCTTTTTGAATTAGCGCATATTTACGGATATTCCACTAAGGATTATAGAGAAAGATTATTCATCTTGTACGTGTTCCAGTTGGCTTTCTCCAGCTCGAAGAAGAAGCCTGAACTGCTTCATATGATTAAGACATGGCCAGCTATTTCGCAGACTTTCCCGCCTGCCGCCGACTATATGGAGCAAGTCAACTGGTTGCAGTTGCAGCAGGAGTATCGGGACACGATTGATTTTCGTAAAATGCTTCAGCTCATCCCCGGCATTGGGGCAGTCGTTGGCGCGTGGGCTAACTTTGGCTTGCTGGAAGAGCTCGGCGTGGTTGGCATGAATTGCTATCGGATGCGCAATTTGCAAGATAAAGCAGCGAAACTGGATGCAAACTCCTAGGCGTAGCAGCTAACAGCCGACGAGTTGCCTGGTGTTCTAGAGTAATTGGTCATTTGCAACAGCGTAGACACCCAATAGTCCGAAATAACCCAACTAATTTTACGGCCCACGCCTTCTATTCTGGATTAGTCCGAATTTGCCCAACTAAAATGCCCCAAACACCATCCGAACAAGTAAATTGGTTAAATAGTTCGGCATATTCGGACTATTTGGACTTTTCAGAGTGAAGTCCTTGTTTTAGTTCGGGAGAATCTGACTAATTCAAATTTCGGGCAAAAAAGGGGGAGGCCGCCGCCGCTCCCGAATTCGCCCCTTGAAAGGGAACATCAAAAAACCTGAACGACAGTCGGACATATGTCCAACTATCGTTCAGGTTTTTCTTGTTGTCCGTTAATCATGATTCCTCTGAGGGTAAGTCCTTGGGAACCAGTTTGAAAATATCGCCCGACTCGAACGAATCAATAAGCCGATCAAGCCATTTGTAATAATGAATGGCGGCATCTATTTTATCCAAATCCCCTTTGAGAACAGCTTGTAAGGAGACATTATCAGGGAATTGTTCGTTCAGCTTTCGGAATTCATTTTTGGATTTGGTAAGCGCAAGCAGGTTAACTTCAAGGGCCTTGCGCCACTTGAGGCCAAAGAAGTCAGCGAAGGTTTGAAACCAGTCGGATTCAACCTCATAGAGATCCTTACGGGAACCTTTTTCCCATACTTTATTCACCATTTTAAGATCAACCAGCGTCCGCACGCCTGTGCTCATGCTGGTTTTACTCATTTCCATAGCTTTTCCCATTTCGTCTAATGTCATCGGCTTTTCTTGAAATAAAAGTAAACCGTACAGATGACCGGTAGATTGACTAACGCTATATAAATCCATGTTATTGCCAATAGATTCAATAATTCGTTTCCGCGCCTTTTGTATGACGAGATCTTGTTCTGAGCTGATGCCGTCTATATGATTCATTATCTCTCACCCTACCTTTAGGTTTACATCGTTATTGTAAGAAACTATTTTGAAAAAGTAAAGAAAAATGGCTGCTAGAAAGAGTATACTAAATGGCGATTAAGTTTGTACAGTTTATTCTGTTCGAACTGTTTGAACAGAATTTAAGGTTGACATAACTGATAATTATTCGTTAGAGTATATGAAGTGGATGACATGCAAACCAAAGAAAGGAGTGAGCATATGACGGTTATTCAAGTTAATCAGGTGACGAAAATATTTGGTCCCGATCCCGCATCTGTTCTTCCGTTGCTTTCGCAGAAACATTCGAAAGAAAGAATTTATAAGGATACTAAGCATACGGTAGGCGTCAATAAGGCTAGCTTCTCTGTTGAAGCCGGTGAAATATTTGTCATTATGGGTCTCTCAGGCAGTGGTAAATCAACATTGGTTCGACTTCTGAATCGGTTGATTGAGCCCACGAGCGGAAGTATCACGATTCACGGTAAAGACATCGTTCGCATGAATGATGAGGAGCTTAGGAATGTCAGACGGGAACAAATCTCCATGGTATTTCAGAAGTTTGCCTTATTTCCTCACCGAACAGTCGTTGAGAATGTGGAATATGGCTTAGAAGTTCAAGGATGGGATAAGTCACGAAGACGTGCGAAAGCGCTAGAGTCCTTGAATTTGGTAGGCTTAGAGGCTTGGGCAGACAGTAAACCTTCGCAATTAAGCGGTGGCATGCAGCAGCGTGTGGGGCTTGCGCGGGCATTGGCCAATGATCCGGATATCCTACTGATGGACGAGGCTTTCAGCGCATTAGACCCTTTGATTCGGAAGGATATGCAAGATGAGCTCGTAGAGCTGCAAGATAAAATGAAGAAGACCATCATTTTCATTACACATGATCTGGATGAGGCTCTTCGTATCGGAGATCGCATTGCGCTCATGAAAGACGGCGTTATTGTTCAAATCGGGAAGCCGGAAGAAATAATGATGAATCCAGCCAATAAGTACGTCGAAAGGTTTGTGGAAGATGTCGATCTGTCCAAGGTACTGACCGCATCAACGGTTATGCGCCGACCAGAGACCATAGGCCTTGATCGAGGGCCGCGTGTGGCGCTGCAGCTCATGAGGCAAAGCGGGATATCTAATTTATTTATTGTAGATAAAGGCAAGAAGTTAATTGGTGTGATAACGGCGGAGGATGCTTCGGGTGCCGTTCGCTATGAGAAGAGTCTTGAGGATATTGTGATTCGAGATATGCCAACTGTCGGCCCAGACCAACTGCTGCATGAATTATTTGAAGTGTGCAGCCATGCCAAGTACCCTGTGGCCGTTGTGGATAGCGATGGGAGAATTCAGGGTGTCATTGTTCGCGGAGATGTTCTTGGGGCTCTTGCAGGCAACGTTGTGGCAAGAGAGGATGTGAGTAACGAATGACGAAAGTTCCATTAGATACTGGGGTGGAGAAGGTTGTTGATGGGTTAGGTGCTAACCTATCGTGGCTATTCGATTTCTTGTCGCTCCTTATAGAGGGAGTGGTGAATGCATTTTCTGCCGTTTTTCATTTCCCGCCAACGCTTTTACTTATCGCCTTGATTACGATTCTTGCTTATTATCTTGGCAAATGGACGTTTGCGCTATTTGCTGCTGCAGGGTTGTTATTAGTTGATAATCTTGGCTTATGGGAACATACGATGGATACACTGGCACTGGTTATGACCTCAGCGGTCATTTCCATTCTCATTGGTATTCCTTTAGGTGTTTGGTGTGCCCAAAGCGACCGAGCACGAAGGATCATCACGCCAGCGCTTGATTTCATGCAAACGATGCCGGCTTTCGTTTATCTCATCCCTGCCGTTACCTTTTTTGGACTAGGTGTGGTACCTGGGGTTATTGCATCCGTTATTTTTGCTGTGCCACCGACGATTCGGTTGACGAATTTAGGTATCAGGCAGGTTGCAGAAGATTTAGTTGAAGCCGCAGATGCTTTCGGTTCAACCCCTATGCAGAAATTGGTGAAACTGCAATTTCCGTTAGCAATGCCGTCTATTATGGCGGGAATTAATCAAACGATCATGCTTGCGCTCTCGATGGTTGTTATTGCTTCTATGATTGGGGCTCAGGGGGTAGGGGCTGATGTGTATAGGGCTGTTACTCAAATCAAAATTGGTCAAGGCTTTGAAGCTGGATTGGCCATCGTTGTATTAGCTATTTTACTTGATCGAATGACACAACTATGGATGAAGAAGAAAAGGAGTGTGTAGAGATATGATGAAAGCAGCTAAGATGTTACTATTCGCTAGCTTGACCGGTTTACTTGTCGTGACAGGATGCTCGAAAGATAATGCTTCAGAATCTAGTGTAGGCAGTAGTGTGAAACACCAAATTATCGGTATCGATCCTGGTGCAGGCATAATGAAGCAGGCGGATCAAGCGTTGAAAGATTATGAGCTTACCGACTGGAAAGTAGTTGAAGGCTCGAGCGCGGCCATGGCGGCAGCGTTAGATAAAGCGTACAAAGCGAAGGAACCGATTATCGTGACGGGGTGGACACCTCATTGGATGTTCGCTAAATATGATTTGAAATATCTGAATGATCCGAAGGGAACATTTGGTAAGGATGAAGAAATTCATACGATTGCTCGCAAAGGTTTAAAAGAAGCAGCAGCGTCAGCATATGCCATGCTCGATCGATTCGAGTGGACGCCGGAGGATATGGCCGTGGTCATGTCAGCTGTGGTTGACGGTAAGAAGCCCGAAGATGCAGCTGCTGATTGGGTTAAGGGCAACGCAACTAAAGTGAATACTTGGGTGAAAGATCTTACGCCAGAACAAGGTAAGAAACTGAAGTTAGCTTATGTAGCTTGGGATTCGGAGATTGCCAGTACGAATGTTGTAAAAACTGTATTGGAAGGGAAGCTCGGGTATAAAGTAGAGATGCTGCAAGTCGAAGCTGGTCCCATGTGGGCTGGACTTGCTGACGGAAGCGCTGATGCGATTGTAGCTGCATGGCTCCCGACGACACATAAGGATTATTTCGAGAAGTATGCGACCAAGTTAGAAGATCTAGGTGCCAATCTAAAAGGGACCAAATTGGGTCTAGTTGTACCTGCCTATATGACTATCAGTTCTATTGAAGATTTGAAGGCGAAATAGCCCAAATAGTAGAGAGAAGTCTATCGATTATTCAGTCGATAGGCTTTTTTAATAGATAGGCGGGAGACACCCCTAGATAATTAGGTTTTTCGGAAGTGATATTTGCAGAATTCACGCATACACTAGTAGAGAGTCGGTTACCGGCTCACCTTGTGAGAAGTTGTGATTATTTTCACAAGTAAATATGTGATAAATTTCACAACCGGAGGAGTGTTGAGGCAATGAGTAAACCGAGAATTGTGATCCTAGGCGCAGGCTATGGCGGACTTGTTACTGCGATCAGGCTGCAGAAGAAGATGAGAAGAAATGAGATGGACGTTACACTGGTTAACAAGCATGATTATCACTTTATTACAACACATTTGCATATGCCGGCAGCCGGTACGGATCATCATGATAACGCACGCGTGACCATTTCGGATTTGATCGATGAGCGGAAGATTCGTTTCGTGAAGTCGACGGTTAGACAGATTGTACCCGAGGAAAAGAAGATCATCTTGGATGAATCTACGCTAGACTACGATTATTTAGTTATTGGACTCGGGAGTGAGACGGAAACCTTCGGAATTCCGGGTATGCATGAATATGCCATGTCGATTAAAAGCATTAACAGTGTCCGCTTCATTCGGCAGCACATTGAATATATGTTCGCGAAGTCCAAAATGGCGCCGAAGCGCAAAGATTACCTAACCTTCGTCGTTGGCGGCGCGGGGTTCACGGGTACAGAGTTCGTCGGAGAGCTGGCGGATCGTATCCCCGTTCTGTGCAAAACCTATGATGTCGATCCTGCGGATGTCAGCATCTACAATGTGGAAGCCTCCGCATCGGCGCTGCCTCCAGGTTTACCCGAAGATCTAATCCTATACGGTATGGAAGTGATGCGCCGCAAAGGCGTGCAGTATAAGCTATCGACGGCGATCAAGGAATGCACATCAGAAGGTGTTATTCTGAGCAACGGAGAGTTCATTCGTGCAGGCACCGTTGTTTGGTCGGGAGGGATACGCGGCAATTCGTTACTGCAAGAGGCGGGCTTCGAGGTGCAACGGGGAAGAGTTAAGGTGGACAGTTGCTTGCGCTCCTATTCTTTCCCAGAGATCTTCATCACAGGTGATTGCTCGATTGTCACTAGCCCAGAAGGCGCGCCATATCCCGCGAATGCGCAAATTGCTGTTCAACAGGGTTTCAATGCAGCAAGAAACCTAATTCAGACCATACGGAGTAAAGAATTAAAGCCATTCATCTATGATTTCAAAGGCACGGTAGCAACACTGGGCCGCGGTGAAGCCGTTGGTTTACTCAAAGTGAAGAAAGTGAAAGGTCGCTTGGCTTTATTTATTAAAAAGATGATCGATGCCCGTTACCTATTTCTCATCGGTGGCCTTCCGCTCATTTGGAAGAAAATGGTTTGGAAGCAGAAATCCACGACCCGTAATTATCATGTGCCTAATTAACGCGCGTATAACGTAAAATCCCCTTCAAGTAGATACTTGGAGGGGATTTTCAGTCTTGGTACCACTAACTATAGCTATTGGAGCGATATTGACTCGGAGACACGCCTTCACGTTTGCGAAAAGCGCGGGAGAAATTATTTTCATCCACGAACCCAACCTGCTCAACAATGTCCTTAATAGAAAGATGGGTGGTTTCAAGCAACTCTTTGGCTTTCTCAATGCGGATTTTCGAGACATATTGCATGAAAGGAAGGCCATTTTTATTTTTGAAATAGCGTGTGACATAGGAAGGTGTAAGGGACAGCTCTTCAGCAACGGTAGAGAGACTGAGGTTATAGTCCATATAATTCTGGGAAACGTACTCTAACATAGATGCATATAAACGATTGTTATTGGCATCTTCGCCTAAGCTGTCTTGTATGCTGCGCGCCGCATCAAGCAGATTGGCACAAGCTTCTGCAACGGTTTTGGATTGGAATTCGGCTAGGGATTCCAGTTTATACTTAATTGCTTCGCGATGGGAGAGCGGAATATTATTAACGAGTTGGTTTAAAGTGAAGATGATTTGCTGAAACGTAAGACGGAAGGTGGGGACATCCTCCAGCCGCGTAAAACTTTCCTCCATCTCATGAATCAGCAGTTGCAGATGCTCGGAGCTCTTGGAGCGGACCGCCGCATGGAGAGCTTCGGCAAATTCGGAAATTTGCTGCTTATCCATCGTCGTACCCTCGAACTTCTGCTGAGACCATTCAGATGGCGTGATAATGGACTGCTTCCCGGCGAAAATCCGATACTCCGCAAGCGATGTGGCGGAACTGAACGATTGATGCAAGTCATTCGTTGGATGAGGCTCGCCTACCATACAAGACAACGAAAGGGCGAAATGCCTCTGCATGAACGCGATGATCTGCTCGGAAAAGGCGCGACTGCGCGCTTCCCACTCCTCTGCGAATTCGTTATTCCACGAAACAATGCCGACAATTCCATTGTCGATGGCCAAATCAAGGGCGTAATTCACCCCATGCCCACCTGATAAATTTTCCAACACATTGCAAATGGTATATTTCATCAACCACTGCTCACTAAGCGGTTCTTTGCTTACCTTGGCATTGTAATCGTCGAAAATGATGACAAGCACGCTGCTTGTATGCCGATCAGCAAATAGTTTATCAAGAGCGCTGCGGTTATCCTGCGTCGTATTGTCTACGTTCAGCTTCCCCATTAATACCGCTAACAACAATTGATTCCTCGTGAGAACCTCCTGATTATGCATCATATGAGACAAATGGTTGCTCTCATCTCTCATCTGTTCAATGTAGTGGGTGAGTTGGTCTAGTTCATCGTTATTGCTCCTTGCCTGCTTGTCCGACGGCAAGGTTGGAAACCGATTGGATAGCTCTTGGATCGGTTGATAACTTTTGCGGGCAGATCTGAAGCACAACACAATTCCTAGTGCAAGCGATATCAGAAAGATGGTTAGTGAAATCGTTAACGCTACATCATACTCATGGAAATAGTCACTCCGGCGAATGGCGTTCACGACATGAATGTTCTGTTTGGACGATGTCTCTTGCATGAAGAGATAGCCAGGGATTCGCGCTTTCGAATTGTGCGCCGCTGCTGTAAGTTCACCCCACGCGAGATCGGAAGAACCTTTTATATAGAGAAAAGGCATCTTGGATTGGTCAAAAGCGATGAGGGAGCTGCCGCTGTCAATGGTCTGCTGGAAATTACTTACCAGTGCCGGATAGTTTAATTTGTAGATCATAATGCCACTGGAGAAAGGTGTACTGTCAAGCGGGACTAAGAGCAGCAGCACTTGTTCCTTGCCTTCAGGATGATCGTCGTTAGCTAGTGAAGACAGAAGTAGGGGGGAACGTAGCTGCTCCAATTTGCTCTGGATAATTACTGGAGAGATTCGGCTATCGGTGATGAGACGGCTGTAGCTCTCAGGTGAATAAATGCCCGTATCCGTAAAGATCGTGTTTGTAAGCGAGCTATAGGCTGTGTTTCGATAGAACAGGCCAATGGAATCGAGATCGGCAGACAGCGCCTTTAACTTCTCGAGTTCATCGGCGATGAGATACGGATATTGTAAGGACTCCTGTAATTGATAAGGAAGCAATTTGGTGTCCCGAGATAAGGTTAATGTCAATTTCTGCAGGTCCAAAATGCGCGTATCGAGCAGACTTGTCGTATTGGCCATCGATCGCTGGGTGTTATCCATCAACCGATGATACGTATTGGACAGTGAAATGATATTGGTTACTAGGAACAATAGACCGGTTACGGCCAGAATCAGAAGGTGCCCTAGTAGAAATTTTCGATAGAGCTTGGACTGAATCGCTTTCCGCAACATAAACACATCCCCTGGTCGAATAGGTCTTGATTTCTTACGAGTATATAAATTTTGCGCTATGAGATCAATTCATATAGGCCCAAAAGCTGAAAATTGACTAGGTATTGAAAAAAATGCAGGGTGCATTTGCGGGTTATACCCTCTTTTTGCTGTGAAAAGCCGATTATCAGCGATTGTCGGGGGTTCCATATTTACGTATACTCGGAGCCATAGGATACCGATTCAGGCGCCGAATCGTTTTCTGGGTATCCACGTTTCTAGCGTTCGACGAAGGAGGCAGCGATATGACTGCGAAGACCAAGGCGGCACATGCCCCCCTACCGAGGTCTACCCCCAAAAGGTTTGGGCTGCAAAACAATTGGGATTATCTAATCTTTGTTATCCCTGTTGTTCTCTATTTTCTTATTTTCTGCTACGGACCTATGTATGGTGTGCAGCTCGCATTCAAACGCTTCAACCCCATTCTTGGGATCATGGATAGTCCTTGGATCGGCTTTGATAACTTTGAGAGGCTTTTTAATTCATTTCAATTTTATCGTATTGTGAAAAACACATTAGTTATTAATCTGTTTAAAACATTGATTAGTTTCCCGATTCCGATCATGCTTGCCCTCATGTTTAATGAGATGAGAAAAGAGCGATTGAAGAAGACGCTGCAGACGATCACGTATGCTCCCTACTTTATTTCAACCGTCGTCTTCGTCGGTATTATTAATTTATTTCTCGGTGGGGAGAATGGGTACTTGAATCATTTGCTGGGGATGATTGGGATCGATGCGATTCCTTTTCTAACCAGCCCAGACTACTTCCCTGGTGTGTATATCGGTTCTGACATCTGGCGGAACAGCGGATGGAATTCCATTATTTTTATCGCGGCGTTAGCGGCTGTAGATCCACAACTGCATGAGTCTGCCCAAATCGATGGGGCTAGTCGGTGGAAGCGGATGATTCACGTGAATCTGCCGTGTATTATGCCGGTTATCGTCATTCAATTTATTCTGCTTATGGGTAAAATGATGACACTCAGCTACGAGCGTATTCTTCTTATGCAGAATAGTCTGAACATGGAAACCTCAGAGGTTATTTCCACTTATGCTTACAAGACGGGTTTGATCAATATGGATTATGGATTCTCAACCGCTGTGGGTCTCTTTAACAATGTCATCAACATCGTATTGCTGCTTGCAGCCAACAAGATTGCCAAACGATATAGCAGCAGCAGTCTGTTCTAAAAGGAGAGGTGAACATGGAGGCCGTTTCTCACAAAATTCGGGAATCCAACGGTGATCGGATTTTTCTAGCTATAACTTATGTTCTTATCGGAATTCTTGTGTTAATTGTGCTTTACCCGCTGATCTATGTCGTAAGTGCCTCATTCAGTGATCCCAAACTGGTCATTGCCGGCAAAATCGGGTTGATCCCCAGCGGATTTAACGTGGAAGCCTATCGCCGGGTATTTACGAATACCGAAATATGGATAGGTTATCGCAACACGCTGCTCTATACCATCGTAGGAACGATAGTCAATATATCGCTAACCATGATGGGCGCCTATCCGCTGTCACGCCGTAATTTCCGTTGGCGTCGCGGGCTTATGATATTCTTTACCATTACGATGTTTTTCAGCAGCGGGATGATTCCGATGTACTTGCTCGTTAAGAATCTGGGACTTTACAATTCGATGTGGGCCTTAATATTGCCAACGGCGATCAGTGTCTACAATATGATTGTGGCTCGCACGTTCTTGGAAACCAACATTGATGAGCAACTCTATGAATCGGCCTATATGGATGGCAGCGGCAACATTCGATCGTTTTTCTCTATTGTGCTGCCCTTGAGTGCGCCGATCATGGCTGTTCTTGTTTTATTTTATGCCGTGTATCATTGGAACTCTTATTTCGAGGCTATGATTTATTTGAAGGAACGTTCCCTGTATCCGCTACAGCTTTTCCTGCGGGAAATTCTAGTGATGAATCAATCGGATAACGTCATGATGGATTCGATTGAGATGGATACGAGCAAGTTTCTCGTTGCAGAAGGTGTCAAATATGCCGTTATTATCGTATCCAGTGGACCGATTCTTATGCTGTACCCCTTCCTACAGAAGTATTTCGTTAAAGGGATGATGATTGGTGCGCTTAAAGGTTAATGTGACTAATAATTGAGGGGATGACTAACTACTATGAAAAGAAAATTCGTCTTGCTAACAGCTGCCATGCTAATCACGTCAATTCCAATACTAAGCGCTTGCAGCGATAAAGATAAAGGGACAGTACCTGTTGCAACTGGTGCAACGAATAAAGAGTCGAATATCAATAAAACAGGTATGCCAATTGCAAAGGAGCCCGTTCAATTGAAAGGACTGGTCTCCAAATATGAGTTGGTCAAGGATTGGAACGAGCATAAAGGGTTGAAAAGTTATGAAGCGAAATCGAATGTGGTCATTAAATGGGATACAGTCCCGCAGAACGCCTTTGATGAGCGTCGAAATCTGATGTTTGCCTCCAATGATCTGCCGGACTTCGTCATGCGGGCGAATTTGTCGCCGCAATTGATTACTTCGTACGCCGCTGCGGGTCAGATTATCCCGTTAGATCCACTAATTGAAGCAGGCTATGCGCCGAATTTGGCAGCACTTATGAAAGAAAATGACGGGATTCGCAAATCGATTACGTCAGCTGACGGCCATATTTATTCCCTTCCGAATATTAGTGAAGCAGATGGACGAATTTCTTCCTCCTGGATCAATAAGAAGTGGCTGGACAAGCTGGGGCTTCAAATGCCGACAACAATGGACGAGTTTTATAAGGTGCTGAAAGCTTTCAAGGAACAGGACCCTAATGGTAATGGCAAAGCGGATGAGGTTCCGATTTCGGGTTACAAAGAGGGCAACAAGAACTACGGTGATCAATTTATTAAATCGTTTTATGGCAGTTGGGGATTCGGAGGGAACTCCGGGATCATCGCACCCTTTATGGATGTAGACAACGCGGGCAAAGTTCGGTATATCGCAACGGACAACACCTTCAAAGAGATGATTACCTTCTTTAATAAGCTTTGGATGGAAGGTTTGATTGATAAAGAAATTTTATCACAGGATATGAAACAGGAGATCGCCAAAGTTGATGATGAGCGTGTCGGCTATGTAGCGAAAGGAAACAACAACTTATGGATGGGCAAAAATCGGAATAACTACGTCCAGAACCCTGTCTTGAAAGGCATCGACGGCAAAGTGTATTGGACGGGCATCTCCCCGAAAGTACGGGATTTAGGCTCATTCGTGATTACGAGCAAGAACCCGAACCCTGCTGCAACACTTCGTTGGGGCGATTATTTCCTGAGTGAGGAAGGTACGGCGCTGGCACGACTTGGTATCCAAGATGTAACGTATACGATCGGCAGCGATGGCTTTTATAAATTGAAGGATGAGTTTGCCAAAAATCCGAACGGACTCACGGTAGATGAGGCGCTATCGGAATATACGATTTTCCAAGGCGGGGGCATTCCGCAGCGTGTAACGCAAAAGGTTGACCAAAGCGCGGCAGTCCTTCCAGAGATGATTGCGAATAAAGATGTCATTCGACCTCATTTAGTACCTGATGAGAAATTGATGATTCCTACATTTACGGAAAAAGAGAATATTGAATTGAGCACGTACGCAACGGATATCGAGGCTTATGCTGATGAGAATATTGTTAAATTCATTACAGGTGCTAAACCGCTCAGCGAGTGGGATAAATATGTAAGTACGCTGAATAAAATGCAGTTAGATAAATATCTCGCCATCTATCAAGCAGCTTATGACCGCTGGAATCAGAAGTAATCAGCTACGGGAAGGAGGAGCCCATGATGAGATTTTACGGCACGAGTGCAGCCGAAGGCATACCGAATCCATTCTGCTCCTGTTCCGTGTGCAACAACGCACGGGAAGTAGGAGGCGCTGAGATTCGCCGCCGTTCGATGTTCCGAATCAATGAGGAGATGTGTATTGATTTAGGAGCAGATTCATTCCAACAGGCGATGGAATATGGGGATTTTACCAAACTGCAGCATGTCTTGGTAAGTCATACCCATGAAGACCATTTCAACTATATGATGATGAATGTTAGGAACATGGCGATTGAACGGTTGAAGGAGCCGCTGCATTTTTATTTGACAGACAAGGCTTACGACATCGTCGATTTCTATCGGCAAAGCCGGCCGATCATGAAAGGGATGACTGCCGATTTGGAGGCTCGCGGCATCGTGGCCTTTCATAAGCTGGCATTTAACGAAACCGTTACGATTGACGGTATGGACGTAACGCCATTGCGTGGGAATCACAAGGGAAATATGGGAGAGAATTGTGCGAACTATCTCATTCAGCAACTGGATGGCACTAAGTTATTTTACGGCGTGGATACAGGCTGGTACTTGCCAGATGCGTTCAAGGAGCTGGAGAATACTTCCCTTGACGTGTTGATTAGTGAATGCACCTTTGGGCTGACCACCGGCCGCGGTCTTCATCCAAATGGCCATTTGGACGCTTTTAGCTGCATGGAGCTGTTCCGCAAACTGTTAGAGCAAGGAACCTTGCATGCTAACTCTCGCATTTATCTTACGCATATTAACCACTTCACCTCGACCCATGGGGATTTAGTAGGCTGGTTTCAGGAACAACAATTCCCATGTCCGATTACGGTGGCATGGGATGGAATGAAAATATAAACACAAAGAGGCTGTCCCCGAAAAAGTCATACTCAGATGACGGAGGGACAGCCTCTTCTTATGGATCGAAGGAGCAACGCCTTCGGGATAACGTTCTAGAATAACGTTATATAGCCCAATTAGAGCACGAGGTGCGCAATAACGTTACGGGATAGCGCTATTAGCTCCAAAGTCGAAGTTTCCTGTGTATTTAGACACTTTAACGTTATGCCATCACTTTATTCGAAGTAAGAATAAGCCCAAGCCTTAATTAAGATGATATGATCACCTTAATTTGGACTTGGGCTTTATCTGACGGTACTTATTCGGTTGCAGTCTTAGGCATAGCCGAGCTTTCTACCTTCTCCGCCGCGGAGTGATCCGAGAGCTGCTTTTTTGCATAATTCCTGTATAGGATGGAACTGGCAATGGTTAGGAACGCAATGACCGCCATCCCCCAGATGAGGTTATCGAAAGCTCGTGTGAGCGGCAATGATTTCTGCCAAACGAGTGCACTCCCCGAGAGCGCCACGGCGAACGCGCCGCTGAAAAACTGCAGCAATTGGAATAAACCCATGCCAGAGCCGATGCGATCTGTAGGCAATTGCCGGGAGAGCTCATTGGACACAGCGCTGGAAAGTGTTGTGAAACTAATGCTGACCAAGATGTAAAGCGCAGCAATCCAGTAAGAGGAATAACTGGCTGTCAGGGCTAACAGCACGGTAGAGAGCAGCATCAACCAGGGGACATAACGAAGTAGTGCCTTGTTCCCGTAAAGGTCGATGATGCGTCCGACACGATTCGACACCAGCATCGCCAAGAGTGCGCCTGGGAAGAGCAGCAGTCCCGAAGTAAGCGGAGCTAAGCCGAATACCCGTGCAAGCATCTGCGGCGCAAGGAATAGGAAGCCGAAGCTGATCATGTAGGAAAATACGCCGATTGCGCTAAGCGACATATAAGTCCGATCGCCGAATAGAGCTGGCAGCACGAACGGTTGTGAGGCTCGGCGAATGCGCAGCGTGAATAAGCCAATCGCAAGTATGCCTGCTATGAGGGCAACGATGCTCTTGGAAGTTAGGAAGAGCAGCAGCCCCGTCGTCCCAATCCCCAGGAGCAGGGCGCCGATGAAATCGAACGAGCCGCTTTCTGGTTTTTCCTTTGGCAGCAGAACAAGAAAGATAGGAATAAGCAGCAGGGTGACCCCAGTAATGACGAACAGGAAATGCCAGCCCAAATACTGAACGATGGAACCTCCAGCAACAGGACCGAGTCCTAAGCCGAGTGAAGCCGCGGATAGGATGAGCGACATCGCTCTGCCCCTGCGGGACAACGGAATGTAGCGGGTGACAAGAACGATACCAAGCGAAGGAATCGCCCCAGCGCCGGATGCTTGAATAAGCCTTGTCAGCAGCAACAGTCCGAAGCTGTCCGTGAACAGCCCTAGAATAGAGGCGCCGCCTAGTGAAAGCAGGGCAATAACGTAGAGCCTGCGAATAGGCACGAAGTCGGATAAGCGGCTGTAGGTAATCGATGCTATGGCGAAAATGATAGAATATCCCGTAACAATCCACGATGCCGTTGAAGGGCTAAGTTCGAATTGTGCGGAAATCTTGGGCAGTGCCAGATTGAACATCATCGTGTTCATGATGACTAACACAATGGTGAAACAGAGTAACCAAGACACTGGCGTTTCACGTAAGCGACCCGGCGTCTCAGTTGGTGTTGGCACTGTTTCCTGATGTGAAGTAGTTCTGTGATTTGACATGGTACACCATCCGATCTTAAACTATAATATTATTTGTGACAGTTTAGCATGGCAGGTAGCATGTGTCAATGAATTGACCGTAGTAACAATATGTTGGAATGAATATTTATACATGTAAATTTAATATTATGCATTATTGTGAATAGAGGCAACAGTGCAGTGACCGCGGCTCTCATCGACGGATGGGCGAATATAATGATCATTTAAAGGAAGCTTTTGATAAACAACTGGATTTCATACAGTTAAATTCAGCCATTTCCTCTAAACGATCCTCACCTTACTAAGCAAATACATTAACGAGGTAGCTCTCTAAAGAAAAAATCCCCTTGACCCAGTGAATTGTTCACATGGGTTGTTAAGTTTATAGATTGCAACCTTGCCCTTTATTCAAAATACCCCGATTACCTAAGAGAATGGAAGATAATCAACGATTGGGGGGATTGTAAGCGAATTATTGATGGAAACGTGAGGCGGAAGACGGCTTTTTACGTTTTTTCCATCCTTTACTATGTGTGTAGAAGAGAGTAGTATTCAACACGTACTAGAACAGTTGAATATTTCGCTTAATTTTCTTGTGAAGAAAAGCGGGGGAACCAAAAGTAACATGGGGTGAGTAACGGTACTGATACCTGGTACCTTTTAGGGCAGATTTCTCGCGGCCCGAACCCGACAGCTAACCTCGTAAGCGATCGTGAGAAAGGAGAACATGTGTTCAAAACACAAGGTCTATCCTTGTGTTTTTTTGCGTCCATTTTTCAGAAATATAGCATTTTTATATAGATGTCACACATTAATTTGGCTATATATCTCGCAAAACGCTCCCTTCTTAGGAAGAAGGTGTGGCCGTTTATTGTGTGTGATGAGTAAGATTCGATTTAACTGGAGGAGCAATTGCGAAATGACGAGTGATTCATTGAAAAAAATTATGTTTGGTAAGCCACTAAAGTCGAGTGAGATTGAGTCGGAGAAAATGCCTGTCTGGAAAGCTCTCCCTATCTTGTCGTCCGATGCCTTATCATCCGTATCGTATGGGACAGAGCAGATTCTGTTAGAGCTTGCGACCGTAGGGGTTGCTGCTTTTGCCTTCTCGTTGCCGATTGCGGTATCGATCATTGCTTTGATTCTATTGCTCGTGCTCAGCTACAGGCAAGTGATCGAAGCGTACCCGATGGGTGGCGGCGCCTATATGGTTACCAAAGAGAATTTAGGTATGGTGTGGGGACGTCTCACAGGTGTGTCTCTGCTAATCGATTATACCTTAACCGTGGCGGTTTCGATTTCGGCTGGTGTTCAAGCGATTACGTCCGCTTTTCCATCAGCCGTACCCTATATCGTTCCGCTTACCATCTTGCTGGTGTGGATCATGGTCTGGCTGAATTTGCGAGGAACTTCCGAATCAGGAACGGTATTCGCAATTCCAACGTACTTTTTCATTCTGTGTATCCTATTGTTAGTAGGTAAGGGTGTTTTCGATCTGCTAACAGGATCCATGAATACACATGCGATCGAATTCGCTCCAAGCGCAGCGACGAACTCATTAACGCTATTCGTCCTTCTCAAGGCGTTCTCATCCGGTTGTTCAGCTGTAACGGGGATCGAAGCGATCTCCGATGCCGTACCACATTTTCGGACGCCATCTGTCAAAAATGCCAAACGCACACTACTCTCCCTAGGCGGCCTATTGGCCATCGTCTTCGGTGGTGTAACGCTGATTGCCTTAGGGTATGGCGTGGCACCGGATCATAACGGTCATACGTCTGTTCTATCGATGGTGACGGAGCAAGCCTTCGGCCGAGGTGCCATGTACTATGCGACGCAAATCGCGACGATGCTTATCTTGGTACTCGCTGCGAATACAAGCTTCAATGGATTCCCCATCTTGGCGTCAATTATGGCCCAGGACAAAAACTTCCCGCGCATGTTTTCCTTTCGCGGGGATCGACTTTCGTACCACTATGGCATTATTACGCTAGGCGTATTAGCCAGCTTGCTGTTGATCGGTTTTAAAGGTAAAACCGATGCACTTATTCCGCTTTATGCGATTGGCGTATTTCTATCTTTTACACTTGCTCAGACAGGTCTGGTTCGTAAATGGCTCAGAGAACGCGTATCGGGTTGGATCGGGAAGCTGATCATTAACGGCCTGGGCGGTATCGTCTCCCTAGCGGTTCTAATCATTTTCTCCGTTACCAAATTTAGCGAGGGCGCTTGGATTGTCATTATCATTACACCGATACTCCTCTGGCTCATTACCAAAATCAGTCATCATTACGATGACGTAGCCAAACAGCTGCGGATTGATATTACGCAAGACCGTGTATGTACCAAAGAACCTGTCATTATCGTTCCAGTGGCTGGGATTCACAAAGCTGTAGAGCATTCCCTGAACTATGCCAAATCGCTTTCACCTAACGTTATTGCGTTCTATGTATCTTTCTCGGATGAGGACGAAGAATCGATGCAGGAGAAGTGGCAGATCTGGGATCCCGGTGTTCGACTTGTTGTGTTCAAATCACGTTACAGGACGATTCTGAAGCCGTTGGCTGAATTCATTGATCGCATCGACACGCATGTGTCGGAGAAACAGTCGATCATGGTGATTCTCCCGCAATTCATGCCGAAGAAGTGGTGGCACCGACTGCTCCATAATCAATCTGCGGCACGCATTCGTTCCAAGCTGCAAGCCGATAAGGATATCGTTGTAGCAACAGTACCGTATCATTTACATCAATAGAGGTGTACAATAATAGGGAGAACTTGTAGACGAGGTGACCTTATTATGGTGAAAAAGAAAGCTAAAGTGACGCCAGCTGCGGCTAGCGTGCAAGATAAACCAGCAACGCTGAAGGATCTGCTGCGTCCAGAAATACTGGAAGGACTCAAAGCCCAGGCTGACGCCATGAAAGCGGAAGAACAAGCGAAGAAGGAAGCAGAGCGAGCGAAGGTAGAGGCGGCTCGCAAGGCGGAAGAGAAGCGTCTTGAGAACGATTTTGCCTATCAGCTGGAGAAAAGTAAATTAGACTGGCGGAAACATAAATGAGGGGGCGCACGATGTGCCTCCTTTTCTTTATAAGTATAATGAGTGCGCTTACAGGTTGTGAGGAACCGGCTACCGTAGCAACGCCAGCACCAATTGCTGCAACAACACCGGATGGTGACACCGACACCAATGGTTACGGCACTACCAACGACATCAACAAGTGCAGTGTCTACAGCTTCACCAGTTTCTGTAGAACCGGTACCACCGTTTGCGTCCTTGGAAAAGAAGTTGATCGACCGCTATGCTGCCAGTATACCAACGAAATGGGGCGAACATGTCCCCGGTGTGCAAACCCAGTTGGCAACGAAAGAACGAGTCATCGCTTTGACCTTCGATGCATGCGGGGGGACTGTGGGCAGCGGTTACGATGAGAAGCTGATCGACTATTTAATCAAGGAAAACATCCCCGCGACATTGTTTATGAATGCAAAGTGGATTGGGGCTAATCCTGACATCTTCGCCACTCTAGCTGCGAATCCTTTATTCGAGATTGAAAACCACGGAACAGAGCACCGCCCATTGTCTGTGACGGGCAAGCCCGCTTACGGTATTGCTGGAACGAAGAATGTCGCTGACGTCATTCATGAAGTGAAAGACAACGCGGATGGGATCGAGAAGTTGACGGGTAGACGTCCTTTGTTTTTCCGCTCAGGCACGGCCTTCTATGATGAAGTTGCCACGTCTGTGGTTCATGATCTAGGCTTCGAAATCGCGGGATACAACGTCCTTGGGGATGCTGGCGCAACGTACAACACAGAGCAGGTGTATAAAGCGCTAATTAAGGCGCAAAGCGGCTCCATCGTGCTCGCGCATATGAACCATCCGGAGAAAGATACCGCGGAAGGCGTTATCAAAGCGATACCCGAGCTGCGCAGGGAAGGCTTTCGATTTGTGCAGCTGGCCGCAGTTGCTCATCCTTGAGACAAACTGCAAGTTAACTCATAGAAGGGAACCACGTTTCGTAACGGTGGGCTGGAATAGAAGCTAGCCGATCTGCGGGATGATAGGTTCTTAGTCCTAGTTAAATAGGAGGAGAACGTGTAATAAAAAGTTTACGAGAAAGCGTTTTCATGAGATACTATCTTCGTAATTTATTACATTCTCATCTATGGAGTTGTTGCCAGCATGAACATACAGAAATTAGGAAATCCAACGAGTGTTGGATTTGCCGCTCTGTCCGTTTCTATCGTTCTATTATGTCTCTATGTTTTATTGCCTGCAACATCGCCGAAGGTCTTAGAGCAGACCCTAGTGCCGGATAAGGTTATAAGCGAAGAACGACTTGTACCTTCTTATGACCCGCTAACTGTGCAACCAGCAGTTCCACTAGTCCAACCAGCACAATCAGCCCAACAAGCCCTACAGCAACTAGAAATGGAAACGCAACAACAACCCCAGCAGTATCAAGCGCATGCGCTCGCTTTTAATCAAGAGGATTATAGTAAACAAAAGGTTTATTATACAGACAAAGTCATTGTACTGACCTATCATCACATTGATGAAAAAGAAAATGGCATTACCATTTCTCCCAAAAGATTTAAAAGTCACATGCAAAGACTGAAAAAAGAAGGTTACAATGTCATCTCCATGGAGCATTTTCTTCATTTCATAAAGAGTGGGGCTCAGGTTCCTCAAAATGCCGTTTTAATTACGTTTGATGACGGTTATGAATCATTTTATACCCAGGCGTACCCGGAATTACTTCGTTTAGGCTTTCATGCTACCAAATTTATCGTTGTGGATTCCATCGATCATCCGAAGTCGCCGCGTCTTACATGGGATCAGATGAGAGAAATGAAAGAGAACGGAATGAGTTTCTATTCGCACACGTACGACCATCATGATAAGGTTAAGGCGGGAACGGGATCTTCCAATACATTAATGCCCATGCTTACCAACCCTATATATGTAGAAGCGGAACAGAGATTAGAAACCGATGTGGAGTATCGTACGAGAATTAAGCAGGATCTGTTAAAGGCGGAGAAACGGATTGGGGAAGAGCTTGGACCTCAATATCGCTTGCTTGCTTTTCCGTTCGGGGCCTATAATAACGCCGTGCTTGAGGTAGGGAAGGCAATGGGGATTGAACTTTTCTTTACGACCCAAGAGGGGATCAATCATAAGGGAAGTACTGAGATTTATAGAGTTCATGCAGGTGCCGCGTATGTATCTGAAGATGATTTGATGTGGAAGATGAAATTATATCATAAAAAATAATGTGAAATGAAAGCCAGGAGCCGCTATTGAAGCGGCTTCTTTTCATGCGTGGCGTGCCCAGAGGCACGCATTATCTAGTTGGTGAAAGTCCAACCAAGGGAGGGGCCAGGCCACCTTTGTAGCTAG
>NZ_LYPB01000089.1 GCF_001653565.1 Paenibacillus oryzisoli
GTTCGTCCTGAGCCAGGATCAAACTCTCCATAGTAGAAAGATGACTTGCTCATTTGAAGCTAGCGAGATTTTGCAATCTCAATTGTAGTCACTTGCGTGACTGAATTTGCTGATATGCTTCATTCATTTGTTCAGTTTTCAAAGAGCTTTATTGCGTTACCGTTTAAAGCGTTAATGCATCGCTCTTGCGGTGACAAGAACATATATTATCAGGTTTCAAAACCAAATGCAAGCATCTTTTATAATACATTATCTTACAGCTTAGCAAAGCCTGTTCTTACTGCATTTTGACGCCAAACGTTCTTCCTACCAAGCAAATGTACGCCACCAATCCATTCGTCGATTCCGTTCAGAAAGATATGATCTTGCTTACACGTAAGAATAAGTTTACCCAATTCTGTTATCTTTACTCTGTAATTTTCAAATTGTGGCGGCCATGCTTCATTGTAACTCGGCAGCTTATCACCACCAAACACTTGGATGAGGGGCTGCTCGCAATGCCAAAGCCCATTCAAAAGGCCAAAGAATTGCAAATCACCTAAGCCATAGTGGCTGGCTTGCTCTGAAAGGTTTTGAAATAAAGATGAAGGAGACACTTCTTCATCCCCTAACAGCTCCAGCGTCAGCTGCTGAATGGCTGACAAGCCATTTTGCATAGAAGGAAAGCGAGCTGCATGGACCTCTAGGGCCTTTTGAAGAAAAGGGAGAGGCGATAGATCTTGTTCTAATAAAGCTGCCATAAGATGAGGCTCAGAAGCCGAATAGGCTGTCCACACTTGGCGGGCAAGGTCTAGCTGCGCTGTCGCAACAGGCAACCATGTACCATGTAGAGTTAGAGTCTGGTCCACGGTTAACTGGCCCAAGCCATAGAAAGGGTCTACCCCAGGGAACGCATCTATACATATCAACGAAAGTTGGAAGGAACGACGAGGCAATCCATCGATTCTCGCAAGCAGATAACACAGCATCAATTGGTCATATAAATCATGTTCAAACCATAGGACAACCTCGTCCACTTCATTCGTGAGCGTATCTAGCCTCGATTCCTGCTGTATAGTCTGCGACGCGAAAGTATCTAAGGGTATACCGTAACGGTTATTCATATACAAAGCTCTTTGGGATAAAAGGGTACTATCTGTCATCCCCGTGCCAATAGGCCCCTCATAGAGCGACTCGCGCCACACCAAAATCTCACCTTCGATACCAGATTCGCTCAGCTTATTGCCAAATGAGTCTCCATTGACGATATGTAGGTTATTTGTCGGCATGGCGCTGCCACCTCTCTTCTATAGATTAAGCTTCACCTAGCAGTTGCAAAAGCTCCTGCTCATCTTCAATGATTCGAATGCCTAGCTCCTGCGCTTTGGTCAACTTGCTGCCTGCGCTCTCGCCTGCGATCACGATGTCCGTCTTTTTGGAGACACTGCCAGTGATTTTGGCACCCATGGCTTCGAGCTTCTTCGCGCACTCGTCACGACCCATAGAGGAAAGCGTTCCTGTAAGGACGATCGTTTTGCCGAAGAACGGATTATCTTCGCTAGCTACGATGACTGGCGCTTCTTCTGCGACGGGGTTCACGCCTGC
The DNA here is from genome assembly GCF_001653565.1 of Paenibacillus oryzisoli. Classification (GTDB taxonomy): domain Bacteria; phylum Bacillota; class Bacilli; order Paenibacillales; family NBRC-103111; genus Paenibacillus_E; species Paenibacillus_E oryzisoli. The sequence continues at coordinate 1,585 of NZ_LYPB01000089.1, forward strand.
GGCTAGCATCCGCTCAATGCTGGATACCATCACAGGGTCACGGAAGAACGAGTGAATGCTCTCCGCTACGATACCGCCCACGTCGGGAAGGGTAATAAGCTCCTCTGTCGTCGCTTCCATGATGCGCGAAAGGCTGCGATAGTGATCAGCCAGCACTTTCGTGGTGGTCTTGCCCGAGTTGGGTATGCCTAAAGCATACAGAAAAGACGCGAGGTCGCGGGACTTGCTCTTATCGAGGGCGCCAAGCAGGTTGCGCGCCTTCTTCTCGCCAAAGCGATCGAGCTTGACGAGATCGTCGAATTGCAAGGTGTACAGATCCGCAGGATCGCGGACACCCAGTTCTTGATGCAGCTGTGAAGCGGTCATCTCGCTGAAAAACTCAATGTCCATCGCATCGCGCGAAGCAAAATGCGCCATCCGGCCGACGAGTTGCGGAGAACAGCCGAGTCGGTTGAGACAGAAGAGATGCGCTCCACGCATCTCGAGCTCACTGCCGCAGGACGGGCAATGCGTCGGCGCCACGATTTCCTGGCCGTCATTCTCCTCGGTGACTTTGCCGAGAATCTCTGGAATGACGTCATTCGAACGGCGAATGTAGACGAGGCTGCCGAGCGCGTGTTTGAGGTTCTTGCGCTCAATGTCGCCAACGTTGTTAAGCGTACAATTCTGCACCGTTACGCCAGCGAGATCGACAGCTTCTACGCGGGCTAGTGGTGTGATTTTGCCAGTGCGGCCGACTTCCCAGGAAACACTTTGCAGCGTTGTCATCGCTTCTTCAGCTTCGAACTTGTAAGCAATCGCCCAGCGCGGGAACTTGTCCGTGTAGCCGAACACTTCTCGTGTGCGCATGTCCGTCAGCTTCACAACGCTTCCGTCAATGAGGAAATCGAAGCTGGATCGCTCTTCTGCAATGCGTTCAAGCTCTGCACTTACTTCTTCCATTGTGGAGAAGTACCGCGTACGGTTGTTCACTTTAAACAGGTTGTCGCGCAGAAACTGTACCATATCGGCATGATTGTCAAATTGGAGGTCACTGCTATACCCCACATTATAGAAGAAAGCGTTCAGCTTGCGCTCTGCGGTCAGTTTGGGGTTCTGATTACGCAGGGCTCCTGCTGCGGCGTTTCGTGCGTTTTTGAGCGGCTCTGCTGCCGTCTGATTGTACGTTTCTAAGACAGACAGGAACATGACACCCTCGCCTTGCACTTCTATTGTCCCTTGATCGTAAGGGATCTCTAGGGGGATCGATTTGATCGTTTTGACTTGAGCCAAAATGCCCTCGCCAACGGTACCGTTCCCCCGCGTGGACGCTTGGACCAGATGACCTTGTTCATAGGTAAGATTCAGTGTAAGGCCATCAAACTTAAGCTCTACCACGTAAGTCGGATCTGGCAAAGGTGTATCTGGGTTCTTGCTATTGTAATCAGCAATCAGCTTGAGTACACGCGCATGCCAGGTTGCCAAATCACCGGCGTTCTGTGCTTTGTCGAGACTCCAGAGACGTGCTAGATGACGATGGGGTTCAAAGCCTTTGAGAATATCTCCACCTACGCGATGGGTAGGCGAAGCCGGCAGAGTTACCCCTGTTTCCTGCTCCAGTATGGACAATTTATCATATAGTGCATCCCACTCCGCGTCAGAGATCGTAGGCTGATCCAGCGTATAGTAATTATGATTATGCTTGTTGATTTCTTGGATGAGGGTTTTCATTACCGCGAGTTTATCGGTCATGCGGACTCTTCCTCTCTCAATGGGAATGGTTATGGGACAAAGCAAGGCTTAACAAAGCAGAGGCTCCTACACTTTCGTGATCGGAGCGAATTTGGCGAGCAGGCGCTTCAAGCCAACGGGTGCCGGGAAAGCAATTTGCAGCTCGGTGTCATCACCCGCGCCCCTCACGGACACGACGGTGCCGACGCCCCACTTGCCATGCGACACGCGGTCGCTGGCTTTGTAGTCCGTCGCACCGCTGCCTGCGGCAGGCTGCGGAGCACGGAACGCAGCCGGTTTCGGCGCGGCTGCTGGGCTTGACGCAGCCGCAGGGCTTGGCCGTCCGCTGAAGGAGGACGGCGTTGCTGTCCGCCCACCGAAGGCGGACGGTGTGCCCCAGGCAGTCGAGCCGGTGGCGCTGCCACCGCGGCTCGACGATGCAGCGGCGCTCCCGCCGCTGCCCCAGGACGAGGTGCCGCCGGAACGGCCGCCTCGGGAGAAGCCCCCGCTGCTGCCGCCAGCGGAGACGGTTTCCAGGAGTTCCTTCGGAATCTCCTGCAGGAATCGCGACGGCGCGTTCGCGGCGGAGCGGCCGAAGAGCGTGCGCATGCGCGCGCACGTGAGGAATAGCTCTTGCTCGGCGCGCGTGATGCCCACATAGGCAAGACGGCGCTCCTCTTCGAGTTCTTCGTTGTCGGCGAACGCACGGCTGTGAGGGAAGACGCCTTCTTCCATCCCGATGATGAAGACAACCGGGAACTCCAATCCTTTGGCACTGTGCATCGTCATGAGGACAACAGCGTCCTGCTCTTCTGCAGGTTTGTCCTTATCCAACGTATCGATATCCGCGATTAATGCCAGATCGGTAAGGAAGGAAATGAGGGATTTATCCTCATTGCGCTTCTCGAAGTCCATGGTCACGGACAGAAACTCTTCTATATTTTCGAGACGAGCCTTGGATTCAATCGTGTTCTCGCGCTCCATTTCCAATCGGTACTGAGACATTTCAAGAATCTTCTCGGTCAGCTCTGTTACGGAAAGGTAGTCGACCATGCGATTGAGGTTATCAACCATTTCACGGAAATCAGCTAGGGCATGCTTCGCCTTCGTATTGATTTCTAGTGAGTCGACTTCCTCCAACATTGCGAATAGGGAAATCCCTCTGCGCCCGGCCATTTCTGCAACTTTATCTAGCGTCGTACCTCCAACGCCCCGCTTCGGTACATTTACGATACGGTTCAAGGATATATCATCGTTAGGATTGGAGATCAGTCTCAGATAGGCCAAAATATCCTTAATCTCTTTACGATCATAGAACTTGACCCCGCCGACAATAGTATAGGCAATGTCTGATTTAATGAGAATTTCCTCAATCACCCGTGACTGTGCATTCGTACGGTATAGGATCGCATGGTCGCCAAATCGCTTGCCACCAGACCTATTCTTATTGATTTCATTCGTGACGAAATAACCTTCATCATACTCGGAATCCGCTTGATACAGCTTAATAGGCACGCCACCTTCTTTATCTGTCCAAAGATTCTTCGGTTTACGACCCGAGTTGTTACCGATGACTTTATTCGCTGCCTGCAAAATATTCGAAGTCGAACGATAATTCTGCTCTAACAGAATTGCCGTTGCATCAGGGTAATCTTCTTCGAAATTGAGGATATTGCTAATATCCGCTCCGCGCCAACGGTAGATAGACTGATCACTATCCCCTACGACACAAATGCGTTTATGCTTGGACGCGATCATCTTACACAACATATACTGCGCTCTGTTCGTATCCTGATACTCATCCACATGAATATATTGAAATTTGTTCTGATAAAATTCCAGCACTTCTGGAACTTCCCTAAACAAATGAATCGTCGCCATAATCAAATCGTCGAAATCCAAGGAGTTGTTGGCTCTAAGTTTCTTCTGGTACAGGGTATAAATTTTCGAAGTCAGTCCATCGAAGTAATCACCGATTTTGTCTTCAAATTGTTTAGGAGAGATAAGTTCATTTTTGGCTGTGGAAATGGCTGCTTGGAATGCCTTGGGCTCATGTTTCTTCGTATCGATGTTGAGCTCTTTGCAGCAGGATTTGATGACAGACAGCTGGTCGCCTGAATCTAGGATTGTAAAGTTCGAGGAAAAGCCGATCCGATTGATATCTTTGCGCAGCATGCGCACACACATGGAGTGAAAAGTGGATACCCATATGTCTGCGCCGCTTCCGCCAACTAGCTTGCCTACACGATCTTGCATTTCACGAGCTGCTTTGTTCGTAAAAGTTAACGCTAGAATGTTCCACGGTGCCGCCTTGCGCGTGCCAATCAGGTAAGCGATCCGATGCGTGAGCACCCGCGTCTTGCCACTTCCCGCTCCAGCCATAATTAAGAGAGGGCCATCTACGGCTTCTACAGCTTTGCGCTGCTGGGGGTTCAACTTCTTGATTGCTTCTAAAATATTGACAGTTTCATTCACGTTAGAGTTACCTTCCATTTCTATCAAAGTTCACATTCACGGTCTGAAGCGCCTGCTCCAAGTCACTATATATAATGTTGCCGACTACGATGGTATCTGCCGCTTCGGCTGCTTGCTGCGCTTTCTCTAATGAATCAATCCCGCCGCCATACAATAAACGAGCATTCTCAAGCACCTGCCGCGTCCGACGCACAAGCTCCATATCCCCAAAGGTACCGCTGTATTCCACATACACAATCGACATATGAAAGAGCTTGTCCGCCATACGCGCATATGCCGCTACGTCCTTCGCATCCAAGTTGGTTCGCGCTGAGGTCAGCTGAGCTGCCGTCGCTTCTTTATTCAATATAATGTAGCCTTCGGCTAGAATCTCATCCCAATTCAGTAATGCGCCATATTCCTTCAGCGCCTCATGATGCTGCCCTACGATCCATTTCGGATCATCTGCATTCAGCACAACTGGTATCAGAAATAGATCAAAACCAGGCACAATCGCTTCCTGATTCGATATTTCTAAGACGACCGGCACCTCATATTGGCGAATTCGCGATAGAAGATCTACCGTGTTATCGAACGTCACACCGGAGGATCCACCTACAAGAATGGCATCTGTGCCCGATAAACAGAGCCGATCCAGCGCCTCGTCTGAGATATCTCTGTCGGGGTCGAGCTTAAAAACATGTTTCCACTTGCGTATATCGACGATCAATTGTTTCCCTCCGATTAGGCGGCAATTCTGCCATACTAAGAACAGTCTATGCTACGTATTCTGGTGTGTCAAATGACAAAAGACGGGCTAATCGCCCGTCTTTGAGAGGAATATGCAACTGAACGTATCCGGGCTTCATGGAAGCTACATTTGCGCCTTAATACGCACAAATGTTCGTTATTTTACAATAATATTGAGAATTTTCTCCACATTGAGATCTTTATGATCATTTTGCTGCAACTCGAGTTTAATTTCATGTGTCCCTGTTGTTAAATTCGTGAGGGTTAACGGGCCCGTTTTACCAATCATTGCTTTCTGTTTCCCATCCACATACAGGTGGAGATGTCCCACTCCCAGTACGTTCGCTTTATCCATATCGTCTTCGGATAATTTGAAATTAGACGTTTGGTACGTAATCGTGACATTCTTCCCATCGACCTTATAGTTGGCATCAATGGCAGGCTTCGCATTTGTCGTTGTCGTTGATGTTTTCGCTCCTGTCCCTGTTCCTGTTTCAGTCTTGACTTGAACTGTTGTTGAAGTGCCTGCATCCTTCGCCCCTGTTGCTACGGACGGGATGACCTCATCTTTGGAACCGCACGCTGTTAATGCTCCCAATACCACTAAAGTAGCCGCACCATATACCCACGTTTTTTTCATCAGCTTAAGCTCCCTTTTCCCTAAGTTTGGACATCCTATGTTCTTATATATGTAAGCCAAGCCGTACACATTCCTGAATTAGAAAAATAGTGGGACAAATTGCGGGAAGAACACAAAAAGACACCCTGCCAAAGAAGGCCAGGATGTCTGCATATGGGTTGCTTGGGAATGCTCTAATCGTGATCACGCTTGTTTAGAAGTTATATTTATTACCTTCTTGTGATCTATTCATGTAAGAGTTCCCTTCGGAACTGGACGATGGCATACCTTGCTGTGTGCGGGAAACAATGCGTGCTTGCGCAGCTCTGCCTGCCCCCGTTATACCCGTATGCTCATTGGCATGGCTAGAAGAAGCTGCATATCCCTGGGATCCACGACCGTAGTTCGACTGCTCCTGGCCCGGATTGGGATCTTGGTAGCTCCTTGTTGAAGTTTGGTTATAAGAAGAGGACTGTTGCTGCGACTGACTTGGTGTATATCCTTGGCCTCGACCTTGTTGATTGTTGTACACTGCATTCGGATACTGGTTGGCATAGTTCACGGGTTGGAACGAAGGTGTAGGGGCTGCAATTGGTGCTTGGTGCATTGCCGCAACTTGGTTCTGACCTGTATTGGGTTGTCCTTGTTGCTGACTGTACGTTTGTCTTTGTTGGTACTGTTGCTCGGACTGCTGCTGGGACTGTGTTTGGTACGATTGATGCTGTTGAGATTGTTGAGATTGTTGAGTGATGCTTGCTGAAGTAGTTCTGCCAACATGCTGCCCAACGATGGATTGTACTTGTAAGGCTGTCTGACTCTGCTTCTGAATCTCTTGCTCGATCATCTGCTGATCTGCCTGCTGAATTTGATAACCGCCAAGGCTTTGAATTTCTTGAAAAACAAGCGCTTGATCATCCAATGTTTTTTGCAGTAATGTTTCAAAGGTTTGCCGAATGCTAGGATTAGCCGCTTCCAATGCAGCTGTTGTATACTCACGCGCACTGCGCTTCAATTCAGACAGGACGAAGTTGGCAAAGTCGAGATCTTCTAAATCAACTTGCTGCCCTTGGTGCGGTTGTTGCGAATTTTGCTGATACATGCGTCTTGCACCTCCTTGTAGGTTCGAATTAGTGGGTCATGCCGGATTGCTGTTGCAGAGCATTGATTAGGATACTCATATTTTGCAAGCGTTCTTGAGATAGGTGAGACAGGGTTTGTTTCAAAGACTGATTTTGGCTGTTCACCGCGCCTTGTACACAAAGCTTCGCTAACAATTCTTCATTCTTGAATGTATCGGACAGATACGAAAGCTCTTTACCTGAAATGGCTTGGTTCTCTTGCGTGTTGTACATGTGCATGTGACCTCCTTTCCTCTTCTCTATTTTTCCCAAAAAATGCCGTTTTATGTCGTTTTAACAAAAAAAACTGCTTCACCACAGCAGAATCACTGTAGGAAGCAGTTTTGTTTAGGAAGCTGGCTGCGCTGTTTTACCTGCATACGCATCTGCTAGCTTTTGAATATCTTCGAGAGCTAGCGCGTAGGCCCACTGCCCACCCTGCTTAGCTAACCACACTTGTTCGCCGCTCAATTTACCTTCATAGACATCGGTAACGTCTTTCCCGTCTACGGTCATGGCTATCTCCATTTTGAGCTCTCCACCTGTTGTAGGTTTCGCAGCTGCCGCTTGCGGTAATTCGCCCGCATGCAGGAAGATTAGCTGATCGAGGAGCGGACTTGCCTCCGTGCCCTTCATCTCTTTATCCCCGAGCTTCCAAGCTGCATCCGCAGCGACTTTGTCTTTATCTGTCTTTGCAAGCGTCCACGACTGGCCCTTCCATGTCAACTTGACACTTTGCACCTTGTCGGTCTCCATTTGAATCGGGCTTGTATTAGCAAAGTCGACTGGCGTTTTGTTCAGCGAGGAGAGCGATTGATCACTGACTTGATACACAGCAGATGAGCCTTCCACTTGAACGTAAGAGAAGCCTTCGATCGGCAGGGCAGTCCCTACAAGCAATCCCTGTTTAGAGCCATCCTTCAGGTTAACTTCATAGGTGCCAACCGGTTTATCCAGACCATATTCGGCTAGATTCGTTGCTTGATCTTCCACAAGCTTAGTCGACGTCACTAGGCCTAACATATCTAACCAAGAGTCAACGCCATTCGAATTAACCGGCGCAGCCGCTGGCTTTTGCATATCCCAACCATTGGCCGTGCGGCTTAATTCAATCTGCCCCTCCTCCGTTTTCACTGAGACCGTCTTCACTTCTTCTTGTTTCAGGGTTAGAAGGGACTTAGGTTCATCTTTCTTCTCTTGGAAGAAGTCCTTGCTTGAGGCGTACCAGAAACCACCGATGCAAATGACAACTAACAGAATGGTAGGAATAAACCGTTTCATCCTCTTCTCCTCCTCCACCAGATTAGGCCGCCAATAACGAGGAACAAGAGTGGCATGAATACGATCGTAACGAGGAAAATGGTATTCGCTTGGCTAGGCGTAATCATCGCCTGTTGGAACGCATCCCCTTGGCGTGGGCGGATCGTAATTTGGTCTTTCTGTTCTTGCAGCCAGCTAATGCTGTTCAAAGCAAAATCCTTATTCCCTTGATTCTGGATATCTTGATCTAAGATGAACGTGGAGCCACCGAGAACAACAGCCTTCGGTTTGTTATCTTTGTCAGCGATCGCATAACCCAAGTTCAACGGACCTTTGACATCTGTTGTATCCTGCTTTGTCTTGGACTGCGCTAGCAAGTTGATGTCCGTTTCTCCATAAGCCTTATCCGTTGTGGTCAACAACAGGGATTTGGTGTAGTCCGGCGCACTTTCATCGGCATTTAAGCTAACCGCAAGGGAAAGCATGGTAATCAAATTATTGCTGGACAATTTATTCGTAATGTCATGTGAACCATACTCTGGAATAATTGTTAAAGGGTCATACAAAGACGTTTGCTTCGTTTCAATGGCAATCGCGTGCTGATCTTGAACGCCAAAGGTCTTCATGATGGCATCGATATTTTTCCACTTCGTCGCCATGTCCTTATTGAAGCCCAGCGCGATATAAATTTTGCCTTTGCCCTTCAAATAGGTCTGAATGAGCTCTGCTTCTTTGTCATTCAGATCGTTCTGCGGACCAAGCAGCATGAGCATTTGCGCATCATCCGGGATTTTACCCTCCACGTAGAGGTTGAGATCCTTCACGTCGTAGTTAGCCGCCGCCAGGCTGCTTTTGAAAATACTCATGGCGGATGCCGGATATTCTTGATGACCCGACAGCAGGTAAACCGTATGTTTCTCCGTAGATGTCAGGCTTTGAATCGCTTGTGTAAACTTCTCTTCACCTGAGAACGTATAGGACCCGTCCTGTTGTCCGACGAACAGTTCGTAGAAGTTGATGTTTTGCTTTTTGGTGCCCATTTCAAAAATAATCGTTCCACCTTGATCTACCCCATACTGCTTCGCCATCGAAGGCTGCTTCAGCATATCGTACTCATCGTATGTGATTTTACTGCTTTGCTTCTTGTACTCCTGCACCATATCCGTGACTTGACGCGTCACAAAATCGTTGCCATCCCCACTATTCGTGAAGGCAATGACGTGGATATCTTGATTGAGATTTTTGAGTGCAGCGGTTGTTTGCTCGGAGAGCGTGAAATTTTTATTCTTTGTCAAATCGACCTGAAAGCCCTTAAGCGAGTGTAGGAAGATTGTCAGAATAATGAAAATGCCGATAACCGCGATGGATAAAACAGTCGCATTCGTTCCCCGTATCCATTTATTCATTCCGCTCACCTCCAACGCTTTCTTTCAAGGACTTGTATACAAAGGACCAGGAACAGGGCTGTTAATGTAATGTAAAAGAGGATATCGCCGCCATGGAATACGCCTTTTTGGAGGTTGCTCAAGTGACCGGTCAATGAGAATTGACCTACGTAATCCTTCAATTTACCCGTCATTGTGGAGCTGACCCAATCAAGCAGCCATAACAAGAGCAGAATAACAAAACCCGTAATCCCCGCAACCATCTGATTATTCGACAAGCTGGATGCAAACAAGCCAATCGCCATCATGGCGCAGCCTAATAGGAACATGCTGAGGTACGATAACCACGTAACCGGCATATCCAATGTACCGAAGGATGACATGATAAGCGGATATACTAAGGAGATTGCCACTAAGCCGACTTGCACAATCAATGCGGACAAATATTTGCCCAGCACGATTTCGCTAATTCCCGTAGGTGAAGTTAGAAGCAGTTCATCCGTACCTTGGCGGAACTCATCTGCAACCAGACGCATCGTTAATAGTGGGATAATGAACAGATAGATGAAGGTGGTGTTGCCCACGATGGAGCGCGCATCCACAATCGGCGGCTGTCCAGCCACGAAATTAATATAGAAGAAAAAGCTCGACAACAGCACATAGAAGGCAAATGCCACATATGCAACTGGCGAAAAGAAATACATTTGCAGCTCTTTGGAGCAAATGGCCCAGATTCTACGCATCGGTGTCACCCTCCTCTTGGTCTATGCTGCTCGTGTCAGCCGGCTCGTCGGTCGTCAGTTTGAGGAAGATATCCTCTAGGCTGAGACTTTCCCGCTTCATCGCTAGAATCGGCAAGCCTGCGCTAGCGAGGCGGAAGAATACCGCTTCACGAATGTCTTCTGCGCGATCTGCCGCGGTGACGAGGAGCTTGACGGACTCGAACGGTGCGGCTGCAGCGGATGAAAGGACAACTGCAGGAGCATCGGCGGCTTCGTCAGTAACGTCCGTAGACTTCGCAGATTCTGGAAATTCCAAAGATTCAATGGCAAGTGCTGGCGGTGCCGCTTTGCCCGCTTCCGGCGCGTCGACTTCTTTGACTTGGCCGACGGACGGGAGGCTGCGCAGTTCGGTTAAGATCCGCTCGCGAGGTCCCTTGACCTCGAGCGATACCTCGAACGTCTCGCCCATCGTGCGGCCGAGATGCTCCGGGCGCTCGTCGAGGACGACGCGGCCTTGGTTGATGATAAGAACGCGGTTGCAAATCGCGTTAATTTCTGGCAAGATGTGCGTGCTCAGCAGCACGGTGTGGTTCTCGCCCAGCTCATGAATGAGCTGGCGGATCTCGATGATCTGCTTGGGATCGAGGCCCGACGTGGGCTCGTCCAGAATCAGCAGATCCGGTTGGTGCAGGATCGCTTGCGCGAGTCCGAGGCGCTGCTTGTAGCCCTTGGAGAGGGAGCGAATAATTTGCTTCTCGCGACCTTGCAGTCCAAGCTTGTCGATGGCTTCGCCGACACGCAGCTTTTGCTCGCGCGCAGGCACATCGCGCAGGTTGGCGATGAAGCGCAGGTATGACTGTACCGTCATCTCGGGGTACAGGGGCGGTGTTTCCGGCAAGTAGCCGATCTTGCGGCGCGCTTTCTTCGGATTGTCGGCCATCGAGTGGCCGTCCACCCAGATTCCACCATGCGTTGGATTCAGGTAACCTGTAATCATGCGCATCGTCGTTGTTTTGCCAGCACCATTCGGCCCTAAGAAGCCGACGATCTCACCGCGCTGCATCGAGAAGTCGATGTTATGCACGCCGCGATCATTTCCGTACAGCTTGCTGACTTGTTTGACCTCTAGCATCCAAGATCCCCCATTTCTTATGTACATATTATCCATCATCACTATACGGGTGGAACAATAAACCAACCTTAAGCAAATCTGAAAAATAGATTAAAATAATGTGTCTAAATTGTGAACTTGATTGCATTCTGTTGAAATTGAAAAAGGTGCCCGCAGGCACCTTCTCCTCATCAGTTATTTATAAACGCAACATACTGCAGCAGTCGAATGAGCATAACGGCCGCTTCCGCACGAGTGGCATTCTCCCCCGGCACAAAGGCACGATCGGTTACCCCATTAATGATACCTGCATTGACGGCATCAGCAACCGCATTCTTCGCATAACTGCTTATTTGTCCACTGTCCGTAAATGCCGACAGTCCTTTGCTGGTTTCGGTCGGTTTTTTGTCCAGTAATTTCAGCACTCGCGTGATCATCACCGCCGCTTGCTCGCGCGTAATATTCGCATCTGGTTGAAAGGTACCATTGTCAAAACCATCAATGATTCCTGCCTGTGTCGCTGCAGCGACCTCACCCGCAAACCAGTCACTCGATTGAATATCGGAATAGGTGCCCGCTTCCCCCTGAGGCAAACTGAGTGCACGAGCAAGCAACACCGCGAATTGGGCGCGGGAAATTTGAGCTTGCGGTGCAAACTCATTCGTTGTCGTTCCTTGAATAACGAGCTTTGAAGCCAATAGCTCCACGGCTGACTTCGCCCAGTGGTTGTTCAGGTCTTCGAAGGATTTATTTGATTCAACGATAGTAATGATCCCGGTTGTTTTCATTTTAACCGTCACCTGTGCCGTATTTCCCGTGACCGTGATGATCGCCGGAAGAAAGCGCAGCTGCCCTGTCAGCGGGTCAACAGAAACTGCCGTCAATTTCTTCGTATCGGTGGCACCCGTCACGTTGAATGTGCCTGTCGCGTAAGCACCGTTAAAATCACCTACACTTGTTTGACGGCCACCCGCTTCCGCGTTCAGTGTAATTTCGATCAGGCCAGCGACAGGCTTCACGCCAGCCTGCTCTGCGTATTCTTGGAGGACACTGGCTGTTGTGCTGGCAACCGGACTAACCGACAAGGTCAGTTGGATGTCTTCGGCTTTTGCCCCTAATTTCTTGGATAATTCGTTTACGTCAACGGATGCGAGTGGCAGATTTATTGTCAGGATATCCTGCTGCAGACGCAACCATGCATTTGGAGCCTTACTTTGCGCTGCGCTCACGGCCGACGCCGGCAAATGGATTTTCGCGCCAGCCTCTACATCTTGCACTTCGACTACGATCGTTTGTTTCCCATCCTGCAAGGCTTCCGCCGCCTTCAAGAAGGCTGCCTCTTCAATAACACGACTAGCTATGGTGCGTCCGTCTGCCGTCTTCTCAAATCCCGCTATTATATTCGTAATTTGAGTGCCACTTGGGTGAATTTGAAATGACTGTCCAGCTGACGCTTGTCCACCACTCGATATACCACCAGACACACCCCCAGGGGTACCTCCCGATGTATCGTCGGGAGTATTACCAGGGTTGCCCCCTGACCCGCCATCTACTGGCGGGTCAACAGAGGCATTTTGGCTCGACGTGTACGTAAGTGGAATCCGGAATGAAGCGCCAGCCGCAATGTTATACATAAATCCTTTGCTAAAGTCATTGGGATCCTTATAAGATCGAACCAGTGTAATATCCCCGATATCGAGCTTCAAGTGAGTGTCGTCCACCATGGTTACACCTTGAATCGTGTATGCGGCATTGCCGACGCCATCATTCTGGATGATGACACTCTTCCCAACCAAATCAGCAGGCAAGTCAGCAAGCCCTGCAATTTCTACAATAATCTCATTATGCTGCGATAACGTTTGCGTAAAGCTAGTGACCGTTCCAATAATCGCTCCCACTTGTTCCTGCCCGTCTTCATCACCCTTGCGGAGATACGAACCGTCATGCAGATAGGTGTTGACTTTCCCGTCATCTTGCACCGAATACACGCCCAAGAAGCCTTTAAACGCCAATGTATAGTCGGCATCCGGCAATTCAACCGAGTAAGCCTTGGTTTCATCCAGAGAACTGATGATATAATCCGTTCTGCCGTTCTGCAAAGTCACACGAACAGCCCGAACCTCGCTGTCTGGCGCAACCTGACTACCATCTTTCACAACCAATGGCGTAATGGAGGTAATAAAGCGCTCTCCTCTATACGGCTCAATAATCGAAGTAAATAGACTATCCAAATTCGTGCCGTTGCGGTGTGCAATCATGTACCTTAATGTTGCCGGATTCCCCACCTTATTCGTCGGCGGTACGCCATCAGCCATCGCGACATCGTCCACATTACCCAACATCGTTAAACGCAGGTGAACATTTGTTGCAGCCCCGCTGCCTTGGCCATACACATTCCATGTATCTTTCACGTTCCAGTCGATACTGAATTGTTCCGATGGCGAGGCATCGCGCTCCACATTTTTCAAATATTGAAAACCACTGCCCATATAAAGAGGCCCGTCGATATCATCATAACGCTGAGCATAAGCCACATTAGTTCCCGCGTAGGTTCCTGTCGGCTGTGCAGTGAAATTCAAGCCTTCCGTTGACACGGTTCCATCTGCGCCATGGAAGCTGAAATAGTGATCATTTCCTCCCTTTACTCGGAACAGATCGACGGTATAGGAGTTCTCCTCATCAGCCTTAATCATGGCCGTCGTCCGTTTGTACAAACTTGTCTGCGGATACACATCCGAGGATTCCACATCAATCAGCTTCACCAAGTCCGTACTGTCAAAATGTTTCGGATCCGCAGCCGCTACATTCTCATTCTGTTTGCGCGCGTCGACGTTTACCGTATTATGGCTGATCGTGTTAACCACCCACTGCGCCCGGTGCATGTCGACATTATCCGCGTATTCGGGATACCCCAAATCCGGCGACAAATCAAGGCCGAAGGCATGCATGCCGATGTTCAGCGTATCTCGGTGGCCGTGGGTCGAGTCGCGCCCATAGAACATCCATACGTCTCTCAGCGTGTTCCTCGCAACCGTCTGTGCATCACGCAAGACTCGTGCATCCTCATTCAGCAAGCTCAATACGCGAATACCCATGGTATAGCCGCTGGATGACGTGTTCTTCCCGTTGCCTACAAATGCGATCTGATGCGTGCCCTGTGTCAAATTCAGCCGCGTCAACGTCATGTATGAACTTGAATCTTCCCCATAGAAATCCAGGTCTTTGACAAATTGCCCATCAATCGAAACGCGGTATATGCCGGACGCTGATGCCTTAATCGCCAATATATCGAGATCATAGTCGTCGGTTTGGGGAACATCGAACTCAAATGTTGCCATTTCCCCGTTTTGCGTCGCTTCCATTAGAACAGAACCCGACTCTTCGACAAACTTCAGCGGTTTGCTCTGTGCCGACACCGTCATGCCGCCAAAACCAAGCCGCGTTCCATAAGTAACGTCAGGGCTTTCCCCATCCCGCAAAGCCGTAAAGCCATAACCGCTTTCATTTATACTTTTTAAATCCAGGAGACCGTATTGACCAATGGCAGCTTGTATACGATCAGCGATCGCGTTCGGATTGGCCGCAAATACGTCCGTATGAATGCCATCCGTCGTATTATTGTTCATGAAATAGATCAGCTGGGCATAAATCGGGTCGCCGTATTTATCGAAAGCTTTGACGAGATCCGACATGCGATAGACGAGAAACGGATTGCCCGTGCGCCCGGTATCCCCGATGTTAGCTGTATATTTCTCGCTCAGTAAAAGAGGATTCATTGCCGAGAACATTTTTTGAAACTTCACATTTTGATACAAATCGGCACCAGGATACAGGTCGTAGCCTTCCAAAATATCAGCCGTCATCCGGTGTGTTTGAAGCCACAGCAAGTTATATCCGGGTGAACTTTCATTCCCGTTCCCATCCCTATCCACATTGGCAACTAAGGAGTTGAGAATATTCCCACCTGTCAACCGAGTTGGATTAAACAAGACTTCGCCGGTTTGGAAAATAAAGTCCAGCCACTCCTTCGTATCCGGTAGCGTATCATAGACCACGGCAGCCATGGCCAAAGCGCTTTGGTGCATACCGTCATTGCCTAAAATCTGCGTCTTTTTCACGGCCGGAAACACTTGTTTCACAATGCCATCCTCAATGTTGCGACGGATCGCGGACCCGCTATTTTTCGCATTGGTGTTCCGCTTATCAACCGCTTTCTGCTGCAAAAATTGAATTGTCGCCGGGTCATCCATCGCTGGGAAGAAGGCATCGTACGCGCTTAAATAGGTTTTGATATTCTCCGTTTCCCAAATGCCTCCTACGACTTTGCCTTGACCGACCGACTTGCCCCATGAATTGATGAAGGCCGCCCGGTCATACTTGCTTACATCCATCTCCGGATACATATCCGCCACACGATCAAGCATGATCGTACCTGCTCGGGCATATTTGACATCGCCGGTATATAAGTACGCGTCGCGGAAGGCAACCAACGCCTGCGTAATCAACGAATTCTCGCGATACCACACAAACCAGTGGACATAGTACGCAATGAAAGTGTAGCGATTCCCTTGATCATCTACCCAGCCAAGTCCATCATCTACGCCCCAAGTCGGCCCTTTCTCGGGATAGAGCGTGTTAACAAGCAGACTTCGATCTGCGAGTTCCGGTCGAAACATGCCATGCTCATCCAAGCCGCTGTTGTAAAAAGCGCCGAAATCGTTCGTAGGAAATTTGTATCCGCTGGAAGGGTCTATGATTTTCCATGGCTCGTTCAGCGGATTCGCTTGATACGGATAATTGCCGAACTGCTCAACGGCTTTGCCCGTCACAGGGCTGCCTAACGCCTGATTCACGGCATAGCTTCTCGGAAGCGTCTGCCCTGGAATCGCATCCCACAGAAAATCCAATCCTTTGGCCAAATACGTATCCGCTTTGGAAACGGCGGCGTCCTTCATACTTTTCGCCCATTGCAATTGGGCCACATTTTGGCGCGCGGCCGTAACTTTCTCAGTGCTGTACAGCGTCGTCCTAGTCTTGCTATTGGTGACTGTGCCAGATCTTATGAATGTGGCACTGTCGAAATAAACTGTCCCGCCCGTTGTCTCAGACGTGCCTAATCGCAAGCTGACATAAGCGGCCTGACCCGGGGTTGCACTCGTTAGCGTGATCGGCTCCCATACGTTACCCGAGACCCCGGTCTGAGATTGCGATGACAGGAATACCTTATCTGCATCCCAAAATTCAAGCTCCAGCTTGGCCGTCCCCCCGCTTGCAAAGGCGCTCACACCCGAGGTATACGTCATCTCCGGTGATACGGAAATAAGATGGCTGCGCAGCGCAGACTTTTGGCCAGCGGTATTCGTGACTTTCACGCTGTGTGTCCCTTCGTACACGGGTGCATTCGCTATTTCCACAGCGCCGTCAACCGCGCGCCATTGACTCGGTCTTGTGTTGTCCAGCTTTTCAAAGGCACCGTTATTTAAGTTGGCGCTTGCATCCGGAGGCGTCTCGCTGAAGCTAACATCGTCAAAATAAGTCGTACCCACGTTGGCAGCACCTGACCATAGCCTGACTGAGGCATACTTTGCCCCCGCAGGCGCGACACCGGAAGCACGGATCGGTTTCCAAGCATTCAAGGTACTGCCTGTCGCAAGCACATTCGATATATTGTTTGCGGTATTCGTACTGGCATCATTCCAAAATTCCAGAAAAACCGTAGGACTGCCGGACTCGTTATAAGCAAAAGCCTCCGCTTGATAGTTGACCCCCGGCGTAACAGGAATGAGTTGGCTTCGCACACCAAAACCGTTGCTGGCATCCGCATCCGTGATTCGCAGACTGTTATCACCCGAGTGTTTCCTTACTTGTGAAGCGGCAATATCCCCGCCATACAGAGACGTCCAAAACCTGGGCATGCTGTTCGCCAACATCTCCATGTCGCCATTCTTCAGCAGTATATTCGGATTGGAAATCACTTCCTTGAAGGTAACATCATCGAAATAGGAAGTCCCCATGTCCCCTTTCCCTGAATAAAGTCTCAATCTTACAGAGACCGCATCAGCAGGGGCAACTTGTGAAACAAAGAGCTGTTTCCACTGACCTGTGGTTGAATTCGTGTCTCGGGGTGTGACACTCGTAATTGATGCGCCCGCGGCATTCAGAAAATCCAAATAAAGATGCGAGCTCCCTTGCATGCCTGGGGTATTATAGGAATAAATAGAGGCCTCGTATTCTTTTCCACCCGTAATCGGTATGACCTGACTGCGCAGATCAACGGATATTGTAGTATCAGGATCCGTTAACTGCACGCTGTAGACACCGCTGTGAACCGTAGTCGTAGACGGTGCTATCGTCGTCCATGCCCCGCTCCAATCCCCCCAGCCAACAGGTCTTCCATTCGTGATTTGCTCAAATCCGCTGTTTTTAGGGGGGATGACCTCACCAAACGCAGCATCATCAAAATAGGAAGTGCCTACATCTGCTTTACCGGAATAAAGCCTCAATACGGCATACGCAGCAGTAGCAGGCGCAACTTGAGAAACATAGAGAGACTTCCACTGGCTCACGGTTGAATTCGTGTCTCTAGGCGCCACGAGCGAAACGTTGCTCGCATTAAAAAACTCGAGATAGAGATATGTACCACCTGTTTTACCCGGATTATTATAAGAATAGATAGAGGCCTCGTATTCCTTGCCGACCGTCACCGGAATCCTCACGCTGCGCAAGTCAACAGATGTCGTCGTACTGTCTGGATCGAATACCTGTACACTGTAAACGCCGCTGTGTACCGTCGTCGTAGACGACGAGATCCCCGTCACGTTCCAATCCGTCCAGCTGGCAGGCTTTCCATTCGAACCTACTTGCTCGAATCCGCTGTTAAGGAGCACAGACGGTGAATCCGCACGCGCCTTGACAGGAAATACGCCAAGCACAGAAAAAACCATTAACAACGACAAACATGCAGCAATCCATCGCCGCGATTTACTCCGATACATCAATCATCATTCCTCTCTGATTCTTATGATTAAGTAAGCGTTTACATTAGTGATGTTGCTAATTATACAGCCGCTACGGTTCACAAACTATGCGTTCATTTCAATAAAGTGTGGACAAATTCAACAAGAAAAACCGCCCCACGACATCATTGTCGAGAGACGGTCTACAAATCATGCTATAACTATAGTTGCCTATTTCACCAAAGTACCTTTGGTTACGCCCAGCTGGTTCGTCGCCTTCAGAGAACGCCACACTTGTGTGCCACTAATTTGGCCATCGATCGCTTGGCGATACAAATCAAGAATTTCCGTTACTTTCTCCGGTGTCTCTTCCAAGAACTCAACACGGAACGAGCGGATGCCCAGATCCATGAAGTGGTTCAAATACTCCGCACCGGACTGATCTATCGCGTTGTAAACGGTATTCCGGCAACCTTCATCTACGCGAACAGGATGAGACATCCCAACACGGTCCTGCAAGGATACGCGCTTCTCTTCGCATGGACGTCCACAGTTCGTGAAATCCGTGCCTTCACTCAGGAAGGTACAGTATACGCAGTGTTCGGTGTGGAACATTGGCATATGTTGATGAATGACGACTTCGAGCTTGGAGGTTTCCGAACGGCGAAGCAAGTCAACCATCTGCTGAATGTTCAAGTCATACGAAGGCGTAACCTTGGAAAGCCCAGCAGCCAA
The DNA here is from genome assembly GCF_001653565.1 of Paenibacillus oryzisoli. Lineage (GTDB taxonomy): Bacteria > Bacillota > Bacilli > Paenibacillales > NBRC-103111 > Paenibacillus_E > Paenibacillus_E oryzisoli. The sequence goes on from NZ_LYPB01000089.1 coordinate 20,405, forward strand.
GAACAAATCTGCTGCCTTATGGTTGGCGATATTCAATGAGAAATCACCGATCAGCTGCGGTTGTGGGGCATCCGGATTCTCAAAGCGGTGCTTCAAGAAATAATAGGCTGCGCCTGTATTCCGAATCAGAACCGCATCTGGCTTCAGTTTGAGTATATTGTTAAAATAGCCCGTTTCCCCTGGCATATGAATCCGTGGCGTAACGAGGGCGATTTTGCGCCCAGCGGCATGAACGGCTTCGACAGCGGCAGGGAACTGCTTAATAAATTCAAAATCAGCGTAGATCAATCCGACGTCCGTTGTCGTTAGTACGGCCTTAACCTGATCCAGGTTACGGCATAGTGCCGTCAACTCGACTGCGCTGCGATCCGCGGGCGATAGGACAGGTGCATTGGCCGCGGTAACAGCCGCGTGATGCTCCGTTACAGCAGCCGGCACGTCGTCGTACACGCCGACTTCCCGCTTGATGTACGCGCGTGGCTTCTGCCGCTCGTCTTCCATCAGCTCCACAGCCATGCGGCGCATGCTGTTCAGCTCACGCATCGGCACGATCAACGCACCGTCGAGCTGGACATCCAGCTCGGCAAGCTCATAAATCGTGCCGCCAAGGCGACCGAACTGCTCCGTGAAGAGCTGTTCATCCATCGGTCTTTTCTCCGCTTGAACTAGCGGAAGCTCGGATTGTACGAAGACGGTATGACCGCCGCGTATGTCCGTCCACCAGCTCTTGAGCGTCTCGCCAAGGACGCCGGTTACTTTCACGCTTACCGGGAATGTCCGGTAAGGCTTATCGGTCTCGAACGTCTGGCGCAGACGTTTGTCGAGCGCAGGATCATTCGTCTTCCAGATGCGATCGCCCACGTGCAGACGGCCAAGTTCAACATCGTTGCGGCCCATGACGATTTCGATCAAGCCACCCTCGGCTTCGCCTTCGAGTTTCTCTCCCTTGCGGCGCAAATCGTAGATGCGCCCGCCTTCTTCCTTCTTCGTCGGATCCCCGGCGTCGAATACCAAACCATCACCGCGCTTCAGCGGCGCTTCCAGCTCACAGATCACGGCATCTCGCAGAATCTGCTTGATGCGGCCTACGAACACCCCACGACTTTTCGGAAACGTGCCGTCAACCAACTGCTTGTTGTTCGTCCCTTGCAGGAACCCAACGGTAAATCCGCGTGAGAAGCTCTGCTGAAGCTCACGCACTTCTTCCTTAGACGGTCGAGCATCCTGCCCGTCGAAATAACGATCGATCGCGCGACGATATTTGCTCACGACATTGGCCACATATTCAGGGGTCTTGAGACGCCCTTCAATTTTAAAAGAACGAACACCCGCTTCAATCAGCTCAGGCACGATTTCAATCGCCGCCAAATCCTTTGGCGACAACAGATAAGTCACGTCACCCATCGGTTTATGCTCACCGTCGACCATGAGATCGTACGGCAAACGGCATGCCTGTGCGCATTCTCCGCGGTTCGCCGAACGGCCTCCCCACATTTCGGAAGTTAAGCATTGTCCCGAATAGGATACACAAAGCGCACCATGCACGAAGACTTCCATCGGAAGCTTCGCTTGATCGCCGATTTGTTTAATTTGTTTCAAGTTATTCTCACGACCCAGAACGACACGCTCGATATCGAACGGCTTCGTAAACTCAACCGCTTCTGGCGATGTAATCGTCATCTGCGTTGAACCGTGAATCGGGAAATCGGGTGAGATTTCACGAATCATTTTGACCAAGCCCAAATCCTGCACGATCACCGCATCTACACCTGCATCAACACACGCATCAATCAGCTGCTTCGCATCATTCAACTCTTCCTCGAATACGAGAATGTTAAACGTCAAGAAACCTTGAACACCATATAGATGAAGGAACGACATAATATCCGGCAATTCTGCCATCGTAAAGTTATGCGCTCTCGCTCTCGCATTAAATTTCTCCACACCAAAAAACACAGCATCCGCCCCATTGGCAACCGCCGCTCGCAAACAATCCCAATCCCCCGCAGGGGCCAATAATTCTACATCTTCTCTGCGTATCGTACGCATGGCAGCAAATCCTTTCAATATCAACCTCGGTGATCCTCAAACTCTTCTCTTTAGTGTAACAGAAACGATAGGTAGGAATCTAGGGCAGGGGAATAACTACGCCTAAAGCCAATATCCGACAATCCAATCCGTTTCCATGCCTTTAGAAGTTAACAAACGTACCCAATGAATGCTATAATGGCAAGGATAGTGAGCTATATTAACCATTCTAGCAATCGAGGGATCCCTTTGAATTTGTCGAAAATTCGTGTAACCCAACTACTAATCGGGTTAATCCTTGGCTTCTTAGTCATCGTGCTAATCCTTCTATTTTTGCCAAAAGTCGAGGAAACTAAGCTTCTATACGCAACGAACGGGGATGCTTACGATACCGCTGCTTATAGTAATTTTGATCAGACCTTGCAAGTAGGTGTTCAGATTGATAGAGAAAGCTTAAGCTCTATGTCGGTCCGCCAGCTAGGCTCCTATGATGCACTATATTTGGATCCAGGGCTAGCCCAAGATGCGGCATGGTCCCAACAAGTGAATAAGCTAATTACATTCGTGAAGCAGGGCGGACATTTATTGTTGGAAAATGAGTTTGCCGAACGGTTTCCGCTAGATTTCCTCGGTGCTGCTGGGCTTGTTGATTTGAAAAAGATGCCGTCGAGCAAATTCGGCTCACTGTTGTTATCAGGCGATTCGCTGACTCTCAGCTATCCGCAGGTACCTGTTAATTTACAGGGCATTCAACAAACGTTTCAATTATTTACAACCAATTATCTTAAACATAACACGATGGAAGATATGCCCGGGTTTCAACTGGGGTATGGCTTCAGTCCTTCCACTGGACAAACGATTGTAAGCATGGCTAACCCTTCTGATTTGAATAAGCCTATCTCTCTGGTCATGCAAAATCGCATCGGCAAAGGTGCCGTGCTCATCAGCAGTAATTTCCTGCCGAATCGTTACTTCCCTACCGGCTTCGATATGAAGAGTGGTTTTGATCCAAAATTAGGCTTTGCTCAACTTGCAGAGAAATACCAAGCGGCAAGCAAACCCACACCCGGAACGACTTACTTCAATAAAAGAGCGTTGCCGATCGAGCCGTATTTTAACTTCGCTTGGGCGGCGGCTAACATGCAGTATCGCAGTGAGCTGCTCGCTTATGTCTCGAAAGAAACACTGGGTTATAGCGTGAAAAAGAGTTTGGGCCCTTATGGACGGCCAGCAATGGCGTTCCAGAACCATTTCGAGGCGATGCCGTCAATCGGGCAAAAGGACGGCATCGCTTGGGCGGAGAAGCTGAAGGAGTATAACGAGGTTCCCTCGTTTACACTCGTGCGCAGCGCCTTCTACTGGGGTGAATGGCGCGAGAGCGTGACGGTGCAGCTCAACACGGGAACGAACGCGAAGCCGTCGTTCGTCGGGGAGCTGCCTGGCTCCGGCTACGCGAGCGGCTTGCATGTGATGGCTGCCGGCATTCCTCTGCGGCAAGCCACGTACGGGCCGTATCGCGATCTGGCGAGCGCGATTGAACTGCCCTACCGCGCGTACCCAGCCGCGGCGGATCTGAACGGCGACGGCCGCATGGACTTCGTCGTCGGCAGCGCAGATGGATTCGTGTATGTCTACACGAATCAAGGTCGAGATGAGGCGGCTTACGTCAGCGAGCCGCCTCCGAAGGGCATGGCGCTGCCCGACACGTTCGGCGCGCCAGTGAAGTTGCTGCTGGAGAGCGGCGCGCCGCTCCAGCTCAGCCCTTACAGTGCCGTTCACGCCGCCGACGTGAACGGGGATGGCCGCACGGACCTCGTCGTCTCGGACGAGTCCGGCGGGGTGTGGCTCCTGCCGCAGCTCGCGAGCGGCAGGTTCGGCAAGCCCGCGGCAATGCTCGCGGGCGGTACCCCGCTGCAGCTGCCCGGAGGGCCTGCAGCGCCGGCCGTCGCCGACGTGAACGGCGACGGCAAGCTCGACCTCGTCCTAGGCGCAGCCGATGGACGAGTGTGGCTGTATCAGGGCCGCAGCGAAGCGGCCCTGGATCTGAACGGAGGCAGCGCGATCATCACGCTGCCGAACAAGGCCACGCACGCCGCGCCAGCGGTGCGTGATATGAATCAAGACGGCCGACTAGATCTCGTGGTCGGCAGCAGCGATGGGGACCTCCAAGTGTTCACCCAAGAAACCGGTGGCGCTTGGGCAGATTCGGGCCCCCTCGAAGGGACAACCTTAAACCAAGTCGGCAACCATGCTTTGGTTGCTGGACATTATTCCGTCCCGCTTTGGCTGGACCTCAACCATGATGGCACTGACGATCTTATTGTGGGCGGTATCGAATTCGGATCTCCTGTGTCGATCGATAACCCGCACTTTCCTTATAAATCGGAATTAAATGAATTTATTGCGTATGCCAAAGACCAGCATTTAGAACTAAATCCGCATACATTTGTGCATAATTTTAAGAGTACTGATGACGAGAGAATTGAGTTCAACCTGCATCAACAGGCCTTCGATAAGCTTGGTATTCCATGGTTACATCCTGGAACGAACCAGCACACCTGGCGCATTAATAACGAAGATCACGATCAGACCCTGCTTACCGAGAAAGCCCAAGGCATGTGGTACAACTTCGGATTCTTACCATCGGAGTCACCTGTGCTCGCTCGTCCAGAATCGATCTGGTCGCTTCCCTTCCTATTGCAAGACCAACAAGGAAAGACCGATGCGACGATGCTCATTCATGCGCCTACGCCCGTCCTACGGCCTGCTGGCGATTATGCGAACACGGATGTGTTCGAATCTATGGTTAAGCTCGATATGCCGATTGATTATTTCGAACATATTGAATACCATTTTCCTGAGCCTCAGAAAATTGCTAATTTAACGGAATTCGCCGAATACTTTGACAAGCTTCGCACGAAGCATGATTATAACTTTATGTCCGAAACACAGATGGCCAAATCGTTCTTAACCGCTATGCAAAGCGATGTGAAAATCAGCCAATCCTGGGGTTCCTACCTTTGGGACAGACTGAAAGATCAACTAAGTGGCGGCAGTCCGCATTTCCATGCTACGCTGTCGGTTGATTCATCTGGTGTATCTAGTTTATCCGAGGAGTATACGAACACCTTAGGGGTCATCATCGAGAAGGGTGATAAACTAGCCCTCTATTCCCTGAAAAGTGATTCCAACATCTACACGACGATTGAAAACAAGTTATACCTTGGATTAGCTTCACATACCAAGATTCGAGTTGGTCCATCTCCACAAGAGTTCCATGTTGTCCGTTCAAATGTTCCTTTGACCCTTACAAGTGAAGGTAGTACGCATCAGTTGAAGCTTGAATCAGCAGGTATGCAGCAAATTAAATTCTTTAGTCCTACGGAGCTCAAGTTCAGTACTTCTGATGGTACGAAAGTTGTTTATGATGCAGCTACGATGACTTACACACTGACTCGATACGGGGACGTGACCACACTTACTTTTACCGGCCCTGTCGCGAATGCGCAGTAACCCTATTACATTACCCAAAACTTTCTTTGAACCAGGAGGCTTTCCCCATGTCTAATTTGTTAGATGAGCTTGAACAGCATATTCGGGAACGTTACGAAATTGCCGAGGACGATGATGATTTCGATGTTGATGTACATCTGTTCGATTATGGGTTTATTGATTCCGTTGGGGCGACTGCACTCATCGCTCACATTGAGAAAACGTACAACCTGCAAGTAACGAACCAAGATTTGATGCTCTATCCGATGAACACGGTGAATGAAATTGCCGAATTTATTTCCAAGAAGACAGCGAGGTAATGGACGCATGACGACAGTTAAAATATCTTTGGCCGGTCTGGCGGAAAGCCAGCACGGACAAGTCAAATATGCTTCTGCTTTTGCTGATGAGCATATCCAAGAAATCCTTTTGATCGATGGGCACATCATCATCACCCACAACTCGCCGAATGGCGATGAGGGGATTACTGCGCGGGTTGAACGCTTGATTGAGCGCTTCTCCCATGGTGACTTCGGCTTCAAAGAAAATATCTTGTTCGAAAATAAAGTGAACACGCCGTATGAAGGCGATATTATTGCCGAGCTCGCTGAGCGCAAAGCGATTAAAGTGTTAGAACCAGGTCTCTTCATCTTCCGTGAGCCTTTCTCCAGCTTGATGCGTTTCCTTGATTATTCGTTCGTCAGCAAAATCGCGCGACGATTCGAAGGTGTTCAAGAAGAACAATATCCTGCGGTTATCAACAGCCATACGTTGAACAAAACGAATCATTTCACTTCGTTCCCAGAGCACATTCATTTCGTGACGCATTTGCGCGAAGATCTCGATGTCATCGAGGCGTTCTCACAAACGATTCGCGAAGCAGGAGGCTGGGATCAAGAAAAGCCCTTGGCATTGGATAATAACATGGTGAAGCCTAACTTCATGATGAACCCTTCAACGTGCTACCACTGCTACGAAGGTCTTGAGAATGAGACTTTGGAAGGCGACGGCATTGTCGTGACCGCGATTGCGAAATGTCATCGTTTCGAGTCCAAGAACCATTCCGACTTCGGTCGTTTACTCGACTTCTCGATGCGTGAAATTATTTTTGTCGGCAAGCCTGACTTTGTCAAAGAAAACCGCTTGAAATCGATCGAATACTTGAAAGAGTTGGCGGTTGAGTGGGAAGTAGACAGCTTGCTGGAGATTGCGAACGATCCGTTCTTCACGAATGATTTCCAAGTGAAAGCATCTTTCCAGCGCAACCAGGAGATGAAGTACGAGCTTCGCTTGAACATTCCGCATGTGAAGAAATCGATCGCATGTTCTTCCGTCAATTTCCATAGCAACACGTTCGGTAATGCGTTTAATATTAAAATGGGCAAACGTAACGCCGTCACAGGCTGCGTAGGCTTCGGTATCGAACGCTGGGCTTTCGCCTTCCTCGCACAGTACGGTCTGGACGAGGGGCAATGGCCTGCCACATTCCGTGAACAGTACCACGCTTGGCAAGAGAAGGCTTTGTAATTCTTATTTCAATTTCCCAGGGTGCTCGTCTCCTACGAACGAGTCCTTGGGTTTTCCTTTTAACCACTACGAAGATAATGAGTGATTCTATTGAAAGCAACCGCTGCCTTTCTCAAAAAAAATAGCTTTGCGCTCGGCCTATTGTTCGCCATCGTCGTCTCCGACCTGCTCATCTCCTGGTGGAACCCGATGGCGTCTTCACGCCGTTTTTACAAAAACGACTTCACCAAAACGCTCTACCACCATAGCTGGTCCCATACGGGTCCGGTTTTCTTCGGTAATTCGGCTGTTACGGGTGCTTATATCGAGGAGAAGTCTGACGCTCATTTGGTTGAGATGGGGCTCTCCTACGGGAAACTCACGGATCTAAAGGGCATCCTGAAGGACAACCTGTACCAAGTACAGGAAGAGCTTGTGATAGGAATCGACGTGCATACGATGCTAGACCCACTCGAAACGGATCCCACATATCAGTGGTTTAAACCTTGGTACCAACCTTATGTGTATACGTACCGTGATTACTTCCGCGATTCCGGTGTAGAGTTTGCTCGCAATTTAAGCAAAGGCAGCCTGGCCTTTGAGCCACGCTGGATCGATAAGGAACTGTACCCAGGCCGCAAGGATGATGCTGCATTAAAGCTCAAGTGGGACGACTACGACAAGCGTTTCGGCGCTATGACCCTGAAAGATTTTCAAGACAATCTGGATGCCTTACAGTGGGTGATCCAGTATGCCGATGAGCATGAGCTCGCACTGCGTGTCATCTGGATGCCGTGGAACAAAGGCTATGCCGATCCGCCTTATGTAGCGTCATTGAAAGAAGCGGTCAATACGCAGCTTAAGGCTGCGAATGTGCCAACACTTGATCTGATGCACACGTACGATCCGCGTTATTTCCACGACCTCGTTCACTTGAACCGCGAAGATGGCGCACCGCTATTTACGAAGGAGGTTGACACATGGTTAAATTCCTTAGGAAAACCGGCGAAATCCTCATCTACCTCGTGATGCTTTACTTAGTTTTCATTTATTTTACAGGCAAGGGATTGTTCATTTACGAAAAGTTCTAAGATCTTGATTTAGCAAGCGAGAAGAGGAGTTCTTAAGCCATGTTTTATATGCACATGAACGCGATGGTCGCGATGAGTGGCATGATTGCCGTTCTGATGCTCACCCGCAAGTGGGCGGATAATAAGCGGATTTTGATGATCATATTCAGTCTGTGCTTCCTCCTGTTGTTCAGTAAGAAACTGGTCGTTTTCTATGCGGCTTTTACGATAATTAATTATTTCGGGTTTGTGTATCTGTGCCGGACGACGCTGTGGCGGAAAGCGACCTTTATTTTCGGCATCGCCGCGAATATCGTAGGTGTCTTTCTCGGTGTTCGCTTTTTCGTCATGGGAGTGTTCACCTCCCCGCTGTTCGACGCCATCATTTATCTCGGACTTATTTACAACGTTCTGAAAGTCATTGATTCGTATTATTTCGCTTATTTCTTTGGAAAAGATGGCGAAGTGCCGGCAATTGATTATGCCAACTATCTGTTGTTCATTCCGACTTTCACTTCCGGGCCTATTCTGAAATTCCGGGATTTCATGGCCGATAGTAAAAAGCCCTACACCGTAGACGCTAGACTTTTCGAAGACAGTGTGAAGCGTATTATTCTAGGTTTATTTAAAAAGATTGTCGTCGTCACTTGGATGACTGGGGTATTCGACAGTGTGCTGAAGCATGAGCTTCATACTTGGGAATCTTTATTTCTATTAATTTGGTTCTATGCGCTCATTTATTTCGATTTCTCCGGCTATTCCGATATGGCCATTGGCTTTGGCCGATTAATGGGGTACACGATGCCTGAGAACTTCAAAAAACCGCTCTTCTCACCTTCCATGACGCAGTTTTGGCGGAACTGGCATGCGACGCTGGGGGATTTCTTCCGGGATCACATCTTCATGTTCTTCTCGCGTAAAACGCCCTCCACTGCGCTTACTGCCAGCCTATCCATCCTGATCATGGTACTGATGGGCCTGTGGCATGGTTTTACGTGGTTGTACTTCCTCTATGGGCTGTACCATGGCATCATTATCGCCATCGAGAATATTTTCAAGCTCACGACCGTGAATAAGAAAAAGGTAACCAAAGCATACTTCTACTTCCGCTGCTTCGTTACGCAAACACTCGTTACGTTCTCGGTTATTATTTATAGTTCGAATTATGATACGGTGCTTCGAATCTATAAAGGCTTGCTTCATTTTACTGGATGATAGTGGTATAATTTGAACTGATTTGTTTTAACAATTATGGAGGTGTAATCGAATGAAGTTAGGCGTTTTTATGGTTCTTTTCGGTGGAAAACCTTTCGAGGAAGCACTGGATTATATTGCTGCGAAAGGCTTGGACGCTGTTGAGATTGGTACTGGTGGATACCCAGGTACTGCGCATTGCAACCCAGCGGAATTACTTGCTGATGCAGGGAAACTTAAAGCTTTTAAACATGCGGTAGAGTCCCGCGGTTTGACAATTAGCGCACTTAGCGCTCACGGTAACCCTCTTCACCCGCAAAAACACATCGCGAAAGAGTTTCACGATGCTATTATACAAACGATTGAATTGGCTGAACGCCTTGAAGTTCCCGTTGTTAACACATTCTCTGGCTGCCCTGGTGACCATGAGGATGCCAAATATCCGAACTGGCCAGTAGCTCCTTGGCCGAATGATTTCCAAGAGATCTTGGATTGGCAATGGACGAATAAAGTCATTCCTTACTGGAAAGAAACCGGTAAATTTGCAGCTGATCGCAATATCAAAATCGGTTTAGAATTGCACGGCGGATTCTCCGTACATACTCCAGCAACGCTTCTTCGCCTTCGTGAAGCTGCAGGCGAGGCCATCGGTGCCAACCTAGATCCAAGTCACATGTGGTGGCAAGGAATTGACCCTGTTCAAGCAGTTCAAATCCTTGGACGCGCGAACGCAATCCATCACTTCCATGCGAAGGATACCTCGCATGACTACAACAACACGAACCGTCATGGTGTCACGGATATGCAGTCTTACACGAACATGTTGGATCGCGCTTGGCAGTTCCGCTCCGTTGGCTTTGGTCACGACATGAAAGTATGGGCAGACATCATTTCCGCATTGCGTCTGGTTGGTTATGACTATGTCGTTAGTATCGAGCATGAAGACGGCTTGATGTCCGTTGACGAAGGCTTCTCCAAAGCTGTACAAAACCTACAACAAGTACTCATCAAGGAACCACTTGGTGAAATGTGGTGGGTGTAATTCCATAGTAGGTACACAAAAAGCCCACAGGCTCGAGATCATCCGATCTACAGTCCTGAGGGCTTTTGTTTTACTTGTATGTACTACCAGCCTTTGATCATGATAACATCCATGAAAAGAAATACGAGTAGAGATACAGTTCCAAATCCTAGTGCAAACAGATTTCTTTTAGGGTTAATTAATTGTCTGATCACCGCAATGGCAATAATCACTGTGAAGATCAACACATAGATGTCAAAGCTAGTATACGTACTTGTTGATGCTTCAGCTGCTTCTGCTAATAACATGGTGAAACCTCCTTATAGTAACTCGGTGCAAGGCACACGTCCTGCTATTTTAATACTATGTTAGCTCGATTGGACACGAGATGCAAGTGGTTGCATCGATGTGTAACAAGTTTGTCACCTTTTGTTTGGGATTAGGCCTATTTGACAGGGATGCATAGGCGGAATTCTCTCATATCCCATGTACTGTATAAAATGTCCATCCATACGACTAATTATTACTCTCTGCAAGAACAACAAAAACCCGTACAGTAAGTGAACTGTACAGGCTTGTTCCATTGCGATTTGGCACCATTCTTACACAGCTAATACATCTCGGTGTTCCTCATCTTCTGGAAGTTCAGTCAGCCTCGTGTAGGTTAGCTCTTTTTCTTGCCAGGCTAGAAATCGGAAAGGATCAATTCCTAAAGCAGATACAATTTCCTGAAGCTCTAACGTCGGTTTCATTATTAGCCTCCACAACATGAATTAGATTAGAACTGCTATATCTCTCAATCATCAAGTTAACGGTTAGGGAGAGGGAGATGTTCACTGTTACTTACTATTATTATAGGCCTACTTCTATCCCGATTGATAGAGGGTTAAATTGTCGAAGCCTGTATCATTCTATTAAGTCTTAGCAAACTTTTCGGTATTTTTGTCACTTGCATAATAAAAAAGCTTGGAATTGGCAAATGAAATGCCAAATTCCAAGCTTTTTGTTCGCTTTTAACTAACTGATCCTTCTAGGACCTCCATACGCTTCGCATAGTCTTCCGAGCGCACGCGATCCCTCTCAAGGATCGGCTTCAAATATTGGCCGGTATATGACCCGGCCACCTTAACGACATCCTCTGGCGTACCTGCCGCCACGATCAAGCCCCCGCGGTTACCACCTTCGGGTCCTAGATCGATGAGGTGGTCCGCCGTCTTAATGACATCGAGGTTATGCTCGATGACCAGAACGGTCTCACCGCTCTCTACGAGGCGGTGAAGGACCTTCAGGAGACGATCGATATCATGGATGTGGAGCCCCGTCGTGGGCTCATCCAGAATATAGATCGTCTTGCCCGTACTGCGGCGGTACAACTCCGCCGCGAGCTTCACGCGCTGAGCTTCGCCGCCTGACAGCGTAGTTGCTGGCTGGCCGAGGGTCATGTAGCCCAGGCCGACATCCAGAAGTGTATTCAGCTTGCGATGAATGCGCGGCAAGTTCTTAAAGAACTCGCAGCCGTCCTCAATCGTCATCTCCAACACTTCCGAAATGCTCTTGCCCTTATACTTCACTTCCATCGTCTCGCGGTTGTAGCGTTTGCCCTTGCAAATCTCGCAAGGTACGTAAACGTCTGGCAAGAAATGCATCTCGATCTTGATGATGCCATCTCCTCGACAAGCTTCACAACGGCCGCCCTTCACGTTAAAACTAAAGCGTCCCTTTTTATAGCCACGTACCTTCGCTTCGTTCGTATTCGCGTATACATCACGGATATCATCAAACACGCCTGTGTAAGTCGCAGGATTGGAGCGCGGTGTGCGTCCAATTGGCGACTGATCAATATCAATAACTTTATCAACATGCTCTAATCCGACAATTTCTTTATGTTCACCAGGGCGAACTTTAGCACCATTCAAATCACGAGATAACGTCTTAAACAAAATTTCGTTGATTAACGTACTCTTGCCTGATCCGGATACACCCGTCACACATGTGAAAACGCCCAAAGGAACTTTTGCCGACACATTTCGCAAATTATTTTCTTTGGCACCTTTCACTTCGATCCACTTGCCATTCGGCTTACGTCGAACAGCAGGAATCGGAATGAACCGTTTGCCGCTCAAATATTGTCCTGTTAGGGAGTTATCGTCCTTCATCAGCTCTGTTGGCGTACCTTGAGCAATTACCTGCCCGCCATGGATACCAGCCCCAGGACCAATATCAATGATGTAATCGGCTGCCATCATCGTGTCTTCATCATGTTCAACGACAATTAACGTATTTCCCAGATCACGCATATGCTCAAGCGTCTGTATCAATCGCGTATTATCTCGTTGATGCAGTCCGATACTTGGCTCATCTAGAATGTACAGCACGCCCATCAAGCTTGAGCCAATTTGTGTGGCTAAGCGAATCCGTTGTGCCTCTCCACCCGACAAAGTGCCTGCGGCGCGATGCATCGTCAAATAATCAAGACCAACGTTGACAAGGAAGCCTAAACGAGCTCTAATTTCCTTCAGGATCAAATTGGAAATCGTCAGCTCACGTTCATTTAATTGCAAGCCTTTAAACCATTCCTCCGCATCTCCAATGGAAAGGGAAGTAGCGTGGGCAATATTCTTGCCATTAATCGTTACAGCAAGTGTTTCAGGCTTCAAGCGCTGTCCCTTACATTTGGGACAAGGTTTGGTGCTCATATAGGTCTGAATATGCTCACGAATGCCCTCAGAGAACGTATCTTTGAATCGGCGTTCCAAGTTCCGAATAATCCCTTCAAAGGGAACTAACGCTTCCTTGGAAGCTCCCATATCATTCTCATAGCGGAATCGGATCTTCTCGCCGCCTGTTCCATAGAGGATCACCTTCAACTGATCGGCGCTAATCTCCGACACAGGGACATTGCGTGGAATCCCATAGTGCTCACAGACAGCAGCAAGAAACTGCGGATAATAATTGGACGTGCTTCCTGCCCACGCTTCAAATGCGCCTTCTTCAATTGTTAGCTTTCTATCTGGAACAAGCAGATCTGGATCCACGATCATCTGACTGCCTAAGCCATCACAATCTGGACAAGCTCCGAAAGGGCTATTGAAAGAAAACATTCTCGGCGCCAACTCTTCAACGCTGAATCCGCACTCTGGACATGCTAAATTCTGGCTGAACAGAAGTTCTTCCTTCTCCATGACATCAACGATGACACGACCATTCGCCAATTTAAGCGCAGTTTCCAAGGAATCTGCCAAACGTGTAGAGACATCATCTTTGACCACGATACGGTCAACAACTACATCAATGGTGTGCTTTTTATTTTTGTCGAGCTCAATTTTCTCGGAAAGGTCTAGGGTTTCCCCGTTGACGCGAACCCGCACAAATCCTTGCTTCTGAACATCCACAAATAACTTCGTATGCTCACCTTTGCGCCCCGAAACAAGCGGTGCTAGAATTTGAATCTTCGTGCGCTCTGGATACTCCATAATCCGGTCTACCATCTGTTCCACGGTTTGCGAAGTAATCTCGATACCATGGGTAGGACAATGAGGCCGCCCAATGCGAGCAAAAAGCAGCCTTAAATAATCGTATATTTCCGTTACCGTTCCAACTGTGGAACGCGGATTACGGCTCGTGGTTTTCTGGTCAATGGATATAGCCGGTGACAAACCATCAATGGAATCGACATCTGGTTTATCCATATTCCCAAGAAACTGACGTGCGTAGGCAGACAGTGACTCTACGTATCTCCGCTGTCCTTCTGCATAAATCGTATCAAAGGCCAGTGATGATTTCCCCGATCCACTCAAGCCCGTGAGTACGACGAACTTGTCACGTGGAATGGTGACATCAATATTTTTAAGATTGTGAGCTCTAGCTCCTTTAATAACGATCTGATCTCTAGACACAGATAACCTTCCTCTCCTATGTGAAGCCGAAACCCTCTTACTTAGGCGTCAGCTTTCATTTCCATAATCGCGTCACGCAGCTGGGCTGCACGTTCGAACTGTAGATTCTTCGCCGCTTCTTTCATCTCAACTTCTAAGCGCTCAATAAGGGACGCACGATCTTTCTTCGACATCTTGGCGCCCTTCACATCTGCCAGATAGTCGGACTTCTGCTCGGCAACCTTCGTTGCTTCAATCACATCGCGAATTTTCTTGGCAATCGTCTGAGGTGTGATACCCAATCTCTCATTGTTAGCTTCCTGTAGGGCGCGGCGTCGATTGGTCTCCGAGATCGCTTTCTCCATGGAATCGGTGATCTTATCCCCATACATGATGACCCGGCCATCCGAGTTCCGTGCTGCACGGCCAATGGTTTGGATCAATGAACGCTCCGAACGCAGGAACCCTTCCTTATCCGCATCCAGAATAGCAACCAGTGAAACCTCCGGCAAGTCGAGACCCTCTCGAAGGAGGTTGATACCGATTAACACATGGAACGTCCCCAAACGCAAATCACGCAAAATCGACATCCGTTCAAAAGTCTTAATATCCGAATGCAAATAACGTACCTTAATACCAATTTCTTTGAAATAATCCGTTAAATCCTCAGACATCTTCTTCGTTAAGGTGGTCACAAGTACACGCTCGTCTTTACGAACACGGTCTTGAATCTCAGCGATTAGATCATCAATTTGACCTTTGGTTGGTCGAACCTCAATAATTGGATCCAACAATCCTGTTGGACGAATAATTTGTTGAATCATGGTAGGGCAATGTTCTAGCTCATAAGGCCCTGGTGTTGCTGATATAT
Organism: Paenibacillus oryzisoli; assembly: GCF_001653565.1. GTDB lineage: Bacteria > Bacillota > Bacilli > Paenibacillales > NBRC-103111 > Paenibacillus_E > Paenibacillus_E oryzisoli. The sequence continues at coordinate 35,462 of NZ_LYPB01000089.1, forward strand.
ATAAAATCTGACTGACTTTGTCTTCGAATTCCTCGAAACGCAGTGGACGGTTATCCAGTGCGGAAGGCAGGCGGAAACCATGATCAACCAGTACATCTTTCCGTGCTTTATCTCCATTAAACATCGCGCGAATTTGTGGCAACGTCACGTGGGACTCATCCACCATGAACAGCATGTCGTCCGGGAAATAATCCATCAACGTATACGGCGTTGCCCCTCGCTCACGAAATGTCAGTGGCCCTGAGTAATTCTCGATACCTGAGCAGAAGCCCATCTCTTCCATCATTTCCATATCATAGCGCGTACGCTGCTCTAATCGCTGTGCTTCTAGCAGCTTACCTTGCTCCCTCAACTCTGCCAAACGCTCCTCGAGCTCTTGACCAATGTTCACGAGCGCGCGCTTCATCGTATCCTCGCCTGTCACAAAGTGAGACGCCGGAAAAATCGCGATATGATCGCGTTGCCCAATAATTTCACCCGTTAGGACATTAATCTCCGTAATCCGCTCAATCTCATCCCCAAATAGCTCAACACGTACTGCATGCTCACTATGCGAAGCTGGAAAAATCTCCACAACATCTCCACGCACACGAAATGTACCGCGAACAAAGTTCATATCATTACGTTGATACTGAATATCCACGAGACGATGCAAGATCTCCGTCCGAGACTTCTCCATCCCCACCCGCAACGATAACAATAAATTGCCGTATTCGATTGGTGACCCTAAGCCGTAAATACACGACACGCTGGCAACAACAATGACGTCACGGCGTTCGAACAAAGAACTTGTCGCCGAGTGACGAAGTTTATCGATTTCTTCATTGATGCTGGAATCTTTCTCGATGTAAGTGTCGGAGGAGGCGATGTAGGCTTCGGGTTGGTAGTAGTCATAGTAACTAACGAAGTAGGAAACAGCATTATGAGGAAAAAACTCTTTAAATTCACTGCACAACTGCGCAGCTAAAGTTTTATTGTGGGCAATAATCAACGTTGGTCGGTTTAGTTTCGCTATTACTTGTGCAGCCGTGAACGTTTTTCCTGTTCCCGTTGCACCGAGCAGCGTCTGATGCTTGTTGCCGGCTTGTATACTCTGAACGATCTCCTCAATTGCTTGAGGCTGGTCTCCCTGTGGAAGAAAATCGGATACAAGCTCAAATTTCTTAGAGCTCATGACAAGTTCACTCATCCATTATCACCCTCATTGTCGAAATAAATCGAACTTTTATCCTATAAACTTTCCCAATAAACATTCCGATAAAGAAGTTTATGGAACTTATTCGTACATATATGAAGGATTGTTATAACTATCCAACATAAGAATGTTTGTTCTCGTTTTTCCATTATACTATTTTTGAATCATGGATGCAAACAGCTTTATCTGTTATAGCCTTATGCAAGGCGGTTTTCCTGCATTTTTGGACCCTATTCTTTTTATGATAATTAGGAGTGGTACAGTCATGGATTTGACAACAGTATTAGGATTACTATTAGGACTTGCGGGCTTAATCGGCGGGTACATGTGGGATGGCGGTCATATCAACTCATTGATCATTCCCAGTGCAATGCTCATCGTTTTCGGTGGAACTTTCGGTGCAGTTGCTGTAAGTTTCCCTGGCTCTATTTTAGCCAAAATCCCTAAAGCACTGAGCATTGCCTTTATGCAAGTCAAACGAGATCCTGCCGCAACAATTAACGAACTTGTTGATATGGCCTCCATCGCACGTAGAGAAGGCGTACTTGCCCTAGAACAGCGCGCTCAAGAGCATGAAAACCCTTTCCTCAAAGACGGATTGCTTATGGTCGTAGACGGCACTGATCCCGAACTTACCAGACAAATTCTTGAGCTCGAAATGGACGCCATCGAACATCAGGTTACTAACATGTCAAAGGTCTTCGAAGCTGGAGGCGGATATGCACCAACCATGGGGATTATCGGTACGGTTATGGGACTTATCCACGTTCTCGGCAATCTAGAAGAGCCGTCTTCCCTTGGTCCAGCTATCGCCGTTGCGTTCACAGCTACTCTATATGGTGTTATGAGCGCCAACTTAGTTTATTTACCCATCGCTAACAAAATTAAAGTCCGTGGTAAAGAAATGGTCAATGAAATGGAACTCATGCTTGAAGGTATCCTTGCTTTACAAGCTGGTGAGAACCCGCAATTGATTAAGAAAAAACTGAACTCCTTCCTCCATGACAAGTCGAAAAAAGCCGTAGAGGAGGACGACAGGAATGGCGAGACGCCGTAAGAAGCACGAAGAACATGTTAATCATGAAAGATGGCTCATTACATACGCGGACTTAATTACGCTACTGCTCGTATTTTTCATTATTATGTATGCGATGAGTAAAGTGGATGTTCAAAAGTATGCCGTTTTGGCACAAGCCTTAAACCTACAATTCCAAAAAGCTGACTCTATTTTAGATAAAAATCAAGGTATCAGTGGCTCGATGACCCCGAAGCAGGGGGACGCGGACAGCAAGGATAAAGATTTAACACATCAGAATCAGGATGATCAGAAGGAAGAGCAAGACAAGACGAAGACGGAAGACAGCGAGAAAGAAAAGCGTGAAAAGGAACTTCAGGATCTCCTGAAACAAGTCCAAGCCTATATTAAGGATCAAAACTTAGAGGCGCAAGTGTCCGCTTCTGATACGGAACGCGGTGTTGCGATTACGCTCAATGACTTATTCCTATTCGATTTAGGAAAAGCTGATCTGAAGGCACCTTCCTTCCCGATTCTGCAAAAGCTGGCTTCCCTCTTCCCAACTTTAAAGAGTAAAGTTAGCATCGAAGGGCATACAGACGATTTGCCCCTTGCTCCAGGCTCGCCTTATAAGGATAACTGGGGATTATCGTTTGCCCGTTCCCTTTCTGTACTTCGCTATTTCAGCGATACCGCTAATTTGGATGATCACAAATTCATCGCCACTGCTTATGCAGACACCATGCCCCAAGTAGCCAACTCTAGCGATGCGAATCGCAGCAAGAACCGCCGCGTAGAAATCATTGTCCTGCGGAACGATATCGCACCAACAACGCCTGTCAAATGATATAATAGACCGAATAGAAGCCCTATTCCCACTCATGTGGAGGTGGGGCTTTGTTTGTGGTTGTGGTTGTGGTTGTGGTTGTGGTTGTGGTTGTGGTTGTGGTTGTGGTTGTGGTTGTGGTTGTGGTTGTGGTTGCCGCCAGTAACTGTATAAACTCCAGTTATTTTGGCCATTTCCTCCTCCAAAATCAAAATAACTGGAGAACATGTAGCTAATTTTCCCTAATCCGCTCCGTTTGAGCAAAACAGAGAAAATTAACTACAGGAAATCCAGTTATTGCTCGTCATATTCTAAAATCAGCAAATATAACTGTATAAATTCCATCTGTCCANACTCCAGTTATTTTGGCCATTTCCTCCTCCAAAATCAAAATAACTGGAGAACATGTAGCTAATTTTCCCTAATCCGCTCCGTTTGAGCAAAACAGAGAAAATTAACTACAGGAAATCCAGTTATTGCTCGTCATATTCTAAAATCAGCAAATATAACTGTATAAATTCCATCTGTCCATCTGTCCATCCATCTATCTAGCTGTCTATTTATCTATCCGTTTTTGCATGAATAGTTAAAAAAAGGAGCCATCCTCACCCGTAGATTTCTCTACTTACGAGGATAACTCTTCTCACAATGACTTCGTCGTGTCATTCGGCAATAAGCCTGTTAACTTGCTTCGCAGATAACTAAATAGGTGCATGGGACGCTGCTCCAAGAAGTACAGCACATCTTGATCCGGTGCCAACAGAATGCCTAGTTGATGATGATCTCCGGCGAAAATCCCACGCTTCAGAAAGCGAACCTCCCCTTGTTCATTCAGCACCTCTAATCGGCAGAAAGCGGAGTTGAGCCCCATGGCCGCATGCAGATCCGTCTTTGTCTTTATTTTGTACCCATTGACCTTGTGAATGATCTCCCCAACGCTGATTCCTAGTTGCTGAGCCGGGCTGTTCGGAACAACCGAGAGCACCATTAACCCCCGCTCCGAGTGGATGTAGAAAGGCGTCCGCTTCGCTTCCATCCACCGGTTGTAGAACAGCAGCCCTTCGTGCAGGGCTATGCTAAGAATCGCAGCAAGCATCACCAGCGGCGTCCAGTAATGTGCGGCAACAGCTGCGCCTAGCAGCACGAGCCCATAAGCGTAGAGCAGCTTCGCGCTATAACGCGCTTGCCTCTTCGGCAGCTTCGAAATCGTCAGCTCCGTGAAGCCGATCATCGCTGGGAATGCGAGCATCGTCCAGCCTGCGCTTAAGTTCGAGGTGAACAACGTTTGCCACGGCAAGCCCAGTTCACTGCCCCCTGCCATTGGCACAAGAAGAAACAAAGGGACTGGCCAGAAGCCCTGTAACTGCTGGGCCCCAATCATTTGCCCGCGTTTCCCTTCTAGGAACAGCGGAGTCACCATTCGCGCGCCTTGGAAACCAACGAGCACGCCTTCCAACAGATGAAGCACGCCAACAATGACCAACAGCGATGGGATATCTGCACTTGCAATGGCAGCGAGAAGCGCATAGGACTCACGCAGACTGTCCGTATTAGGAAACCAAGAGAAGATAACCTGAACGATTCCTAGAATTCCTACTGCATAAGCTAAGCACAGGAATCGTATCCGGAATAACATCAGCACGACAGTGATGATCCAAAGCACGAGCACGACGTCCATTTGGATATTGACTCCGACGAACAGGAGCAAAATAGACGCTCCCAACCCGCCTAACCAACCCCACAGCACCACGCGCCACGTTTCGTTCAGCAAGGAGTGAAGACGCGTGTGAAACAGCTTGCGTTCTAGTTGAATTTGCTTTCTGTAATGTAACACAATAAAAACAATACCTATATAGTAGAAAGGATTCGTAAACAACTGCCCCACGGCCAGCAGCCCTCTGTCCAATAATTGAAACCACACATCCATACGAATCTAGGCTCCTTGAAAAAGAAATAGGAAGGCCGCCTAAGCAACCTTCCTACACTATTTCGACTGTTAAAGCCTATTTCCTGCCGCTTCGCACAATTTCCATTAACTAACGGTCATTATTTCCCAAGCTGCTTCTGAATTTGGAAGACGGCAGCCTTTAATTGCGAGTCATTCTTCGGATCACGAATTTGCTCTAAGATCGCTTTTTCGATCTTGGTTGCTGTATTCGTATCTACTTCACCCGTAACCGGTAAATCATTCGTCCGCTGGAACGCTTTAACAGCCAAAGCTGTCTTCTCGCTGAAGTAGCCATCTGTCCGCTCCGGATTGAAGCCAATCCCTGCAAGCATCAACTGCAAATTCTTCACATCGTCGCTGTTGTTATCTTGTTTCAGCACATCTTTCTTCGTAAGAGGCGCTGCTTTGAAATACGCTGGTTGCTCAATCGGGATATCTGGCGTAATGCCTTTTTTGTGAATCCAGTTGCCATTTGGCGTTAGCCATTTGTAGACCGTCATCTTAATGTTGCTGCCATCGCCCATTTCCTTCTCGAACGTCACTTGAACTGTTCCCTTACCGTAGGACGTTTCACCAACGATCTTACTGCCTACTGCTTCTTGGAATGCACCTGCAAGGATCTCCGATGCGCTGGCGCTTCCTTTATTAATCAAAACCGTGACTGGATAATTCTTTCCTTTGCCCGTAGAAGGAGTTGGTTCACGTTTACCATCCCGATTCTCCACTTGGAGAATGGAAGCCCCGCTCTTCACGAAAGGATTCACGATATCCACGACAACATTCAGTAGACCACCTGGATCATTACGAACATCGATGACAAGTCCCTTCATCCCTTTGGCTTCTAAGTTTTTCAACTCTTCCGCAAAACGAACAGCCGTGTTCGAGGAGAACTGACGAATCTCGATTTTGCCTATCTGATCCTGCATCATTTCACCGTAGACGGTTTCAACATCAATATTGTCTCGAACCACGATGACTTGAACCGGATCACCCGTTCCTTGACGAAGTAAATCCAGCTTAGCTTGCGTGCCCTTCGGTCCGCGGATTTTCATGACAGCTTGATTCAAGGTAAGCCCGTCCAACTTGTCGCCATTCACAGATAGGACAACATCCTTGGATTGAATGCCTGCTTTCTCGGCAGGTGAACCTTTAATCGGTGATACAATGACGAATTTACCATCCTCTAGCGATACCTCGGCCCCGATGCCTTGGAAAGAGGACGTAATACTCTCATCGAATTGCTTCGCTTCCTTCTGATCCATATAAACGGAAAAAGGATCCTCCAATGATTCCAACATCCCATTAATTGCTCCGTTAACCAATTGATCATGATCAGGCTGTTTCAAATATTTGCTTTCAATGAGTTGAAACGTTGTTGCGATCTTGTTTAAATCCTTGCTCGAAAGACCTGACGAAGCAGATACAGAGGTAGCCGAACCTCCTGTTGATTGCTCCTTCTGCCCCCAAGTAAAGGAAGGATCTACAATCGTTAATGTAACAATACTACTTGCAAACATAGCTAACAAAACAAATACAATGACTGTACGACCTTTGAATTGCAAAACCGATTCACCGCCTTTTTCCTAAAACCGAATTTGAGTTGGCCTATTTATAGTATATGACAAGCCCTACCCATTTTATGAAAAAACCTCTAAACGCAGGTATTCTAGAATCACTGACCGCGTCCAGCATACAGCTTTATCACCAATAAGAAAGCCCGCTTCCGGAACTAACCGAAAACTTAAGCTTCCTTAGTGGTAACAGGCTTGTCCTATCGAAGATACGGTTTAGGATCAACAGGCACTTCGTTTTTCCTTACTTCAAAATGCAAGTGATTGCCCGTTGACTGTCCCGTAGAGCCGACACCCGCTATTTTTTGGCCGCGCTTCACGACGTCCCCAACTTTCACATAAATACCGTCATTCATAATGTGTCCATACAATGTCCAAAGGCCATTCCCATGGTCGACGATAACACAATTCCCGTACCCGTTCATCCACGAAGCATAAATAACTGATCCATTCTCCGCAGCTAGGATTGGCGTACCCTTTGCCGTACCTAAATCGATACCCTTATGGTTCTCTGCCCGCCCAGTTACGGGGTTAATCCGCGCTATGAAATCAGAGGTCATTGGTGCCTGTACAGTCAAAGGGTAGCCAAGCTTACCGCCTGAATAAGTAAATGGTGATTTCGCATTCTGTGCAGCCCGTTTCTTCGCTTGCAAATCGGCCTCTTGCTTCGCCAGCTGCGTAATCATTTTATCGCTTTCTTCCGATATTTCCTCGAGCTCTCGCTCCTGCTTGGAAAGAGAAGCGATCTTCACTTCTTTCGCTTTTTCCTTCGCTTGCAAATCGTCACGCAGTGCATCCGCTTCCGCATAAAGACCCTTCACGTTCTCCAGCTGCTTCTCCGTATCTGCCTTCTTCTGCGTGACAGTCTCTTTATCTTTCATATTCGACTCTAGTATTTCTTTGTCTTGGTTGACGATAGCTTTCAACGCTTCGACCCGATTCAGGAAATCCGAGAAGCTTGTTGCGCTCAGCACCACATCCATATAAGAAACGAAACCGTTCATATACATCAAGCGAACGCGGGATTTCAGCATATTGTCGCGGCTTTCAACACGTGCCTCGGCTTCATCCAATTGTTTAGCGCTCGCTTCCAGAGCATCGGACACTTGATCAATTTGTTCATTGAGTTTCGTTAGTTTCTTGCTCGCCTCATTCACCTGGGTGACTAGCGCATTCATATCCTTCGTTGTCTGATCTTTCTCAGACTGAACTTTTGTGATTTGGTTTTGGGCGCTGTTGGACTTCTGCTGCGCCTCCGCCTTCTGCTTCTTAAGCTGCGTCAACTGCTGATCGATCTTGTCCGTTGCCGAAGCAGCATAACTGGCTGCATGAGGTATAGTCAGCGATATCGCCATACCTAATGTTAAAACGACAGGTAGAATCTTCTTCTTCAAGCACGTAGCCTCCCCATTTTTAAGCGATTGATGCCCCTTGTATGGTTTGAATCTCTTACGTTCTGTCTCTAGGAATCTATGAATCTATGAAAATGAGAAAACCGAAAGAAAAGATGAAAAAGGAGACAGAGGAATACTCTGCCCAGTTTCATTCAAGGTTTCCTTACACGCGGAGGAACTTGCGGACGGAAATGAGGGAACCCCATACGCCGATTACAATGCCTAAGCCAATAAGAAGCACAGTCAGCGTTGGTGCAATATCTTCAAATGGTGTTAACTGAATCATCAATAAGTTCAAATTCAAGGAGCTCAGGTTAAGCAACTTCCAATAACCAGCAAGAATAACGGCAGTTGGGAGAGCCGAACCAATTAGTCCAAGCAATGCACCTTCAATAAAAAACGGCCAACGAATAAAAGAGTTCGTCGCACCCACGAGCTTCATAATTGAAATCTCACGTTTTCTGGCCAAAATCGTAACTTTGATCGTATTTGCAATCAAGAATACCGCTGTAAAGGAAAGCAATACAACGATCCCCATGCCAATCCAACGCGCAATCTTCGTTACTTTAAATAGCGCCTCCACGGTTCCTTTACCGTAGTTTACTTTATAAATAGGCTTCGGATCCTTGCCAACGTTAAGCGCTGAGATCCCATCGGCTACAACGGCCACATTCCGCGGATCATCCACTTCAATCGTAAAGGCGTCGTTCAGTGGATTGTTATCCCCCTCGAAGCCGTCTAAGAGGGCTTTCCCGCTATCCCCTAACTTTTCGCGCAAGTAGACAAGTCCCTCTTCCTTCGAAACGAATTTAATCGTTTTCACTTCAGGAATGGCCTTGATTTGCGTTTCGAGCGCCGTGATTTGATCCTGAGCGGTGTTTACCTCCAGGTACACGTTAATCTCAACTTGCTGCTCAATTTGGGTAGCAACATCATTTACATTCAGGGTGATAAGTACGAAAATACCAAGAATAAATAGAGAAATCGCGATGGAGCTAATCGATGCGAACGTCATCCAACCATTTCGCACGACATTTTTCGTACCTTCTCGCAGATGTCGAGAAGCTGTACTAATCTTCATAGCCATATTCCCCCCGGATTTGATCGCGAGCAATAAGGCCATTCTCAATCGCAATCACGCGCTTACGCATCGTATTTACGATTTCTTTGTTGTGTGTAGCCATCACAATGGTGGTCCCGCGGAAATTAATTTCCTCCATCAACTTCATAATGCCCCACGATGTTTCAGGGTCCAAATTTCCTGTCGGTTCATCCGCGATAATGACGGAAGGGCTGTTTATTATTGCCCGGGCAATAGCAACACGCTGCTGTTCGCCCCCGGATAACTGCGATGGGAGAGAATTCGCCTTGTCTTTCAACTTCACGAGCTCAAGAACTTCCATGGTGCGTTTCTTGATTTGCTTCTTGGGCGCCTCAATAACTTCCATGGCAAAAGCTATATTTTCAAAAATCGATAATTTCGGAAGTAAGCGATAATCTTGGAAAATGACGCCGATATTTCGACGCACATAAGGAATTTTGCGTTGTTTTAGCTTCTCTAAGTTAAACCCATTAACGAAAATTTGACCTTTCGTCGGTCTTTCTTCTCTATACATCAACTTCATGAAAGTAGATTTACCTGCGCCTGAAGGTCCAACCACATAGACGAACTCATTGCGGTCCACTTTTACATTAATACCTCTTAATGCATGGGTCCCGTTGGCGTATGTTTTCCATACGTCCTGCATTTCGATCACAATATCACATCCTAATTATATAGATAGCCTATATCAATTCGACACAAAAGGTGAAAATCCTTCTAAAACCACTTTGAAATTCGTAGGGAATACCGTCATTATACCATGCATTGTACAACTTTTAGCCGAATCAGGATTCTGTACTAAATTGGCATTGCCATCGATACATATAAAGAGACAGGCCGTATCACATTCGTATGTAAAGGAGTGGCTCTTCATGACACGCTCATTCAGAAACCCCATTCTCTATTTCTCGGTCGCGCTTGGTGTGTTCGTGACGTGCGGCACCGCACTTTACCTATACGGATCTCAATCTACTTTTTCTAAAAATGTTACAATTGCAGGTTGGCGTGTGGGTGGAATGTCTTATGCGGCATTTCAGTCTGAGTCTGAGCAGCGATTGAAGCGACTAGCCGCTTTCCCTGTCCTTTTGCATACATCCTATCCAGAAATTACGGCCAAAGAATTGCCCCTAGGACAACTAGGCATAAGTTATGACAAGGGTCCCCTGACCCAATCCCTCCAACAACTAACTAACGGATCTCCCTTCGCACGTGCCAAAGCCCGCTGGACCCTGCGAAATGCGAATATCCCAATGAATGTCTCGGTGGATCCCACTCAGCTAACGACTACTATAAAGAACACATGGAAAGAGTTATACACGAAACAGCCCATTGCCGCCAAACGCATTCTCCAATCTCAAGATCAGGTTGCATACGAACCCGAGCAAAATGTACTGCGCATTGATACCGTGCACTTGCAGGAGCAGCTACAAAGCATCGCCCCTAGCATGGGTACCCTTACGCATACTGCACCACTAGGACTCTCATTACCCGTTTACGAGTTGAGTCCCTCTGTCACAATGGCAACCTTAAAAGGGCAAGGTATTGATGGCAAAATTTCCGAATTCACAACATCGTTTCCCCCATCGGGCGAAGGAAGGGTTCACAATATACGAGCAACCGCTACGTCCATTCAGGATTATTTGATGGCACCAGGCGACACCTTTGATTACAGTAAAATTATTGCGCAGACGGAAGCTAAATTCGGCTACAAGGAAGCCCCTGTTATTCTCAATGGCAGTCTTGTCCCAGGAATCGGCGGAGGTATATGTCAGGTGTCCACAACGCTCTATAATGCCGTCTTACGCAGCGGCCTTGAAATCGTTGAACGACGCAATCATTCTCTCCCAGTCAGCTATGCCCCTCTAGGACAGGATGCCACATTCGCAAGTGGCTATATTAATTTCAAATTTCGCAACAATACGACTAGTTACGTCTGGATTCGTACGATAACGACAGACTCCAAGGTTACTGTCAAACTTTTTGGACATCAAACACCAACCGTCACGTACGACGTCGATTCCAACATCGTAGAAACAATTCAACCTCCTATCAAGTATGTGAACAATCCGAGCTTGCGACCAGGATTAGAACGTCCCATCTCCATAGGAAAGGTCGGTTACAAGGTTGAGACCTATCGAACCAAACGAGAAAATGGCACAATCGTGAGCAGAGAGTTAATCTCGAAGGATCAGTATTCACCTGTGCCAACCGTTATCGCGGCCAACCGTAAAGATTCCCAAACAGAGAACACCACGCCCAATAAGCCTATGGTGGAAGATGGCGTCAGTACGCTTGCTGTCCAATGATACACAAAAATTGTGATGAAATCATGAAGGTCATGTGACTGTAGTTACTACGTCATTATGACTTTTTTCTTTTATGATAAGACTATAGAAAGCGTATTGAAGGAGGCATAACGATGAGTAAAGTCGATTATTTCAAAGAATTAAACTATCGTCTGCGCGGACTTCCTGAGAAGGAGCGCCAAAATATATTAAAAGTGTACGAAGAACTATTCCAAAAAGCCGTTGAAAATGGCAAACATGAAGATGACGTTTCACAGTCTCTCGGATACCCGCGGGTACCGAACTGGGATGCACAGAAAGAAACACCACCTGTTCAAGAGGAAGTTACTAAGCGTCCTATCGATGCTTTTGATTCTGAGGTGACACCAGCTGAGGATCTTCCTTATTCGAATGATTCTGAGGAGCCAGCTATCTCTTATGCAAAGCAGTCCGATCCGGCCATAGGACCGAAAATTCCCGTACAAGCCCCAGAGACCTGGGCACCGCCTGCTTATACACAGCCGCCTCAACCGAATTACCCGCCTGTGTATCACGCACCTTACCCACCTGCCTATCCGACTACAAAGCCCGAAAGTGGGATTAAGGCGATCATTATTTCAATTATGCTCGGTTTCTTTAATCTGGTATTCGTTGTAGGCCCATGGGTTGGCGTCTGCTCAGCATTGATTGCGTTGTTCGCTTCCGGATTTGCTCTTCTGATCGCTCCTATTATTGGTGTGCTTACTAGCTTAGCCGGAACCTCTGGGAGTGACTTCCAATTCATCTCCTTCACACTTCTTGCCTGCTTTGGCTTAGGCATCATCATCACGACGCTTAGCTCTTGGCTGCTTAAACAGTTTTTCAAGCTTAGCTGGAAGTACATCCAATTTAATGCCAAATTGATCAAGGGGGCTTAAGCCATGCAACGTAAAGTGAAATTTTTCTTAGTGACTGGCTTTATCTGCCTCGCAATAGGCCTTATTGGAGCAGCCGTGTCTTTCCAGTCCTTAGATTTAGAAACAGGTGCCTCGAACATAGATATCGAGAAGAAAATTGCCGCAGCGAATATTGACACTTTAATTATTGAAAATGATATCACAGGCGTAACCTTCGTCCCTAGCAACTCGGATGAAATTAGCGTTCATCTCGTTGGGGCAGCGCGAACGGAATACGCTCAGAATTGCACAGTCGAGGCCACTACTGAAGGCACAAATACATGGCGAGTCGACGTCTGTACGAATAAAAAGACACACATTAACTTCGGCATCGACCTTACTGAACTCAAAAGCTTATTGAGCGGTCAACGTCTTCGTTTACGGACAGAGGTCAGTCTGCCCGACAAGATGTACAAAGCCATTACCGTTAGCACAGACACAGGCAGCATCAACTTCAAGGAAGTAAAAGCGGAGAAACTAACTGCTAGGACCGATACCGGAACGATTACGGTTGACCGCTATGAAGGAAAAACGGTAAATCTGCAAACCGACACAGGCAGCATTCATCTTAATGACGGTCAGGGCAATGTAAAACTTAAAACCGATACAGGTTCGATTACTGCCAAGCTGCGTGATCTTGGTGATACGGTTACCGCTGAATCCGATACGGGATCCATACGCATCCAACTAGATTCTGCTCCTACAGATGCAACTTTCGATGTCAGCACAGATACGGGCAGCGCTACATTAGATGTGCCAGGTGTGAACCTTCAACAGCGAGCCAGCCGTAATCAAGCCAAAGGCTCTATCGGCAACGGCAGCAAAAAGGTAACGGTACGGGCCGATACAGGTTATGTTGAATTTAAGAGTAGATAGTTTTTTCAGAGGCTTTCTCGTAGGTCGAAGTAGACCTTCAGAGAAAGCTTTTTTTGTCGGAGTATTATGGCTTGGAACTTAGTCAACAAACGCAATCGAAAAAGCTCCTCTCGCGCATCCAACGGATGTCGGGAGGGGTTTTTTGTCAAAATTCAGGGTATAAGTTCACATAGATTCCATTAACTCGAACTGTAAAAAATTTGTCGAAATAAAGGGATTTCAACAATCGCCAAGAATACATACAAAATAATACAGAAAGTAGGTAAATTAACCATATGTTAAAAAGTTTTCAGATGAACATTCAGATGAAGATTGTGACAACATCTCTGCTTTTACTACTTATTCCCATTCTCATCCTCGGCAGTATCTCCTACTATGTCTCTTCCAATGTCACGAATTCCTTGATCGAAAAAGACTTAAGGAATGCCGTGCAAATGTCTATCCAACTGATTCAATCCCTCGACGATTCCGTTAAATCGGGGAATATTACCAGGGAAGAAGCGCAAGAGAAAGTGAAGGTATGGATGCTTGGACCTAAAACCGAAGGGAAAAGACCCATCAATCCCAAAATTGATTTAGGCAAAAATGGATACTTCTTTGTGCTGGATAATAAGGGAACTGAGCTGGCACACCCCTCTTTGGAAGGCCAAAACATCTGGGATAAAAAATCGAATGATGGTCAACTTTTCATTCAAGAAATGATTCAAAAAGCAGAGAATAACGGTGGATTCACAACCTACATGTGGCCACTACCTGGCGGTTCCACGAAGGAAGCTATGAAAATTACCTACGCGGAGAAAGATCCATTATGGGGATGGGTTGTGGCTGCCGGCTCCTATATGCAAGATTATAACGGCGGACAAACAGATATATTAAACACGATTATCATCACACTTGTCAGTTGTTTGCTCGGCGGTCTTCTGGTTCTTATCCTCTTCGCTAGACATATCGCTAAGCCTCTCGTCCGAGTGGAACGTCAAGCCAGTCAAATTGCGACAGGCAATTTATCGATATCCGATTTGAACGTGCTAAACCGTGATGAAATAGGCAAGTTGGCTGGATCATTCAATCAGATGAAAGCCTATATCAAGCAGCTCGTTTCCCAAGCCAAATCAAGCTCTGGTGCATTAAATGAGGAATCCAATCAAGTCTCGCATTCCCTAGAACAGATGGCACAAGCAGCGAATCATATTTCCTCCGTAATGCATGGTGTCGCAGCCAGTACAAACACACACGCACTCCGTGTCACAGAAAGCTCATCCGCCATGAAAGCATTAACCGATAGCATTCAGCAGGTCGCGTCCAGCTCTTCTATTGCCTTCGATCTATCAGAAAACACAGCATTGGAAGCAGAGAAAGGCAATGCTTATATCCAACAAACAAATGCGCAGATGCAGATTGTTAGCTCTACCATGGACGACCTGTCTACTACGATTGACTTGCTGCGTGACCGCTCCCAGCAGATTGGCGAAATCGTATCGATCATCTCCGAGATTTCGTCACAAACCAACCTGTTAGCTCTGAACGCTTCAATTGAAGCAGCTCGAGCCGGGGAACATGGCAAAGGCTTTGCTGTCGTCGCAGGGGAAGTTAAGAAACTTGCCGAGCGTTCCAAAATGTCCTCCGAACAGGTCACCGAGTTGATCGTTGGCATCCAAGCCGACATACTCGGCGCCGTAGATACCATGCATAAGGGTGACGAAGAAATCTCATCCAGCGTAGGGACGTTGAAGGAAACGGGGTTCGCTTTTGAACGCATTCACAGCGCTGTTAATCAGGTGTTAGGGCAGGTACAGCAAGCATCCTCAGAAGCCGAACGCATGTCAGCTACCTCTCAACAAATCATGTCATCCTTATCTGAGATGGAGAATTCCGCCAATCAGTCCGCAGGAACAGCGCAAACGATATCTGCTTTGACCGAAACACAGTTAGCCAGTATCGATGGCATCTCGGCCTCTGTTAGAAACTTAAACGATATGTCTACTCAGTTGCAGGGTGTTATCCAGCAGTTTAAGGTGTAGGGTGATAGTACATGCAGTAACCGACTACGTTTCCTCAAAATTTCAGATGATGTTGATGATTTGAAGAGATGCCTACGGCGAATATTTGAATTAAATGGAAAATATACAGTTATTTGTCGGGGTTGGCTTCGGAAAATCAATTTAACTGGAAATTATGTAGTTAAAATCGCCTATACCCGTCTATATTGGTTAAAAGGACATAATTAGCTGTAGATTTTCCATCTATTGCGCATTTAGTAGGAAAAACTCAAAATATAACTGTATAAAATCCATCTATTCCCTGGAACACCGTGGAGTTACGCTGCTTTCCCGCCAACAGCTTTTTCACCCCAACTATACAGTAAAACCAAAGCAAACCTAAATGTCTGCTTCTGCAATGATGTCGTCTCCCTTCACCCCGACCCTATTCGCAGCCAGCCTATTGTACATGCACATTGCGCTTCTCTTAGCTAATCCCATAGCATGTAGAAAAAAGCTCTTATCCTTCATCCTATGGATGCTGGAAAGAGCTTTTTTAGGCATCTATTTGCTTTTCTCTAAAAAGTCATGCAACCATGCCTGGGATTCTGCCAACACTTGCTCTGCGCGACCAATCGCCTCACTTACCTGATTACTCGCCGTGCCGCCGAACACATTACGTGCGTTCACAACTTGCTCAGGTTGAAGAACGGCATAAATATCGGACTCAAACAGTTCAGAGAAAGTTTTGAATTCCTCGATGCTCATATCGAGCAAGTATTTTTTGTTCTGGATGCAATACAGAACTGTTTTACCAATCACTTCGTGCGCTTGACGGAAAGGAAGCCCCTTGTTCACTAGGTAATCCGCAATGTCCGTTGCGTTCGAGAAATCTTGGTTCACAGCTTGGCGCATGCGCTCCGTGTTCACTTTCATCGTGGATACCATCGGTGCAAACAATTGCAGCGCACCTTGCAGGGTACGAACTGTATCGAACATGCCTTCTTTGTCTTCCTGCATGTCCTTGTTGTACGCCAGCGGCAGCGACTTGAGCACGGTCATCAGACCGAACAAGTTGCCATAGACGCGGCCCGTCTTACCACGGACAAGCTCCGCTACGTCCGGGTTCTTCTTCTGCGGCATGATCGAGCTGCCGGTGCAGAACGCATCATCGAGTTCGATGAACGCGAACTCGGTCGAAGACCACAGCACCATTTCCTCGCTGAAGCGAGAAAGGTGCATCATGATCATGGACGCGTTAGAGAGGAACTCTAGGATGAAGTCGCGGTCGCTGACCGCGTCCAAGGAGTTCTCGTACACGCGTCCGAACCCGAGCTGCTCCGCCACGAAATGGCGGTCGATCGGGAAGGTCGTGCCCGCGAGCGCGCCAGCGCCGAGCGGCAACATGTCTACGCGCTTGTAGCTGTCCTGCAAGCGCTCGAGATCACGCTGGAACATGCTGACGTAAGCCATCAGATGGTGCGCGAACAAGATCGGCTGCGCACGCTGCAGATGCGTATACCCAGGGATAATCGTATCGAGATTAGCCTTCGCCTTCTCAAGCAGGGCTTCCTGCAGCTTGATCAGCAGGCCAACGAACTCAACCACACGCTTGCGCAGGTAGAGATGCATGTCTGTCGCTACCTGATCGTTACGGCTGCGGCCCGTGTGCAGCTTGCCGCCGACAGGACCGATCAGGTCGATCAAGGTCTTCTCGATATTCATGTGAATATCTTCATTCTGAATCGTGTATTCCAGCTCGCCGCGGCGAATCATAGCTTGTACTTGCAGCAAGCCGTCTTTGATTTTCTCTACATCGTCAGCAGGAAGAATCCCGCATTTGCCCAGCATCGTCACGTGCGCCAAGCTGCCTTCGATATCTTCTTCAGCAAGCTCTTTGTCGAATGTAATAGAAGCTGTATATTCTTCAACCAATTGGTCGGTTTGTTTCGTGAAACGTCCACCCCAAAGCTTAGACACCTTGCATGACCCCTCTCGTTTTAACATTCTTCACGGCTATATGGACAAGCCCTTGAACAGCCCAAAGGCTTTCCACAAAGGGAAAGCCCACGGCTGAGGCTATTGAAATTTTATTTCTTTGCGTTCTGTTCTACGCCGGAACCGACTTTCAAACGCAGTGCATTCAAGCGGATGAAGCCTGTTGCATCGCCTTGATCGTAAGCCTTCGTAGGATCAGCTTCCATCGTTGCGATATCCGGGTTGTAAAGGGATACTGGGCTTTTCACGCCAGCGCCGATTACGTTACCTTTGTACAATTTCAGACGAACTGTACCGGATACGTTCTTTTGGCTCTCAGACACAAGCGCTTGGATAGCCAGACGCTCAGGTGCGAACCAGAAACCGTTATATACAAGAGATGCATATTTGGAAATTAAGGAGTCACGAAGGTGCATAACGTCGCGGTCCATCGTCAGGGATTCCATTTTGCGGTGAGCTGTGAAAAGAATCGTACCACCCGGAGTTTCGTACACACCGCGGCTCTTCATGCCGACGAAACGGTTCTCAACCATGTCCACACGGCCAATACCGTGCTTGCCGCCAAGTTCGTTCAACGTTTCCATCACTTCAAGCGGAGAAAGCTGTGTACCGTTAATCGCTACGCAATCACCGGCAGCAAACTCAAGCTCGATGTATTCTGCTTGGTCTGGTGCATCTTCGGGGTCAACGCTCAGCACGAACATATCTTTGTTGGACGTTGCTGATGGATCGAACCATGGATCTTCCAACATGCCGCTCTCGAAGGAGATGTGCAGCAAGTTGCGGTCTGTCGAATAAGGCTTCGAAGCGGATGCCGTTACTGGAATGTTATGTTTCTCAGCGTAAGCGATCATCTCTGCGCGGCCTGGGAACTGCTCGCGGAACTCTTCCAAACGCCAAGGCGCGATAACGGAAATCTCAGGCGCTAACGCCGCAGCTGTCAGCTCGAAACGCACTTGGTCATTACCTTTACCCGTTGCACCGTGAGCAATCGCAGTTGCGCCTTCAGCGCGAGCGATCTCAACCATGCGCTTCGCGATCAAAGGACGCGCTATGCTGGTGCCAAGCAGGTATTGCCCTTCATAAAGAGCAGCCGCTTGGAACATCGGGTTGATGAAATCTTTTGCGAACTCAGCACGTAGGTCATCGATGTAGATCTTGGATGCGCCGGTTGCAAGTGCTTTTTCTTCCAATCCGTCAAGCTCATCCTTTTGCCCAATATCCGCTGTGAATGCAATGATTTCTGCGTCGTACGTTTCTTTTAACCATTTGAGGATAACTGATGTATCCAACCCGCCTGAATAGGCGAGTACGATTTTTTCCTTAGCCATGTCTACGCTTCGCTCCGTTTCTACTCTCTCATTTTATAAAAATTATATCATTGTCGCGGCCATGATGGCCTTTTGCGCATGAAGACGATTCTCTGCTTGGTCGAAAATAATGGAATGGCCGCCATCGATGACGCCTTCACTCACTTCTTCCCCGCGGTGTGCAGGCAAGCAATGCATGAACAAGTAATCTTGCTTCGCATATTTCACCAAAGCCTCGTTGACTTGGAAGTTTTTGAACGCAATTTCCCGCTCCTGCTGCTCCGCTTCTTGCCCCATGCTTGCCCATACATCGGTATAGATGATGTCCGCATTCTCAACAGCTTCGCGTGGATCGCGCGTAACGAGCAGGCTTCCGCCTGTTTCTGCCGCATTTTCCTTGGATTGGCGAATCACTTCTTTGTCAGCGTCATAGCCTTCTGGCGAAGCAATCGCGAAATCCATCCCCAACTTGCTAGCTCCCATCATTAAGGAGTGAACCATATTGTTGCCATCGCCGATATAGGCGACTTTGATGCCTTTCAAACGGCCTTTTTTCTCCAAAACCGTCTGATAATCCGCCATGACTTGGCAAGGGTGCGCATGATCAGTTAAGCCATTAATAACAGGCACCGTCGCTCCGCGGGCCAAATCGATCACCTTACGGTGCTCGTACGTACGAATCATAATCCCGTCCAAATAACGGGACAACGTTTGAGCGGTATCCCATACCGTCTCTCCGCGACCCAGTTGCAGGTCATTTTTGCTCAAGAAAAGCGCTTGACCGCCAAGTTGGTACATCCCTACTTCAAAGGAAACTCGCGTACGCGTGGAGGATTTCTCAAAAATCATGCCCAATGTTTTACCAGCTAGTACCGCATGAGGCTCTCCCGCCTTCTGCTTGCGTTTCAACTCGATTGCGTATTGAATCAGATACTCCAATTCTTCCGCTGTATAATCAATTAAAGCAAGAAAATCCTTGCCCTTCAACTGGGCAGCCAGTTCTTCCTTAACCGTGCTATTCATGTGATCCAACCTTTCTACGATAAACTTCGGTTAGACGCCGCTAATGGTGGATGCCTTCTGAGAGAGGACACCGCACACGACTTCTAACGCCCTATCCAAATCTTCTTGCGGTATCGTTAACGCTGGCACTAAACGAATCACGTTAGGTCCTGCCGGAATAACCAACACGCCTTGCTTATGAATTTCGCTAATGATATCGGCACTCGGCTGTGTACATTCGATTCCAATCAGAAGGCCGATACCACGAATGCTTTTCACTAACGGATTGCCCGCCAGCTTGCTCTCTAACGTCTTCACCGTATATGCGCCTAACTCTGCTGCACGCTCTGGCAATTGACTGTCGATAATCGTGCTTAACGTTGCATGAGCCGCTGCGGTTGCAATCGGTGTACCACCGAACGTGGAACCGTGACTACCTGCGCTGAACGCTTCCGCCAAGTACCCTTTAGCCAGCATCGCTCCGATTGGGAAGCCACCGCCAAGACCTTTCGCTAATGAGAAAATATCCGGCTCTACGCCATAATGCTCATAGGCAAAAAGCTTACCCGTACGCCCTACGCCCGTCTGGATCTCATCCGCGATCAGAAGCAGATTATGCTCCTTACAAAGGTCAGCAAGCTGCTTAACAAATGTCGGATCTGCCGGCAACACGCCGCCTTCCCCTTGCACGAACTCCAGCATAACCGCACATGTACGGTCATTCACAAGCCTGCGAACAGACTCGATATCGTTATAATCCGCATAGACGAAGCCTTCTGGAAGCGGAAGAAAACCTTCCTTTACTTTGTCCTGACCCGTCGCTGTTAATGTAGCAATCGTACGCCCATGGAAGGACATGTTAAACGTGATAATCTCATAACGGCCATTGTTCAGCACTTTTTGTGAGTAGCGACGTGCGATTTTGATCGCAGCCTCGTTCGCTTCCGCTCCTGTGGAACAGAAAAACACAGCATCCGCACAGCTATTGTCCGTCAATAGACCAGCCAATTTTTCCTGATTTGGAATATGAAATAAATTAC
Source organism: Paenibacillus oryzisoli (assembly GCF_001653565.1). GTDB lineage: Bacteria > Bacillota > Bacilli > Paenibacillales > NBRC-103111 > Paenibacillus_E > Paenibacillus_E oryzisoli. The sequence goes on from NZ_LYPB01000089.1 coordinate 55,938, forward strand.
CCACGTGCCATAACTGATCTAGTTGCTCAATCAATTTCTCTTTAACACCTTGTGGTGCATGCCCAAGAGCCGCAACCGCGATCCCGCTCATCATATCGATGTATTCCTTGCCTGTGTCATCCCACAGTCGGCTGCCTTCACCTTTCACTAGCGTAATCGGATATCTGGCATAGGTTGGAAATAACGAGCTTTTCCCTTGTTCTGTCATGTACATTCCCTCCTTATGGGTTGTTTGGGTTGATGGGGCGATTGCCCTCGATCGGTGGAGTATGCCTGAGCTATCGGAACGTGGTTCCTCTATTCAATCGCATTCTAGTCAAAAGCGTGAGCCAACGGAACGTGGTTCCTCTATTTCGTCCAAAAGGAGAGTTAATGCACCTTTTTAGCTAAAATAGCGCCCTCATGTTCCGTAACACTTCGAATTTCCTCTAATTCAAGGAAATAGCGGAATGACGTTCCGTTTCGCAACAATTCGCAGACCACCTAGAACGCTCCTGTACCTTTACCGTACAATACGCGTACCAATGCCCTCACCTTTCAAAACCTTGCTTAACACGTTCGGCTTCGAACCGTTCACGATAACCACTTCTTGCACTTGCCCTTGTATACAAGCAATCGCTGCACGAACCTTAGGAATCATGCCGCCATAGATGTCGCCACTTGTAATCATTTCTTCAATCTGCGCTACACTGACGACAGGAAGTACTTGCTTCTCGCCATCTACAACTTTCATGATGCCAGGAACATCGGTCACGACAACCATCTGCTCCACGCCAAGATGAGAAGCGACAGCACCAGCCGCCGTATCGGCGTTGATGTTATACCTTTGTCCGCCATCTGCACCTAAACCAACTGGCGCGATAACCGGGATGTAGCCCATACCGACAATGCCTTGAATCAGCTCCGCATTAACCTTCGTCACATCGCCTACAAGACCGACTTCGTGGCTATTCGCCACAGCCCTCGCTTCGATCAAATGTCCATCCACACCGGACAAACCAAGCGCTTTCGCACCCGTCAACTGAATACGGCGTACGATTTCTTTATTAATTTGGCCGGATAGCACCATTTCCACGACGTCCAGTACCGCTTCGTTCGTAACCCGCAAGCCGTTCACGAAACCAGACTCAATGCCGAGCTTCCCAAGTGTGTCCGAAATCGCAGGCCCGCCGCCATGTACGATGACCGTAACAATGCCCTCTTCTTGAAGGTGACGCATATCCTCAAAAAAACTAGCAGGCAGCGCCGCAAGCGTGCTGCCTCCGCATTTCATCACAAAGCAATTGTTTTTCACTGAAGCTCCCCCTTACGTCCGATATGCCGCATTAATGCGGACATAATCATAGGTCAAATCGCAGCCCCAGCCCGTTGCTTTGCCTTCGCCCATATGTAAATTCACATGAATTTGAATCGTATCTGTTTTCAAATATGCCAACGCCGCTTCCTCGTCAAACTTCACGGGGCGCGATTGCTCTAACACGGGGATATCGCCGAGGCGGATATCAACTGTGTTCACGTTCACCGGCTGCCCGGAGTAACCGACAGCCGCAATGATCCGGCCCCAATTCGCGTCAGCGCCGTATACGGCGGATTTCACGAGGCTCGATCCGATGATCGACTTCACGATCTTACGAGCCGCATCGTCGCTCTCAGCGCCGATAACCGTCGTCTCGATCAGCTTCGTCGCGCCTTCGCCATCACGCGCAATCGCTTTGGCGAGGTATTCGCCAACGTATTGGAACCCTGCCGCGAAAGCTTCCCAATCCGGGTGCCCCGGATGCAGGGAGTCGCCGCCGGCAAGCCCGCTTGCCATCACCACGACCATGTCGTTGGTGCTTGTATCTCCGTCAACAGTAATCATGTTGAACGTGTTATCTGTAATCCTGCTAAGCAATAGCTGCAGGTATTCGCTCTCAATCGGGGCGTCGGTTGTCATGAAACCGAGCATCGTCGCCATGTTCGGGTGAATCATCCCCGAACCTTTCGCCGCTCCGGCAATGTGAACTTCTTTGCCGCCAATGGTAACACGGACGCACGTTATCTTCTGCACGAGATCCGTTGTCAGGATCGCCTGGCAGAAGTCTTCGCCGCCGTCCAGCTTGATCTTCGCCGGCAGCTGCTCGATGCCGCTCAGCACTTTACCCATCGGCAGCAACTCGCCGATAACGCCCGTGCTCGTCACGCCGACGTGGTGCTCCGCCACGCCTAGTGCCTTCGCACTTGCCGCGCGCATCGCGTAAGCGTCGTCTTCGCCTTGCTGCCCCGTGCACGCATTCGCGTTGCCGCTGTTCACGATCATCGCCTGCAGTTTGCCGCTGGCCCCGATGCTCTCTTGCGTCACGCGCAGCGGTGCCGCTTGGAACGCGTTCAGCGTATACACGCCTGCCGCTGATGCAGGTACATCACAGAGGATCGCACCAAGATCATAGCGCTCCGTCTTCTTGAGTCCGCAGTGCAATCCGCCTGCACGAAAGCCCTTCGGTGTTGTTACAGTGCCCTCAGGCACGATAGTGAAGCTAACTTGATCCGACATGATCGTCTACTCACCTATCCTCATCTTCTAGTTATGGATATACCGGTGCGAACAACAATCCTGTCGTTTCGTCCCAGCCTTGCATAATATTTAAATTCTGAATCGCTTGACCCGCAGCGCCCTTCACCACATTGTCGATCACCGACACGATGGTTACACGCCCCGTACGTTCATCCACCGCGAAGCCGATGTCACAGTAGTTCGAACCCATCACTTCCTTCGTTGAAGGATATTTCCCAAGCGGGCGAATCCTTACGAATTTGCGGCCTTCATAGTACTGTTGGTACTTCTCGATGAACGCTTCCGCTGTATGTTCACCTGTTAGCGTCGCATACATCGTCGCCATAATACCACGTGTCATTGGGACAAGGTGCGTCGTGAACGTTGTCACAACCGGTTTACCCGCAATGCGGCTCAGCGCTTGCTCAATTTCCGGGATGTGTTGGTGCTTATTTATTTTGTAAGCCGATAAATTCTCATTCACTTCAGAGTAGTGTGCACCTAGGCCCAGACCACGGCCTGCACCAGATACACCGGATTTGGCATCAATGATAATCGTGGACGGATCGATCCACCCTGCTTCAACTGCAGGAATAAGTCCTAGCAGCGTCGCTGTTGGGTAACAGCCTGGATTCGCGATCAGATCACTGCCCTTCACTTCATCTCCGAACACTTCGGATAGACCGTAAATCGAACGAGCCAAAGCTTCTTCAGAAGCAGCCGGCTTTTTGTACCATTTTTCATAGTCGCTAGCGGACTTCAGTCTCAAATCCCCCGAAATATCAATTACCTTCAGGCCCGCTTCGATCAACTGAGGCGACAACCCCGCACTCACGCCTGCTGGCGTAGCTAGAAACACAACGTCTGCTTTACCAGCAATCAAATCGACATCAAGGACATCGAGGATATCCACGACTATTTCCTGTAAATGTGGAAAGTGCTCCGCAAGCGGCGCGCCTGCATTTGATGTAGAAATAACGGATGTAATCTGTACAAGTGGATGCGCCTGCAAAAGACGAATCAATTCCGCACCACCATACCCTGTTGCTCCAATAATAGCCGCTCTAATGCTTTGACTCATTCCCATGACCTCCCGATGTTCCGAAAATATATGTATTATTATACATTCGTATACATAATAATTCAATGAATTTTTTTACGCTCTGGCTTTGACCACAAATGCTTTTGGGCAAGGTATTTCAAGGCTTTCATCCGTTAAAATCGAATTAATTATAGTTAACTGAATAGTCTGACTTTATCGACTTGTATGCACATTATGCATCAATTTTCGCAAGTTGTGCATAAAGAAAGCGCAATTGTTTCCCAAGCTTCTTTCGTTACCCATGGGCTCCGCCCTATCCATTATCCCAAAGACGATAGTCAGAAGGCAAATTATGTTAGATAGAACTAAGTTATACACACTTGTACACAGGCGTTGTGCATAAGTCAGGGTATTAAGCACAATTTGCCAACAAGTTATCCACAAAAAGAACCATCAGGCATTTTTCTCCTGATGGTCCCCCTCTACGCATGGCGCTTAAACCCTTCTCCCAACACTTCATTCGTTTCACTCAAAATAACAAAAGCCTGTGGATCCACAGATTGCACGAGTGTTTTTAACCGACTGACTTCATTCTGTTTTACGACGACCATCATAACTGTCCGCGATTCTCCCGTGAATCCGCCTGAGCCGCTAAGTTCGGTTAACCCGCGATCCAAATCATACAAAATCGCCTTCCGAATTGCATCCGTATGATCCGAAATAATAAAGGCCACTTTGGCATAGTTGAAGCCGAGCTGTACGATATCAATTGTTTTGGTCGTAACGAATAAGCCGATCATCCCGTACAGGGCATTCTCTGGCGTAAACACCAGGGCGGAACTGATGATGACAAGTCCATCGAATATAGCTACCGAGAAGCCAAGGCTTAAGCCGGAGTATTTATGTAAGAGTTGTGCCGCCAGCCCAAGTCCACCTGTAGAGCCGCGCCCTTTAAAAACAAATCCTAGCCCCAATCCTACCCCAATGCCCCCATACACAGCGGCAAGCAGTGGATTATGTGTAGGTACGCCTAGGTGACTCGTGATCAGTACGCAGAATGGAAAAATAACTGATCCCACAATGGCTTTAATGCCGAATTTCTTCCCAAGCAGCCATAACGCTAACAATAAAATTGGAATATTGAGTGCCCACTGTGTGTACGCTGGATTGATCTGGGTCACTTTCTGCAAAATGGTCGAAATCCCCGATACCCCGCCTGTTGCGATTTGGTTCGGGTTCAAAAAACTATTAAAGCTTGCTGCCATAATCAGTGATCCGCTAATGAGTAGTATGTATTCGAAAGCGGTATGACTCGGACTTCCGATCTGTATGCGTGGTTCTCTTCTGCTGGCCACAGGCAGCCCTCCTTTACACATCAAAAATCCTACACCCATTAGGTGTAGGATCAACGTTTATGACATGAACCATGCACAGCCCGGCAAATCAGTTTGCTTATGTTTGGCTCGAGCCGTTGTGCAGGCTTTACTCTGGCTTCCGGATTTGGTGACGCAAATACGCGTCAATGAAGGTATCGAGATCGCCGTCCATTACAGCTCCAACGTTCCCAGTCTCCGCAGAAGTTCTGTGATCCTTCACCATGCTGTACGGATGGAAAACGTAGGAGCGAATCTGGCTGCCCCACGCAATGTCCGACTGCTCGCCGCGGATCTCTGCTAGGTGCTTCAATTGCTCTTCGATCTTCCGCTCATAGAGCTTGGAACGAAGCATCTTCATCGCTTTCTCGCGGTTCTTAATCTGCGAGCGCTCTTGCTGACAGCTCACCACGACCCCAGTCGGAATGTGCGTAATCCGCACAGCCGAATCCGTGGTGTTGATGTGCTGACCGCCGGCGCCGCTCGCGCGGTACGTATCGATCTTGAGATCCTCGGAGCGGATCTCGCCCACGTCGGTGTCGTCTTCAATCTCTGGCATCACGTCACACGATGCGAACGAAGTGTGACGACGGCCAGAGGCATCGAACGGCGAGATCCGAACGAGTCGATGCACACCCTTCTCGGCCTTCAAGTAGCCGTAGGCGTTGAAACCTGTGATCTGCAGCGTGACACTCTTCACGCCGGCTTCGTCGCCGGGCAAATAGTCGAGTACCTCGACTTTGTAGCCCCGCTTCTCCGCCCAGCGGCGGTACATCCGCAGCAGCATCTCTGCCCAGTCCTGCGACTCGGTGCCGCCGGCGCCTGGATGCAGCTCTAGAATGGCATTCAGCCGATCGTACGGCTGATTAAGCAGCAAGCCAAGCTCGAAGGTTTCGAGCTTCTTGACGAGTGCCGCGATGCCGACTTCGATGTCTTTGACGAGACCCGCATCGCTCTCTTCTTCTTCGAGTTCGACCATGACCTGAATATCCTCGAACGCATTTGTGAAGCCTTGGAATTCCTCAACAACGCTCTTGATCACGTTGAGTTCTGCGATCGTCTTCTGGGCACGTTCATTATCGTCCCAGAAGTCTGGCGCGCCCATTTTTTCCTCGAAATCCCCGATTGCTTCTAGCTTATGATCTAAGTCAAAGAGACCCCCGTAATTCGGTTAGTCGCTTCGCTGTTTCTCTTAAGTCTTGTTTCACTTCTGGTTCTAGCATGTTGTACACCTCGTTTATTCTGCTTGCATGTACCAGGGCTAGGTTGTTAAGTTTCTTACATGCCTTGCCCGTGGCACTGCTTGAACTTCTTGCCGCTGCCGCATGGGCATGGGTCGTTGCGTCCAATACGCTGCTCTTCGTCGCGTACTAACGGTTTTTTGCCGCCAGCTTCATTCTTCGTGTCAACAGCCTGACCCTCTGCTACCGCTTGGCGCTCCAGGTTGCTCTGTACGTGTGCTTTCATAATGTACATCGCGACTTCTTCACGAATGTTATCGATCATCTCTTGGAACATTTCGAAGCCTTCGAACTGATACTCACGAAGTGGATCTGTACCGCCGTATGCACGTAAGTGAATACCTTGGCGTAGTTGATCCATCGCATCGATGTGATCCATCCATTTGCTGTCTACCGCACGAAGTGCTACGACTTTCTCGAACTCGCGCATGAACTCTGCGCCAATTTCTGTTTCACGCTCATCGTACCGTTTGCTCACAAGATCTTTGATTAGCTCGATGATCTCATCTTGCTCTTTGCCCCAAATAGTTTGATCGCTAATCTGAGCATCGTCATGCAGCAAGTTATTGTTCACAAAGTTCGCAACCTCTTGCAGTTCCCACTCTTCTGGGATTTGCTCCTCAGGACAGTGTGCTTTCACGATGCGCTCGATGACGGAACTGATCATGCCCTCAATAACTTCGCGGATATTCTCGGACTCCAGAAGCTCGCGGCGCTGTTTATATATAATCTCACGTTGTTGATTCATCACATCGTCATATTGAAGGACGACTTTACGCACGTCGAAGTTGTTACCTTCTACACGTTTTTGGGCAGATTCTACAGCACGGGAGATCAATTTGCTCTCAATCGGCTGATCTTCTTCCATCCCAAGACGGTCCATCATGGCCATAATATTTTCAGCGCCAAAACGTTTCATCAATTCGTCCTCTAAGGAGAGGTAGAACTGCGAAGAACCTGGGTCACCCTGACGTCCTGCACGTCCGCGCAGCTGATTGTCAATCCGTCTGCTCTCATGACGTTCTGTACCTATGATATGCAAGCCACCAGCATCATGTACGCCTTGACCAAGCATAATGTCCGTACCACGGCCTGCCATGTTCGTTGCAATCGTAACGGAACCTGGTTGACCTGCACGTGAAACAATTTCGGCTTCCTCGGCATGGTACTTCGCATTCAATACTTTATGTTGGACGCCCTTCTTCTTCAGCATGTCGGAAAGTCTCTCTGAGTTCTCAATGGATACCGTACCGACAAGCACTGGCTGATTAAGTTTATGACGCTCTAGGATCTGCTCAACGACGGCTCTGAACTTACCGTTCTCTGACTTATACACCACGTCCGGTAAATCCTTACGGATCATTGGACGGTTCGTCGGAACGATAATAACTTCAAGGCCGTAAATTTTCTTCAACTCTTCTTCTTCCGTCTTCGCCGTTCCCGTCATTCCCGCTAGCTTGCGGTACATACGGAAATAGTTCTGGAACGTAATCGTAGCAAGTGTCATGCTCTCATTCTGAACTTTCAGCTGCTCTTTCGCCTCAATGGCTTGGTGCAACCCATCACTATAGCGACGGCCCGTCATGATACGGCCCGTAAATTCATCAACGATCATAACTTCTTCATCTTGTACTACGTAGTCCACGTCACGTTTCATAATGAAACGTGCTTTAAGCGCTTGTGTGATGTGGTGATTAATGTTTACGTTCTGATGATCAAATAAGTTCTCAATACCGAAAGCTCGCTCAGCCTTCGCCACGCCATCTTCCGTTAATGCGACAGCACGCACTTTGATATCGATCGTGTAGTCTTCTTCTTCTTTCAACGTCGAAACGAAACGGTCAGCCGTAAAATACATATCAGTCGATTTCGCAGCTTGTCCAGAAATAATTAATGGCGTTCTCGCTTCATCGACTAGGATGGAATCCACCTCATCGATTACCGCATAGTACAGTGGACGTTGAACCATCTGCTCTTTGTACAGCACCATGTTGTCACGCAGGTAGTCGAACCCGTATTCATTATTCGTTCCATACGTAATATCACAAGCATAAGCTGCTTGCTTCTCTTCGTGAGACAAGTCATGCAAGTTAACCCCTACGGTTAAGCCGAGGAACTCGTAGATTTGACCCATTTCGCCGCTATCCCGCTGTGCCAAATAGTCATTGACGGTAACAACGTGTACGCCTTTACCAAGCAAAGCATTCAAATAAACAGGAAGTGTTCCAACTAACGTTTTCCCTTCCCCTGTTCTCATCTCTGCGATACGGCCTTCGTGCAGCACCATACCCCCGATAAGTTGAACGTCATAATGACGTTTTCCTAGTACACGGATCCCTGCTTCTCTGACTACCGCAAAAGCTTCAGGCAAGAGATCATCGATTTCTTCGCCTTTCTCAAGACGTTCTCTGAACTCAACTGTTTTCCCTTTTAACTCTTCATCAGTCAGCGGTTTAATACTGGCTTCAAGCTCGTTGATGTAGTCAACGGCCTTGAGCATCCGTTTAATTTCCCGATCATTGGAATCACCAAAAATTTTCTTCACTAGTCCTAGCATCGGTGAACCCCTTTCCCTTACGTTCGTATCCTTAAATTGTACCACTTATGACAGTCTTGTAGCAACAAACGTGCCTTCTCTTCCTTCTAAAACCTATAGAAATAGGACTTATAAACCATGCTCTTCGTATTTCTAGTATGAAATGGAGTTGCCGCTAACATGCATAGCCACGTTTATGACTTTATGTTCCGAAATAAACGGCTACGCCGTCCTTCAAGAACGGGAGCGTTTATCCAGAAATATAAGACAATTTAGTATGTGAAACTTATAAAGTCTTATATTTTAAAGGAAAGAGCTTAATCCGATGATATCGAATTAAGCTCATTTGATTATTTTTTATAGGAATCTTGACTAAATGTATGAGGCAATTGATTATGAATTACATCGCCGGTTCAATTAAACCGTACTTGCCATCGTCCCGTTTGTAAACCACATTGACTGTGTCAGTCTCCATGTTCGAGAAGACAAAGAAGTTATGACCCACCATATTCATTTGGAGAATCGCCTCTTCCACGTCCATCGGCTTCAATGTGAAGCGTTTGTTACGCACGAGTTCGAAGTCCTCTTCTTCTTCCATATAGGAAGCTGCTGCGACTTCTGACTTGAATAAATCACGTTTGCCACCATCTTGGCGAATTTTACGATTTGTTTTGGTCTTATGCTTACGAATTTGACGCTCTAGTTTGTCCACAACCAGATCAATGGATGCGTACATATCGCTGTTCCGTTCTTCTGCTCTCAGTAGCACGCCACCTGTTAAGAGGATGCTTACCTCAATGCTTTGAAGACCTTTAACCACGCTTAGCTTTACTTGTACATCAGATGTAAGGGGAGCTTCAAAATACCTCTCTAGTCTATTCAACTTCTTGTCAACATAGTCTCCGAGGGCTTCAGTAACTTCAAGGTGTTCTCCGCGAATGCTAATTTCCATAGTTAAACATCTCCCTTCCTTCTTACATTATACTACATTCCACTCCAACTTCATAATTCCTTTAAATTCCGAGCTAAACCTCTAGGAAAAATATAAAAAACACCCCAGAGTATATTTCCCCAGGGTGATCTTGTTCATCGTTGTATGCGATGGCACAATATGTGCCAAAAATTATAATCTGCTTACGTTGGCAGCTTGTGGTCCGCGTGCGCCTTCTACGATGTCAAACTCAACAGCTTGACCTTCGTCTAGCGTTTTGAACCCTTCGGACTGAATCGCTGAGAAATGCACGAATACATCCCCACCATCTTCACGTTCGATGAACCCATAACCTTTTTCTGCGTTAAACCATTTCACTTTACCTTGCATATCGTACACAATCCTTTCGTTTTTAAAAATGTAAAAAGAGTCCAAATCAAAAATGTAAGCCCTTTCTTTTTGACTATACCATCTATCTGCTTGACCTGTCAATTTATAACTTTTAATAAAATTGAATATTTAGAAAATTCAAGTATTTACATCCCGTGGATAACTGCAGAATATGTAGAATCCTGTCACGGCGGGCTTCTTTACATGTTATTAACAAAGTTACTCACAGGTTTATGCACATTATCCACAGGCAGAATAGAGAGAACTATGGATAACTCGTGCTTTAACAGGTCATTTGTTCACATACTGGGGCTAGATTAGATTGCTTATCCACGGAAATCGGTAGGCAGTCGAGGAAAACGGGGGATAAAAGAAAAACCTTTTGCCCGCGGCAAAAGGTTGGTGTGGATAGACTACTTTTTCTTGTCGAAGAAATAACTATCTCCGTCATATTGGTTATCATACGCATTCTTTTGCGTTTTCCCGTTGTCAATCTTAGTCAATTGGGCTCTAGCCTGATCACGGAATTTTGTTAGCTTTTGAAGGAAGATGGGATCAAGACTCACGATCGCTTGAATACGATCCTTTAACTTCTCCTTATCCCGGGGTGAAGCCCCTTCTGTAGCGTTAATTAACGCTTGCATCAGCATGCCTCGCTGCTCCATATAACTGGAGAGCTGTTCGATATCCATCGTTGTAAGCTCGGCTAGCGCTTGCTGTGTTCGTTGTTCTAACTCAGAAACCAACTCATCCATGGGAAGCTCCAGCAGGTGCAGTACTTGCTGCGCCGCTTTTCACTTGTATGGCAGCTTGCATCCAAGTTTCTTTCAACTGAATCAGAAAACCTAACACTTCTTCAGCTGGCTCCACCGATTTCTTCATATTAGCCTCAATTAAACGATGATTAAAGTACTCATATAATCGCAACAACTCAACGGCAATTGGAGCATTACGATCAATCGTGATGGAGAATTCGCTAATAATGTCCTGTACCTTGACTAGGTTGGTGTTAGCGTCTTGGTAGTTGGTATTTTTCAAAGCCTCAATACCCGCACGGCAAAAACGAATAGCCCCATCACAAAGCATGATTAACAATTGCGCTGGGCTTGCAGTTTGAACAGTGTTCTCCAAGTATTTATTACGTTGGGCTTGAATCATGGATATTTCCCCCTAGTTTAAAGTAGGACTCTTACTAGCCGCCCATTTGCTGTGTTAGTTGTGCACTTTGTGCCGTCATTTGATTCATGTATTTTTCCATGGCTGTGAATTGATTGTAGTAGCGAGTTTCAAGTGCTTCAAGCTTGTCAGTGAAATTGTCGATGCGCGTGTTCATATCTTTTAGCGTTTTACCCATGAGATAACTAGAATCCACACTATTCGTGATACCTGCCTTAGCTGAGATGTTTTTAAATAAAGCATCAGCCTGGTCAGAAAGGCGCCTTGCCAATCCGTCACCTTTATTCGAATCTTTGACCCCGTCATTTGCGGTAAACAACGCCATCACTTCGTCCGGCTTTTCTGCTATCGCTTTCTTTAACTTGTCATCATCGATATAAATTTTACCGTTTTCTAAATAACTACCCGAAATACTTTTCCCACTAATATTGGCTGTTGATATCCCGATTTGAGAAAGGGTTTTGGCATTGCCAACAGGAAGTCCATCAACAACACTCGAGAAGGCTTGTCTAAAATTACTTAAACCACTTTTAAGTAATTGATCACCGCGGAGCATACCGCTTTTCGCTTTGGATTCCCAAATTGTGATCTGATCTTCCTTCATGGCTTCTCGCTGCTCGTCAGTAAGTGGGATGAAATCTTTATATTTCTTTTCGGAAGTCTTCGTATTAACCGTGTCAATAAGCTCGTTATATTTATCTACAAACGATTTGATGGAGTTGAAGACCGTATCCACATCGCGTGTGTTTGTGATATTAACCGCGGTTGCTGAAGTCTTTTTAATAGTAATATTCATCCCGCTGATGGCAAAGGTGTTGGTATCGTACTCAGCAGATGCCCCATTGAATTCGATTTGAGCCTTTTGGCCTTTAATTTTAAAAGACGAGAAATCTACTGTACTAGTAGAAAGATCACCTGAATCCAAGCCAAGCTTACCAACGGCGTCGTATGCAGGAGTACCAACGTTGCTAAATTTAAGAGCTTTTGCTGGATCGGCATCAGGTTTCAAGTTCGTGAAAGCAAGTTTGTTACCGTCTAGATATGCAGAAACACCTGCTACTTTACCAATATCAGAACTATTGATTTGATCAATTAATTGCCCAATAGTTGTAGTTTTAGATATTTCAAAATCTGCACTACTTCCATTAACATCAATATGGAATTTCTTGGTAGTCGTTAGATCCTTATCAATTAGTGAAGTAATACCAGTAAATAATCCACTCTTTCCAGTAACCTTTATTCCTCCCGTTTCGTCGGTAGGCGAAATTAATGGGGTTCCGCTATCACCATCATCATCAGTTGGCACTATCTTTAAGAGAGATGACAGTAAGTTAACTGGTGGAGTCTCCTCTGTGCCCATCTTTAGATCAATTGCCGCTTTGCTTCCTGTCGATGATGATGCAAAGAAGAATTTGTCGATGTTTGCATCATAACTCATCGTGACCCCTGTTGTACTTGACTTTCCATTAACTGCAGCGACTAAAGTAGCTATTGTATCATCCGGATCTACACTAATAGTCGCTGTGCCTTTTTCTCCACCGATAGTTAATGTAGTTTTTTTAGTAAAATCATTACCTGGATTGATATCTCTAAGCTTTACGGTATCGGAAGATGCATTGATTTTTCCAGAAGTGGTTGAAGCAGATGTAGCTAGCTTGGTTACTTTCAACGAGTATATACCTTCTGGTGCTGTAGCAGTTGAAGTGACTGAAAATACACTTTCATCTGCTGAAGCAGATTTCTTAGATTGGAAAACCCCCTGGCGGTTCATGTCAGATGCTGCACTACGGAAGCTTAATATTTTTGTATTAATCGCACGATAATCATCACGTTGCCATTCGAGTAATTGCTTTTGCTGCTTCAGCTTATCTTGTGGGATTTTAGCTGCTGCCATTAGCTTCTTGACTGTCTCATCGATATCTATACCGGAGTTTGAAAATCCACTCAATCGTAGTACCATATTATCCTACCTTTCATGCTGGAATACTAGCTTTTATCTCTTCTCATCGACAAGAATTCCTGCCATTTTCCAAAGCTTAGCTACAAAATCCAAACTCTTTTCTGGAGGAATTTCACGAATCGTTTCACCTGTATCCTTATCTAGCACTTTCACAGAGATTAACTTCGTTTTTTGATGAATAGAAAACTCTAGTGAAGTTGTTCTTCCTTGCATAGCTTTAATGGCGTGCTCAATTGCTTTAACGACCTGCGCATCACTAATCGTGACATTTTCACCTTGCATTTCCGCTTGTCTGAGATCTGATGTATTCGTAAAATTGGACGCAATGATTGCTGCTGCGTTACTAGTTCCAATCTCATCCACTTTATGAACTTTTACCGGTTCAGGAGAAGGTCTGCTATCTCCCGGAATTCCGAAACCACTTACAGGGTTATTAATACTCATAGAAACAACCTCCAGCCGAAAATATACATATATCTTATATATCGGATGGAGGAGATTAAGATATTAGTGAATTCACAGAGTATTTGGTTATTTTTTATTTATAAGCTTGATAAACCTTCAAAACTGCCGAAATAACATCCTGAATATCTTGCTCTGTCATTTTGGGAAATAAAGGAAACGTAATCGCTTCTTCATAATATTTTTCTGCTTGCGTACATTGACCTTTTTGATACCCCAGTTTTTGGTAGAATGGCTGATTATATACCGGAATATAGTGTACGTTAACACCTATATTTTCTGCCTTCAATGCTTCGAAGACTTCTTTTCTACTTTTTTTCAAATACCCATTTACAAATCTCAAAATATATAAATGCCAGCTCGAATTTGATTTGGCATGCTGAAAGGGTGTAATTATTCCTTCTAAATGTTCAAAAGCGTCCTGGTACGTTGCTGCAATCTCTCTTCTTCGTTCAACAAATGAAGTTAGCTTACGCATCTGTGAAAGACCTAAAGCCGCCTGAATATCCGTAATTCTGTAGTTATACCCAAGCTCTTGCATTTCGTAATACCATGGGCCATCATTCTGAAGCAACTTTGATGGATCTTTCGTCATCCCATGACTCCTAAAAAGCTGCAACTTGTCGAAGTAATCCTTAGAATCTGTAGTAATAATGCCTCCTTCACCCGAGGTTATATGCTTAACCGGATGGAAACTAAACATCGTCATATCAGCCAAAGAGCCAACTTTACAACCATCATAATCAGCGCCCAAAGAATGTGCAGCATCTTCAATAACTACTAATCCATGATCTTTCGCGATACGACTAATTTCATCCATTTCTGCAGGCTGACCAGAGAAATCAACAGCAATGATCGCTTTTGTTTTTGGTGTAATTTTAGCTCTAATTTCATTAGGATCAATATTGTATGTATCTGATTTGATATCAGCAAATACCGGAGTTCCCCCTTGGTACAGTACACAGTTACTACTTGCCAAAAAAGTAATAGGCGAAGTAATAACTTCATCCCCAGCCGTGATCTCGGCTGCAAAACACGCAGCATGTAACGCCGCGGTACCATTACAAAAAGCAACAGCATATTGTGCACCAACATAAGTTGCCACTGCCTGCTCAAACTCCGTAATTATTGGTCCTTGCGTAATAAAATTACTTTCAAGCGTTGCAATTACCGCAGTTATATCATCGCTATCAATCCATTGCTGTCCATACGGAAGCAGGGATTTTCTTACAGGATTTCCGCCATCAATAGCAAGCTTCATCTTCTAAGCCTCCAATATAGTAAACAAGCTACCTGTTAGATAAGGTAGCCTGTTCGAATCCATTCTTCTGTACGTGAAATTCCTTCTTCCAAAGTAACCTTAGGTTCCCATCCAAGAAGGTCTTTTGCTTTTGAATAATTACATAATAGTTTCTGTATTTCACTTTGAGGATGGATATGGGGGACATGTTTGATTCGGGAGGCATCCCCTACCACGAGCTTGGCTAAATCATTAACAGATATGTCACGTCCTAATCCAGCATTAACAATATGCCCATTAACACTGTCCGAATAACCCGCTTCTACAACAAAGCGAGCACAATCATCCACATACAATAAATCCCGAGTTTGCGTACCTTCTCCATAAATATTCAAATCTTTGCCTGCCAACTTATTATTGATAAAGATCGCTACTACGCCGCCTTCACCACCAGTCTTTTGAAACGGACCGTATGTATTAAAAGGACGAATAACGACGACAGGTAAATTGTATGCATAATAATACGAAAGCACCATATTCTCAGCTGCAATCTTGGAACCTGCGTATGGGGAAGCAGGCTTAGTTGGATGCAACTCCGTAATTCCTTCTTCATCTGTACAACGATCATAAACCATGCATGTGCTCATAAATACCACTTTGACTTGATGTTTACGGCACTGCTCCATGATATTGAACGTGCCAACCGTATCGTTATTGAACGTTGTTCTTGGGTCATCAATGGAGTCCTGTACATTAATCGAGGCCCCAAGATGATAACATATATCGAAAGAATGAGAAGCAAATAATCGTGTTAACAGACTTTCATCCTTGATGTCTCCGACGACCATTTCTTTGAAACCACGATGTTGTTGAAATTCCTGAACGTTCTCTCTGCTACCGTTCGAAAAATCGTCAAGCACCCAAACTTGATGGCCGTCATCCAACAAACGCTTGGTCACCCATCGACCGATAAAACCCGCTCCGCCTGTTAATAAAATGTTCACTGCAGTCCACTCCTTTACTAAAAAGCCTTGATCAGTGGAGGTTCATGGAACCCGAATTCACCATCGAGAAAGCGATCAACAATATCATTGTCAAACAGATTGTAAACTACCCTAAGATGCTGAGGATGCCAATCCTCCGTCATAAACAGCTTGCCCGAAGATTTCTGAGGTAATAATTGAACAGATTCCCCTCTGTCTAACTTGCGCAGAATCATCACAATATCTTCAGCTGCTTGTTTAACAGCACGACACGCAACGTCATGAAGACCATCACCACGTACCAGTTCCGGAACAGAATGATGAACGATCGCCCCACCGTCCAACTTTGCCGTCAATTGATGGATTGTCATTCCCGCCCAATTTGGTTTCATGAAATAGAATGGCCAAAACAGCGTCGTATTGCCGCGGTACCATGGCGACAATCCCCCATGTATATTCCACCTATGTTCCGGGAAAGACTCAAGTAGTTCTGTCGAGATTTTATGTACGCCATAAGTAAGCACGACGTCCGGTCGGATCGCACTCACCCAGTCTTTGACCTCATTGCTATTAAGCGTGTGATAATCAACGTGTAACATTGCATCCGGTTCCATCGCCAGTTGACGTGAATGCCCAAAATACCTAGTTTCCGCAGCATCACGATCAGCAAAATGACGGATGAAGTTCATGCGGTCTATTTCCATTAATCCCGAGGAGGGAGTGGGCATAAAATCTTCCCTTTTTTCTAATACAACTCCACTTAAGAATCCATGTCTTAGCAATGTTTCAGCTACAAATAAATGCCTTGGGTGAGAGCCTGTGAATAATACAACTTTCATAAGTTTATAATCCCCTTTTGTTGATAAATGGACCGTCTATAAGCTGCTTCTCTTTTAAGATTGTGATAACATGCTTTAGATCCAATATCGAACATGCACAACGATCAGCAATATTCTGCATGGTATGCTGCCCATCACTATAGTTCAAAACTGTCAGAATACGGTTTAACTGCGTACGATGATCCACAACTTCGTTATTCGAGTGACCTCTCATCGTCGGCGCATTCATATCTGGATAGAGGCCATGCTGATCCAATTTGACCTCACCGTACGGGGAGCGATTGATATAATAGCCGTCCAATTCCAGTGCTTTACATATTTGTTCAAGATCATCCAAACTACTCTGAAGAGCCTCTATGGTCATGGTCTCTTTGGTATCCAATGAATTATGGTAACCAGGAAAGCCGGAATGCAGCCCTCTTGACATTTGGCCTACCGGGAGATTAAACCCTGGAGAACAAAATTGTCGTTCATCTGAGCCGTTAATAGGCGTAAAGGCTCTTAATCTTGCATTCAACTTTTTATGATGAACCAAATGAGAAACCATCGTATCTAGTTCTGAATTCTCTCGTCTTGTTTTCTTAAAGCTCAAAGATTCCTTACCGCCTACGCAAGTTAAAACCATTCCCGCAAACAGTTTTTCTCTCATCTCTTCGCCAAACTGATGCAAATAAGCAATGGCACCAATCGTCTCGGGGGCTAGTACGAATCTATAAGTAAACCGCCGATGTTTCCATTTTGCCAATCGCATATATAAGAAAGCCGTTACAATGGGACCACTAAGTTCATTATTGGCCATAGAAGGATGACAGATGTAGGAGCTGAACATCACTTCTTGATCTGACTCCCCAGGCAAAACTACATGGGCATAATTAAGTTCACCTTGTACTAATTCACTATCGACATAGGCATGATACTGACCCTTCCCCAGTTTCTCCAATACGTTATGAGGCAGACAAAATCCCCATCGCTCCTTATAATAAGAAATCACATATGGAATGGCATCTGGCAAGTGGGGAACACTGTATAGATGATCTTTTAACTCTTCCAGCGCCAACTTTCGATTAACTGGAATACTGTAATTGAGAACATGCAGATTATGTTCTTTAAAATCCACAATCGTCTCTCCATCAGGCCCCTTCAACCACGCATCACGAATCCGCCACTCTCGGGGTACCTCCCAGTCAAACACCTTCATTCCTGTAGGCACTGCGAATTGCTCCAATGGTACATATTCCTGTAATATTGCAATTGTCTCTCTAACACCAGGGCCAGTAATACTTCTACAAATTGGGAACAGGCGGTCAAATAACCTATCCATTTCGTTTAACTCAAAAGTCTTATCCGGTGTTAGCTCCAAGCTGTCTGCTCTATCCATCGTTTACCCACCCTTTTAATCCTATTGCTATAGTATCTCCCACGTTAACGGAGTTCCCCTTGCAACATCACTTGTGACTTTCCTCCCAAGTACTAGTTCTAAATTTTTAGTTGGCAGACCTGCTCCAGGACGAATGGATTTAATGTTTTCCTTGGTTAAAATGTCTCCCTGTTTCAAATCTTGAGTCACGTATAAAGATCTTCTATGCTTTAAAGAAACCTTCTCTGCTTCTGTCGGACCGAAGTGGACTTGACCAAGACTCTTAGACACACGCTTCGTTTCGATCACCAACATCTTCATTTCATCCGGCTCCATTGAAAAAGCCGAATCCACTCCACCATCTGCACGAGATAAGGTAAAATGCTTTTCAATCACAGTGGCACCAAGCGCTACGCTACCTACACTGACACCAATACCCATTGTATGATCGGATAATCCGACGTGGCACTTGAATAATTCCCCCAAGTGTGGCAAAGTAAGCAGATTTGTATTCTCAGGGGAAGCGGGGTACGTGCTGGTACATTTCAATAACACAAGATTTTCACAGCCTGCTTCTCTTGCAGCCCGAACCGTCTCATCTAGCTCTGCAATCGATGCCATCCCCGTCGAAATTATTATTGGCTTGCCTGTGCTAGCCACCTTACGAATAAGCGTAATATCTGTATTTTCAAACGAGGCTATTTTGTAGCAATCTACTTGTAACTGTTCCAAGAAATCAACAGCTGTCTCGTCAAAAGGCGTACTGAAAGGGATAATACCTAATTCTCTGCATCTTTTGAAGATGGGCTCATGCCACTCCCATGGGGTATAGGCTTCTTGATAAAGTTTATAGAGCGAGGTTCCCTTCCACAAACTGTTTGGATCATCGATCCAGAAATCACCACTATTGATGTCAATCGTCATCGTGTCCGCCGTGTAGGTTTGCAATTTGAGGGCATCGACACCCGCTGCGGCTGCAGCTTCTACAATTTCCAAAGCTCGCTCTAACGACTGATTGTGATTCCCAGACATCTCGGCGATAATGAATGGCTCATGCGTTTGCCCGATTAAACGGTGCCCAATTTGAATATCCTTAATCATCAATTATCCCTCCAATATCGTCTTCACTACCGGATGCATGCCAGCTTCTGTTGAATTGCCTAATAAACGTAGCGCTCGCTCGCTCATTTTTACCATACTAATTGGATTTATTAGAGCTCTATGTAGCACATTTACATAATCTTGTACACAAACATCATCATAAAAGCCAATATTCCAGATCGCTCCGAATCGTGCCGTCGCTTCTGTTGATTCTCTCTGGTTATCCGCAACAATGGTGACTACTGAAGGAAGTCCGAGATAACAACGTTCCCACATCGTCACACCTCCTGCACCAAACGAAAAATCAGCCCCGTCCATTAATAAACTTAAATAATCAATTTGACAATGATACTGAAAATTTAGCCGCGCGCATTGTTCCTGAATTGCAGATCGAACTGGATTGGCATTACCCACGACAACGTCCACGTAAATTCCGTTAATACGACTAAATTCTAATGCCTCTAGCACCTTCATCGTTTCATTCGTCGGATCGCTTCCACCATAAAAAACTAGAAGGCGCTCGATATTACCTGCACGTTTGCGAACTAGCTGTCTTATATGCAAAAATTCTGGTCGTAATAATAGGTAGGATGGCCCAAGAAACAACTGGCAAGAAGATGGAACCAGAGAATCGTACCGTTGTTCGAAATTCGGGGCATAATTCTGGTCTAACAGCAGCTTACAAGTATGCTTTCTGTTGGCTAAATCATCAATTACAGCGATATGTCTAACATGCGGCCGGATCTTATTATCCCACTGTTCATCTAATCCATAGTGATCGACAATCATCCAGTCAAGCCTAGCTTGATCATTCAAAATCGCAATCACTTCATCAGCATCTTCACTTTGCGTAAACGTTCCCTCACGCATTGAAAACACCTGGAATCCCTTTTGTTCCATCCAATCACATAAATGACCTTGCCCAGTCCTCATCAAAAAGGAAACGGCTGCTCCTGCCTGTATAAGCATTTCTGCTAGCAGCACGCATCTCATGACATGGCCTGTCCCTATTGACGTTGAGCCGTCAACGCGTATATATACATGCATGGCGACGCCTCACTCTCCAACCCATATCTAGCCCATCTAAACGACCGGTTTCTGCTCTATGTGTGCATTTATTACGGCTATATCAGGGTTCTTCAGCAGGAACTCCACTACTTTTTCAGAAGCAACGAAAAGATCATCTCGGAAATGTTCTCCGATTTTTTCACATAATGCATAATCCTCTTCTGTATCGAGTGTAATTCTGAGCTGTGGTTGGCACAGTGTAGGGTTCATTTTATATGTTTTTCGTGTAAACTGCTCACGATGTTCATAAGCATAATACGTTACATGTTCACGATGACGCGGCTCTATTCCTACTTGATACATTCTTTCTAGTGCTGCGAATGAAACAATCTCAACAACAAGGCCGCGAGGAATTTCTCCCTCCACGTCTATAATGTCTACCTGTTCTTGATCCATCATCTTGACAAGATCACTCGCCATTTCGTAATCAACGAACGGACAATCAGATGTTACACGAATAACATAGTCAGGATTATAAGGGACCGCACACGTGTAGTAACGTGACAACACATCATCTTCTGAACCTCTGAAACAGGTAACTCCGTTTTGCCTACACCAATCTGCAATAGCATTGTCTTGCAACAAAGTCGAGGTAGCAACTATAACTTCCGCAACTCCCAAGACTTGACGACAACGCTTCACAACATAGTTCAATACAACAGTCTCACCAAGAGGCATCAATACTTTCCCTGGTAGACGTGAAGAACCCATTCTCGCTTGGATAATGATTATTGTTTTCATGCAAGTTTACCGCCTATTCTTCAAAACTACCAACAAAGCGTTTGAGTTGTTCTCCGTTCTTGATCCACTCGCTTGCCAGCATTTCATATATGTACACATCGTAAAATGAACCGCTTTTGTATATATGCTCCCGATAGTACCCCACTTCGGTACAACCATGTTTCAAATGAATTTTCTTTACATTTTCGTTATGCGACATAACTTCACCAAGCAATTTATGGAAACCCAGTTTTTGAAAAGCATAATTATATACGTACGGACCTATCATTGCACCAACCATATTATACTTTGTATCACCGATATAATAGGCCCAGTAAGCCCTTAAATTTTGCCAATCTATATTCGATAATGATACCAAACCGATTAACTGCCCCTTAGAGGCAATTATCCAGTATTTACTCGAAGTATCGCAAGATATATATTCGAACCAACGTTTTTGATTATCCAGGCTGTATTCAATATCTGTAAACATATATTGGGTTATATGTTCACTCGTACGCCATTTTAAAATTTGTTCCAAGTGTTCCTCTTTCACCTTCAAAAATTCCATGAATATCACTTCCTTAACGCAAATCGACTTCCCTTGTCAAATAGCTTAATAAGTAGTAACCATCCCAAACTTCTGCAAAATCCAATGCTTTCCCGACTGGAATGATGCGATCAATTCCTCTTCCTTGCAAGGAATAAACGAATTCCTTAAGCTCTTCTTTTGTAAATCCGAAGTAAGATAATGTTTGGTCTTTATCTATTACAAATGTCGAAATTTGCAACAGCGATGCACAGGATATTTCTAAGAACAGCCCACCGCCACAATGCATTTCTCTAATTTGATCATTGATTTCAGTCACTTTAACACGTGTTGGAGTATGCAGCAATGCCGAGGATACAGCATCTGTATACGCATGTGCACCATAGAAAAATGCTGTAGTCAACCGCGTTATTTGCAGAGCTGTCGGCAATTCATACTGTACGGCTTGAAGTTTAGCTGTGAGCGCACCCCAAAACCTTGTTTTCGCTTCTTCTATCCGCTTATCATCTCCGACCCAGTACACTAATCTCGGTGAGGAACAAGCCATCTGCTGAAACCAGAAAGCGTCATTATAAAAGTCATGTGCAAGCTTGGATAACTGTTCGTCCGTTGAAGAAATAAGTCTATCTGCTGCTAACACGACCATTGAAAAACGATCCGCGAATACGATCTCTGTTGCCAAAGGCGGTAAAGGAATGTCCCTAATCGTTCGAATCGTTTGGTCACCACCCCATATAACCCGAGCATGGCATAGGTTTGAGAGATATTGTGAAATTTGCTGATTATGCGCGTATGTTACAAACAGTGTCCGCTGCTTGATATCCTCATATTTGTCTTGATCCAATATGCTGCCGATCACCTCAAGCAAAACCTCGAGTTGCTCATTTCTTTTTTGAGATAGACGAACGATATTTATATTCCCAACCAGCATAGACAACACCCATGAATAGAAAAAAATCGTATCCACATTTGAAGGTGCAAAATGCAAAACTACCCCTCTGGCCAGTAGTATCATGTTCGCATTGCGCTTCTCAAAATCCTGTTGAATTCGTGCTATATTTGCTTTTCTGAGCCAATACCCGGTGGTCATCAACTCTGGATAAGCGCGCATTTGTTTGTTATTCAAAATAACGCCAGACACTTCATTCAGAAACTGTACGACAACGGAAGAAAACGGATGCAAAGGTTTCTGCTTCGCCATATTAGCAGTATGTTCTTGCCATCCTGTTATAGGCAGCCCCCTTGGCAAAAGAGATTCCATCTACATATTCACTCCATTCTGTTGGTCGAACGCATGCGTGTCGCTGCAACCCCTTATTTCGGCTTTCGGAATTCGACCTTCAATTGTGAAATGTCTTCCCATTCGACCACACGGGCAATTATCCTCTCCATGTACGGTTCCAACATCCTCCGTCAGCAAGCTGTGTCCGGGATAACTTTTGGGCAAAATACTAATGACTTGAACAATGCCCCTTTTTTCATTCATAACCGGCTTCAATGTTTCAAAATCTCGAATCATCACATCTGCAAAGTTAGGAGTATGAAAATGTCCATGTTCACATTCCATAAATATCGAGCCCACTTGTTCGACCATGCCGTAATAGTTGTGGACTAGCGGTATATGAAATTGCTCAAACAAGGATTGTTTGAAGATCTCATTGCTAACCGATTCATCGCTTAGCTTTTTCCATCCGCCGCCGTGAATTAAAATACTATTATCGAGAGGAAGTTGAATGTTCTTATCGAGACAGACTTTTAAAAAGTATTGCCAAATCATAAAGGTAAAGCCAAATAAAAAGATACGCTCATCTTTATACTTTTCTAAAAAAGCATATAAGCCATCCCAATCAATCTCCATGTTGTCATCTAACAAATAAAAATGGTTGCGACCAAAGTTTGAAAAGCCGACTATTCCCGCTCCTCTTGCACTGAACGCTTTGCGATCTTTGATCACATTTTTCGTATCAATGATGATCATTGGCAGTCGCTGCTTACCAATAAAATCCCTTACTATAGATACAAGGGCTTTAGACTGCAGCTCTGATGTCTCACGGTTAATGTAGATTTTAGATACTTGTTGCGAAGTCGTCCCGCTTGATGTCAATGTTTTAATTACTTCATCTTTAGGAACAGAACGTAGATCCATCATTTTAAAAAGCTGTACAGGCAAGTATGGCAGATGTTCGACTTGAGTGATTTCACTCTCAAATGGAACTGTCCTCAAAATATGATCATAGGGCTCACAATGGCACTTATGGAAATCCGTTAAGCGCGTCAGCTCGTCCATTAAAAAAGCCTGCTTAGCGGCACGATTCATCGCATAGGGGTGTTGAAAAATGGCTTCATTCATGACATCATGTCCTTCAATTTCATATAGTTCATTTTCCCATTGTCTAATCGCGGCAGCACCGGAACCGTTCTAACCGAAAAAGACGTTGGATGCAGCTTGTACAACTGGCGTATATATACTCTGATCTGCTCCGCATTTGTCTCGTTTTCTGTGAAAATGATTAAATAATCATCATCTCCTGTGCAAGCAACAGGCAAAGAGAATTCAGTCTCGATCTGCTTTTCGATCTCATCTAAATTAATTCGAAGTCCGAATAACTTGATAAACCGTTTTATTCGTCCTTTAATATAGATGTAGCCATCCTCATCCCTGTAAGCAACATCGCCCGTGTGAAGCCGTCCTTGTAGCTCATCTCCTCTAGTTAGGTCCTCGCGTGCTTCGGCATACCCGAGCATAACGTTTGAACCCTCGTAGATCAACTCCGAAGTCTCCTCGTCAATCCAGAACGTTCCGTTCGGAATCGCAATGCCGACAGAATCTGCTTTGTCCACAAGTTGTTCCGGAGGAACATAACTCATCCGCGCCGTCGCTTCCGTTTGACCATACATCACATAGAAGCGTCTTCCTGTCTCAACCGAAATTTGCCTGAAGGCCTGCACCAGATTAGGCGCTAACCTGCCACCCGCCTGTGTAAAATAACGTAACGACGGCAGCTGCATGCTGCCAAATCGAAGACGCTGGAGCATCTGATACGTATACGGAACACCCGCTAATGATGTTGCCTCTTGTTCTTTAAATAAAATCCAAAACTCCTTAGATACGATTGAGGCATTCGTCATAATTAATGTACCGCCTACGAGCAGATGACTATTAATAACGGACAAGCCGTAGGAATATTGAAATGGCAACGTTGTAATCCCCCGTTCTGTCTCATCCAACTGCAGGTAAGAGGCGATTGAAAGGGCATTAGCTTGTAAATTTCTATAAGAAAGACGAACAAATTTGGCACTACCTGTCGTTCCTGATGTGCTAAGTAATACGGCCAAATCTGTATGAATGCCCGGTAACGCGGGATAGGAGGATCGCTCCTCGACCCACAAGACTGATGACGACTGATGATAGCCCTCAAATGTATGTTCTGTATAAGGTGAAGCAATCCAGTTAGGTTTATATGAATAAACGATCTTCTCAAGTAATGTCTGTTCTAATTGCCCATCCACTAACATTACGGCATGACCTGCCTGCAGACAGGCAAGATAGGCAACGAGTGTGGCAGTGTCGTTCGAACAAAGCAATAGTCCGAGCTGTTTGTTCGTAGAACTAGGCAGCATTGCTTTAAAATCATCCACACGCTGCTGCAGTTCGCCATATGTCATGCCATTATGATCGGTCAAAACAACTGCTTTTAGCTCTTTGTGATGGCTAAGGTTCCAAAACGTAGACACGTGCACACTTCCCTTTTTCTTCTTACACAAGTTTCTCTTTATATTATCGGCTTTTAACAGGAATGTAATGAGAAAAAACAAAGAAGCTATCTCCAATGTCGCAAAACAAGCGCCACTTGAGACACCCTCTGAAGAATGTCAAATCGTTACACAACCATTCCGCCATCAACACCAAGTAATTGCCCTGTCACATAGGAAGATAATTCCGAAGCTAAAAATAAAATCGTATTCGCTACCTCTTCGGGTTTTCCAGCTCGCCCCATATGGATGCTAGATAAACGATCCTTATATTTCTCTTCCGATAGCTTGACCGTCATATCCGTTTCAATGAAACCGGGAGCCACCGCATTTATCCGTATATTGGAAGAAGCAAACTCTTTGGCTGCCGCTAGAGTAGCACCGATCACGGCCGCCTTACTTGCCGCGTAGCCAACTTGTCCAACATCTCCGAAACGGCCGAGAATGGAGCTGAGATTAATAATCGATCCACTTTTTTTGCGCATCATTAAGCGTGTCGCGTACTGCATATGTAATATGGTTGCCATCACATTAACATCATACATCTCATTAATTTTGTCTTGTTGCATGTAGCCAAGCAAGCCATCATGCAAAATACCGGCATTATTGACGAGGACATCTAACCGTTTATACTGGCCATGAATCTGTTGAAATGCCTGCTTAACCTCCTCTACATTCGTAATATCATAACGTAGAACAAGCGGGGCATGTTCCGATATTTCGTTGATTTCGACCGCTATGGACTGTAGGTCCTCTTCGTTCCGCCCATTCAAAATAACTGAAGCCCCGTTCTTCGCAAAGACAAGAGCCGTCGCCCTTCCTATCCCTTTTGAAGCACCCGTAATCAATGCTACTTTTCCCTCAAGCAACATTTTAGAACGCCACTCCATACTTCCCTAAAATCTCTTTCGCCTTTGCGTATGAACTCAAATCAATGACATCATCTGTGTCCATCATAATATCGAAACCTTCGTCGATCGCAGCAATTAGCGTCATATGAGCGATTGAGTCCCATTGTTCAATGCTGTTATAAGCTAAGTCGTCTTGAATCATATTTTCTGCAGTGTCTAAAGCTTCTGCGAAAATGGTTTTAAGCTTTTGTTCGTTCATGTCAGTTCCTCCAAGGTCCAAAGAAATAAAAAATCCAAACAATCTATACTCTACTTATTTATTTCAATATTGCCCCAATCATTTGATAAGGGGATACTATCCTCTTCACCAAACTTCGATCCAAATGCCATTTTGAATAAACCGACCTTTGCTAGAAATAATTGTCCACGTGACTCTACGAAAATGTTGGTACTGGAAGCTTACGTTTTTGCCTGTATCTTCATGTAAGGTGTTTTGAAAGAATTTCTGTGTCGTCTTGCTTATTGTAGTCAAGAACGTGATACAACCTCGTGCAAACAGTCCATCATTTAACATTTCCTTCATTCTTGAACTGACCAATTTGTCTGTCACCAAGAATGCTTCTACACTTACAGCAAATACAGGATTAGAAATCCCTAATACCTTTACTGGCAAATCTAATTCATTAGTAATGTAGGTGTCTTCGTAATCACTGCTCATTCTACCATTGCCGATGGTTTCTTGAGACATCCCTTCTTTACTTCATATTCCAAGATCTTTCTTTAATGTAATGATATGACGAAGATGTTCAACGATTTCATAATCAAAACCTTTCAAAAGTTGCTTTGCACGGAATCATTGGAAAGTGGCCCTAATCGAGAGCCAGACCCTCCTGATAATAATACAATTTCATTTCAGCACTCGGAATTGTTTTCTACCCTTCGTAACTCAATAATACCGGCCTTAATTCTCTTAGTGTAAAACGATAACTATTCCGGAATTCACCATCTGTATGTAACAAACGCATATTTATTATGGCATCCATATAATTAGGATTGAGATCCAATGCACTTTCGAGCAAATGTTTAGCTTGTAAAAAATTAGAGTTCATTGCATTTAATACTGCTAAATTATTTAAAGACGCTCCATGTTGAGGCGTTATTTTAAGTATTTGCTCAAATAAACTTTTGCTTGCCTCGAATTGTTCATTGTGTAAGAAATATACTGCCTTAAGAAATAAAATTGAACTCTTTTCTTTGACATCCTCGGACACTAGTTGCTCTAATTCTATGACGCCTTCTCTCCACTTTTGAAATCGATATAACATCGATACATAATCCAGTATGTTTTTCACTTTAGAGTAGGAACGACAGAGAATTGCTGCTCTTATCACATCTAAATTGTATTGATCTAAAATCGTCTGCTCAGGTGAACCTGCAACAACAACATTTAATACCCTTGTTGCATTACTATTGTGTCTTCTTACTCTAACTAATGGTTCATCAATATATCCAATATCTCCAAATTGAGATAGTCTAAGCCATAAATCCCAGTCTTCGTTTTTAGAGCTTAATTTTTCGTTAAAATTACCATACTTCAACACGAATTCCTTGTTTAATAACAGACCTGAAGGCGTAATAATTTGATTACGAACAAGAAGTTCACCAAACGCTTCCCCTTGCTTTAATTCTTTACCCTTTATTATGCCATCAAATATATTTCCTTCAATGTCGATTTGTTTATACGAAGTATGAATCATAGCAAGTTTGCTAAGATCATCACTATTCTCTAGATAGGCATTTGCTTTTTCTACAATATTCGGTTCTAAAACATCGTCAGCATCTAAAAAAAGTATCCAGTTATTTCTTGCCTTCGCTAATCCAAAATTGCGTGCATAAGATACTCCCTTATTCTTACCTAAACTGTAGACATGAATATTCTCATGTAGTGAAGATAATTCATTAACAACTTTGGAAGTATCATCTTGACTACAGTCATTGACAACAATTATTTCATCAACCGAATATGTCTGCTCAAAAACGCTACTTAATGCCGCCTCTATAAATAGTTCTGCATTGTACGCTGGTATAATCGCGGTTATTTTATACATTATTTCTCCCCATTAAGCAATTTTCCCATTATTAAAAAACTCCTTCCACCAAAAAATTGCTATTTTATGACCGTATCGTGCTTTTAATCTAGCTGTAATATCATAACCAATTGCACTCTCAATCGAAACGATAACACAATCTATGTGTTCTAAGTGTTGGTCAATATCTGCTTCCTTAATAATAGGGATATTAAATTTGTAAAATGGACTACTATTGAAATTATCAATAATAAATCCAGTTACAAATCCTTCTAAACTCAAATCTTGTATGAGATAATCCGCAGTCTCTAATGATCCGAAAACAGCAACATTTTTGCACGTAAGTTGATGTAGCCGCCGTGTAATTCCCACTTTTTCCACTAAAATCATCTCTAACCATTGTCTATATAGTGCATTATTTTGAATTTCTACCTCTGCTAGCGGTCTATCTATGTGAAGAGATTCTTTAATAATCTTTTCTTTCTCCAAGAGTCCTACAGCTCTTGTTACATAGTTCGAAGAAATTCCACCTACACGAAAAGCTGCAACATTTTTATTGATATACTTAATCTTGCCAACTTCATTCTTAAAAAAACAGATAGCCCTCTCAAAATCCCCTGCTATCTTATATTTTTTATCAAAAAGCCCATAAATTTCAAATAATTGTTTTCTTACAAAGAAAGCCTGATGAGGAGGAACATACCCCTTTGACAAATCATCTAAACTAAATTCCCTTCCATATGTCCGTGATTCTTGGTCATTTTCATAAATAAGTGAGATGTCTCCATACACTATTGAGTGTTGCTTATCAAAACAAGCCATCATTTCTTCAATAATAATTGAGTGTATTAAGTAATCGTCTGAATTTAAAAAATAAATAATATCGCCTGTTGCACATAATATTCCTTTATTAAAGGCATCGTAAATTCCATCATCCGGTTCAGATACAACGATAGAAATATGCTCTCTGTGATTATTAATAATATCCATAGTCCTATCTTTTGAATCACCATCAATAATAATCAATTCGATCATAGGATAGGTTTGTTCAATGACACTTTTCAAAGCTCTTCCTACATACTTCTCGCTGTTATATGTAGGCATAATTATAGATATTTTCTCCATAAAAACCCCCCCTTAGTTTAAGTTTGTATAATTATCGCATTACATTGCCTTTAAACCACGAGTATTTTTTCAATCCCCTCTTCTAAATCTACCCGATGATGGACTCCTAGTTTATTATGGCTTCATCCGCTGCTTTTCTAAGTTTTCCATCTGGATTAGAAGAATCAAATTTATGACCCTCGTAACTAATTATGTTAAACAGTAGTTTGGTGAGTTCATGAATGGTTATATTTTTCCCTGCTCCAACATTCACAAATTCATCTATTTCTTCACAAAACAAGTTTGCATTAATTTTTTATTTTCAATTATTAAAATTAACGACTGCAGAAGTAAGAATTGAATAAAGTGTTTCTGCATAACGCTCAACATTTTTATACGCATCGTCCTTAGCTTCACGTTCTCTTTTTCTCTGCTGTTCAGGATCTACTTTCTGATCTATCAATAAACGAATTTGTGAGGCAAGATGGTCAGGGTCATTTTGTTTAAAATAATACCCATATCTGGGTGCTTGTTCGATATGGACATCAATGTCAGACATAAGAATCATCTTGCCTAAAACTCTACAATCTTCAACAATCGTGCTCCACCCTTCAAAATGAGAAGGTTGTACAACAAACAGACTATTTCTTATTAACTGAATTTGTTCTTCTCTAGGAATGAATCCTAGAATTTTTATGTTTTGAGTAAGATTATTTTGCTCAATATAACTCATTAAATTACCGAAATACTTATCATTTCTGTTATCAATAGTTCCGCCTGTACAAACAACTTTTATTTCAATTCCCATATCCTTCAAAACTTTAATTGATTGAAATAATAATTTGTGGTTTTTATGTATCCAAAACTGATTGCTACATATAATATACTCGGAATCTATCCCATATTTATCTAATATTTCATTTGAATAGCTATTGTACCACTTCTCATTGGGAAGAAGATAAAATCTTAACACATCAGTCATTGCTTTTGACTCAGGATAAAATTTCAAGAAATCATTTTTTGCACTCTCACTACTAAATATGACGATTTTTGCCTGATCTGCAATTTCTTTAAACTTATTATCTCTATGCACTATTTCTTCTTGTGAGAAAAAATTAGATAAATATTTATGTTGAAAGTCTGGTATCCATGAAACAGAACAACGGTTCGGTAATGCAATACTGCTAGCTGGGAAATACACGTCTGTCATTTTTGCGAGTTCATCATATGAATCGCAAAAAATTACTGAATCCCCTATAGTAAGCTCTACTTCATCCGAATGGCCACCAATAAAAATAACCCCTGCAAAATAGTTTAAAAATGACTTATGCATCGCATAATCCCTTAATTGATGTTGTCGCACTATTAAAAAAAGATCCAATTTCTTATTTTCTTGTAATAACGAACTAGACTTCGCTAAATACTCTAAATAAGTAACGCCCCCCCCCCAGTGTTCTCCACCAATAATCGGAACTGCAACTTTTAAATTCCCCATTCGCCATGACCACCTTTTTCCATAAACCATTTACAATAAGAAGCCACTCCTTCATCTAAGCTAACTTCTGGAGAAAAACCTTTACTTATTAAACGAGTATCAACTTCCCAAAAATCAGGATCACCTAGACGTGAATTACCTTTAAAGATAATTTCCTTATCGCTTTTAAATTCTTTTTTTATCACGGAAGCTAGTTTAGCAATTTCCGTATGAATTCCTGAAGCTAAATTAAAAATTCCAATTTCTTTATTAGATACAAATAATTCTATGCATTTAACTAAATCATTTATATGAATAAAATCCCTTGTTTCTTTACCTGTTCCAAAAAGCTCCACATAATCATTTTCATCATTCGTAAACTTGTTACATAGATCAAACAAAATTTGTTTTTTCAATCCATTACCATATACAGAGAAAATCCTGAAAATTAAAGATTGAATCCCGTAAATCGTAGTATATTCTTCGACTATTTTCTCACAGATCATTTTATTATATCCATAGGGAGAGATCGGACGAATAGGACTTGATTCTATAATCGGAAGACTAGCAGGGTTTCCATAAACAGCCGCACTTGACAAGTACACAAAAACCGTACTGTTAGAAATTTGGCGAATAGCCTCAAGAATACTGAAACAAGATTCAACTGTATCATAGTAATCTTTACTAGGTGATTGAAAACTTTCTTTAACTGAAGCTCCTCCTGCACAATGAATACATACATCTGGTTTGTATTCATTGAAAACATGAACTAGCTGATCATTCAACTTTATATCAAGGTTAATTACTTTTAGAATTGCATGTTGATTTAATAGCAGTTCATTCGCTTGACTTATTCTTCCTAGGGCAATGACTTCATGACCAAGTTGACTAAAATATGCGCACAAATGCTGTCCAATAAACCCTCCAGCACCTGTTATTAAGAATTTCAAAGCTTATTCCCCTTTCTTAATAGCAAAAGCGATACCGTAGCCCGATTCAACAAATTCAATGCTAGACAATTCCGGAAATTCATTAAGCACTTTTTTCCATACATCATATAGGTACAGGTGAGCAGGATGTGAAATATCATCAAATACAATCACACCACCAACATTTAATCTTGGTATAACGTTTAATAAGTCTTTTAAAGCACCTTCTTCAGAATGATCACCATCAACTGTGATGAGGTCAAAATTTAACTCTGGGTTTTCTTTAAAAAACTGCGGGATTGTTTCATGACTGTTCCCATTAACAAAACTCACCTGCCCTCGGTGTCCATTTATTTTCAATTCATTTAATACAAAATCGGGTCCTGGATTATCCATACCAGCATAATTTGATAACCACATATCAAATGCATATACATTTACATCTGGATTGCCTCTTACTACAGTACATAAAGATCTCCCGCGGCGAACACCAATTTCGAGATAATTTGTTGGTTTTACTAATTTAGAAGCTGCGAATAGAACATTAATAATGTCCATATACGACCAATACTTTCCAAATCTTTTCAAACCTTCTCTATAAAAAGCATC
Source organism: Paenibacillus oryzisoli (assembly GCF_001653565.1). GTDB lineage: Bacteria > Bacillota > Bacilli > Paenibacillales > NBRC-103111 > Paenibacillus_E > Paenibacillus_E oryzisoli. Next base: position 88,247 of record NZ_LYPB01000089.1, read on the forward strand.
AACATATTCAACATATTTATCATTTACAAATAGATTATGGAAAGTTAATAGTTCTTCCATTAACTCTTGAGATACTGCGAAATTTGCAAGCGTTGTCGCATTTAACAAAACAGGTCCGAAGTAGTTCTCTTTATAATAAAATAATGAATTATTCATCTTTTTAAACATCCCCTTATGACTATAAATGCATTCCGTTCCCTGCCAAAATAGGATCCAACCTTTTTATCTTGCTTCTCTCTACTAAAGTACCCCTATACTCTTCTCTATCTGGTAAACCCACTTCATTTCGATCAGCAAAAACCTTAAACATTTCCGCTTCGTTTCTTACTCTCTCCCATTTCTGACTCTTCGGGTTGTATAGTTTAACAACTTGAAACGGATTTCCTGCTACGAGTGAAAATGGTGGAATATCCTTATTCACAACTGTGTTTGCTGCTACTATACTGCCTCTTCCAATATTAACGTTACCTGTTATCACTACATTAATTCCTATCCAGCAATTTTCTTCAATAATCACACTACGATTTAACGTTGCCCCTTGTTCAATGATAGGTCTATATATGTCGTCAAACAAGTGATCTGCATCTGATATGTAAACTCTAGGAGCGAGTAAGCAATAATCACCAATTTCTAAATATCCTCCAGTTGATATCATTGACTGACGACCTACAAGCACACACTTTCCAATCTTCATACGTGTCTTATCATCTCTAACACAAATATTTAGCCAAGTATTATCTCCAATACAACTACCTCTATCAATTTCAATATTTTCCACACCTAACACCTGCACCATATTTCCGAATGAAACGTCTGGAAATCTTTCGAAATTATCAGTCAATTTTGACTCTCCTTTCTAATTTTTTTTAGAGCGTTCAATAAAGTCAACGATTTTTCGCCAAGGAATGATTCGATTAGAATAGATATTTCCTCATTAAACAATAGTTCATCGAAATCTTTTTTGACCCACACTAAAAAATCATCAGGTTGTGGCGTAAAATTAGTCCTTAGAAAACCACAAACTTGTGAGAAATAATAATAGAGCAATGCTTCACTTTCTTCTTTATTATCGGCATCTTTTTGTAAAGCTTGCATTATTAAATTAAAATACTCATCTTTCGTATTTGCTTTTTCGACAAAGTTAGCTTCTGAATAGTAACAATCACTTTCAATAATCACTTTCTTCAGTAAAATACTTGCTTCAATACCTACTGTTGATGTATGAGGCAATACTATCTTTGTACTCCCTAATAATTCATATGTGTTTATGCACTTATCATAAGAGTATATAACAACTCTATTATTCTCGCAGTATTTTGAACTCAAGCTTTCTATCACATTGTATTTTTCTTTAAACATGCTTTCAGCAGGGTGCTGCCTCACTGCAACAGTTGCATTAGTTTGCTTTAGTATAAATTCAAGAGTTTCTTCTATCCAAGAATGTGAATCTTTAAAAAACCTATGCTTCCCTAATGCTGCTGCATCCCACACAATATTAAGAGGAAACAACACATCAAATTTAACGTTCATTTGAGCTAAATCAAAATCGATTGATTGATAATTCACTAGGCCTTTTCCTGCCTGCCTTAGTTTTAATTCTTTTTTTGCACACTCTTTTATCTCAAGGATCTCTTCATCGCTAAATAAAAATTCTATATTATTAACTACTTCCTTTGTATCCATTTGATATGCAGCTACATCTTCAAATCCTGAAATTACCGTATTAGGACCAGAATCAAAAGTTGTTACTCGAATTCCACACTTTTTACCGTAAAAACGATACAAACCACTCATACTATATATGCCACCTGGTACAACTATGCGATCTAACAAACTATTCTTGAAAAATGATTTTATATAAATAGCATTCTTAATTAATTTCCCTCTACAATACTCTTCTAACTCTTTTCCTTCGTTTCCATAATCATCTGTTCTCAATTTCCAAACTGTATTTAGATGTGATAATCGATTAATTTCTTCTAGTTCGTTTTTCTCTAACAAAATGTTACTCGTTGTGCATTCATTCAACTTAATTACTTTTATGTAATGTGATACCTCATCTAGAATCTCTTCTATTATTGGAATCTGCTCATCATCATTCTTTTCAAAGCCTAAATTGTCAAATATAATGACTGGTTCAGCCCCCCTCCTCTTACTCATTACAGCTAGTACAACAGAGTACCATGGAACTGCTGTGAAAACCCAAGGTGTTACAACAAACCCAACCTTATATTTTAGCTTTTGAGAAATATCATTTGAGAATGAACTTTTATTTAAAAACCCTTTAAACAACAGCGCCTGTTGGTTAAATAACACTCAGCCCACCTGCTTAAGTATATTTTTTCTTACAAATATCTACTGACAAACCATTATTCCAATTTAATTGATCATGAATGCTTCAAGCAATAAGAGTATTCGAATACCTAAAGGAAGCTAGTGTAAGTTTGAGATCGTCAAATAAATGAACCTACGTCTACGTTTACTCACGAACGACTTATGCAAGTGCGAAGGAAGATAAGGTAAAACCACTTTCCATCATCTAACCAACGCCAAATTATCCGTCAAAGTAATCCCCTATCCGCCAGAAAGTCGATTCCATCTACATTGGAATTGTTACATAAATAGTAACAGACACAAATGCAAGATCAGATAACAGCTATTTACAGTCGTGACTACCAAGTTTTCTTAACGTACCCCTTCCCCTCTAGAATACTCCTAAACTCCTAGTTAAAGTTCCTTCGCCGGAATACCACGTACGACACTGAATTCTCTAACTTCCTTCGTAACCACAGCGCCTGCTGCGACTAAACTATTTCTTCCAATATGTATACCCTGAATAATTGTGGCTCCCGTACCGATATGAACGCCATCATCAACTGTAATCCCACCAGACAATGTTGCCCCTGGCGCAACGTGTACGTGATTACCAATCTTACAATCGTGGTCAACAGAAGCCTTTGTACTCACGATTGAATTCACCCCAATTACACTATCTGTTTGAATGATCGCTCCGGCCATTATTTGCGCTCCTTCTAGCAGCCGCGCGTTCTGACTGATAATGGCTGATGGATGAACTACAGTTGCGAATGTATATCCTTTACTTTTGAACATTTTGAAAATCTCTTCTCTTTTTGCTGTGGATTTAACCGATCCCAATCCATTTACAAGCAAAACTTTATCAGGCTGATGTTCAAATATATCAGCATCGCTACTTAAAACGTGGATACCATTGTCAACATTCTGAATAAAAGTCATATCCGGCGAGCAAATACCAGTAATTTCGATATTCTGGATTTGTAAAATATCGATTAATACTTTTGCATGGCCGCCACTGCCAAGTATAATGACTGGTGTTTTTGTCAAATCAAATCATCCTCATCATAATCTTTTTGGGCAGTCTCCCCAATATAGTCCCAATAATAAATTGGTGAGACACCATTTCCAGGACGCTTTACGCCAATATTTTCTTCTGTGAAATATTCACCCTTTTGAATTGGCTTAATTGCGACTAAACTTTTACGTACGACTAATTTATTTTTTATTTCGGATTGCGTGGCACTTTTTATCTTTATTCCAAGTGATTCTTCAACTTGACGAATTGAGTGAATCATTGCTTTTAATTCTTGGGGCTCTAATGAGGCTCTATGATCTGGACCAGGCATTGTTCGATCTAAAGTGAAATGTTTCTCAATCAAATAAGCCCCTCTTGCAACTGCTGCGATTGGTATTGCAATTCCTTCCGTATGATCTGACAACCCGACAGGCAATTGAAATGCCAACTTTAGTGTATCCATTGCTCGCAAATTCACTTCAACAAATGGGGTTGGATATTCCGTTGTACAATGTAATATTGAAACATATTCCTTGAGGAGTCTATGACCTTCAACAGATGCATATGATCTTTGAATACTCTCTTCGGAAGGATTTCCTTTTTCATGAAGTAATCCGAATGCTAGAATTGAAAGTGCATGCTCAATCTCACCGAGGGAACTCATTCCAGTCGATAATATAATTTTCTTTTTAAATCTTGCTATTTTCAATAAAAAAGGCGCATTTGTTATTTCACCTGATGGAATTTTAATAATTGGTAATTTCAAATCTTCTGCTAAGAAGTACAAGCTATCTTCGTCAAAGGGTGTTGATAAAAACATAATGCCATTCTTTTTACAATGATCTATTAGTAAGTGGTGATCCTCAATTGATAACTCTAACTTTTTTAACATATTGAGTTGATTTTCAGTGGCATCTGTTGTTGATTTCTGATAACCAGCTTTTTCTGCTAATTTACTGACTAGCTTTTCCGATCTAAATGTTTGGAATTTTACAACATCGGCACCACAATCTGCGGCTACTTCAATCAGCCTTTTAGCCAGCTCGATATCACCGTTATGGTTCACACCTGCTTCGGCAACGATAAAAGTCCTTTCCATCTCATAGCCTCTCCCTTATTAACATAAACGCTTCCGCTGCATCAAACCCCGAAGCTGCCCCTCTTAAATAGGCTAAAGATTTAATCGCTTTTTCACTCCTTGGGAATGGAAATTCACCCATTTCACTTGCAAACACATTCATTATTTCTATTTTTTTATTAAGGAAAGTACTGATGTCGACAAATACATTTGGTGAAAAACCGTTATTGTCTGGATTTACTCCAAAATCAGTTTCCGATAAAGTTTCGTACACTAGCACCCGATTCACACTTGGATAACGAAACCACTTCGTACAAGAAATTGTCGCATCAAAAACAGCAGCATGATCCGAATGAGCATCCCCACGATAAGGGACTAAGCAAATTGTAGGCTGAATTTTTTGAAAAATCTTACCAATCTCTCCAACGAGCTTGTACATTGGAATAGAATCTAATTGTGTAGTTGGGAACTTTAGTTGATGGACTGTAGTAAACTGATAAAGCAATGACGTTTTCTCAATCTCCTCTTCTCTACAATTGATGCGCTCTTTAGAGAATCCATTTTCTTCATTTATATGTGTGACGATCAGCCAATGAATTTCATCACCATTTTCTAAATGCTTTAATAATGTTCCACCACAGCCTAGCGTTTCATCATCTGGATGAGGTGCTACTACCAAAACCTTATTCATAGATATCCCCCTTCTGTTGGGAGTTCATCAAGATCATGTTCAAGAAGGCTTATTATTCCTTCCCCACACTTAATATACACAGTATTATTAGTAACCTTAAGTATCTTACCTGGCTCAATATTCTCAGATGTATCATCGGGGTTAACAACTCTTGATTTCCATACTTTCACTTCTTTTTCCTGGTATACAAAATGAGCTCCTACATAGGGCTTAGTTAATGCTCGAATTAAATTATATATGCTTTTCGCGGACATTCGCCAATCTATCTGCCCATCCTGCTTATTTCTTTTTCTCCAAGAATTTGATTGATCATGTTTCTGAGGGACTTTCTTATACGTATTTTGAATAAGTTGTTCAGTAAAGCTTGGTATTTGTAATAATGCCTTTTCTTCTATTTTTCTATAAAGTGTGCCCGCATCATCATGATCACTAATTTCAATTTCCTCTTGGCTAATAATATCTCCAGTATCCGCTTCATTCGTCATTAAAAAATAAGTGGATGCCGTTTTTCTTAGCCCCAACGCTAATGCCCATATAATTGGGTGCCTTCCACGATTTTGGGGGAGTGCCGCTGGATGAAATCCAATAATCCCTTTTTCAGGAATATCTAGTACGTCTTGATCCAATAAGTGGGACCAACCTAAACAATAAATAACATCCGGGTTAAATTCTTTTATCCAATCCTTTAACTGAAGATTGTTTTTTTCATATAGTAAAACTGGGATTTGATACTCACTACATAGTGGTTCTAAAGATTGAAAATCTGCATTAAAGGGGGATTGTTTTTTTGTAACAACACCTACTACCTCCGCCTCTGTATCTCTTAAAATACATTGCAGTGCTTTGTAACTAAAAGCGACACAACCAATAAAAATTATTCTCATACATTCACATCCACATCGTAGAATGTTTTTTTCACTATACCATCAAGTTGGATAGTCTTTAAAATTTGTGCAATTTGCTTCGATGTGTTTCCGTGTCCACCATATTCTGATCTCATATTTAATAATTGAGAATTGAAATCTTTGGTGAGTGCTTTTTGAATACTATTTTTAATCTCTGTTGCTTGATCATCACAGTCAATAACAGATGCAGTTTTAATCCGTCCTTTTTGACGATCTCCAATATTAACTGTAGGTTTTTTAAATGCTGGTACTTCAATTAGCCCACTCGAGGAATTGCCTATCACTACATCGCAATGTTTTATAGCACTTAAATACCTCTTTTGACCTAAAGATGCGAATATTTTGCAACGTCCTTTATTGTTTTCTACATACTCTCCAAGCAATTGATTAATGATTCGACCGTTGGTATCTGAATTTGATTTCGTAAAGATAATTGAAGCATTCGGAAAGTAGTCCAGCGCGGCCAATAACTCCTTAACATGTTCCTCTGACGTATTCTCTTCTAAAGTAACAGGATGATATGTCACTAGGAATGTTTGCTCATTAAATCGAATACCGATGCTTTCCTGTAATTCTTCTTTACTTAATAAATTCAGATTTCCAATATAGTCAAGACCGGGTGCACCGAAATTAAAGACATTGTCAGGTTGTTCTCCTAACTGAATAACTCTTCTCCGGTATGCCTCAGTTGCAACAAAGTGAATTTGAGACATTTTCGTAATTGAATGCCTTAAACCTTCGTCAATCAACCCTTCTGTCAATTCTCCACCATGAATATGTGCTATAGGAATTCTAAGAATCATCGCTGATTGAACAGCAGAAAAAATTTCAAATCTATCACCAAGCACAACTATTATATTTGGATTTAAACGTTGCAACGTTTCTGCAAAGCTAATTGTTCCAAGTCCAACTGATTTGGCGATCCCGACTGGAGTGTCACTGGACAATAACATCTCAACTTTTTCATTAATAATAAACCCATCATTTTCGATTTGTTTATAAGTTAAACCGAATTCTTGCGACAGGTGCATTCCGGTTGCAACGATTTGAAGATCTATTGACTCATCTTGCTGTAACTCCCTTAAAATCCAATATAACAATCCATATTCAGCTCTAGTACCCGTAACTACGCAAATCTTCCTTTTACTCATTTGTCTCACCTAGCACCACACTACTTGGTATATTAATCAGTTGCATTTCAAGGCCTTCTGCAATAGTTAAATCCATTTTCGGATACTCCGCAAACATCGGCAATTTATGCATTAAGGTCCAAGCTGGTCTTGACATGATTCCTTGATCATTTAATTTTTCTAATAAATAATCGCGTTTTGTTATATCTGGTTTATTCAATAAAATTGCATTTAACCAATAATTACTTTTCGCAAATTCGGGTTCGACCATGAAAGAAACACAATCCACTTCTGTAATAACTTTTCGATAAGAATCAGCCAGTGCTCGTTTCTTAATTAAGAATTGCTCAAGCTGTTCCAATTGCGCACATCCCAAAGCTGCATTAATATTTGGAAGCCGGTAGTTAAAGCCTATTTGATCATGATTAAACGCCCATTTATGCGGAATTTTAGCAGTAGTTGTTATATGTTTAGCGAACTTCGCCAACGACTCATCATTCGTTAGAATGGCACCACCACCGCCGGTAGTAATGACTTTATTCCCATTAAAACTTAAAGCGGATAGTTTTCCAAAATTGCCTGTATGTTGACCCTTATAATAGGAACCTAGTGATTCAGCTGCGTCTTCTATGAGTTCTATATGATAATTGGCGCATATTTCCATTAGTGGATCTAGATCCACAGGATGGCCAAAAGTATGCATGGGTACGACTGCTTTAATACGACGACCCGTTATTTTGTTATAACAATGACCTCGTTTAACTTCGGTAATATCCCTTAAATAGTTACTTAGCTTGAACGGGTCAAGCCCCAAGGTTCTCATTTCACTATCGGCAAAGTGCGGAATCGCTCCACAATAAGAAACCGCGTTCGCCGTTGCTATGAATGTAAAAGAAGGAATGAGAACTTCATCATTCTGTTCTACGCCAGCTAATTTTAGACAAATATGTAGGGCTGCTGTCCCATTAACAACGGCAATCGCATTATTAACACCTGTATATTCCGCTAAATCTTGCTCAAATCTATCAACGAATTTGCCGACCGAAGAGACCCAGCCTGTATCCAAGCATTCTTTCACATATTCCCACTCGTTTCCACAAAAACGAGGTTCGTGCAAAGCAATAAATTTTTGGTCACCAGGTAAAGCTGATGAAACTACTTTCACTAATTTGTCTAAATCCCCTGAATCCCTCATATGTTGTACCGATCCGCTTTATAAGTCGACAGATTATGAGGGTTTGTGAACCACTCTACAGTTTCCCTTAAACCTCTTTTAAACCCTTCACGTCCACCATACTTTGGTTCCCAGCCTAATATTCGTTTAGCTTTAGCATTATCCGCCCAAAGTCGTTCAACCTCACTCTTTTCAGGTCGAATTCGCATCTCGTCGGTATTAACCTTCACCTTTTCATTCATGACTTCAGCTATTAATTCAACCGTTTCACCAATTGAGATTTCAAAATTACTGCCAATATTGATTACCTCACCGAGCGACTGGTCTGATTGTGCGACAGAGATGAAACCGTCCACAGTATCTTTTACAAAGTTAAAGTCCCGCGTCGTATTCAGAGCGCCTAGTTTAATGTTCGTTAACCCATTTGCAATTTGCGTAATGATAGTTGGGATTACGGCACGAGCAGATTGACGAGGACCGTAGGTATTGAAAGGTCTAATAATGGAAACAGGCAGACTAAATGAATCGTAAAATGACATCGCAATCTGATCTGCGCCAATTTTAGAGGCCGAATATGGAGATTGCCCTCGTAGTGGATGCTGTTCAGTGATGGGCACGAACTGAGCTGTTCCATAAACCTCACTAGTTGAAGTATGGACAACTTTTTGAACTTCTAATTCACGTGCTGCTTGTATGACGTTTAAGGTACCCTTCACATTCGTGTCTATATACGTATCCGGTGAATGATATGAATACGGGATGGCTATTAAAGCCGCGAGATGTAAAACAACATCGCAACTCTTCACCGCGACTTTTACGCCGTATGGGTCACGAATATCCCCTGCAAACACATCCAGACTCCCTTTTATGTCATTTGGAGCTTGATCTAACCATCCCCAAGAATTAAAAGAATTATAAAGTACAAAAGCACGGACATCATGTCCTCTTCGGATCAATTCTTCCGTTAAATGAGATCCAATAAAACCATCCGCGCCTGTTACAAGAATCTTTTTATTGGTTAAATCCATTTCATTCCCTCCATCTAACATCGCAATCCCAAATAATACTCAAGTAATACAAAGTCAATCTCGTTATCTATATCTAGAGACCGTGCAGAATCCATGATATAAGCCACAGTTTTGTCTGTTAGAAATGATTTACTCTCTTTGAGCCAGTTGCAATTAGCAATGTAGATAGCACCATTTAGTATAAATGTTGGCGGCAAATCTTGTCTTCTTAAATACATTGTTTCATTATCATTAACTATTGGTCTTAGATTTCCGTCAATTACTTTGTACATCCAGTATGGGTTCTCACTTGTTCTGCATACTGAAACACAACATAAAGCATTTTTACTGAAACAATACTCAATTGCATTATCTATATCCTCAACACTTCTTAGCGGCGACGTAGGCTGAAGCATTATAACATAATCATAATCCGGTAAGTGATCTAGAGCATGCAATACCGGATCAATTCCTGGCGTATCATCTTTCGCTAAATTTGCAGGTCTAACAAAAGGAATATCACAACCCCATTGATCTGCAACTTTTATTATTTCTTCATCTTCCGAGGATAAGACAACTCTATCTATATACTTTGATTTTTTAGCCTCTTCTATCGTCCATGCAATTAATGGTTTGTCTTGAACAACAAGAATATTTTTCCCTGGAACACCTTTCGATCCACCTCTTGCAGGAATGAGAGCTAATATTTTTTTGTTTTGAATCATTCAAAAACACCTCTGTACTCGTTATTGGCCTTTTGAAAGTCATCTATCCTCCCAATATCCATCCAGTATTCTCGAATAGAATAAATAGCTGCCTCTATCTCTTGCTCGGATAATGAGGCAAACAGTGTAGGCATATCATAATAAGTATTCCTAGGTATGTATTCGATTACATTGGGGTTCAAAACATAAATGCCCGCACTGACATAATACCGTTGTAATGGTTTTTCTACGATGTTTACAAATCTATTTTTCCTCACTTCAACTACGCCATAAGGAACCTGATATTCATATTCCCTGACACACATCGTTGCGGCAGTGTTCTCTTTACTGTGAAAATCCACTAGATGCTTAAAGTTTGTTTTTGTTAACAAATCACCATTCATAATAACTAATGGGGATGTAAGTAACGAAGGTAACAACGATAGCGCTCCTGCAGTACCCATACGCTGATCTTCTCGGATATACCGAATAACGACCCCCCATTTTGATCCGTCACCGAAATAATCTTCAACCATTTCCGCTTTATAATTAACAGATATATAGAACTTCGTAAATCCATAGCTTTTGAAATTTTCAATTATAGTTTCAAGTAATGGCTTTCCGCCAATTGGTAGCAGCGGCTTGGGACAATTTTCAGTTAACGGCATTAATCTTGTTCCTAAACCTCCAGCCATTAACACAACCCAATGATCCATGGGATCCGGTTCCAATATATGATTCAACGTCTCTAAAAAAACAATTCTTCCCTCACTATCAACGATAGGCAAATGTCGAATGTTTTTTTGCCTCATGACATTCAGTGCTAGTTCTTGAGTATATTCCTCGGTTAAACAGATTGGATTCCGATTCATAATGAAGCCTACTGGCTCTTGCAAGGATACTCCTTTTAAGATAGCCCTTCTAATATCACCATCAGTAACCGTCCCAAGTAATTTGTATTGTCTATCTACGATCAAAGCAATCTGCATAGCAGATGAATCAATAACCCCTAGGACCCTTACAATTGTAGTTTCGAAGGACACAACTATATCTTTCCAATTCATTGTGGTTTCCTACTCTCTATAAACTACCCTAATATTACTTCCCATTAAATAATAATGATTACGCGGCCTCCTCAATCATTTCAAAAATAAGTTCCTTTACTATACTGGGAATAACCGTTGTTCCGACCAAAAAACAATGTCCAATACAAGAAGAAAACGCCCACCAAATAGTAACGACTTTCACTTTAAACTTGTTCATTGATAGCATCACCATGGCACTCCATACGGCAGCATATTAGCCCTTTGTTCATCAGTTATTAAATAAAGTCACCTTACATAAGGTGACCTTCCGAATCCATCCTCCTTTTTTCTGCCCTCTTTTTCTACGTCGCTTTTGCAGCGTCCAGCTTTCTAATTTTTTATTTTCTACTAATTTAATATAGAAACTTTTGGATTTCACTTACGAGTGTATATCCGGTTGCTGCTAAATAGCTGGATAACTACCCTAGATCAACTTTTCAGACAGCAGCCATTCTCCCAAAACCTCTTTACTAATCGAAGCATCTGTTCCTATCGAGGGTTTTGCCAGTGTTCTAACTGCTTCGTTGTATTCATGGTCGGTAAAATGCGAAGGGATGATGTACATGTCGGGCGTCTCAAACGAACCGATAACCTCGTCATCAGACATCAGTTCCTCGTACATCTTTTCACCAGGGCGTAAACCAATCTCTTTAATTTCAACCGACTCAGTGATACGATGTTTTTCGGATACTTTCTCGATCATAACCTCAGCCAAATCTGATAAATTAATTACAGGCATCTTCAGAACGAATACCTCTCCCCCCTTAGCTAACTCGTTAGCCTTGAGCATAAGAGAAATTGCTTGATTCGGGGTCATCATATACCTTTTCATCATCATATCTGTTACTGTAATGCAATGGTCCTCTAAAATTTGTTTCTTAAACAGAGGAATTACCGAGCCTCGAGAACACATTACATTTCCAAAGCGTACCGACGAGAATACCGTCTGTTTCGGGCCCTTCTGATATTCGGCCGCGGAAATTAATCGCTCAGAAGTAAGCTTAGTAGCTCCATACGTGTTTGTAGGAGATATCGCTTTATCCGTACTGGTGAATAGGACCTTCTTTACCTTTGCTGCAATTGCAGCTTGAATCACATTTTGAGTCCCTAATACATTCGTTTTCACAGCTTCGAATGGATTGTACTCACAAGCTGGTACATGCTTCATCGCAGCAAGATGAAACACATAGTCGATGTCTTCCATTGCCCTCAGAAGTCTTACCTCATCACGAATATCCCCAATTAAATAGCGGATATTCCTATGTTCCTTAAACTCCTGCTGCATTTCATACTGCTTATGCTCATCTCTGCTATAAATACGAACTACAGAAGGACTATAAGACAGAATCGCTTTCAGCAAGTGCTGCCCAATTGTGCCAGTTCCGCCAGTTATTAAAACTTTTTTATTTGTGTACATATGAAATACAGCCCCACTTCTAATTGATCATCGCACTTTTTTGATCCAGGGCAGATTGCAAAGATCTTTGCATATTTAAGTATAACGGATCAATCATTACCAAATCCCTCTGGATATCATAAACAACTTTGCCGATCTTCTCAATAATCTTCGTTGTTTTAACCAATATGTCTGGTTCATGCACTATAGCATCGAATTGTTTAGTTAGCCACTCAAGCTGAAGCATATTCATCGGCTTAAGAACGGTTTTGTAAAATTCATTTGTTTGAAAAGCATCAAACACAGTATCAAACTTTTGCGTTAGTTTGAACGCTTTTTTAGCATTTTTTTGATTAACACTGCGATTCATATCATTAAAAATCCCAATAACTTCATCGATCTGCTTAACAAAGAGCACTCTCTTCTCTTCCAAGAACTTTGCTCGCTCCATTAGGTAATTCGGATCATATCCTGGCCCTTCATTGGCATACCATTTCAAATCCACGACTTCTTCATTTAAATACTTCTTTATGACATCGCTTAAATCCATAAATTGAGTTCCTTGAATCTTAGCGCCACCTTGTGTTGTATTAATAAAGGTTCTATCTGGGTACTTTTTCAGATGTAACTCCATCTCAAGTCTCATTGTATTAAGTGACCAGTCAGTTTGAATAAGACTACCAAAAACATCTTCCACTTGGAAAGAAGCATCTAGATCACTTTGGACAAGTACCTTGACGTTTTCAAGACCACTTGCATAATAGTTATTATTACGGTAACCAAGATTTTGACCGACCAAAACAATTGGATTGCAGCGCATTTCAGAAAATAATTGCAAAGCTATTACCGCAATTGATGGAGCATCATCAACCTTCACAAGCGCTTTATCATTTTCCTTTTTTAATATCATACCCGCAATGGGATCTTTATTTGTAAAAAGAGACAACAACGGTCCAGGATAGTCCTTCAGTGTTCCAGCACCTACAGTTGATCCATAAATAAGTGGAATGTCTGTAATCTTCTCGTCAATCACTTTTTTGAAGACATTCACATTATGAAAATGAGGATCATAGGTACAAGCTCCGTCAGGAATAATACCATGGTTTAATAAAGGTGTAATCGCTGAACCAACAGCAAAGATATACGCAGATTTTTGCTCCTTAATATATTTGAGGTTTTCGATTTCTTCAACTAATGAAGGCCCTGCAGCGACGATAAGAACAGGCTTCCCTTCAAAAGAGGTTTTTTTATCAAATATATTGCCCGCTTGAACTGTATATTTAAAGTTATCAAGACTGTTAATAATCCATTTCTTCTCGAATGCATATCTTACCTGAAACATTTTTCGAGCTTCTTGAAGATAATACTGCATACTCTCAGAAAATATTTTATACGCAGCCGCATAGACACGCTCGTAGCTCGGCAAAGTAATAATCGTAACTTGTCCGTCAGTTTGGTTTACAAAATCTTGTACACTGGCCTTGCATTGCTCTGCATCGCTTCCCACATAAATATGTCTGAGCATTTTCCATTTTTTTAGGTTTTGGTACGATATAAAAGCGCGAAACACTTCAATGTCTGGCTCAAAAATTGAAAACGGAATTGCTGGAAAATGCTTTATAAACGATTCGATATGATATCCGAGCCCCACACCATAAAAAAGCACGTGATTATGCTCAACATCGACAAACTGTTCGATAAACTTCTCAGCCTCATGCACCGGATTATACTTACTATGTAAGTAATCGATATGTCCAGAATGACTAGCTGCTAATGTTGGATGCCCCGACTTCGTTTCTATAACTTCTACAGTATCATTACGACCATTTAAATCGATTCTGTTTGTAAGAAAGGGATATCTGGACTTTAAAAACACTACATTGTCAGTTAGTTTCATTTTGAGCAACCTCATGTTTAATTATCATCGAAACAACGCTATGCAGTCCTTCTAATTTAGGCAACACTTCGTAATTCAAGATATCCCCAACTGCGACCGGATCTTTATCGCTTATCGCATCATTCAGCGTCTGCAATTCGTGAGAAATCGCGTTCATCGCTTGTTCAACATCTTTCCAAGCTTCATAGGAAGAACCCCCAGCTTGCGCCAACGTTTCAAACACCTGAAAGATCCACAAAAACGCTTCAGTTAGTTGCGGCAATTCCCCCCATGGCTGTTGTTCAATAGATTTATAAAAACGATCCGCTAACTCCTTCATCAAAGGCAAAGAACGATTCAGATATTGCTCCCAGCTCATTATTACTTCGTTTAATTGGGAGTTAATAGGGTTATTTTGCATAAGGCACCTCTTCAATATATATCCTGTGTTATGTAGTCTTATACAATATTATCGGTTTTTGTCGAACAATAATAAAGAGGTAATAACAAGAAAAGACTGGGAAGAAAAGCCCCAGTCTTGATAAATATAAAATAGATATTAACGAAGCAATTGCAGAACGCCTTGTGGTTGTTGGTTTGCTTGAGCCAACATAGCTTGAGCTGCTTGGGAAAGGATGTTGTTCTTCGTGAAGTCCATCATTTCTTTCGCCATATCAACGTCACGAATACGGGATTCAGCGGAAGTCAAGTTCTCAGAAGCTGTTTGCAAGTTGTTGATTGTGTGCTCCAAACGGTTTTGTACAGCACCCATTTTGGAACGTTGGGAAGAAACGTTTTTGATTGCACTATCAAGTTTATCTAGAGCTTGGGATGCACTTGTAGCCGTTGAAACATCTACATCAGCTACACCAAGAGCAGTCGCTCTCATATCGCCAATACCAAAACTGATTGTTTGTCCACGGTTCGCACCAATTTGGAAAGTAACTCCGCCACCACTCATGCCTTCTGTTTGAGCTGCGCTCAATCCAAGATCTTTAATAAATGTACTGCCCTCTTTATCAGATAGCTGAACAGCACCGGATTCGCTAGTAATTTGGAATCTGCCATCCTTCGTCACGTTAACAACAACATCTTGCAAGTACCCAGGGTCACTTTCAGTTTTACCTGTGTTATGAGTCGCAATTGCAGTATTAATCGCACTTTGGATAGTTGATGCAGCGCCACTCATGGTTGTAGTTCCGCCAGTAATGGCAGATGAAAACGTGATTTCTCTAAAATCAATATCACCAATTTTCAACCATGCTGTTGAATTACTACCTACTGTTGTTCCATTGTATAATGTGCTTCCTGAAGTTGCCGTTGTACTTAATCCAGTAGCTGCAAGAACGCCACCAGACGCTACTTCTAACTTAGAGTCTTTTCCTGCAGTTCCACTTTTCAATACTAAAGCGCCGCTTGAATCTATATAGCCTGATACATGCGCAACATTCTTACCTGATGCATCAATTGCCTCATTAATTTTATTGATAATCAAGTCTTTAGCAGCATTCTGTGAAGTGGAACTGCTTGTAACACCGCTCAGAATACCTTTTTCAGAACTAGTAAGGTTTTGCCAGTTGATTTTAATTTCGTTTCCATCAATTTTTAGCGTTTCTTCAGTAAATGAAGCTGAACTTAAAGTCCCACTATCGATTGAAGCACCACCAGTAAGAACAGCCCCAGATAACTTAGC
The DNA here is from genome assembly GCF_001653565.1 of Paenibacillus oryzisoli. GTDB lineage: Bacteria > Bacillota > Bacilli > Paenibacillales > NBRC-103111 > Paenibacillus_E > Paenibacillus_E oryzisoli. The sequence continues at coordinate 104,317 of NZ_LYPB01000089.1, forward strand.
TACAACAGCCCCAGTTGTTGAATCAGTAGCAACGCTTGCACCGCCACCATTCTTCAAGTTACCATTCAACAATTTTTGAGTATTGAACTCAGTTGTGTTACCGATACGATCGATTTCGTCTTTCAATTGTTTTACTTCTTCTTGAATCGCTGTACGATCGTCGTTTGTGTTCGTTCCGTTTGCGGATTGGTCAGCCAATTCGCGCATACGCTGAAGGATGGAGTGAGTTTCGTTCAATGCACCCTCAGCTGTTTGGATCAAGGAGATACCATCTTGAGCATTTTTGGAAGCCATATCCAAACCACGGATTTGTGCTCTCATTTTCTCGGAGATTGCTAGACCAGCTGCATCATCACCAGCGCGGTTGATGCGAAGACCGGAAGACAATTTCTCAAGGGATTTGCTTGCTGCTGCTGTGTTACCCGTCAATTGACGGTGAGTGTTCGCTGCTGCGATATTGTGATTAATTCTCATGTGTTTCTTCCTCCTGAAGGTTCGTTTGATCCACATCCATGTGGATTTATTTTGAGCTCACAAGCGGGTCGGCCGCCCAGCTTGAGGCCCGTTGTTATATATATCGTCCTAGCGATTCCGAAAGTTTATAGGTAATTACAAAAAAATGTCGACCAGGGTCGACATTCCGCTTTATTTGGACTTATTCATTAATTTGCTTAGGTTTAAAGGACTAATCGGATTAGAAATCGCCTCTTTATTCGATTCCTGTATGTTCTGATAGATCTCTTTGCGGAAAACTTCGACATGTTTTGGAGCGCGAATGCCGACACGAATCGTGTCTCCCTCGCTGCCCAGAACGACGATCTCGATCTGATCACCGATCATAATCGACTCTCCTTTTTTCCTGGCCAATACGAGCATACTCCTCACCCCTCCACTTGTGTTGGTTCGCCTACTTCGCTTAACACGATTTCATGTTTGACGTTGTACTCCGAGTCGTGCAAGATAATCTGCTTGGCTAACTGCTCTTCTACATTCCATATGATAGGCGCCAGGAGGTTAAGTGTAATTTTCGTAAAATCATCATTTACCGTAACGACGGACCAGACTTGCACATCCTCAGGTTTCTCAATGTTTAATTCAGTCTGCACAGCGTCGGGAATACTTAATTCATAATCTTTAAAGAAAAGAAAAGGGTCTGTTACCAAAAAAGTAAGACCGCCTTCTTGCACGGATTGGAAATATGAGAAAGGAGCACTATCAGCTGGCTGAACCAGGGTAAACTTGGTTAGTTCTTCAAAGCCTGGCACTCCTTGTGTAAACGTGACTATATCTGAGTCCTGCACTTCGATCTCTCCGAAAAATAAAGTCGTTATCTTCATCTACCTAGCTCCTTCATTTGAACGAATAAAAAAAGCTATAGAAATCATCTATAGCTTGATTATACCCCATTATGTTTTGAAATCAATTTGTGAGACCGAGATATCTACCTTAGGATATTGTCTCATGTAAATATCCAGCTTACCTCGATTGTAATCAATCTCAGGCTTGTTTACTTGCGCATTAACATTTATTTTGCCGTCCGTAACGTTGATTTCAGCTTTACGTGCAGTGTACGTTATATCGACATTGTCATAACTCGCTTCACCGTAGTAATCGAATTGTGGACGGCTAATACTAAGGTCTTTCGCAATATCAGCAATTGCATTCCCGCCACGATGAATGGCAGCCATTCTATTGCCATCCTCTACGCGCCTGGCGATTCCTTGCATAGCGATTTGAGAGCACTGAGAATAGATCCGGCTCAACGCTGTTAGAATTGGTCCTTGCCCAAGGGCATCCCAAGCTCGGCTTTGATCTATCTCTAATTCTCCTCTAGGCTGTCTTATGTCCTGTTTAGGACGATCGACTTGCATTTCATAAGTAGCTCTAGGCTGTCGAATATCTTGCGTTCCGAGGTCGGCATCTATTCCAATTAGAGCTGGTTGCTGGCTTATTTGTATTTGTGGAATACTTGGCACTTCAACCGCCTCCTAATCGAAATTATTATCGCAAGAAATCAACTAATGTAGGAACAATCACTTTGGATCCGGCAGAAAGCGAAGCCTGATAGACATTCTCTTCCATTTTCAAATTAGTGATGACCAATGACATGTCTGCATCTTCCGTCTTCGATTGCAGACTTTGCAAGTTAATACCAATGTCTTGCAGGCGTTCCTCCGCGAGCTGAACACGATTTGTTTTGGCACCAATATCCGCACGTGCTCCTAGGACTCCACTCATTCGTTGATCCATAAGTTCAATAGACTTCTGAATACCTGGTGTTGTACCTGATGCTAAAGCCGCAGACAAATCTTTTAGAATTTGAAAAGCGTTATTAACATCACCGGATTTACCAAAAATCTCTTCCGCAGTTTTATTCATGGCGATTTGAACGCCAGCACCAATTTCGAACTTAATTTCACCACTATCCGTTACAGCATTAGCTGCATTATCCGGATCAGGAAATGGCGCCTTATCTGTGATTTGCCCATTGAAGACAAATTTCCCATTGAATTGACTGTTTCCGATGTTCGTTAACTGATTATACAACTGGTCAATCTCCGTTTTCATCGCATTCAACGACTCTTCCGAGTTAGTGCCATTCGCAGCTGTTACAGCAAGTTCACGAGCTCTTTGTAATACGCTTCCTGTTTGATCCAACATCGTATCCGTATAATCTAGAAAAGAAACCGTCGCATCGACATTTCTCTGATATTGATCGTTCGTTTCTAACTCACTGCGATAGCGCATAGAGAAACTAATTCCCACTGGATCATCTGAAGGCTTATTGATCTTGCGACCAGTCGACAATTGATCTTGAAGCTTATCCATCCGAGACAAATTCCCATTTAAATTACGTAACAATTGTGTATTCAACATGCCTTGTGTGACGCGAAGAGCCATACCAATTCCACCCCATACCTCTAGTTTTGTTACTTACTTCTATCTGCCTACCATACCCATTGAATTGATTACTTTATCTAGCATCTCATCAAATGTAGTTAAGGAACGCGCTGCCGCGTTGTATGCGTGCTGGTATTTAATCATATCGGCCATTTCTTCATCTAACGAAACACCGCTTACGGATTGACGTCTTGCATCCACTTGATCGACGAGTATTTTCTGGTTAGAAACCTGACGTTGAGCCTCTTGCGTTTGGACCCCGATTTCGGAGACTACTGCACGAAGGAACTCGTCAAATGTCCCACCATTCAAAATGATTTTGGTAACACCCGATCCGTCAAAATTATATTTCTGATTTTTGATTCCCGCCATTTTCAGCGCTAGCTCATTATTACCTTTGACAACATGCTCAACACCACTGGCATCAAAATAAGTCTTCGAAGAAGCTGCAATATTTTCAACATTATCTGTAATATTCGCACTAACTTTGAATGTGGCTGCAGCTGTACTGAAATCAGTAACCGGAGCGAAGAAATCGCCACCCTTTGTAGGAGGGTCTTGCAACGTGTATCCTTCTTTATGCGCCGTATTCACTGAAGTTACAATGGTAGAAACCATCGAATTTAGTTGATTCTTATACTCTGTAACGTAACGTTGATTAGATAGTACAAGTCCATAAAGCTCACCGCTGTTCAAATCAGCTGGATACGCTGAAGCTACCGTATTCTCATCGAACTCCGTTGCAGTGCTTGCCACCACCAAATCCTGATTACCCATCTTCACCCGATAACCGCCGGATTCTTCTTGAACGGAAACATTGATAACCTTAGACAATTCATCGACTAACAAGTCCCGTTGGTCACGAAGATCATTCGCATTATTGCCAAGACCCTCAACCCGGAAAATCTCATTATTCAAGCCGGCAATTTGCTTTAGTGTTGTATTCACTTGTGTGACTTTAACCGTAATATTGTCGTTTAAGTCGGACGCAAGATCGTTCAATTGCTTCGCTGCATGATTAAACGCGTCAGTGACTGCTAATGCACTCTCTTTAACAACAGCTCTTGTCTCCAAATTATCTGGCTGCTTACTCAGCTCTTGCCAAGAATTCCAGAAGTTATCAAGAACTTGGCGAAGACCTGTATTAGAAGGCTCATTAATAATCGCTTCTAATTTCTCTAGAGTATCTTGGCGAACAGTCCACTCGCCTAGACTCTTATTTTCATTCGCATATTGCTTATCTAGAAAAGCTTCACGAATACGTTTCACTTCTGTAAACTGGACACCCTGCCCCATTTGACCAGGGATGGTTGAACGGTTAAAACTTAATGCCTCAATAGGCTCAGAAGCAACCATTTTGACAACCTGGCGTGAAAAGCCTGGCGTATTCGCATTCGCGACGTTATGTCCAGCTGTAGTAAGTGCTGCTTGCTGCGTTAGAATCCCACGCTTGGAAATCTCAATTCCGCCAAAAGTTGATCTCATGGTTCTCTCTCCTATGCCCTACTGGGTATTCTGATTACGTTTTTAACCTAACCTCTTCGATCGAAAAGACCTTGCCGATTTACGCTCTTAACTTGGTTCGGATTTTTGTACATCATATCATCATCTGGCGGTCCAATAATAAGATCCAGTGAATAGTCTACAAAAGCCAATGATTGCTCAATCAATTGTTGATTGATTACGTTATTTAATTTCAATTCCTCTATGGTAACAAGCAGTGTTTGTTGAGCTTTCGTAAGTGCTTGCTTCTCTTCAGCTTTAAAAATAACTTTAATTAAATCACTTACCGTGATATTGGGATTAGGATTGTAACCTCTCGATATCAAGTAAGAACCGATGAATATAATACGTTGTTGATTGGCTTCTGCAATCGCTCTAACCCACTTATTCTCTCGATTAACAATCATATTGAGCTCATCAATATTGTTGTTGACAAGAACCTGCTTCTTTACCTTGGATAGTTCAAGAAGCGCCTCATGTGCTTCCTGCAGTGTGTTCATCGTTTCCAATAAAGGCTGTATGGACATGGTCGTCACCCACTTTTATCTAATGTATAAACGAGTTGTTTATTTCAAGTATGGTAACAACTTCTCTGCGATTTTACCTGCGTCCACATGGTAAGTGCCAGATACAACAGAAGATTTCAATTGATCAATTCGGAGGGATCGCTCTTCTGTTCGATTTCCTTGAGCACCAAGCAGCTCTTTCGCTTCAGCAGATATCTCAACCTGATCCTTCGCTTTACCCTTCTTCCCTGCAGCCTGTGCGAATGTCGATTCTCCCGATTTCTTATATGGATTCACATTACCAATGCGCCCATTATCATTAATTTTCATACCGATACACTCCTATATTCTCTGACCTAAAAAATAAAATGCCGATAATCGTTAGAACTATTATCGGCATCTTCTATATGAAACTTTATATCTCTACTGACCTATTTCTAAATTAATGGCGGTCCCGTAAGCGTTCTTGAATTTTAAAGCTAACTTTACTTTCCTGAGAAGCATTATCCTGTTTACGCCGCTCATCCTCCGAATTATTCCTTACATCCTTTACGAGCTTCATTCGGCAAGGTTCGCAAATCGTATTTTCACGGATCAGAGTTCCACATACTTCACATGGATACGACATGTTAGGCGCATGCAGAATAGAAATGCGGCCTTCACGAATAAACTTTGTAATTTGTTTAAGAGAGACACCTGTCGCTTCACTTAAATCGTTAATATTGACCCCTTTATTTTCACGAAGATACTTCACACATTTCTCATATTGTAACTCTAAGTCCTTCATGCAATTCGGACAAAAATCAGCGAAGCCTTTTACAAATATTTTCCCACAACGCGAACAATTCTGCACATTCATACTCATTGTATATCCCCCTCTCAGTATTCCCATTTTCCACTTTTTAATTCCAGTTTACCGCAATTCGACAGCTTTTGCCTAATACTATTTTTGTGAAAATAAGACGATCCCCCATTTACCTCGCCCAAGTTAATCCGCATATTTCGACAGGTATCGACATTCTCTCTTTGATCACCATCGCGCACTGATTCATCGTACTCCCCGTTGTGTACACATCGTCTACGATATAAATAAGGACAGCTCCTCCTTGAGCAACAATTTCCCTCAACTCTATGGCATCACACTCAAAAACATGCGCTAGATCGTCGATCCGCTCGTTTCGTTTTTTGAAACTTTGTTTCGCGGTATGTTTAGAACGAGTGAGTAAACGCACGACCGGGAAGCCAGCTAGCCGGCCTAACTCTCTCGCCATTTGCTCCGCTTGATTAAATCCACGCTCTTGCATGCGCTGCTCACTTACGGGAACGTAGGTGATAATCTCTCGGACCTGCTCCGTTGATGGAGATGGCCGCCTATCTATCCGTAGTTGCTGCATGGCATGTACCAACATCTGACCGAACGCGGTCTTTAATCGCTCATCCCCACGGTACTTATATCTGGCTAGCAGTTCTTTCATCGTCTCATCATAGCGAACGGCACTTCGGCTTTTCGTAAAATTGGTGTTAGACCTTCGGCGACAATCTGGACAATACTCACCCCGCCCACAAGATACACAAACGACCTTACGAATCCACGGAATCCGTGTGTAACACACAGGACATAGCCCCAACTGACCTCTCTCTAGACTGGTCACCTGTTTACATAATAAGCACGCTTCACGCTTAGGACTTAATAGTGAAAATAACGAGTCCCCCATCCGCCTCCACCACTCGCTCATACCTTACCTCCTTGTAGAAAGCCTTGTTTTCGTGCAATACGATTCATCGTGCGAATCTGTCGAAGGGCTTCTTTCTGTGATTTTGTTATTTCCGCTGCCGCCAAATAAACCTTTCCATAGGGGTCATCCTTCGATCTCCCAGCCCGACCTGCCATCTGGACAAGCGCTGCTTCATCGAATAACTTCGAGTCTGCATCCAAAATAAATACATCAGATTGGGGTACAGTTACCCCACGTTCGAGGATGGTTGTCGTGACGAGCACGCGAATTTCCCGACTTCGGAAAAGCTGAACCTTCTCCGTACGCGAGATGTCTTTGGAGGAGGTACCTTCAACCCGAACATCCAGGTCGGTTCCCCTCAATTTACTTCTTAACAACTCCACCATCGGTTCCACTAGCTGAATATTCGGAACGAACACGAAAACTTGAGCTCCACGCTCAATAGATACTTCTAATCTGGTTTGAATTGACTGCGGGATTGACTGGGCTGCGATGGATTGTCTTAAAGCAGGCGTAGAGATCAACTGGGGTACTGGAAGGGGATGTTTATGGAATCTTACAGGGACACGGACATGTGGCAGTCGCCCACGTTCGGCGGCGTGTCTAACGCGCGTAGGTGGAGTCGCTGATAGCAGGATATTCGTCCCGCTAGGTTTGCACACTTTCTCTGCTGCATAGCTAAGCATGGGGTTGTTGTGGTACGGGAAGGCATCGATTTCATCGATGATGACGAGGTCAAAAGCTTGATGGAACCGCAACAACTGGTGCGTTGTTGCGATGGTGATTTGCCCTTGCTCCCAGCGCTGCTCGCTCCCTCCGTACAGCGTAACCACGCTGTACGTTGCGAACGCCCGCTGGATGCGCGGCTCTAGCTCTAACACCACGTCCTTGCGTGGTGTAGCAATGAGCACACGCCCGCCACGAGCGGCGGTGTAGTGAATGAACGGGAAGATCATCTCCGTCTTCCCGGCGCCCGTAACGGCCCAAATGAGGAACTTCCCTGGGCCGCCAGTTTGCTTCCCTTGGATGTAGCGAAGCCCCTCAAGGGAAGCATGGGTCTGAGCATCACTGAGCCCCCAGGGCTCGATGTATGCTTGCAGTTCGTGGGCAGCCTCTTCGCCTGCGGCGGACAGCCCACTGCCCGAACCGCCGAGCACCAGCAAGGAGCAGGATCGGACCCTGCCCATGGTGAGGCACTCCTCGCAATAGGGGCAGTCTTGTCCGCAATCCAAGCAGGGCGACCAGAACATCCGGGCTTCTCCGCTTCCACAGCGTTTACAGGCGTAATGCGAAGCCTTCCGAAGCCATCGCCGCCAGTCGCGCTTCACCTGCAAGAGCAGGCCGCTAGTGAGCGACACATCGCCATTGAGATAGGCAAGTTGCAAATAAGATGGCCACGAAGCCTTCAACCCTGCCGTCTCGACACCAGGAGATTCGATTAGCTGCTGAAGCTCATCTACCAATAGGGAGCGCCCCCTGCAAGCTTCTACGAGACTAATATACGTGGGTGCGTGTAGTTGAATCTTACTATTATTTTTGCCAAACCAAGACATGTAGTCAATCACTTCCGAACACATTGCATCCACATGCGCCATTCCACGCAAAGCAGCTTCCCGTTTAACCATCTCGAGTACCTGACTCTCGCTGTAATCTTTAGAAGCCGCATCCCTCTTTCTCAGCCCCTCGAGCAGTCGAATCCCCTGCCCAAACGAAACAAAAGGTTCGAACAATACGAGGCCGGCGTCGGCTGCGTAATGCTCGAACCAATATTGGATATCTGTCTGGGCATGTAACGTAAATTTCCACTCCCACACATGTCTCTTGCGAACAGCATAGATCTGAACCTTCATTCCTCACCGTTCTCTCTTCATCAAATAGTGTAGCGTGCGTGTTGGTTGAAGGTCTATGTTAGTCAATTCTTAAAGCGTTTTCCATCAAACAACAGGAATCTTTACAAGTTCCTCTCTATTACTGAGGTGAACGAGTACAACAGGATCTTCATCATGCTGACTTAAAAAACGATCAACGGCATCATAGTCAGACTGTAAACGCAGCTCAAGAGCATACGTATGGGATAAACGCTCAATGATTTCTCTAGTATCGTCAGACGAACCCTCGTCAATAATCGTTGCCTTGACCTGGTTGCCTCTTACACGCGAAAAGAAAAATAATGAGCGAATTACCCACTCAATTTGATTTTGATTATTTTTGGTAACAAGTAAAACAGTAGCTGGTTTCTTCATCGTTCCCTTACGTAATAAGAGATGCAGCACGATAATGCTCACGCCATAGCAACCGAAGATACAAAGCAATCCAATCCACATAGCGGGTCCCTCCCTTACCTGCAGTGTATGCGGCAGAGCAAAGGGGGGTTCCTATAGGCCCGGAAATGCGGTATCGTGGATTACAGCGTTACCCAACCATTTTTTATTGCGATAATTACCGCTTGTGTACGGTCATCAACTTCCATTTTTTGAAGAATACTACTCACGTGGTTTTTCACTGTTTTCTCACTGATATACAAGAACTCGCCAATCAGCTTATTGCTTTTGCCTTCTGCCATAAGTCGAAGCACTTCTGCTTCCCTCTTGGTTAATGGACTATTTGCATTATGTATGTACTTCAATCCAGAATCCTTCACGCCTGTTCCCGTACCAACCACACCAACGTCATCCAGATACGTCATACGTCTTAGTTGATTGATAAGCTTACCCGTTACCTTAGGATGAATGTAGGCATGTCCTGCAACAACAGAACGAATCGCATTAATCAGCGACTCTGCTTCCATATCCTTCAGCAAGTAACCTGAAGCCCCTTTACGAAGCGTCTCAAATACGTAGCTCTCATCATCATGAATAGATAGAATGATGACTTTAATATCTGGAAAAATCAGTTTCAGACGTTCTGTTGCAATTACTCCGTTCTCAAGAGGCATATTGATGTCCATGAGCACGATATCGGGCGTAATTTGATTACACAATTCAATAACTTGGATGCCATCGCCACACTCACCGATAACTTCCATGTCATCTTCCATATTAATAATCCGTTTAACACCTTCACGAAAAAGCTGATGATCGTCTGCAATGACAATATGCACATTGCGTTTGTGACTCGCCGTGTTGTCCATTCTAGTTATCCTCCTTGTTCTCTCCAACGCCGCCGATAGGGATGAGCATCGTAATTTTTGTTCCTGAATCTTTCTCGGACTCCAGAACCATGGTACCTTCCAGCAGCTCCACACGCTCTCTCATTCCCAGTAAACCAAAGTTATTTCCCTTGGCTATTCTTTGTTCTGTTAGCGGAACATCAAAACCGATTCCGTTATCCACAACATAAATCTGTACTTGATCTGGTTCTAGCGTGAGTTCAACAGACAAGAAGGTTGCCTTAGCATGTTTGTTTATATTCGATAGAGCTTCCTGCACCAAGCGGAAAATGGCAATTTCCAACCCAGACGGTATGCGTGTTTCTTTTCCGACCAAGTTAAACTGTGTGTGAATTCGATGTTTATCTTCAAAATCCTGCACATACTTCCGTAATGTAGGTACAATCCCTAAATCATCGAGCGCCATTGGCCGGAGGTTGAAAATAATTTTGCGCACCTCTTCAAGGCCATTTCTGACTTGTCCCTTTAAATCGACTAACTCATCCTTCACCGCTGAAATATCTTCCTTAACGAGCATCCGATGAGCAATCTCAGTCCGAAGGACAACATTCGCCAAGGTTTGAGCCATCCCATCATGAATTTCTCGCGCGATGCGTTTGCGTTCTTCTTCTTGGGCCAAAATAATTTTCAACCCCAGCAGCTGTCGATTCTTAGCAGACTCAATAATACGTGTTAACTGATTAAGATCGCCAGATAAATATTCCAGTGCAACATTCATCTGTGAGACGATCGTTTCAGCGCGTTCTACCTGTTTGTCCACATTCTTCATGCGAACCTGCAAGTCATTGCGGCGAATCTTGAGATTATTCTCTTTTTCCCGCGCAACGGTTAGCTGTAATTGAAAAGCGATAGCGGCTTCATAAGCAATCTTGATATCTTCTTCACGATACTTGTTGAAATCTCGACTAACTTCCGTAAGCCGGATCCGCGACCGTTTGTATTCTTTCTCTAACATATCCACGAGATCAATCGTGACACCCGTCTCATGCTTAATGTCATTAAGCTCCCGAGTAAGCGACTCCTTCTCTAAGCGTGATGACTCAGCAATCTCAAATAGTTGATACTTGCTGCTTTCCATGACGTTAATGGCGTTGGTTATGACCTTGTCTATAGCGTCTGGTTGCACATGAAACGAGCTCCTTTTAATAAAACCTTATAATAGTAAGTTGTCTACCCCATATTGTAGCATAGTTCTCGCCGTTTGCCGTGTACTTCTAGTACTATTTATTCAATTGATATTCCGTAATTTTGGGGATCCCAGCCTACTTTGAAGCCTAACCTCTCTGAAATGAGGCGTAATGGGACCATTGTCACATTATTCATGATCGCTGGAGCCACTTCTGCCGTGACGCGAACACCATTTACAAGCAGATCTGTTTGATCAATCCATAGGTCAATTAATTTATCGCCACGCAGGACGGTTACCTTACGCTCTTTGTCGTCCCACTTCACAGTGCCACCCAATGCTTCTGTAACAAAACGAATCGGAACCAACGTATTATCCTTCACGATCGTCGGTGCTTGTTCCAATGTCATCGGTTTGCTATTCAATGTTGCTTGTTTCTTATTGACAGTCAGTTTAATTGCATTCTTCGGCAGTGTTGGCAATTGTCCTTTATAAATAAATGAAATATCGTCAATATTAATTTTCCCTTTAGTGGCTCTTTCATCCTGCCCGTTGAGTGGATTTGCCACATAAACGCTTTTCACGAGCAAAGGAGCCTTCAGACCCGAAACATCTGCCGTCACCTTGCGCCAGCCTGTCCAGTTCATATTTTCCGTAAAACTAACGTAATTCAGCTTGCCATCTGCATCAATGACCTCTGCACGCACCCAATTGAAGCTGCCATCTCCCATGACTTTAGCCGTTATAAATTCGGGAGCACCTTCGATCGGAGCACCATTTCCATTATTAAACCTTGCATAAGCAGCTTTCGTTCCTAGTCCTTTGGAGAAATCATATGCAATTTCCAAGTTCTTGTTGCCATTGTTAGGAACAATATTGACAGTCGAAACAACCTCTGCCGGATATTTGTCCCCTGTTGTCATGACAGCAAACTTATCTAAATCGTACCACACTTTCTCCTGCCCGACAGGTAAAGTTACCATGGTGCTATACCCATCATAGCGTGCAATGACTTGCGCCGTTTGCGCACCAGCAGTGCTATCTACGTGGAGGACACCGTTGGTGATTGTCCCCTTAACTCCGCTTAGCTCCCAAGTCGCTGATGCCGCGGGTAACTCTCTCGTTGCTCCACTTCGTGTTGTAACGGTAATCGGAAGCTTGAAATCGCCGCCCTCTGTCAATGAGAAGGACCCCGAGCTGAATGCCATCGACGTAATCTGATCACGCCCGACAACTTCAACATCCATCGTTGCGGATCCTTTGCCTGATTTGGCGACAATCTGTGTTTTTCCAGGCATTGTTGGTGTGTATACATTATCCTTGAACGAGCCATTAGCCACCGTGCTGCTCCATTGTGGGACAATTCCTGTTACGGCGATTGGATTATAATAGTCATCATACGCTTTAAATTGATAAGTGCTGGATTCATTTACGAATAATAGGGATTGTCCTTTTAAAATAAGACCTAACAACTCGCCCTTCGGCGCTGTCGAATATACACCCAAACCATTGGCTACCGCACGTTGATTCCCATTCTGTGTTTTGTTTACTAGTTTCGGATCTACATCACCAAGCGGCCTAGACACCATCTGCGTCGATCCACCGCCATCGAGGACCATCCCTCTCCAAACTCCGGCATCGATCATGAATTGCTGCAGCTCTGGCAGCGTCATCCCTGCACTAGGACCGTTCCGGTCTGCTGTTATGATATATGCCTTCTTCAGATCCTTGGAGTAACCTACTGCTGTCCTAGAAACAGGACTATATCCGCTAAAATCATTAATATTCCGCGTAAAATAGCTCGGCTTTGCTTCATCCACTAGCAGCGTGCTGCCGCCGATGAGCATTTTGAAGTTTTTCCAATCGTACGTCTTGGATGCATCATGTGGAACCATATCATATTTCGTCGTAATTTTATCACCAACTTTGAGATGGTTTACAATAAACTCTCTTGCTAAACCGGAGCCTCTCAGGATATAACCATCCGCTGGAGCAATCATTTTCACATTCGTATCCACTTGAATTTCCTTGACGATATCATTCTGAATGAGTGCCTCCGTAGGCACGTGTGTACCATCCACAGCGCGCTGTGTCATCGCCCAAGCACTTGTATAAAGGAAAAGACCGTCTGCAATCAGCGGAACATCATTATCGTCCCAGTAGAACGTTTTGTTCACGCCACCCAGCTCGAACTTAGTCCCATCCTTAGCCGTAACCGTACCTTGGAAATCGAAAATATCAATAATCGGCTGATTCGTCTTCGTAATAGCAAAAGAGTACAGCCCCGAAATCTTCGCCGGCGTCGCCATCACCTGTCCGTTTGTGATCTGCGCACCCTCTGGTACTCCTTCTGCCTGGGTATTGTAGAAATCCCCGTTTACCCCGGCTACAGCACCTGTATCCTTCACCATGCCGAGCACACTCTGGTTTTTCGTGAACTGATTGTTCGTTCCTGCCATTGCGTCTATCTTCACGTTCGGGTTCGTCAGATCCACTTCGATCACATTGGCGTTCACCGATACTTCCTTATTGCTTCGCGTTGTCGACCATACGTAGTTCTTCATAATTGCACCTGATGTGATCGTCTCCTGCGAGCTCAATGTTAGCTTCGATCCCGCCGCGCTCACTGTTACTCCCGACACCAACTGCCACACCATAGCGCAAGCCACTGCAGCCACTCCTACTTGCCTCTGTACCTTCACGTTGCCGTTCCACTCCTCTTTTTCATCTAAGTCTAGTATCTATCTTTATAGCGATAACTATATAGACTCTTAAACTATGGAAAAAGTTACGAAATTCCCCATGTTGTATTCATATGTCATAGATTAACTGTGAAAAAGTAAAAAAGAGCACAACCCTTCCGGGTTTGCTCTCTGCTTGAGATGCTTATATGTGATATTTATATGATCTTTTTAAGTTTAGCTTCTTGTTCAATCGAACGCGCTGAGAGGAGCTCAATAATCCTGTGTTGTTGCTCTTGTACATTTTCCAACCGCTTCACGATTTCATTCGTTTCTAGTACAGCTTGTTTGATTTGAGACTGTTCTAATTCTAGTCTGTCTAGTCTTGTATCAATGCCATCTAATCGAGAATCAATACCATCAAACCTTACAAGTACTGGTGATAATTCTGCCTTAAGTATAGCGGTAAGTGCGTCTTTCAATTCGTTTTCCAATACATCGCTCTCCCTTCTTTTAATAAAACAGAACTTATCTAATATTCATCATAACATAATTCCCTATGAATTAGCATCAGATGACATATACATATAATACCACTATTATTAACAAAAGAATACATAATTATTTACTTTAGCAAATTAATTTCTTGGCGAAATCCAAAACAAAAAGCCGCCCATGAAGGACGGCCTCTCTATATTAATGCTTAAGCTCTAACGCTTGCGCTTTCAATGATTCTGCTTTATCTGTACGCTCCCAAGGAACATCTAGATCATTACGGCCGAAGTGACCATAAGCCGCTGTTTGACGGTAGATCGGACGACGAAGATCAAGCTCTTTAATGATACCCGCTGGGCGAAGGTCAAAGTTATTGTGGATCAGCTCAACAAGCTTCTCTTCACTTACTTTAGCCGTACCGAATGTATCTACAGCAATAGATACAGGACGAGCAACACCAATCGCATAAGCCAATTGAACTTCACATTTCTCTGCAAGACCAGCTGCTACGATATTCTTCGCAACATAACGCGCCGCGTATGCGCCAGAACGGTCAACTTTTGTCGGATCTTTACCGGAGAATGCACCGCCGCCATGACGAGCATAACCACCGTACGTATCAACGATAATTTTACGACCTGTAAGACCTGCATCCCCTTGAGGTCCGCCGATAACGAAACGGCCAGTTGGGTTGATGAAGTAGTTCGTCTTCTCATCCAACAAGTGTGCTGGAACGATTGGAAGAATAACATGTTCTTTAATGTCTTTTTGGATTTGCTCCAAAGTTGTGTTTTCATCATGCTGTGTGGATACAACGATTGCATCTACACGAACAGGTTTATCATCGATGTATTCAACCGTTACTTGAGTTTTACCATCTGGACGTAGGTATGGAAGAGTGCCGTTCTTACGAACTTCAGTCAAACGACGAGCCAATTGGTGAGAAATTGAGATCGGAAGAGGCATAAGCTCAGGCGTCTCATTTACTGCGAAACCGAACATCAAACCTTGGTCACCAGCACCAATTGCTTCGATTTCTTCATCAGACATGTTACCTTCTCTTGCTTCAAGAGCTCTATCTACACCTTGTGCAATATCAGGAGATTGCTCGTTCAACGAAACAAGAACCGCACACGTTTGGGAGTCGAAACCATACTTCGCGCGTGTATAACCAATTTCTTTAATTGTTTGTCTTGCGATAGCTTGAATATCTACATATTCAGACTTCGACGTGATTTCACCAATTACCAAAACCAAACCAGTTGCTACAGATACCTCACATGCTACACGAGCATTCGGATCATTAGCTAGAAATGCATCCAAAACCGAGTCAGAAATTTGGTCACAAATTTTATCTGGATGACCTTCTGTTACGGATTCGGATGTAAATAAACGACGTCCACGAACTTGAGCCATATTATTCATCCTCCTACATTACAATTAGTATGTTTGAAAAGCTTCTACTCGATGCCTCTATGATAAAAAAAGTGGGCCCGGCTTTAGCGGTAGCTTTTCTCGCCAAACGGAATCCCTCTTTTGCGCTCATGCGCTGACAAGATCTCTGAATTCCGCTCTGGTACAAATGGATAACACATAAATAAAGACATTACATGAATAAAGACAACATTAAAATGAACCTTCCCCTATTGGAAAAGGTTAAATTGAATATTGACCTTCAATTAACCATCCTACTTTATTTGTCGTGTAATGTCAATTTATAATTTTAAATCTTAGCAATTTTCTTATTAAGTTTACTTTAAGGTACGCTTCACTTTTTTTTCACAGCTATTGTCTATAATACTTTTTATATGAAACTACAGCATTCGATAACATTCGCAATCTCTTAAATTTGAAGAAAGAGGTCAGCCTATAGCCGACCTCTTTCTCATTACAATAATTAGGAAATAATAATAACTACAAAGTAAATAAAGTTTCTTCTGCTCTTTGAATCAGACGCTGAGTCATGCGGCCACCAACGGCCCCGTTATCTCTAGACGTGATATGCCCCCAGTAGTCTTTTTTCGTAGGAGCTGAAGGGATAGAACCAAGCTCACCAGCAAATTCAGTATCCGCATGAGCTGACATAGAATAACTTACTGGAAGACCTAACTCAGCAGCAATCTCGTATTTTAAGATATCTAACGCCTTTTTCGATTCTGGAACCACTTTACTTCTAGCCATAACCAAACGCCTCCCTAAGAGTTTTAGTTCAGATCATGTACTCAATAAGCAGCTACCCGATCTATGGGGTACGCTAATAGTATGGCTAGAATCGGCATGCTGAAACGAATAAGAAGTTGTCATTTTGGGTAAAATTATGGAGTAAACATTTATTGCGAAACTTTACTTCCATCCGCATTTAAAATTAAATATGAACCACGTACCATGACATAAATGGACGTGTCATTTTTTGGCGAAGGCTTGATACCGCGGCCCTCTGTCGGGAAAATCAAAAGATGATTCAGCGCGACTTCCGTCCCCGCTGGCAGATCTTTACCTCCCGTGACATCCGGGATGCCGTTCTCATCGTTGCTCACGGCTAATAATTTGCCGCTGCGCACGATAAATTCCGAGCCAGCTCCAGCATACAACGTTTGTCCATTTGCCAATTGGACAACCTTCATATTCGCCGCTGCCGTAGGGGTAGTGCTCGTGCCTCCGTTGCTCCCGCCAGCATTCGCTGCGATCGCGGAGGCAACAATCTCCTTCACCTTTGCTTCGCTTAAGGTGTGCAGTTCGAAGTAGCTTTGGGTAATCACCGGGTCGGTTGTCCCTGGAGATGGGGCTTCGGCCTGGGTACCCTGACTTAAAGTGAGTAAGATTACAATAGTACATATTAATTGTCTTATGAATGTTTTCATTGGAGTTCACCTCATCATTTAAAAAGAAAAAGACCCCTAAGGGTCTCAATCTTTTTTATAAAATTTAAATATTATTTCGATACTAGCATTGTTAGGGATTTACCGTTAGGTGCAATTGCTGTAATTAAGAATTCTGTTACTGTAGTAGGAACAGTAATAATTTGACCTGTTTTGGAGTCAATTTCTACTGATCCAGTACCTTGAAGTGTTTGTACAGTGTACTGAACACCAAGTACTGCGAAGTATTGAGCGATTGGATCAACGCTGTTTGCTGCATCCGTTTTGTACTCGATACCGTAGTTGTCAACAACTTTCAAGTTATTGAAGTACTTGTAAGCATAGTCATTTCCTGCAGCATAAGTTGCTGTGCTGTTGTCTGCAGTCAGTGTTTCAACTGCAATTGTATCAGCTTTTACAGTAATTTCTTGAGTCAAGTTAAGTGTTTGACCTTTATTAGTGTAAACAACTGCGGATACAGTAGCTGTACCTGCTTTGTTACCAAGAACATATCCATCTTCTACTCCACCAGTAGTGTATGTGTCAACAGCTAATACATTCGGATCAGAGCTGGAGATACCACGAACATAGTTTAGAGGAAGCTTAACTGTGTTTCCTGCGGAATCCTTAGCAACAACACCAAGCTTTTTGTCAAAACGGCTGTTTCCAGCAACAAGTCCGTCGGCTGCTTGGCCAGGGTTAGTTCCAACAACTGCTGCATTGCTTGCAAATTTATCTTTTGCTGCAAATAGGCTACCAACAGTATTAAGTGAGTATGTCAAAGCAGTGTCTGGTTTGATAGACTCAAGTGAACGAGTGATAGCGGAAGAGTAATCTGAGAAGTTGGACGTTCCGTTTGGAGCCTTCTCGATTGTCGCCTTAACTGTTACCTTACCTTCAGCTGTGTTAGTCAACAAGTTAAAGCCTTTGTTGAAGTATACCAATTGATCAGGTCCGAAAACATAAGTTGTTTCATTTGTACCAGTCGATGTTGGAGTAGGAAGCGCTGCATCATCGCTTGTATCAGTATTAGTTAAATTTTGAGCACCTTTCAAAGTAACACTTGTCGTACCAGTAGCAGTTACAACTACTTTAACTTGATATTTAGAAGTTTGGCCATTTGCACTTGCGATATTAGCTGCAATATTTTTAACATCTTTACCGTATTGATCTTTAAGTTGATATACAACTTCACTATCCGCACCAAGAATTGCTTTCGCAGTAGGTTCAGTTTTCACTGAAATGCTTTCAGGAACACGAGCATCGCTAACTGCAATACTAGTTTGTACGAATGTGTTAGTTTGTGATTGATTGATTGTTCCAGAAACGTAAACTTTACCACCAACAGTGTTTGTAGCAGTATAAGTCAGTTTCACTTTACCTTTGTCAGAACCTGTTTCAACAATTGCAGCAGTAGCATTGCTAGCACTGATGTTAAAACGAGCCTTTTGGTCAACAATATCTTGAGCACTTAACTTATTGCCATTAGCATCAGTAGCAATTAAAGGAACAATTGAAGTTGCATCACCAGCAGCAATTACTACTGCACCAGCATCAAACTCAAATTTAGTAGCTAGGTTAGCAGCACCTACACTAATTGTTGCAGTAGCTGAAGAAGAGCCACCATAAATGTTAACAGTGTAGTCAGCTGATTTGTCAAGTTTCTCTGTCAATTGAACTTTAATACGAGCATTATCGTTATCATCGAAGAAGTCTGTGTAGTCGTTATTTGTGCGTACTACAGCCAATTTTTGCTCATAAGGTGTAATTACAGGGTTGATCGTTGTTGCAGAAATTTCTGCTACAAGAGGTGTCGCATTGTTGCTATCATGGTCCTGTGGTTGCAATTGGCTTTTTACAATTGAATTGCCGTATTGGTCAATTAGACTCAATGCGATTGAAGCAGTTTCATCTTTAGCAGAAAGCTTAGTACCGTTGTTAGGGTACGTTACTTTACCAGCTTCAATTTTGCTCAAGATCGGCACTGTACCTACTTTGAAGTTTTTGGAAACTGTTACATTGCTATTGTTCAAGTAAACTGTTACTGGAATAATACCATTACCTTGTGTCACACCAGCAGTACCAGAAACATTAGCTGTGATAACTAGATTGCCATCAGCATCTTTTTTGAAGCTAGTTGGAGTTTGACCGGATACAAGAGCTGTAAAGCTAGAAGTACCAAGAGAAACAGCCTCATCATATTGGTTTGTTGCTTTAAGTTTAATTGTAGCAACTTTGCTATAAGCAACAGTGTCGCCAGCGTTTAGGAAGTCGATTTTATTAACAGTCTCGTCAGTAGCTTTGAAAGTTGCAGTTGTTTTATCAACAGCATCCGCAGCTAGACCTGACAAAGTTACCGTGTAATCACCTTCACCGATTCTTGTATCAGTAGTTAGTGTTACGGATTTTTTGTCTTCAGACCAAACTGGAGCAGTAGTTGAAGTGCCAACAGCTAGTGTCCCTTTAGTCAAAGCCAATTTCGCAACAGCAGTATCAACTGCTTTGCTGAATGTTACTTTCACTTTGTATACGCCTACTGCTTTAGCTTCAGTTAGGGATACTTTACCAATGCTTGCGATAGCTGCATCAGCTGTGAATGCACCAACTACTAGGTCAGCACGAGTTGCGAATTTGGAACCGTCAGTACCTTCTGCAAGCAACTTTTTGTCAACTGCTTGTTTGATTGCATCGGCATACCAAGGAGTACCTGTTGTATCTGGTTTGACTCCAAGACCTTTGATCAATGCAGTTGCGAACTCACCAAGAGTTACGTTAGCAGATGGGTCAAAGGAAGTGTTGGATTTACCATCAATCAAGCCAGCTTTTTTAGCTGCTTCGATGAAAGGAATTGCCCAACCATTAGCTGTATCATCAGCTTTAACATCAGCAAAGCTTGATTCTTTTACAGTAGTGTCAACCGTAACACCAGTTACTAAAGCAAGAACTTTAGCAAATTGTGCACGAGTCATGTTTTCTTTGATACCAAAGGAATCATCAGCTGTACCTTCGAAGTATTTTTTAGCAAGCATAGCGTCAATTTTCGCAAGCGTAGCTGCATCCAAATCTGCAAGGTCCTTGAAATCTTTGGAAGTCTTAACAGCTGCTGTAGTAGTAGCCGTTGGAGTTGTTGTTGTTTCAGCAGCCATTGCTACGGAAGCGAACATGGAGAATGCTAGTGTTGCTGTTGCGATTACTTTTAAACTTTTTTTCATAACCTTTTTTTCTCCTCCTTGAATATCGTGAGTTTTATTTTTTATGTTGATATTTTCTTTATTCCAGCTCGATTTACTCATTTTATTGTTCACCCCCCCTCCAGAGTTAGAGCATAATATAACTAAGGTTCGCTTGCAGCATTCCATGCTGCATTTGAAACTAGTAAACTGCAATTAAATAAAATAGGAACCTAGACCAATTTACATTATACATTGATCAAACTAGATCGTAAAGAAATATTTTCGTCGTTATAAACTTCTCAGAATGTTTCCTTTTGCCTTTATCTTTCTTGTTCAATGTATTAAACGCACTGTTTCGTAAAAAGTTGCGTTTCATGCAAAAAAGTTTTTTTCATACATAGCCACGACTTTAAAAGACCAAATCAACTACTAAATAGCACTTTAGTTGACTTAAATATTGAAGTAGACAAAACAAACCCAGTACAAATGTACTGGGTTTGTTTTGATTCTATCAATTATGGTCTAGCAACTAATACTTGAACCGATTTACCGTTTGGCGAAACTGCTGTAATCAAAAACTCTTGTACATCTGTACCAACCGCAGTAATCTCACCTGTTTTTGCGTCTAAATCAACATTACCAGTTCCGCTTACTACAGATACTGTGTAACGTAAACCTAGAACTGCATCATACTTTGCAATGTCAGCATTTTTGTATTCAATTCCGTATTGGTCAGTTACCTTTAGTGTATCATCACCATCTGTGAAGTAAGTGTACGCATAACCAAGACCTGTATACGTCGCACTTGTTTCCCCAGCCACAAGCTTTTCTACTGCAATTGCATCGGCTTTTACAGTAACTTCTTGCGTCAAGTTAATTGTTTCACCTTTGTTCGTGTATACTACTGCAGATACTGTAGCTGACCCTGCTTTGTTACCAAGTACATAAGCATCTGTTCCATCTCCGTCTACTGCAAGTACAGATGGGTCAGAGCTTGAAATACCACGTACATAGTTCGAAGGAAGAATAACTTTATTACCTGCTGAATCTTTCGCGATTACTGTTACTTTTTTGTCAAATTGGCTGTTACCCGCTGTTAACGCTTCTCCTGATGTAAAACCTGCTGTTAATTTATCTTGCGCTGCGAACAATGTTCCTACCGTGTCGATAGAGTACGTTAAAGCCGTGTCAGACTTAACTGCCTCAAAGGCACGTGTTACTGCTGACGAATAGTCTGAGTAGTTGCTAGTACCATTGGACGCTTTCTCAATAACTGCTTTAACAGTTACTTTACCTTCACTACCTGAAGTAGATGTTAAGTTAAATCCATTGCTGAAGTCATCAAATTGTGTATTGTCGTAGTAATATGTTGTTACATTGGCTGGCGCTCCTGTTACTACCGTTGGTGCGTGTGCAGTTTTCGGCGCCGCTGCTGTGCCAGTACCTTCTGTTGTTACTTCAACTTTAATACGGTAGTTAGATGTTTGACCATTTGCATTTGCGATGTTGGAATCAATATCGGAAATATCTTTACCATATTGGTCTTTCAACTGGAATTCTACGTCATCAGATGCACCCAAAATTGCTTTAGCTGCTGGCTCTTCTGAAACTGTAATACGTTCAGCGATACGAGCATCTTGTACTGGAATGCTTGTTTGTACAAATGTGTTGGATTGCGATTGGTTAATTTGACCTGTTACGTACACTTTCGTTCCAACTACATTATTTGTTGTAAAGGTTAATTTCAACTTCCCTTTATCGGAACCTGTAGGTTGAATTGACCACGTACCATTTGTTACGCTGAAGTTCATGCGATCTTTGTTGTCTACAATATCTTGCGCACTAAGTTTGTTTCCATTTGCATCAGTTACATTTAAAGGTACATACACGCTTGCATCATTTGCCGCTAGTGTGACAGCGGAAGTATCAAACTCAACTTTTGTAGGCAAGTTAGCCGCACTTACGCTTACTGTCGCTGTCGCAGATGAAGAACCGCCATAGATATTTACTGTGTAATCAGCAGTTTTATCCACTTTTGCTATTAATTTCACTTGTACACGAGCATTGTCGTTCTCATCGAACAAGTCAGCTGTTGCAAAAGATGAACCCGCTTTGACGATTTCGAGATTTTGCTCGTACGGTGTAATGACTGGGTTGATATTACTTGCTGCGATTTCTCCAGATACAAATTGCCCTTTAGTAATTGGGTTACCATATTGATCAAATAGATTTAATGCAATAGATGCCGTTTCATCTGCTGCTACTAATTTCGTTGCATCATTGGAGTATGTTACTGCACCCGTTTCAATTTTGCTTAGAATCGGCACTGTACCTACTTTAAAGTTTTTAGATACTGTTATATTGCTATTGTTCAAGTAAACTGTCACAGGAACAATTCCGTTGCCTTGGCTAATACCAGACCCTGTAATATCAGCAGTGATTACTAAGTTACCTGCAGCGTCTTTTTTGAAGCTTGCTGGTGCTTGGCCAGATACCAACGCTGTAAAGCTTGAAGTTCCCATGGAAACAGCTTCGCCATATTGATTCTCAGCCTTTAGTTTAATTACTGCATTTTTACTATAAGCTACAGTATCCCCAGCATTTACGAAATCAATTTTGCTAACTTGTTCATCCTTAGCGCTAAAAGTAGCAGTCGTTTTCTCTACAGTTGCTGCATCAAGGCCAGAAACAGTCGCTGTATATTCACCTTCACCAATTTTCGTGTCAGTTGTCAGTGTGGCAACTTTTTTATCTTCAGACCAAGTTGTCGTTGCAGATACAGCAAGTGTACCTTTTGTCAAAGATACTACAGCTTTAGTTGTATCAACTGGTTTATTAAACGTTACAGTCGCTTTATACACACCTGTTGCTTTTGCTTCTGTTACAGAAACTTTACCAGCTGGTACATATTGTTGTTTCGCTTCATATGCACCAGTTACAAGAAGATCACGAGTTGCATTTGTGATACCACCGAAAGTACCATCAGCATTGTTTGCTAGAACTTTCAATGCAAGTGCCTCAGCCACATAGCCTTGTGCCCAACCGGAAACTGTAGCGTCTGTTCCCGTCAAAGCTTTTGCTTCTGCGTCTTTATCAAGTACACGTACCAAGAAAGTAGCTAGTTGTTCTTTCGTTACTTTACCAGCTGGGTTGTATTGACCTTCAGCATAACCATCAGTTACATTAGCAGTTTTCAAAGCTTCGATGTAAGGAAGTGCATAACCATTCGCTGGGTCGGTTACACTAACATCAGTAAAGCTGGATGTTGTAAGATCTTTATTTACTTCAAGACCCATGATCAAAGCTGCTACTTTAGCGAATTGTGCACGGTTCATTTCGTCTTTCAGACCGAAAGTTGTATCGCTCACGCCGTCGAAGATGCCAGCAGCGATCATAGCATCAAATTTCGTTTGTGTTGCTGCGTCTAGGTCTTTCAAATCTGTGAAATCAGCAGATGTTTTACCGAAAGCGACAGCTGAGAACATGGAAAGAGCCATTGCAGATGTTAGAACTACGGATAATGTTTTCTTCATAAAGGGTATTTCCTCCTAATATTTAAAAGTTTTTTATAAAAACTTATAACCAACAGAGCGACTTTTGGATTTTCTCGATATAATATCGTTTAGCATTCCGTGTAGCACTTCGTGTATCATCTCGTCTACAAACTTAGTATACGACACTATATACTACATATCACTGCTAAGTATTTTCCAAAAGTATTCCCTATCACTCTCGCTACTTAGCTATAAGTTAATTTTAATGCCCAATTGTAAATAAAATAAGAAAGGCAACTTAATACTGGCTAAAAATTTGCTTAAAAATTTCTGAATGCAAATCAAAATATTGTTAAAACGCCAATAAATAAAGACCCCGAGGGGTCTTTATTTATACTTACTTTTCTATTATGGTCTAGCTACCAATACTTGAACGGATTTACCATTCGGTGCAATTGCTGTAACTAAGAACTCTTGTACATCATTACCAACTGCTGTAATTTGGCCTGTTTTTGCATTTAGTTCAACAGCGCCAGTTCCGCTTACTACAGATACTGTGTAACGTAAACCTAGAACTGCATCATATTTTGCAATATCAGCATTTTTGTATTCAATTCCGTATTGGTCTGTCACTTTCAGTGTATCATCGCCATCTGTGAAGTAAGTGTACGCATATCCAAGACCTGTATATGTTGCACTTGTTGCCCCAGCCACAAGCTTATCTACTGCAATTGCATCCGCTTTTACAGTAACTTCTTGCGTCAAGTTAATTGTTTCACCTTTGTTCGTGTATACTACTGCAGATAGTGTAGCTGATCCTGCTTTGTTACCAAGTACATAAGCATCTGTTCCATCTCCGTCTACTGCAAGTACAGATGGGTCAGAGCTTGAAATACCACGTACATTGTTTGAAGGAAGAATAACTTTATTACCCGCTGAATCTTTCGCGATTACAGTTACTTTTTTATCAAATTGGCTGTTACCCGCTGTTAATGCTTCTCCTGAGGTAAAGCCTGCTGTTAATTTATCTTGCGCTGCGAACAACGTCCCTACCGTGTCGATAGAATACGTTAAAGCTGTGTCAGACTTAACTGCCTCAAATGTACGCGTTACTGCTGAAGAGTAATCAGAGTAGTTGCTAGTTCCATTGGATGCTTTCTCAATAACTGCTTTAACAGTTACTTTACCTTCACTACCTGAAGTAGATGTTAAGTTAAATCCATTGCTGAAGTCATCAAATTGCGTATTGTCGTAGTAGTATGTTGTTACATTGGCCGGTGCTCCTGTTACTGCTGTTGGTGCATGTGCCGTTTTTGGTGCCGCTGCTGTACCAGCACCTTCGGTTGTCACTTCGACTTTAATACGGTAGTTAGATGTTTGACCATTTGCATTTGCGATGTTGGAATCGATATCAGAAATATCTTTACCGTATTGATCTTTCAATTGGAATTCAACGTCATCAGATGCACCAAGGATAGCTTTAGCTGCTGGCTCTTCCGTAACTGTAATACGTTCAGCGATCCGTGCATCTTGTACTGGAATGCTTGTTTGTACAAACGTGTTGGATTGCGATTGGTTAATTTGACCTGTTACATACACTTTCGTTCCCACTACGTTGTCTGTTGTAAAGCTCAATTTCAATTTCCCTTTATTTGTACCAGTAGGTTGAATTGACCACGTACCATTTGTAACACTAAAATTCATACGGTCTTTGTTGTCTACAATATCTTGCGCGCTAAGTTTGTTTCCATTCGCATCAGTTACATTTAAAGGTACATACACGCTTGCATCATTTGATGCTAGTGTAACAGCGGAAGTATCAAACTCAACTTTTGCTGGCAAGTTAGCCGCACTTACGCTTACTGTCGCTGTCGCAGATGAAGAACCACCATAGATATTTACTGTGTAATCAGCAGTTTTATCAACTTTTGCTTTTAATTTCACTTGTACACGAGCATTGTCATTCTCATCGAATAAGTCACCCGCTGCAAAAGATGAACCTGCTTTGACGATTTCAAGGTTTTGCTCATATGGTGTAATGACTGGGTTGATATTACTTGCTGCGATTTCTCCAGATACGAATTGCCCTTTAGTAATTGGGTTACCATATTGGTCAAATAAGTCCAGAGCAACTGAAGCTTTTTCATCTGCTGCTACCAATTTTGTTCCGTTATTAGAGTAAGTAACTGCACCTGTCTCGATTTTACTTAGAATCGGCACTGTACCTACTTTAAAGTTTTTAGATACTGTTACATTGCTATTATTCAAGTAAACTGTCACAGGAACAATTCCGTTACCTTGACTAATTCCAGATCCTGTAATATCAGCAGTAATTACTAAGTTACCCGCTGCATCTTTTTTGAAACTTGCCGGAGCTTGCCCAGATACTAGTGCTGTAAAACTTGAAGTTCCCATAGAAACAGCTTCGCCATATTGGTTCTCAGCTTTCAATTTAATAACAGCATTTTTGCTGTAAGCTACAGTATCCCCAGCATTTACGAAATCAATTTTGCTAACTTGCTCCTCTTTAGCAGTAAAAGTAGCAGTAGTCTTCTCTACAGTTGCTGCATCAAGACCTGAAACAGTCGCTTTATACTCACCTTCACCAATTTTCGTGTCAGTTGTTAGTGTCGCGACTTTTTTATCTTCAGACCAAGTTGTCGTTGCAGAAACAGCAAGTGTCCCTTTTGTTAAAGATACTACTGCTTTAGTTGTATCAACTGGTTTATTAAACGTTACAGTCGCTTTATACACACCTGTCGCTTTTGCTTCTGTTACGGAAACTTTACCAGCTGGTACGTATTGTTGTTTCGCTTCGTATGCACCAGTTACAAGAAGTTCACGAACTGCATTAGTTGTGCCGCCGAAAGTGCCGTCTGCATTGTTGGAAAGAACTTTCAATGCAAGTGCTTCAGCAACATAACCTTGTGCCCAACCAGAAACTGTTTTGTCTGTGCCAGTCAATGCTTTTGCTTCTGCATCTTTACCAAGAACACGAACCAAGAAAGTAGCTAGTTGTTCTTTTGTTACTTTACCAGCCGGGTTGTACTGGCCTTCTGCATAACCATCAGTTACATTAGCAGTTTTCAAAGCTTCGATGTAAGGAAGTGCATAGCCATTCGCTGGGTCGGTTACACTAACGTCAGTGAAGCTTGATGTTTTAAGATCTTTATTTACTTCAAGACCCATGATCAAAGCTGCCACTTTAGCGAATTGTGCGCGGTTCATTTCTTCTTTAAGACCAAATGTTGTGTCGCTTACGCCATCAAAGATTTCAGCGGAGATCATCGCGTCAAACTTTGCTTTTGTTGCTGCATCAAGGTCTTTCAAATCCGTGAAATCAGCAGATGTTTTACCAAAAGCTACAGCTGAGAACATGGAAAAAGCCATTGCGGACGTAAGAACTACGGATAAAGTTTTCTTCATAAAGTGTGTTTCCTCCTAATATTTTAAAGTTTTTTTGTTATAAAAACTTATAACCAACGGGGCGACTTTTGAATCCTTTTGCTCGATGAGCTCTGATTCACTTTCGTGTAGCTTCGCGTCTATCACCTCGGCTACAAACTTAGTATACGACACTCTATACTACATTTCATTGATAAGTATTTTCCAAATGATAAAGTGCAACCTTTTCAAAAATGGCCTAAAACAAAAAAGAGATCCAAGCCCCAGATTCGGCTGTTGGATCTCTTTTTATTAGAAGTTGCTTTATGGAACCATCTTTTGTTGTTTCATAACACGATATCCGATTATGGATGCTTGGGCACGTGTTAGTAGCTCAGTTGGGTCAAATCGCACTGTTTCTTTCTTTTCTCCTGGAAGCAATGTATTCGGAATACCTTCAATGAGCCCAGCTTTAGACACAGCTTCAACAGCAGGTCTGGAATATGACTCAATTCGATCTCCATCTGTGAACGCTTTTTGCAACGTAACGAGAGATTTAGCAAGATCAGTGTTCATTTTCATTTCAGCCGCTCTGGCTATCATTACAGCAGCATCTTGACGCGTAATGGATCCTCCTGGATTAAATCGATTACTCGCCTGACCACGGATAATCCCAGCTCTTGCAGCTGTCTCGATGTACTTGTAGTCGTAAAGCATACCAATTGCGTTATCGATTTTCAGAACATCGGAGAAAGTTGAGTTACCAGCATAATTCAAAGGAAGTTTAAAAATCTTGACTAATACTTGAGCAAACTCGCCACGTGTAATGTAGTCATTCGGGCCAAATGAGAACGTAGTTTTTGCTCTCATTAATCCTTTGGAGTACAGTGTCTCGAGCTCAGTTCTTGCGAATGAGTGCCCCGTCATATCATCGAAGCTACGATCCATGTACATGACTTGATAGTAGCCGAACTTCCGGAATGGCACTGTGATCGTATTGTTTTTGTTATCTACAACGCCGCCGAGGTTCTTCCAGCCATAGTCTGTTGTATTTGAATAATTCGCATAAATATCATAGAAGAATACAGTAATGTACTTGCCAGCATCTTGACGGATGGACTGATCAAACTGTAGTGTCAGTTCTCCATCTTGCGTAGGTACAACGATCTCATCATTCAGACGGTTAAAATAGGCTCTTCCTGAATTCGTAGTGTCATATGGATCAACACCAGTGCCATTAAGTCCTTTTGTTAAGTCTTCAGGTGTTGTCGTAGTTGAGTTAGGTGCTGGAATGAAACCTGCGTCCATATAGTAGAGATTACTTGCTGAATGGAAGGTATCCTCAACAACTTTGACATTAATCTTGGATTTATAGTATCCATTCGGCACTGGAAATAATGCTTTATCTACTCGGCCATCATCAGTATCCGCGATACCAAACAATATCTTACGTCCTGTTGTAATATACTGATTGTTATTGCTATCGGGTACATTTCTCATTAGTTTAGTGTCTTTAGGGAAAGATAGCTGTAGACCACTATTAAAGAGTTTAAACTTCGTATTCATATTTTGAAGCGTTGCTGCACCCTGAACATTGGTATTGGTATTGAAAAGAATAAAACTACCATTCACCTTAGCCCCGTTACGATTAATCGTAAACTTAATTTGGTTTGCACCAGGCTTCAAATTAGTGACTTGATATAAATATTGATCCACAGAATTCACTGTACGTTTGGTTGCTTCATTTTTATCGAACAAAACACTTTCAGCGTTCTCAGCTTCAATAATGATATTATAAAAATCACTATTAATGTTGGATTGCAACTCCCCTTTAGGATTCTTAATCAAGAGGGGTTGGACAACCGTGTAAGGAACATTCTGTCTTGTAATCGTAATAGACTTCGTTGCTGTGATATTGGAATTGTTGGTGATTCTAAACTCAAAAACAACATCAGAGTCATCCAGTAATTTAAATGCTGTTGTTTTAAAGTTTGTACTGCTAATCGATGTAAAATAATTAGTGCCAGCGGAAGTCACGGATTGTGAGTTCGGCGTTTGATCAATAACAGCAATCGAGCTGGAACTGCCTATCGTTTGCTGATAGACCAGCGCATCTCCCTTGGCATCTTTCGTATGCACAACTAGCGTTAAAGCTTTAATGGGTGACGCCACGCCATTCGCATCTAGACTTGAATATAACCCGTCAAATGATACAGTACGCTGTGTAGTGGTATACGTATCTGGATTGCTGTTTGCTATGAATTGAATTCCCGAAGTACCACTTTCCACTGGTTTAATAGCCGTAAATTGAGGAGCGTCTGTTGAGAATAAATAGATGTCATAGGACTGCTCAGTGATAAATACATTATTGACGTAAATTTTGAACTTCAACGTATTTTTGCCTTCAACCATTACCTTCGTGAGATCAGCATTAAATAAAGTCAATGGTAATGTGAATGTATTCAATGTCCCTGGAACTGTTGGTGTAGAAGGGACTTTCCCAAATATCGCTTCAACAGTTCTAGAATCTAGTGTATAAACACTCTCATTTAAAGATACTTCCACCTTATTAACAGGTACCGCGGGGGCAGTTACTGGATCTTGATAGAAGTTAACAAGTCTACCCGAAATACATGCTTCTGTCGCTCCACATGTTAGATTCTTAATATTCTTGATCGTCATGCTGTTAGAGATATTATTAACCAGAACATAAGGAGCGTTACTGATGTTCAACTTATAATCAACCGTGCTATATCGCGTTGTTCCCGTAGAGTCACTATAAAGCTCGATACTCAATTTCTTGTAGCCGTCAGTTAAACCTTGCAACCTAAGGTCATACTTAAATAACTGGGCTACGGAATCCCATGTTCCTACAATTGGATCAGGGTAATAAACGCCATCAATCAGAGCTTTAACTGCAAGTGTTTTGTCATTTGCATACACATGAATGTCAGCTGGAAGCTCATTAACAAGCGTTGCATCACTTAGGCTAAGTTCATTTTCAATCGTTCCATTACTTATTGTTGATCTATCAATGTAAGGATGACTAGGATCAACATATTTGAATTTATATTCTGTTATAGCTGGAATTAAGCTATTCGTAACATCTCTAAAAGTAAATGTTAGACGTTGCTCATTCGCCGCGACAGAAGTAATGTTAGGTATCGCAATCTTCAAGTCTTTAACTAGATATTCGTTGCTACGAGACAATGAAGTATTTTTAGATGCTGAGTAGGTAACTCCCGATACTGTTACTGGCGAAAAGTCAACTCCCCCTAGATCAATTGTAGCCACGGAAGCGTCGTTAACTGCCACATCTACATAGCGGTATCGCAATGACCCTGATGCTTCCAAATCGCTTTTTACGCTAGCTGTGAAAGTCAAAGCACTTGTTTGGAATGTTGGAATCGTAATTAAATCCTTTTGAGGCAGTGTAGCTAATGTATCTTGTATTTTCCCGTTAAAAGCAAACGGTTGACCATTATCGTACCAAAGTTTTTTGACTACTTGATATTTATTCGTATCATTACTCGCAATAAAGTTGATGATGTTGTCACCTGGATTCAAACAGAAACTGGTAACAGATGCACAAGTCGATGCAGATTTGTTCTTATCATCCCCAGTAAAATAAAAGTAACCATCATTACTTTTAAAGCCTTGTTTAGGCAGACTATCGCCAGTTAATGTAGCTTGAACAGCATTAGCATTGGATGCCTTCGTTTTAATTTGAATACCTGTCGTCCCAGCTTTCAAAGGACCGCGATCGACTGGATAGATCTTTCCATCTTCCAGTTGAGCGTTATTTACCGTAATATCGGATAAATTGGTCGTTGGAGCATAGTACAACCATCCTGGTGCAGAAGCAATAGCATTAGAATCTCCTAGGTAAACAACGACTTTATTCAAACCCTCTGTTAACTGAATATTATCGAATTTAACTAGATTGGTTGCAGTAACAACCGCTTTATTATTCTTCTCTGTTGACACCGCGCCTGAATTCATGTTCGTAATCTCGAAATAAATGGATGGAATCTGCGAATCTGTTACATTGGTTGTTTCTACATTTAATGTGAAAGGTAATTGCGTAATTCGGGTAACTAAGTTGTTATCCTTCGGCTTGGCTAAGGATGTGCCGGCATTATCCGTGTCCGTGTATAAATTTTTGATAACTAGCGTTGAAGCTGCACTCGCTGTCATCGCAGGCATTAAACTAATCATCAATGACATGATCAACAGTATGCTTGCTAATTTGGTCCGTAATCGTTTCAAAACAAGTTCCTCCTTATGTAATCTAAATGTTATTAGCTGTTATGTGGGGACGGATTGTACCACTTATCAATCATCACTTACTAGATTTCGACAATCCCTCCCAAATTCTTCTATCATTCTACATGATTAGACGCGGCTAATCGCCAAAAGTTACAAGTTACTGTATATTACTTATCGGTTGATTGCAGGTAAATGTTTAGAGAAAGAAAGGTTTTTCCTTATAAATACAAAAAATCCAGCCACAAGGGCTGGATTACATACTTGCTATAAATGAGAAGTTACTTACCTACACGATCGCTCTGTACTTGCTTACCAACTAGTTTTTGCAGGAAGTTGATTACAGGCTTACGGCTTTTGCTAATAATACCGATAGCTTCTGCCCCAACTAGCATAACAAGAAAGAGCGCAACGATGATCATAATAAGTCCCCACGTGGAATCTTGGGAAATAAATACCGAGCAGACAACCGCGCTACCACCGAAAATAGCAGCAATTCCATAGATGATCAGGACGCTTGTACGATGGCTGAACCCCATTTGCAATAAGCAGTGATGCAAGTGGCTTTTGTCCGGTGCCGAGATCGGCAGTTTATTCACATAACGGCGAAGCATCGCGAAGAATGTATCAGATAAGGGCACACCTAAAATCATAATCGGGATTAACAGTGAAACAACAGCGGCTTGCTTAAAGCCGAGAATCGAAAGTGTCGCAAGGGCGAAGCCCAGGAACAAGGCGCCGGAGTCGCCCATGAAGATTTTGGCCGGATGGAAGTTAAAGAACATAAAGCCTGAAATACTTCCTAGCAAAATCACACAAAGTAAAATTACCGTGACATTCCCCATCATTAAGGCAAGAATCAGAATTGTAGTTGTTGCAATACCCGACACACCTGCCGACAAGCCATCAAGGCCATCAATCAAGTTAACTGCATTGGATACACCAACAATCCATACGATCGTAATCGGGATACTCAACCAACCAATTGGCAAGTTTGTTTCACCAAACGGAATATTGACCAAATCTATTTTGAGTCCAAAAGAAACAACGATACAGGCAGCGATAAGCTGTCCTAGCAGCTTCCATTTGGGAGATAATTGAAAGCGATCATCCAGAGCACCTGTGACAACAATCACAAAGCCTCCGAGCAGAAGTCCAAAAGCAGCATCCGAGTTCACGGCATCAAGTGCTGGAGAGACGACGAAATAAGCTCCGACGAACGCAAGGAAAATCGCTAATCCTCCTAGACGCGGCATAATTCGCGTATGTACCTTCCGGTGGTTGGGGGCATCAACGGCTCCTACCCAGAAGGCAAATTTTTTGACCAGGGGTGTCAGCAACAACGCCATAACGCACGCAGCAATAAACCCTATCGCATATAATCCATACATGTCTTCTTCACAGCTCCTCTTATCATGGGTGGCAGGTCTCCGCCGAAATGAATTATACTCCCATTCCGTCACAAATACTACTGCTAAATTCATCTGAAATGACCGTTTTCAGCCAATTTTCAAAGATATTTTCATGGTTTTGTGACGTTCTCTTTGTCGCGCATCACTTTCACTGCGAATTTCGGGAGTAGAAGCATTCTTTTATAGCGCCACGGCTCCTGAAGAAGGCGGTAAAACCATTCCAGACGTAGTTTTTGAAAAAAAAGTGGTGCTCGCTTTAGTTTGCCCGAAAGCACATCAAAACTTCCGCCAACTCCCATCATGACTGGTACACCCAATTGTTCTTTGTATTTCCCGATCCAAGGCTCTTGGTTAGCCGCAGCTCTACCTACTAGAAGAAGATCAGGTTCAGCATCCTTAATCGCTTGGATCACTTGCGCATCCTCGGCATCGCCGAAATAGCCATCTCTTACACCGACTAGGTTCACCTTGGGATAAGTCGTCCGAATTTTCTCAGCCGCCGCTTGAATCACTTCATTTGAAGCACCTAAAAGGTAAACCTTCCAAGCCTTCTTCTCCCCGACCTTCATAAGCTCGTGGATTAAATCGTAGCCCGGCACTCTTTCTGCCACAGGTTGACCAACGTGATTAGCTGCCCAAACAACACCCGTTCCATCTGGAACGATTAATTCTGCGCGCTGCATCATCTTCAGATAAGAAGGATCGTCCTGCGCAGCCATCACCATAATTGGGTTAGCCGTAATAACCTGATGCGGCTGTCTCAATTCGATGACTCTCGTTAAGTAATCGACGGTTTGTTTCATGCTCATTTTGGAGATAGGCACACCGTAAATGCGCACTTTCGGTATGGCTTTCAATGCGGCCAGTGTTCCTGGCTGATTGGTAACAGAAGTAGAGCTCATCTTATCTCTTCCTTATTATTGACGTTATAGGTTACGTTTTGGTTGCTAATTAGCATTAAATTGTAATTAATAGGAAAGTCGAACTAATCAACTTCCACTCCTCTTATAAAAAGAAACAATCCGCTGCGCGGGCAGCTGGGCTTGCGCCTTCAGCTGCTCGATGGCGGCGCGCGAGGCAGCCGCCCACTGCTCACGACCATCGAGGAGGCCAAGCGCCTCCTCGGCAAAGGCCGAAGCATCGAAGCGAGCTGTCGATGCGGCAGCTTTCATACCAAGCCTATGGAGGAACTGGTCGATCTTCGGATCGTACGAGATCCCCACCATAGGCACGTACTGCGAGGCTGCATAGATCAATGAATGCAGCCTCATCCCGATCAGCAGGTCGCATCCCGCGACCTGCGCGAGCATATCCTGCGGATGCGTGATGCCACGCACCATCTCCGCCCTGCTCTTGTGATCGCCCAAGCGGTCGATCACGAACTGCGACGCCACCTCATCCGAGGGGAGGTGGAAGGGCAAGAACCGCAGCCGCACATCCGTGCGGGCTGCGAGCAGTTCTTGCAGAGACCGCGCGAGAGCTTCCAGCTCGGAGCGGTCCTCGTTCCAGAAGCGGACGGATACGCCGATCGTCCGCACCGCCACTGCTGCCGCGCCGCCCTCCGACGGCGCGCCAACCCCGCCCTCCCGGAGGGGCAAGCCCATCACCGGGTCGGGCACGACCGTGATGCGCTCCCGCGGGAGGCGCATCGTACCCAGTAAGTCCGCGGACTCCGTATCGCGGACCGATACGAAGGCGCAGCGCTTAAACACGCTGCGGATCCAGCCAAAGAACATCGGCCGGCTCACCGGCCCGATGCCTTGCGAATAAATAAACGTTGGCTTCCCGAGCCATTGCGCTATTTTTAACACAGCCAAGTAATACGGGATCGTCTTCGAGCTAGTGGCATCTTGCAATAGGCTTCCGCCACCACTGATCAAACCATCCGATTCGCGCAAAGCCCGCAACAGCGAACCTGGCTTCATCCGATGATAAGCTTTCACTCCGTACATAGCTGCGGTTTTCTCTGGATTGGCTGAAAGCACGATAGGTTCAATCTGAATGCCCTGCGCCTGACTTTGTTCCTGCAAAGCGAACAGTATCGACTGCAGCACAGCCTCATCCCCGCTATTATCGAAACCATAGTAGCCGGATAACGCTATTTTGACAATTGGGGCTGTACCCATCGTTTCCAACTCCTTGCGAGTATTTCCCAAGCTGCTATGAGAACTAAGCCGATGATTGCACCTAGCACAAGTCCGTAGAAAATACGGATTAAGGAAATGTGCAGCGGCGTGTGCAGATGAGCAAACGTATCCACTAAGGAAAGTTGGCCAACGACACCGATGAACAACAAGTACACCGCATGACGATATCGAACGGATAAGTATGCTCCCAATACGAATATCGGATGAGCAACTAGGAATTCCTTCGTTCGTGGGCGTACGCCTAATGTATTTTCCAAGAAAGAACGGAATAACTTCTCAAGCGAAGAAGCTTGTCCTTCATTCCCTGTGCGGGACAAGTAGTAGTAGACAGCTGCAAGCCCTACGCCTGCGATCACAATCCACAACACACTTATATAGGAAGAAAGCAATTGGCGAATATTCGCGATTTTTTCCTTATACGTATTATTCTCACTAAAGAATAAGAGATACACACCAACTATGGCAATTGGAAGCAAATGCAGCATCCCAACCCCTCTAAACTGTTGCAGCACCAAGGAATAGGTCACATGATTCAGCAACGCAACGACATAAACAATGCCTAAGCACGAAATGAGCGATGTTCGAAGCAGTTGCCATAACCCATAAGCGAGTCCTGATTTCCACTTTGCTGCAACACCCGATCGTACGGATCGAATGGCCAGCATGACCGCAACGCTAGGTGCACTAATGGCCGTCGCCAAGGCAAGGCCTTGCGCGTACAAATTCGCCGATAGCGTGTGCAGCGCAACCAATCCAAGCAACCCAACAACAAAGAAAACAATGGTTAATTCAGGCAGGAAGAACGAAATCATCCATACGATTAAGCTTAATCCGCCTAACAGCAAGAAGAAGCGAGCAATCTTCTGCCACCCTGTCGTCTGTACCTCGAATGCCTCAGCCTGTCCTAGTGTAAAGCCTACATCTTGGATACGAGGAATGGCACCATCTTTCCCCTGCAAGGCTGCATAATAGGACGAAAGAGGATCAACAAGCTTGCCTTTATCTAAGCTTTTCACTGGTCTGGCATTCAGGAACACCATGCGGATATTGCGATCCTTCACAGCTAATACAAGTCGATCTGACACGCCTTGCACTCGATCTGCAAGCTCGGCTTTCTTCAGCGGCTCTGTCAGTTTCTCGCCATCCTTCTCTGTAAAAGAGTGCAGACGCACAACGTTATAATTCGTTTGTTTGGCTAACGTACTAAACCCTTTTTGCGGCTCCTTCAATAGCTCAATTGCTGCGAGTCCAATGCCGTACTTATTAAGCAGATCCGCCATTTTATTCAAATTGACTTCTGTATCCTCTTCGGTATACCCAGGAACTTCGTTCCCGTCCACGATGATGCGTTTAACACCGTAACTATGAAACTGCTTCAACAGAATATCCATCTCATTCGTATGGAACGGTCTGCGATTTGCTAACCGCACGACGATTTGGAAACCTTGGTCCTTCAACATTTGCAGCGTAATCGGATCTGGATCCATCGCCTTGATAGCGGCATCATCCATGCTCATCTGAATGATGAGCCCGTTCCGATTCTTGAAGCTCCAAGGCTTGACACCCACT
Organism: Paenibacillus oryzisoli; assembly: GCF_001653565.1. Classification (GTDB taxonomy): domain Bacteria; phylum Bacillota; class Bacilli; order Paenibacillales; family NBRC-103111; genus Paenibacillus_E; species Paenibacillus_E oryzisoli. The sequence goes on from NZ_LYPB01000089.1 coordinate 140,737, forward strand.
TGAAGATCCCCAAATGTCTTCTGGATCAGCGGCTCTAACTTCTGCTGCGTTTGGTTATCTGCGAACAGCACATAGGTATAGTTCTCGCTCGGGTTCCCAAGCGTTTGGGTCAGCATAGCCGCGTCACGTGAGTTGTACATCTCAATACGACGGCTTTCCTTGAACTCCCCCAACGTACTCTCGTAGACAGCCATAGAGCTAATGCCCGCGGCTTTCATGTTCTTCAGCTCTGTGTTCACAAAGTTCTGAGGATTGGTCTGCACATCGGCAATATCCAATAAATCACGATAGTCGAACACGAACTCAACTTGATTCGCGGACGTTTCCGTTTGGTGACGTGTATAAGCGAGCGGCAAGGAACACAGCATCCCCACAATCACGATCCACCACAACATATTTCTTAACGGGTTATTCCAGGTTTGATACAAATTCACTAGTTCGTCCACTCCTTAGAGCATTTTACTTTCCAATCCCGTATACACTCGAAAACCTCTCCGCCCCCAAACGCGGGGAATACGCCCAATACATGGTAGATTTCGTATCCAGCCATGAATTAGACGAGCTATCCCTCACTTAGGTTCTGAAGAGGTTTTGTACACCTATTATGCTATCCGTCTATACGATTAAGCACGTATTGAATGATACCATCTAGTTGCTGCGCAGCCTCAGGCCCTGTTGCTCCTTGGACTGCAAAGTAAAATTTAATTTTCGGCTCCGTACCGGATGGACGTAAGCAGAACCATGAACCGTCCTCTAGTTTGAACTTCAACACGTTCTCCCGAGGTAAGCCATTAATCCCTTGTGCATAGTCTTCAACGGAGCTTACACGTGTACCGCTAATCTCGGTTGGCGGATTCGTTCTCCACGCTTCCACCATGCGGCCAATTTGCTCCACGCCATCTTTCCCTTTAAGGGTTCTTGATTCCAGTTTTTCCAAAAAGTACCCAAAGGATTCGTATAGCTCTTGCAGCACCTCATACAGGGTTTTGCCTTGCTTCTTATAGTACGCAGCAGCTTCCGCGATTAACATCGCTGCGATGACAGCATCTTTATCCCTTGCATAATCGCCAGCTAAGTAGCCATAGCTCTCTTCATAGCCAAACAGATACGTGTATTCACCTGTTTTCTCGAATTGCGACATCTTTTCACCGATATACTTAAAGCCCGTTAAGGTATTCAGTGTTGGAATACCATAGTGATTCGCGATAACTGCGCCCATCTCACTCGTTACGATCGTTTTGATCACAACGCCATTAGCTGGAAGCGTTCCACGTTCCTTCATACTCGACAATAAATAGTTCACAATGATCGCACCGGATTGATTGCCCGATAACACGACGTATTCACCATTCGGATCTTTCACAACAGCGCCCATGCGGTCAGCATCCGGATCGGTTCCGATGATGATATCGGCATTCCAGTCCTTCGCTTGTGCAATGGCTAGTGTGAATGCTTCACGCTCTTCCGGATTCGGCGATTTAACCGTTGAGAACTGTGCATCTGGCAACTCTTGCTCGGGAACAACACGTACTTGTTCAAAGCCCACGGCCTTGAGAACTTCGCGTACCGGTATATTCCCTGCGCCATGCAGCGGCGTGAAAACCACTCGGAAATCATCGCTGATTTCCTTAATAATGTCTGGATTTTGACTAACAGCCGTAACGGCCTTTATGTAAGCCTGATCAACATCATCGCCTAACCAAGCGAGAAGCCCTTGCGCTTCTGCTTCCTGCTGAGACAACTTTTTCACTTTATCAAAAGTATTGATACTTTGTACGTGATCAATGACTTGCTCTGCAAACTCAGGCACCAATTGCCCACCGTCTGCACCGTACACTTTATATCCATTGTATTCTGGCGGGTTGTGGCTCGCCGTCACAACAACACCCGCTGTCGCGCCTAAGTATCTCACGGCAAAAGAAAGCTGCGGTGTCGCATGCAACGTCTTGAACAAATACGCCTTAATTCCATTACCCGCAAATACTAGCGCAGACTCCAATGCAAACTCAGGAGACATATGGCGGGAATCATAAGCTAGAACGATAGCCGGATTAACCGCTCCTGTCCCGTTTACATATTGAGCTAAGCCTTGGCTTGCACGACCCACGGTATATACATTAATACGATTGGTACCCGCGCCAATGACCCCACGGAGACCGCCCGTCCCAAATTCAAGATCTTTATAAAAGCGATCCTCGATTTCTCTCTCGTCTTCCCGAATAGCTTGAAGTTCTTGCTTCGTTTGCTCATCGACAGCTGGATCTTGGAGCCATAATTGATACTCTGTTTGCACACGCGTCATCGTCGTAGGTTCATCTCCTTTATATGTATGGGCTATTTATTAGCAAGGGCGAACATAAGTTCACCTTCAACTACCACTTTATCGCCAACTTTAGCCACAGCTTGACCTTTAACAATGGTACCTTTTACCCGTGTAATGGTCATTTCTAAGGTAAGCGTATCGCCAGGCACAACTTGCTGACGCCAGCGAATGCCATCTGCACCTGCAAAAAGGCCAATTTTGCCTTTATATTCAGGCATCGACAACACAGCTACAGCACCAACTTGCGCTAAAGCTTCCACAATTAGAACCCCCGGCATCACCGGGTAACCAGGAAAATGCCCTGCAAAGAAAGGTTCATTGATCGTAACATTCTTGATCCCTACCGCTCTAACCCCTTCTTCTACCTCCAATATACGGTCAACCAGAAGGAACGGCGGGCGATGAGGAATGATCTCTTGAATTTGATTAATATCTAACATCGTTGTTCATACTCCTTTCAAACACTTGTCATAAAATACAAGAAAATTACCCACAATAGGGAAGTCCCTTCATATCCTGCAGAAGTGAAGGTTCATATAAGGGGAGCTTATGTAACGGTCTGTATCACAGACCCCTACATAGGCTCTTTTTCCAATTTGTTTGTACTTCTTATTTGGCTCGAGCCCCACGATTCAATAGAAGAAACTGAAAAATATAAATGAATGATGTCAAAAAAGAGACCCCGATTACATACCACAAATAGGTGATGCCAAAGGTGAACTCAAACACAATAAAGAGGATGGCGAAGTAGTAGAGTACTGTCGTTAGCTTCCCCATAACATTCGCTGGAACGGTCATTTTGCCTCTGAAATGAAAGAAGGCGGAGCCAATAATCATACCTGCATCACGAATGAACATAGCCAGGGCTGCCTGCCAAGGAATCATCTCTGAGATGAGGAGAGAGAGGATGACTGCAATCATCATGCATTTATCTGCTAACGGGTCTAACATGACACCCATCGGAGTGATCATCTTGCGCGTTCTAGCGATGTAACCATCTAGAATATCCGTTAATCCCGCTACAAGTAAAATGATGAAAGAGGTTCGGATGTAGCCATTGAAAAAAAGCACGAGGTACACGGGGATTAGTACAAACCTGCTGATCGTGAGCATGTTCGGTATATTCAAAGTACTCCTCCTGCGCTTAAGTATCCGATCCGAATTTGAATTTTTGGTAGATAAAGTCTTTCTCCATTATACAACTGCTCTTACACAAAATAAACCACTAACCCGTCCTTCTTGGACGGATGGGTTTATCAAGAAATATAGCTCACTTATGAAGTGAAACTTATAATGTCTATATTGAAAATAAAACTCCCATACGGGAGTTCGATTAATTCGCAAAAACGAGATCGTATAAATGCCGCCATGTGCTCACATGTAAGATTTCTGATGAAGGTTGATTGCCGAACTTCGTGTAGCCCACCCATAAACCAATATAGATCGCTGCAATGGCCAGCACGGGAATTCGTACAATTTTGAAAATAAGCCATAGAATCTTCTGCCATCTCGGCCTAGGCTTCTTCTTGACTGGAGCAGGCTTATCTGCCACCATAGCCTATCCCTTCCTTTCTACGACTATGCACGTAAATTGTTCGCCATGTTCATCATCTGGTCAGAGGATGTGATAGCTCGGGAATTCAGCTGCAATGCGCGTTGGACAATAACTAGGTCTGTCATTTCATCCGAGAGTGTCACATTGGATTGTTCGAGAAAGCCCTGCATTAAGCTAACGCGAGTTGCCTGTGTCGCGGCTACACCGTTCACATCTTGCAAGATATTTGCTTTCTCACCCGCTGTAATCCCCGCTGGAAGTGTGTACAAATTATCTCCCATATCTTGAAGAAGCTGCGGTCGTACGACACGCACCAGCTTGATTTGCCCTAATGTTACGGGTGCTGCTGCTGGATCTTGTTTATCGTAACCTTGGATGGTACCATCTTGCTCAACGACAGGTCGAAGTCCTGTTGGTACATTAATCGGGCTTCCATCGATATCGGCAACATAATGACCTTCTTTGGTCGTAAGCACCGTTCCGCCTTGTCCGTCCGGTGTTAAGCTGAATGCTCCGTTACGTGTCCAAGCGGGTTGAAATACTTGATCACCATTCTCGTCGACCTTGCTAACGGCTACTTCAAACAAGCCGTCACCTTGAATGGCGAAGTCGGTCGTATTACCTGTCGGCTGAATCGGCCCTTGTGCCAAATTCGTTTGAATTTGCACAAGTCTCGATCCCCAACCTTGGTTAAACCCAAGCGGCGAGAAGCGGCCTTGTTGGCGAAACCCCTCTGGCTGTGCTTGCACGTTCGTCAACACATCCTCGAAGGAAGCTTCCTTCTTCTTGAAACCGTTTGTATTCACGTTTGCTATGTTATTGGACAGAATATCCAGCTTTTGCTGCAAGCTATGCATGGATACCGATGAATTGATCATGGAATTGTTCATGTTTGGCTCCTCCGCATGCTAGATTTAGACGCGTCCTACTTCGTTGGCTGCTTTGTCCATACTTTTATCATAGGATTGAATGACCTTCTGATTGGCTTCATAGGCACGAAGCGCAGACATCATATCGACCATCGATTGTGCGGAATCCACGTTCGACCGCTCGATAAAGCCTTGGCGCACTTCAACTTGATCGCCCGGCGCTACTTGCGAGATCGTCGCTTCATCCCCTGGATTAATTCGTAATAACCCATTCCCCTCACGAAGTAACAGATTCGGATTCTCCGCACGCGAAAGCATCAAACCGACTGGATCACCTGCCGCATCCAGAATCGGTCTGCCATTGCTGTCCATGAACTCGCCCTTGGCTGTTACTTTGAAATTGGAGATCGGTTGCCCCGCGCCATCCAACAAGACTAAAGCTTGTCCATCTCGTCCCAATACTAGTTCGCCATTGGCATTCACTAGCTGACCTGCTGCATCGACAGTGAACTTCCCGTTCAGGGAGTAACGCTGCTCGCCATTCGGGTTCAAGACGGTAAATAGTGCCTGCGGTTGGAATGTTCGCTCCCCTTCCGCATTTACATATTTACCCGTTGCATCAAATACAACTCCTGGTAGTTGAATGTTAGACACCAATGCAAAATCGAAGGGATTCTGTGTTTCCTGCAGATCACCCTGGGTGTGAACGGAGATGCTCTCCTCTGAGAACACACCTAAGCTCATTTTTCCAAGCGGCGCTGGAGAGGCATCTTTTCCACCGCGAATCGTAGAGATCAGCATTTCTGGAAAGGAACGCGACAAGGCATTACCCTGTTTAAAGCCCGGGGAATTCAAATTCGCAATATTATTCGTTATGGTATCGTGTCTACGTTGCTCAGAAATCATCCCTGCCGCCGCGGTATACAGTCCTCTTAACATCTAGTCACCTCTTAGAAAGTCTTAAATTAGGTTATCTTCTAAAATTTACGTTTGGTTACTTTATCTAAATTATCCAACATGATCCCCGTGCCTTTAACGACACAAGACATTGGATCTTCAGCGATAAGTACAGGTACTTTCAACTCATCCGCAAGCAATTGATCAAGCCCGTGCAACAAGGCACCGCCGCCTGTCAGAATAACGCCACGGTCAATAATGTCCGCAGACAACTCAGGTGGTGTCCGCTCAAGTACGCTCTTCGCCGCTGTGACGATCGAATAAACCGGATCCCATAGCGCTTCCTGTACCTCGCTGGAGTGAATCGTAATCGTCAATGGAAGTCCAGAAACCATGTCCCTTCCGCGAATATCCATTTCTTGATCACGACCATGTGGATATACCGTTCCAATTTTCAACTTAATGTCTTCGCTTGTCCGCTCACCGATCAATAGCTTGTACTTATTTTTGATATACTTCATGATCGCAATATCGAACTTGTCGCCCGCAATCTTGATGGAAGAGGAGGTGACGATGTCGCCCATGGATAACACGGCAACATCCGTCGTCCCTCCACCAATATCAACAACCATGTTACCGCTAGGTTGGAATATATCCATGCCAGCGCCAATAGCCGCCGCCTTCGGTTCTTCTTCCATGAATACCTCTCGGGCACCGCTGCGCTCAGCTGCTTCGCGAATCGCTTTCTGCTCAACTGAGGTAATGTTGGTAGGGGCACAGATCAGTATTCTCGGATGAGAATACCAATTCTTGCCCCCAATTTTGGCAATAAAATGCTTCAACATCATTTCCGTAATATCAAAATCCGCGATAACACCGTCCTTAAGGGGACGAATCGCAATAATGTTACCAGGTGTTCTACCTACCATGCGGAAGGCTTCTTCCCCAACAGCTAACACACGTTTCGTATCGCTTTCAATCGCAACGACGGATGGCTCATCAAGCACAACCCCGCGACCTTTTACATGAATAAGCACATTTGCCGTGCCAAGATCTATTCCAATATCCTTGCTGAACATTTCTAATTAATCCTCCCTAAACCTACCGTCCATCCCGTGAAGAATCGGCGCTCTGATATACAGTTCTAATTATAAGCTAAATTCGCTATAAATGCATGTTTTCCTCTTTTTCCGTGAAATTTCGACACACCGAGTTAAAGGAAACATAGGAAACATCTCGGGATGAAGGGTATCTTAGGACTTAACCGTAACCAGGATCTCGGAAAGCTTGGGATTACGGGTCTTCCGATACTTAATTTTCGTCGCTTCTCCTCCCCTAAGGTGCCGAATTGACTTGTGATACTCTAGAATGTGCTTCACCTGATTGGCCAGGTCCGGGTTGATTTCCGGTAGTCTTTCCGTCAAATCCTTATGCACTGTGCTTTTGGAAACGCCGAATTCCTTAGCAATGGTGCGAACCGTATTCTTGGTCTCGACGATACAGGTACCAATCTTAATGGTTCGCTCTTTGATGTAATCGTGCACTCCCCTCGCCTCCCTACTCGAGATAGTTTGGTAAAGTATATGAGGGGCATGACTAGATATTCTACGTAACCAAGCCTGACAAGCTCATTTCCCATATTTATTTTCAAAATAATCACTAAAAATGAGCTTTAGGCGCCAAAACGAGCCAATGTTCAAGAAAAATGTGAAAAAGCAGCAGGAATATACCCGCTGCCGTTCACTATATGTAGGCCTTAGCCCCATGTATCGTAATGCTCGAAATGCTATTTATTGCTTTACGTTCAAGAGGCTTTCTGGGTTAACGGCTGCATTGTCGCTAACTTGACGTACTTCAAAGTGTAAATGCACGCCATCTTCCTTCTCGAAATCGTTGCTGCCAGCTTTGGCGATGACATCGCCTTTCTTCACTTCAGCACCCTTCGTTACCTTCACATCAGACAAGCTTTGGTAAATACTGATCAAACCGTTGCTGTGTGTAATCTCAACTAGCTTACCAACAACAGGGCTTTGCTCAACTGCTGTAACTTTACCACCTAGTGCGGCTAGTACATCAAATGCTGCACCATCTTTGGCTTTCAAGTCGATTGCGGTGTGCGGTGTTAGTTGATCGAGGTATTCGATCATAGCCGCTGCCTTCACATCATTGGATGCATTCGTGTCATAGTAAGGAATTGCTACTTCGACTGCTGCTCTGTCCTTCACAGGCCATTGCATGGCTTCCGTCGTTCCGTTAACCGCGAGAGCCCCATCTTGTGGTGCTTTCGGATTATCGGTTTGTTCGCTGCTGCTAACCTTAAGACCTGGATCATCTAGGCTGACTGTTTTCGTTCCTGCTCCCTGGTACACCCACATTAAGGTTAAGATAATTGCTGCTGCTGCCACATACGTCGCTGGGAATACCCATTTTTTAGCAAGCAACTTCTTCCATGCAGATGTTGAACTTTGTGCTCCTTGAACAGTTTTAGGAGCTTCTTCTTTCTGAAAACCTTTGTTATTATCACTCATGGTTATCACCTCATCAACCATTCTTGACACTTTACAAGGTTTTATACTTGAAGAAAGATATTTTTATATAAACATTACAAGTTTACGATTTGTTAAGAAAAGAGGCTGCATTTTCAATAGAGATGCCCGTGTAATAATAGGTTACAATCTCCTCTGCGGTTTTCCCTTCCTTCGCCATTCCGTTGGCCCCCCATTGACTGAGACCTACGCCGTGGCCGTATCCGTACGTGGTAATCGTGATTTGAGACCCCGCCCATTTCCAAGCGAATTGAGAGGATGCTAGACCTAGCTTCTCTCTGACTTCACGTCCTGTGAATACCTTGCCTCCGATTGTCATGCTTTTAATCCGATGTCCAGTCGACCAGGAGAGGACTTTCATGCCTTTAGCACTGGTATCCGTCGTTGCAATACTCGGCACACCTAACTTCTGTAGCATTGTTTTATAAGAGATCGTGATGCTATCTTGATAGCGAGAGGAAAGCTTGATATCCCATGGACTAGGTACGCTGCGCAAATAGGGGCTCTTGAAGGGCCAATATTCTTCCGAATTCTCGGTATATCCATTGCTAGTTGAGAAAAACGTCGCATTAATCGGCACATGTCCATAAGTAAGTATCTTATCCTTAGTCTCATTGACGGCTCTATCAATTTTCGCCATATTCGTTTCGTACTTGGTCTTGTCCCACTTCGCTCTAAGTTCTTCGTCAGTCAGATACGCTTGATGGGCTGTCGTGTCTGTCACAAGTGCATCATTCACAGGCATATTGCTATAATCCTTCTCTATGACTCTACGCACAACATAGGTTCTCGCTGCCATCGCTTGTGCCTTGAGGGCTTCCAACTCGAAATCTACTGGCATTTCAGCAGCTAACACACCTCTTACATATTGTTCTAACGGAACGGTTTGAATGGTGGCTTGTTTTGTCAAATACACGGGAATCATCAACCCTTGTTCTGTGCTAGTCTGTTGCAGAGTTGAGGCGTCTTCAATAGGCACCGGGTACACCTGGTTGGTCGGAATCTTCTTGACTAGCAATCCAGGAACAATGATAGTGACACACAACATGGAAGATAAGCAAACAGCCATCCACAGGATGACTTCTTTTCTGAGCACGCGTTTCTTTTTGAACATATGTCTGTGCAGCCTCCATTAGCGCGATTACTAGCAGCAATTTTGGTATGTCTTAGCTTATGAGAGGGGTTGCTAGAATAGAACCCGAACGAGACTGGAAGGCGCCCAAAACGACCTAAATAGATACCTGCTAGTTGGGCAAAATGTGAGGTGAATACGTCCTCTGTCTAGTATTTTATTTGGAACGGGTGCGAGATAGGGCAGTGGAGCGCCACGCTCTACCTGCTACGATTTAACTGAAAAACCTCCCGCTATTCTCGCTGAAAACACATGAAATTGCGCAATAGATGGAAAACCTAAGAAAACCTACAGGTAAATTCGCCGTAATTACCTATATCAGCAAAATCTCGCGGAATTAACTACAGGAAATCCATTTAGTTTATCTAATCTGATAAAAACGATGGGATTAGCTGTAGTTTTTACAGTTAAACATGCGAGTCGGCAACATTCAGGTCATAGTAGTAGAAAGATGTAGAAAGGATTAGGGTACAGGTACCTGTATAGACTGCTGCAAGGTGGGGACAGCGCTACGACCTAATATGGTGGTGGTTGGTTTGGGGTTTGGGGTTTGGGGGTGCTGGTGGTGGGTGCTGGCTGGTGCCCGTGCCCGGTGTATTGTGGCTGTAATGCCAAGCTGAAGTGTAGAGTTACTGCCGCGCTAATTCAGTCCGTTTGAAATTTTTATAGAAGTTGATTCAAAAAAAGAACCATCAGGTCTGTTCCCTGATGATTCCTTTGACTTACGCTAGCGTTGGCTGGATATTGAAAAATCCAAGCTCTGCCACTTCTTGTTCAATCTCTTGTGGAACCGAGCGATGAATATCGGCACCGAGTTCGCGCAGAACGTCTGTGATATCGACATAGCCACGATCAATGTGGTGAACACCCGTGATCTCCGTCTCACCATCAGCCGCTAACGCCGCTAGAATGAGTGCTGCACCAGCTCGCAAGTCTGTTGCGCAAACCTTGGCACCACGCAGCTTGGAGTTACCGCTAATAATCGCTGTCCGGCCGTCTACTTTAATATTTGCATTCATGTTCGCGAATTCTTCTACATGCATGAAACGGTTCTCAAAAACCGTCTCCGTAACCAGGCTCGTTCCGTCCGCAACCATCAAAAGTGCCATCATTTGTGACTGCATATCGGTTGGGAAGCCAGGGTAAGGCAACGTTTTCACGTCTACCGCGCGCAACGGGCCTGTAGCTCGAACGCGAATACCATTCTCATCTTCTTCAATCGTTACACCCATTTCCTGCATTTTGGAAATGACAGGACGAAGGTGGTCTCCAATCGCGCCTTCCATATACAAATCACTGCCTGTAATAGCCGCGGCAATCATGTATGTACCTGCTTCAACACGATCCGGAATCACCGTATGTACGCAACCACGAAGCTTCTCTACACCCTCAATACGAATAACACCCGTTCCCGCACCGCGGATCACAGCGCCCATCGCATTCAGATAATTGGCCAAATCAACAATTTCCGGCTCTTTGGCCGCGTTCTCGATGGTTGTTGTTCCTTCCGCAAGTGTTGCGGCCATCATAATATTCTCGGTTGCGCCTACGCTGGCCACATCCAAATAAATCTTGGCACCCTTCAGGCGCCCTTTCACTTTGGCTTCGATGTACCCTTGACCCAGTTCAATATCGGCACCCATCGCTTCAAAGCCTTTGAGATGCTGATCAATCGGTCTTGTGCCAATCGCACAACCACCTGGAAGCGAAATTCTCGCTTGACCCAACCTAGCTAACAAAGGACCCATTACGAGGAAAGAGGCTCTCATTTTACGGACTAGATCATAGGAAGCTTCACAGGTATTAATCTGCCCAGCTCTTACTCGAATCACCTGACGGTTGTATTCGACTTCAATTCCTAAGCTTTGTAATACTTTATTAATGACTAGTACATCGTCAAGGGGAGGCGCATCGTGGATGACGCTTTCACCTTCCGACCCCAGAATGGAAGCCGCAATAATCGGCAGTACCGCATTTTTTGCCCCGTTGATTTTTACATTGCCAGCTAGCTTTCGGCCACCGCGGACGATAATTTTGCTCATCATGGTCCCTCCGCGCACTTATTTTAAAAGACAGGTTTGCACATTTCCTAAGTTTATCATTGGAAGCCACATAGATACAACTGTGTTCTTTTGGCAGTCAGAGATGCCCTACATAGAGTTCGAAGCGTATTGTGATTTTCATGCCGTTCTATTATCCATTGTTGACAACAAACTTGTTCATTATTCGGAAAATCACATTAAAACATCTTACTAAAGCTCATTGAGAGACCTAAATACTGTATGAAAAAGCCTGCAACCAGCTGCCCAAGTCCAATCGAAAGTAAAATTTGCAGCATAATCGATTGTGCACCTTTGGGATTTCGTAGGAAAACATCAAAACGGAACGCCTGCAGCGACCACCATGCCAAACCAATGCAAAGAATATAGACAGCTATACTAGCTATGTTCATCAGCGACGCGTATTGCGCCACTTCACTCCATTTGTCCGTCTCGCCCATAGGTCACTCCTCTTCGAATTTTACCGACTAACGACTCTGTCCAGCATGGTTACAAATTCAGCCCGTGTTGCTTGAGCTTCGGGATGAAAGGTACCGTCAGGAAAGCCGCTGATCCAGCCATCTGCCGCCATCTGTTTAAGAATGCCGATCCCCCAGTAAGATTCATTCACATCACTAAAAGGTGTACTGCCTCTCAGCTTCCCTGTCATATTCATACTGCGCGCAAGCATTTGCGTCATTTCCATACGGGTCAGCTTGCCGTCAGGCTTGAATGTCCCATCCGGATAACCATCTACGATGGCAGCCTGAACGGTTTTGGCTATATCCGCGTAAGCCCAATGCGAAACGGCTAAATCGCTGAATCGCAAATCCTTGCGTTTCGATAAACGCAAAGCACGCGATAGCACCGTAGCCGCCTCAGCCCTTGTAATGGATTGATTTGGTGCAAAACGATAATCTCCATAGCCGCTAATCATTCCTTGCTCAGTAAGCTTGCTAATGGCATCCCGGGCCCAATGCCCAGTAATGTCAACATACCCGCTGACCAGTCCATAACTGCTCACCTGCAAACGATACATCTGACTCATGAACCACTGATTCGCCTGTAGTTTAATATAATACGTCCCTTCGGGCAATGGCTTCTCGAAATTCAATTGATTGGAACCACTTTCACTCCGGTAAGTGCCCTGCTCCTGCAACGAATGATTATACAAAGTAGCATATAATGTTCGTGAGGTAGGAATATTGGTTAATCTAATTTGGGCCAAACTATTTGAAGTCAATCGAAACTCGAACCAATCAACGTCTTCATTAGTATTAAAAACACCTTCATATCCGGCATTCATCGCGGCAAATGTAGCTTGATACGATTTATCATTCGGTTCATTCGCATCGATTAGTTTAGGCGTATACTCAATCTCTAACGTGTATTCACCCGTGATAGGTCCAGCGTAATCCTTCACATTACTAACACGAATATAATATTGCCCAGGCAGAACATCCATCTGAGAACTTACTTCAATACCGCCATCACCCGCCTGATCGATGGTCGTCGACTTCTCCCCTTCTTTCTGAAAAAGAAGCATCGGATCAATCCTTCCCGTATCTGTGGATAGTCTAAGGCGCATCGTACCTGAGTGTTCAAGCGTCATGGCGAACCAATCGATATCGTCTGTTTTATGAAACGTACCTTTGATGGTCTGACTGCGCTCTGGTAATGTAAAAGCTTTATACTGCTTATCATTATCCTCAAACGGATCCGTATAAATAATAAAATCCGTTCGCAATGTGTAATTAAGCAGGGTCTGGCGTGCGCGATCAACATTCTCCAATTGCACATATGTAATACCTTTGGTCACAGCCACAGTGAACGTCTGTTTTCCTTCATCAGTACCGCTTGTTGCATCAAAGCTCTGTCCGGAATCGAACTTTACACGAATACCTGCCCCATCTTCGGGCTGTACGACTACCTGAATGAAACCGTCATACGCTGCATCAATCGCATACCAGTCCAGATCCTGCCCCGAGCTAAGATTCGCTTTGACTATTGTATGATTAGGCAGCGAAGCTGCCTGGCTAGCAAGATCATTCGGTTCGAAGCGATCTTGCTTATAAGGTTCTGTCAACGCCTTCTCAATATTTAGTAAACCGTACCCCGTCTTAGCATCCCACCCTTTGGACATGAGGTCCGTGGCTGTTTGCTCTAGCTGTGAGCGCACTTGATACGCCGACATAGCCGGGTATTTCCCCCATACTAGCGCAGCGGCAGCCGCCACTTGAGGGGCAGCCATTGAGCTCCCATCTTGATACTGATAACCACCGCCAAGTGCCGTCGTGTACACATCCCAAGGCGCCATAATATCAAGCTCAGAGCCGTAATTCGATCGTGAATCAGCCTGTTTATTGGGGCCTACACCACCCACAGACAGCACAGTTGGATACGCTGCGGGGTATTTGACACTCGTGCTTTCATTACCAACTGCTGCAACAAGTAATACGTTATGATCTTCTGCATACTGCACAATGCCTGCCAGATAATCTGAGTATTTGTTCAAACCCAAGGAAAGCACAACGATTTTGGCCCCGTGATCGACCGCATATTTAATGCCTTCGCCCAGCTTCGCTTCGCCGCCAGTCCCATCAGCTTCTAGTGCTTTAATAGGCATAATTCTGGCATTGGGGGCAATTCCCGCGATACCTTTATCATTATTAACCACAGCGGCAATCAAGCCAGCTACGTTCGTTCCATGTCCATTATCATCAAAAGGCTTCTTCGAAGCCTGAAGTAAATTCACACCATCCACTAGATTACCTGTTAAATCGGGATGTCCAAGATCAACACCTGTATCAACAACAGCGACAACAATTGGCGTACGAGCATCGCCTGCTGCAGCCCATGCTTGATCGACGCGAATCATATCCAGATAAGTTTGTTTCACTCTCATGGGATCCGAAGATACCGCGTATGCCGCATCTACATTAGGCACGAAATTCGTTAGTCCTAGGACCAGCATTGATATCAGTATCATGGGGCCTACGTATCGCAAATAAGTCATCACATCAGGTCCTTTATCCCAAATTAAATCTATTTGTCATTTCCTCACCATGGCAACAAACTTACATCGAATGCGCTCGCTCATCTTCGAGGGGCTTCGATAAAAGTTTCCTCATATATCTATACCATATTAAACATCTTCTCGATACCTATAACGGCTTAACTTCGCAAAAAGTTCAGATATTATGAAATATTTTTTAATGTATTTTCTGGGAATGGTTGAAAGCTCGTCTATTGAGGCGTACAAGTAAGGACCGATGGGCCAATCAGCCTATATTTCCGGGGAAATGAGATGGATTACATATTGTCAAATTGAGGGCCTAGTACGGGCGTTCGGGGTGCGATATGTGATCACTGCGCATGGAATTGTATTAACTGGAAATTGTACAGTTATTTAAGTAAAATTCCCTCGAAAACTTGATTTAACTGTAAAATATGTAGTTAAAAATGCCTTTTTCGTTCAGATCGAGTCAATTAATCAGATTTAACTGCAGGTTTTCCATCTATACTATTTTTGGGCAGATATCACCCATATTTAACTGGATAAAATCCATCTATTCATCCAAAAAAAACCCTCCCTACATTCAAGTAGGAAGGGTTTCTTAATATAAGGATTATTGGATAATAAAATCCTTGGTCAACATAAAGACATTCTCGATACCTTTCAGCACCAAATGAGGAACCACGCCAAGCGCCACGCTGATTAGCGCACATAACCAGACAGTTATGCCTAATGGCATAGACACTTTGATCGGGGCTGGCTCATAATCACTGCGCATGAACATTTGACGCACAATGCTGAAATAGTAGTAGAACGAAACTACGCTGGTTGCGATCATTAAAGCACCTAGCCAGTATTGTTGTGTCTGCATCGTTCCGAGGATGATGTACAGCTTACCGAAGAATCCGCCGGATAACGGTATACCCGCTAAAGAAAGAATGATCAATACCATCGCTACAGCTGTTAAAGGTGCACGATAGTAGAGACCCGCGTAGCCCTTGGCTTCAGTATGACCCTCTGCCTGCTCGATAATCATCAATACGGCGAAAGCACCGATGTTCATGAACATATACGCAATCAAATAGAAAATGAATTCAGAGAAGTTGGCATAATGCGTAGCCGAGAAATACGTTCCGATTGGAACGAGTAGATAACCGGCATTCGCAATTCCCGAATAGGCAAGTAGCCTCTTCATATTCGTTTGCTTCAGCGCAATGAAATTCCCCACGACCATGGCAATTGCGGCCATAACGGATATCGCTAGGAATACATCGGATTGTAACTTGCTCTCTCCGAAATCGCTAAATCCGAACAAGATATAGAATACGCGGAACAAGATCGCGAAACCGGCCGCTTTGGACACGACAGCCAAGAATGCCGTAACCGGTGTTGGCGCACCTTCATAAACATCCGGCGCCCAGCTGTGGAATGGTGCGGCCGCAATTTTGAACCCGAATCCTGCCAGCAGCAAGAAGAAAGCAACATACAATAGCGGCTCGTACGAAGTGACCAACGTTGGAAGAGCTGCGCCAATCTCTTGCAGATTCGCAGAACCAACCATCCCATACAAGAAGGACATACCATACAGGATAATTGCGGATGAAATACCGCCCATCACCAAGTATTTGAATGCTCCTTCATTGGATTTCTTGTCTTTCTTCTTCATAGCCACCATGAGGTAAGACGTAATGCTCAGCAATTCCAAGCCAACATAGAGTGTAATCAAATCCCCCGAGGATGACATGATCATGGCCCCTAGGGCAGCCGGCAAATAGAAGTAATAATACTCCCCGACATGCGGGATGCTTTCTTCTTTCACGAAGCCTAAGCTCATGAAAACGATCAGTCCCGTACCGACAAGGGTACATAATTTAAGTAAATTCGAGAAATCGTCGACGCGATAGCTTTGATTCAGCAGTTGAATCGCTTCATCCGGATTCAATTGTAAGACAACGAAAACGGCGGAGATCACGATGCCGACCAGGGTCAACCATCCGATTATGGAACGACTGACTCGGTTCGGCAGGACCAAATCCAAGAGAGATAGGATGATCGCGGTAGCAACCAGCGCAAGCTCAGGGAGCAGATACAATAAATCACTGGCATGGAGTCTAATCTGTTCCACTGGACTAACCTCCTATCTTCCCGGCTACGCTATGGATCAATTGATCCAAGCTGCCAATGGTTTGTTGAAGCGGCTGACTCAGCACGCTTGGGTACACGCCCAGCAAGAGAATGAACGCGACCAAGGTAATCATCGGCACAGCCTCGATGAGACGCGCGTCGCGCATCCCTTGCTGCAAGAGGCTCGGCTGCTGAGGGCCGAACGTAATGTTCAGTACCCCACGCAGCACGTAAACCGCTGCGAAGATAATACCCAATGTACCGACAATGGCGTACACGCGGTGCGTTTCAAAGAGTCCGACGAACGCGAGGAACTCACTGATGAAACCGGATAAGCCTGGCAATCCGAGCGAGGCCATGCCCCCAATCAGCAGAATACCGCTGATGAAGGGGATATTGCGAGCGAGGCCGCCCAAGCGATCGAGCTGCGTGGTCTCGGTTCGCTCGTAGATGCTGCCGACGAGCAGGAACATCAGAGCTGAAATCAACCCGTGCGAGATCAACTGGAACACGGCCCCTTGCAGACCTGCGATGTTGAAAGCGGCAAGTCCCAACAGGACGATGCCCATGTGGCTGATACTCGAGTAGGCGAGCACGAGTTTGAAGTCCTTTTGGACCATCGCGAGAAGTGCGCCATACACGATGTTAATGACGCCAAGGAGAGCGAGTACCCACGCCCATTGCTGGGCTTCTCCCGGGAAGAACAGAATGCCGAAACGGATAAGGCCGTAGGCCCCCATTTTGAGCAAAATCCCGGAGTGAATCATAACAACAGCAGGCGGAGCCTCAGTATGCACTTTCAGCATCCACGTATGGAACGGGAAGATCGGTAGCTTGATCCCGAATGCAACCAGCAGCATGATGAACACGGTCCATTTCATCGCTTGACTCATAAAGAATGGCGTACCGCTCTGATTCACATAAGCCTCAGGGGCTTGCAATAGATTGTGTGCAATCGTATGAATGTCGCCGCTATAGTAGATGATAGCCTCTGTCTGCGATGGATCTTGATTAAACCCTGCAGTCGTAACCAGAATCAGGAAGGCAATCAGCATAATCGCTGAGCCTAAACCGTTATACAGCAAGAAGCGATTAGCTGCCTGCTCTCGGTTCATATACCCCCAAATTCCGATCAAGAAGAACATCGGCACGAGTGTAATTTCGAAGAACAGGAAGAACAAGAACAGATCCTGCGCCATGAATACGCCGAACATCCCCACTTCTAGCAAAAGAAACAGAATGAAATACGTTTTCCAACGTTTCTTAATGTAAACGGACGCCAATGCGGCCATCGACGAAATCAGTGCCGTTAGGAAGACGAGTGGCAACGAAATGCCATCGACAGCTAACGAATATTTAAACTCGAAGAAGAATTGTGTAATTTGCTGAATTCCCTCATGATTTAAGGGGACTTTGATCCAACTTAACTGTTCTTTGTATTGAAGTGGATCCCCTTGATAGTTATAGTCCACATACAGCCATGCTGCCAGAATTAACGGAATCAGCGTCGTAACAATTCCAACGGTTTTGATCAGACGTCCACGATCTCCTCGAAGGAAGAGCAGGACAAGCACACCAAGCAGAGGTGAGAAGGCAATCATACTAAGAATAGGTAAGTTAGCCGGCATGTATGAACCTCCTTCCTGCAATGGCAAGTGCCAGAATCAGCATCCCGAGCAGCATGATGACCCCGTAGGACTGCAGTTGACCATTTTGGAGTCGAGAGCCTAAGCGTCCAAGACTGACCACGGTGAAAGCAACTAAGCGCACAATCCCATCAATGATATAAATATCAATGAATTCTAGGATATAGCCTAGACCGCGAAGCGGTTTGACAATAATAGCCTCATAGATCTCATCGATGAAATATTTGCGATTAAGCAACGTGTACAACCAAGGCATTTTACCCGAAACGACGTCCCGAGGGATCGTGCGTTTGAGGTACATCAGATAGCCCAATCCAATTCCTAACAAGCCAGCTAACGTGGATAAAATAATAACCATCCAATTGGCCGTTTCCTCATGCTCCTGCCCTGTCAGCCAATGACCCAGCCATTCGTTGAATGGCGTATTCACGAAGCCTGCAACTACAGCAAGCACAGCCAGAATAATCAGCGGTGCCGTCATGGACGCAGGTGATTCATGCGGTTCATGCGCGTGGCCATGAGCATGATCATCTTGATCCTCCGAAGCCACTGGCTTCGCTCTAGACGAGCCCATAAAGACGAGGAAGAACAGGCGGGACATGTAGAAGGCGGTGAAGAACGCCGCGATCACACCAACCCAGAACAGAAGCTGGTTATGCTCGTACGCTTCCGTTAGAATCATATCCTTCGACCAGAAGCCTGCGAATGGGAAGATACCAGCTAAAGCCAGCGTACCAATCGCAAAGGTCCATGTGGTGATTTTCATTTTGCGGGATAAGCCGCCCATTTCGTTAATATTCTGCGTATGAACAGCGTGAATCACGCTACCTGCACCCAAGAAGAGCAGCGCTTTGAAGAAGGCGTGCGTGAATAAGTGGAACATACCAGACGTAATCGAAACGCCAATCCCTAGCGCCATCATCATGTAGCCGAGTTGACTCACCGTAGAGTAAGCGAGAATCCGCTTGATATCGTTCTGGGCAACACCGATTGTTGCTGCAAAGATGGCGGTAAACCCACCTACATAAGCAACGACCATCAAAGCATCCGGTGAAGCGTGGAAAATATCAAACGTCCGCGCCACAAGGTATACCCCTGCAGCAACCATCGTTGCGGCATGGATTAGCGCCGAAATCGGCGTTGGCCCTTCCATGGCATCAGGTAGCCATGTGTGCAGCGGGAATTGCCCTGATTTCCCCATCGCTCCGATGAAAATCAGAACTGCGATCCATGTGACGATCGTAGGGTCTATTTTGCCAGTGGTGAAGGCATTATGTATGGATGTGAAGTCTAGCGCGTGCCCTGGCATGTAGAGATACAGCAACAGGATCGCAATAAACAAGCCCACATCTCCAATGCGGGTGACGATGAATGCCTTTTTGGCGGCAGCCTTCGCCTCCGGCTTGAAGTACCAGAATCCAACGAGCAAGAAGGAACATACCCCGACTAGCTCCCAGAAGATGTATAGCTCTAGCATATTTTCAGAAATAACAAGGCCTAGCATGGAGAAGGAGAACAGCGCGATATAACTGAAGAACACGTGAATACGCTCGTCGCCTTTCATGTAGCCCTTGGAATAAATGTTCACCAGAAGCGAAACTAGAGTGACAATTACAAGCATGAGGGAGTTCAAATTCGTGACCTCAAACCCCATTTTCAGCGTAAAATCGCCAACCTGCAGCCAGTTCATTTTATCCCACGTGAAATCCTCAACATTGCCGCCAATGCGCTCCACAAAAATGAGCAAAGCCACAATAAATGAAAGCAGCATCGCAAAAATGCTAATGTAAATTCCTAAATCTTTTAGTTGACGCCCCATTGCCGTAAGCGCTAGAAAAGCAAGCAACGGAAACAATGGAATGAGCCAGGCGTACTGTGAATAGTCCGATACCATAGCCTTGTTAGCCTCCTAGCGCTTCATAGAATCCAAATCTGTCACTTCGACGGTACCTTTATTTCGGTAAATCGTGATCAATATGGCAATTCCCACAGCCGCCTCAGCAGCTGCAATCGTAATGTTGAAGAGAGAGAAGATATGCCCCGTCAATGCGGGGTGATCTCCTAGCTTCGAGAAGGCAATCAAATTCAAGTTCACCGCATTAAGCATAAGCTCGATGGAGAGCAGGACGATTACCCCGTTTTTCTTCGTTAATGCACCGTATAGCCCAATGCAGAATAGGATCGCCGCTAAGGTCAGATAAGGAGTAATTATGTTACCCAACGCTAATCCTCCTCTCTCTTGGCAACTACGATAGCACCGATGAACGCTACCGTCAGCAGCACGGACATGATTTCGAAGGGAATAACATGTACGTTATACAGCAGCTTCCCGATTTCGAGCGTATTATCCTTGCCTGCATCCAATGTCCCTGAAGAGACGAAAGTCGACTTCTGAATCGCATAGAACAAAACGCCGAACAATCCGACTGCTCCAAGTATCGCCAAGCCTTCATGCCATGGACGTTTAGGTCCCTCGTCTTCACCTTGTCTATGCTTCGTCATCATAATCCCGAAAATCATCAGAATGGAGATGGCACCGGCATAAATCAAGACCTGCACGAAAGCGACAAACTCTGCTTCAAGGATGACATATAAGCCAGCCAGGCTGATAAACGTCAGGGCCACTGCTACAACCATGTGCACGACTTTCGTAAAAGAGATCATGAAGATCGCCCCACCGATCGCGAGCAGCGCGAAAATGAAGAACGCCCAACTCGTACCGCTGGATAAGAAATCGCCGAGTCCACTAAACATCTTTCTTCGCGCCCCCTTTAGGCATCGCAGAGTTGTTCTCTTGACGAATGTTTTGGGTGTTGTTGCTCAGCCACTCCATATTCTTGAACAAGTCATCCCGACTGTAGGAACTAAGCTCAAAATTGTTCGTCATCACGATCGCTTCTGTCGGACACACCTCTGTGCACAGGTCGCACAGAATACAAATTTCGAAGTTGATGTCATACGTATCAATGACCTTCCCCTTTTTCTCAGGGTCTGGGTTTGCTTTTCCAGTTAACGTAATACACTCCGTCGGGCACACACGCGCACATTGATTGCACACAATGCATTTCTCAGGATCAAAATATTGAATACCACGAAAGCGATCCGGCATTTTAATCGGAACTTCGGGATATGCGTACGTTACTTTCTTCTCAGTCAAATGCTTGAACGTGAAGCCTAAACCTTTCATAATGCCCTTCATGTGTTTCAACTCCTTCAAGTTTCGCGAGAGCAAAACTAACTACTTCTTAAGCAACTATACTTAAAAGATGGTCATGATAATCGCCGTCACCAACATATTGACTAGTGCCAGTGGTAATAGCACTTTCCAGCCGAACCCCATCAATTGATCAATTCGAACACGTGGCAGTGTCGCCCGCAGCCAGAAGAGGAAGAACACGACCGATGAGAATTTCAACAGGAACCAGATAACACCTGGAATGAAATCAAGGAATCCGAATGGCGCATGCCATCCACCAAGGAAAATCAGACTCACCAGTGAAGCAATGACGAAGACGTACACATACTCGGATAGCATGAAAAAAGCGAAGCGGAATCCGCTGTATTCCACATGGTAGCCCGCAACGAGCTCAGATTCTGCCTCAGGCAAGTCAAACGGCGTCCGATTCAGCTCCGACACACCCGCAATCACGAAGATAATGAAACCTAGGATCTGCGGAATGAAATTCCAGTGCCAGAAGCCGCCTGTTTGATGATCGACAATGGTATGCAGATTGAGACTGCCCGTCATCATAATGACACCAACAACGGAAATGACTAACGGAACTTCATAACTAATCATTTGGGCTGCGGAACGCATGCCGCCGAGTAACGCATATTTATTGTTGGATGCCCAACCGCCCAGAATAATTCCGATGGTTGAGATTCCTGTTAGTGCTACGTAATAAAGCAATCCCACATTCAGATTCGCGCCAAACATCCGATCAGAGAAGGGAATCGTCGCAATGATCGTAAAAGACGGGATAAAGGTAATGATCGGTGCGAGTATGAAAAGTTCACGCTCAGCCTTCTTAGGAATTGTATCTTCCTTAATGAGGAGCTTGAATACGTCGGCAACGCTCTGCAACAGCCCGAATGGTCCTGTACGGTTCGGCCCAATCCGCAATTGCATCCACCCGATAACTTTACGCTCGAAGTAGATCGCATATGTAACGAAACCGAGAACGAGCATGAGCATCACGACGCCCCAGAATAGAAACACGAAGAAGTTCGTCCATGTCAGACTCTCTTCTAATAAATTGACCATTAGGCATCCACCTCCCCAACGACAATATCAATGCCGCCAAGAATCGTAATTAGATTGGTCATCGACTCGCCAACCAGCAGCTTGGGCAATATTTGCAGATTCACGAAGGATGGTCTACGGAATTTCAGGCGGTAAGGCTCTTGCTTACCTCGGGAAATAATATGACAGCCAATTTCCCCACGCGGAGACTCAATTGCTGCATAGATTTCGCCTTCTGGCGGGCGGATGACTCTCGGCACTTTGCCCATCGTTTCGCCTCCCTCAGGGAACACGTCTAGGGCTTGTTCCAGGATGCGAAGAGACTGTTTTATTTCTTCCATACGAATCAAATATCGGTCATAGCAATCCCCGCCACTGCGCACAGGCACATCGAATTTAAAGCGGCTGTACAGGCTGTAGGGCTGCGTTTTGCGAATATCCCAATCTACACCCGTACAACGCAGGTTCGCTCCACTAAGGCCATACGCAATGGCTGTCTCTGCGTCATATTTGCCCACGCCCTTGATACGTGAAAGGAAGATCTCATTTCCGGTGACAAGTGTGTGATACTCTTCTAATTTGCCGTACATATAAGGCACGAATTTCCGGACCTTTTCAATCCAACCATCAGGTGCGTCCCATTTCACGCCGCCAACACGCATGTAGTTGTACGTCAAACGCGCGCCGCATAGTTCATTGAATAGATCGATAATAATCTCACGGTCACGGAACGCATACAAGAACGGGCTCATAGCCCCGATATCCAGCAAGTATGTTCCCCACCACACCATGTGAGAGGCGATTCGCTGCAGCTCCATCACGATTAATCGGAGGAATTCTGCGCGTTCTGGGACTTCTAATTGCATCATTCTCTCTACAGCGTTAACTAACGCGTAGTTGGTCGTCATCGCCGATACATAATCCATGCGGTCTGTGTACGGGATAATTTGGGTATAGCTGAGGTTCTCAGCCAGTTTCTCTGTTCCTCTATGTAAGTAGCCCATAACGGGTATGGCTTCTCGAATGATTTCACCATCCAACTTTACAATCACGCGGAAAACGCCATGCGTACTTGGATGCTGAGGACCAACGTTTAACAGGAGCTCTTCTGTCCGTAACACGTGCTACACCTCCGGGTCAAGCGGTTCGTAGTCTTTGCGCAGTGGATGACCCACCCAATCATCAGGCATCATGATCCTTACTAAGTTCGGGTGGCCAGGGAAATCGATGCCGAACAGGTCAAAGGCTTCACGCTCGTTCCAGTTGGCCGTCGGCCAGAC
This sequence comes from Paenibacillus oryzisoli, assembly GCF_001653565.1. Taxonomy (GTDB): domain Bacteria; phylum Bacillota; class Bacilli; order Paenibacillales; family NBRC-103111; genus Paenibacillus_E; species Paenibacillus_E oryzisoli. The sequence goes on from NZ_LYPB01000089.1 coordinate 164,407, forward strand.
ATCAGCTACCGAAGGTATGCTGGCTTGCTCGCGGTCTGTCTTCACCTTCACGCAATACTCATGCTTGTGAGTGAGCGAAAGGAGATGATACGCCACCTCGAGGTGCGTTTCTTGGTCTACGCCCGAGAGATTGCGCAAGTAATCACAGCGCAACTCCTCGTGATCGCGAAGCGTCAGCGCGGCCTGCGGCCAGCGCGAGCTGTGAATGACGACGTAAGGACGATGCGCGTCCCTTTCGTTGATGAAAGCTTCGACGACGGCGTCTTCGCCTACGTCGGCCTTCAAGATCGCGACCAGCCGGTCCAGCAGCGGCTGGTTCGGGGAAGGCTCCTTCGGCGCGGCTGGCTCCGCCGATTCGGGCTTCGCTCCGGCGCGCGCTGCGGCTCGCGCAGCGCGGGCTTCTGCGGCGGCCTGGGCTTTGGCCGCCTTCTCTTCATCTGTGCCAGCGTCTGCGGACGCTGGCGTTGCCGCTCCGGCGGGCGCAGGCTCGCCCGACTCTGCGGCCGCGCGCGCTGCGAGGCGCGCGGCTCTTGCCGCGGCGCGCTCTGCCGCCGCGTCCGTAGCGCCAGCTGCCGGTTTGCTCTCTGAGCTTCCTTCCGCTTGGCCCTCAGAGCTCCCTACCGTCGGATTGGTCTGCACAACTTCCGGTTTGTTCTCAATCGGTGAGCTCTCCGCTTTAGCGGGCTCATTGCCTACTGCCTTGCCTTCCTCATTCCCATCCTCGCCAACAGGAGGAGTCGGAACCGTAGATTCATCCGGCTTTTTCTCCTCGCTCATCGATTGATCACCTGCTTCCCAGTCTTCGCTTCATAGCGAATCTTCTCCTGAAGCTTGTTGATGCCATAGATCAGCGCAGCTGGATTCGGCGGACAACCAGGGATATACACGTCCACCGGAACAATTTGGTCGACACCTTTCACAACCGAATACGATTTGACATAGGGTCCGCCTGCTGTTGCACAAGAGCCCATGGCAATAACCCATTTCGGTTCAGGCATTTGTTCATAAAGTCGGCGCAACAAAGGAGCCATTTTCTTCGTAACAGTCCCTGCTACAATCATGACGTCTGATTGTCTCGGGGATGTACGGAAGATGACTCCGAATCGGTCTAAATCATAGTGAGAACCACCTGTTCCCATCATTTCGATCGCACAACAAGCCAAGCCAAAGGTTAATGGCCAAAGCGAATTACTGCGAGCCCAAGCTTTCACCTGCTCCAGTGTTGTCATAAATACATTACGGTTTATTTCTTCCCGTTCCTCGGGAGAGATTGACTCTAGACTGAAGTCCATCGTAGCACCTTCTTCTTCCAAGCGTATATTAATCCTATGGCAAGCAAGGCTACAAAAATACACATTTCAATTAAAGCAAATAACCCTAGTTGATTAAAGGCAACTGCCCACGGATAGAGGAATACGGTCTCCACATCAAAGATAACAAACATCAAAGCGTACAAATAATATCGAATGTTAAACCGGATTTGCCCCTCACCTACAGGCTCATTACCACTCTCATACGTCGTATACTTCTCATCGATGGGTTTACTCGGTCTTAACCATTTGCCAATCGTCAGCGCTGCTATGGGAAGGAAAATACCTAGCCCTAGAAAAACCGCTACGATTACATAGTTATTTGTATACATCATGTGAATGTAACCGCCTCCATTTCTTATTTGCATTCCTTACGATTTCCGTCATTTTGGTAATAATCACCTTTATTAGTATACCAAAAAGGGGTATGGGCGTCGACATTAATTCTTTTCGCCTATGAGTAGCATTACACAATTGTGGGTAATACTATTCACTGGGCATTCTAGTTTTGTCCAATTCCCCTACTTTACGATACGAAAGGAATGATTTTTTATGGCAAATGCATCAAACGCTAATCACCAACATAGAACCAATGACAAGGTTACCGAAACTGGTCGCTATCGCGATGCCGACGGGCAAAGCGTCGAGCTTGTAGCAGGTCAAACGTTCCCTCCATGCCCGAAAACAGGCGAATCTACAGTCTGGCACCACGCATAAAAGAAATCAACGAGCTGCTCCTCTCCCCCGAGAGGAGCAGCTTTTTTTCTGCGCCATTACACGCAGAAAAAGCGGAAGAACCGAAGTTCCCCCGCTTTTCATTCATTTATTTATTTCCCGGACACACCGATACGATTCAATGCTCTTTGTAAAGAAGCTTCAGCACGTTTGAAATCTACGTTATCTTGCTTTGTTTCTGCAAGACGTTTCTCCGCACGCTCTTTCGCTGCTCTCGCACGATCGATATCAATTTGTTCAGGTAGCTCGGCGCTTTCCGCCAAAATAACCACCTTATCCTTGCGCACTTCCATGAAACCGCCGTTCACTGCGATGACTGCGTCTTTGGAGCCCGCCTTCTTCACAGTAATCGGTGCAATTCTAAGTGGAGTGACCAATGGAATGTGATTCGGCAGAATTCCAAGCTCCCCTTCAGACCCCTTCACGCTTACCATGTCCACTTGTTCAGCGTACACTTTGCGCTCCGGTGTTACAATTTCCAGTAGGAATGTACTCACTTGGATTCTCCTTCCTAAGCTAACTTAGCGAGTATGCAAATGCAACTTACAGCGTTTTAGCTTTCGCGATCGCATCCTCAATTGTTCCCACGTTGTGGAAAGCAACTTCAGGAAGATTGTCGTGCTTACCTTCAAGAACTTCTTTGAAGCTACGCACGGTATCTTTCATTGGTACATACAAGCCTGGGAATCCGTTGAACGGCTCAGCAACGTGAAGCGGCTGAGACAAGAACAAACGAAGACGACGCGCACGAGTAACGACCAATTTGTCCTCATCAGACAACTCATCCATACCCAAGATCGCGATGATATCCAGAAGCTCTTTGTAACGTTGAAGAATTTGTTTAACGCCTTGTGCTACTTTATAGTGCTCTTCACCAACGATTTCTGGTGTCAATACACGGGAAGATGAAGCTAGTGGATCTACCGCAGGGAAAATACCTGCAGCCGCGATACTACGCTCCAAGTTCGTAGTTGCGTCCAAGTGGGCGAAAGCCGTTGCTGGAGCCGGATCCGTATAGTCATCGGCAGGAACGTAAATCGCTTGAATGGAAGTAACGGAACCTTTTTTCGTGGAGGTAATACGCTCTTGCAATTGACCCATTTCTGTAGCTAGGGTTGGTTGGTAACCTACTGCGGAAGGCATACGGCCTAACAAAGCGGAAACCTCGGAACCTGCTTGTGTGAAACGGAAGATGTTGTCGATGAAAAGAAGAACGTCTCTTCCTTCTTCGTCACGGAAATACTCAGCCATTGTCAAACCGGACAATGCTACGCGAAGACGCGCGCCTGGAGGCTCGTTCATTTGACCGAATACCATCGCTGTTTTTGCAATAACGCCGGAGTCTTTCATCTCGTGGTAAAGGTCATTACCTTCACGAGTACGCTCGCCAACGCCCGCAAATACGGAGATACCGCCGTGCTCTTGTGCAATGTTGTGAATTAGCTCTTGCATTGTTACCGTTTTACCTACGCCGGCACCACCGAAGAGACCAATTTTACCACCTTTTGCATAAGGAGCCATCAAGTCAATAACTTTAATACCCGTTTCAAGAATCTCTGATTTTGTCGACAAGTTGTCGAATGCAGGAGCTTCTTTGTGGATCGGGCTTGTAAATGTACGGTCAACCGTTTCAACACCATCGATCGGATCGCCCAATACGTTAAATACACGACCAAGTGTTGCTGCACCAACAGGTACAGTAATCGCTGCGCCAGTATCTGTTGCTACGGCACCACGTACAAGTCCGTCTGTTGAGGACATTGCTACGCAACGTACGAGGTTGTCACCAAGGTGAACAGCCGCTTCAACCGTCATAGTGGAGGATACTCCACCTTCGGTTCTTTCAATTTTGATTGCATTCAGAATTTCAGGGAGTTGTCCGCGTTCGAACTCAATGTCGACGACGGGCCCTGTAATATTCACAACGCGCCCTTTGCTCATGGTTTCCCTCCTAAGTAAAGCTTGTGTCTCCATCGAGACCGTTTTTCATTATGCGTTCGCGTTTGCTCCAGCAACGATTTCCGAAATCTCTTGCGTAATCGAAGCTTGGCGTGCACGGTTGTAAGCCAATGTGTAGCTGCTGATCATCTTCGTTGCATTCTTCGTAGCGGAGTTCATCGCTGTCATTCTCGCGCCAAACTCACTCGCTTTACCTTCCAGAACAGCACTGTAAATAAGCGTCTCAGCATATTTAGGGAGCAGTACTTCCAGAACGCCTTCCGGTGACGGCTCATACTCATAGCTAGCAGCAGCCACGCCGGATACATCTTCCATAGGAAGTAGACGAATCATGGTTGGAATTTGGGTAATCGCGTTTTGGAACTTGTTGTAAATCAAGAACAGTTGGTCATACGTGCCGTTAACGAAATTAGAAACCGCTGCTGTGGCAACAGGCTTAATATCCGAGAATTTCGGCGTATCCGGAACACCGGTTACCTCTTCAACAATCGGAATATTTCGTTTCGAGAAGAAATTGCTTCCTTTACGTCCGATTACGAAGACGGAGTACTCAGCTGTAGATTTATGATTTTCACGAATTTCAGTCATTGCTTTACGCAACACGTTTGCGTTGTAACCACCAGCGAGACCACGATCGGAAGTAATGACCAAATAGGCCGTTTTCTTCACTTCACGTGATTGTAGCATCGGGTGCTTCACGCCTTTCGTGCCAGCTGCAATGCTTGCAACCACTTCTTTCAACTTCTCGGAGTACGGACGTGCCGCTTCCGCTGATTGCTGTGCTCTACGTAAGTTCGCTGCTGCAACCATTTCCATTGCTCTCGTGATTTGCTTCGTGCTTTGTGTGGATTTAATTTGGCGCTTAATCTCGCGCATTCCTTTTGCCATACCTGCTCACCTCTCTTTTGAGGCTTAGAAAAGCCTTCATTCGAAGACCTGAAATCAGGCGTCCGCCTGCCCAGGATTCACATGGTAGCAAGAGCTTCATTACATCATGAAGCCCTGCCATCATGAATTATTCTGAAACTGCAAAGCTCTTTTTAAATGTATTGATTGCATCAACCAATGCTTTATCGTTATCCGCAGTAATATCTTTCGTGTCACGAATGCTATGCAGAATTTCAGGACGGTTGGATTCCAAGAAAGCAAGGAATTGTGCTTCGAAACGCGTTACGTCTTGAACTGGAATATCATCCACATGACCTTTGACAACCGTGTATAGGGAAGCAACTTGCTTCTCCAAAGACATTGGTTGGTGAACGCCTTGTTTCAAGATTTCAAGCGTACGAACCCCACGATCCAAACGAGCTTTAGTCGCTCTATCCAAATCGGATCCGAATGCGGCAAACGCAGCAAGCTCACGATATTGTGCCAAGTCAACACGAAGTGTACCGGCAACTTTTTTCATCGCTTTCGTTTGAGCGGAGCCCCCTACACGGGATACAGAGTTACCAACGTTAACCGCTGGACGCTGACCGGAGTAGAACAAATCGGATTCTAAGAAAATTTGACCATCGGTGATGGAAATTACGTTCGTTGGAATGTAAGCTGAGATGTCGCCTGCTTGTGTTTCGATGAATGGAAGCGCCGTAATGGAACCGCCGCCAAGCTCATCGTTCAATTTCGCAGCACGCTCAAGCAAACGGGAGTGCAAGTAGAATACGTCCCCTGGATAAGCTTCACGACCTGGTGGACGACGAAGCAAGAGGGACAACTCACGGTATGCGGCAGCTTGTTTGGACAAGTCATCGTATACGATAAGAACGTGCTCGCCTTTGTACATGAAATACTCAGCCATCGCACAACCGGAGTATGGAGCTAACCATAGCATCGGTGAAGGCTCGGAAGCGGAAGCTGTTACTACGATTGTGTAGTCAAGCGCACCAGCAGCACGCAGTGTTTCAACAACACCTACAACTGTAGATTGTTTTTGACCGATAGCAACGTAGATACATTTCACGCCATTGCCTTTTTGGTTGATGATCGCGTCGATCGCAATCGCCGTTTTACCTGTTTGACGGTCACCAATGATCAACTCACGTTGACCACGGCCAACTGGTACCATAGCGTCAATCGCTTTAATACCTGTTTGCATTGGTTCATGTACGGATTTACGAGCCATAACGCCTGGAGCCATGTTCTCTACAGGGCGGAATGCTGTTGTGTTGATTGGACCTCTGCCATCGACAGGTTGACCCAAGGAGTTAACTACACGACCTAGAAGTTCTTCACCAACAGGAACCTCCATGATACGGCCTGTACGTTTAACTTGGTCGCCTTCACGAATATCACGGTAAGGTCCAAGGATAACGATACCTACGTTGCTTTCCTCAAGGTTAAAAGCATAGCCTAGTACGCCGCTCGGGAACTCAAGCAGCTCGCCTGCCATAACGTTTTCCAAGCCGTGAGCACGAGCAATACCGTCACCTACTTGAATGACTGTACCTACATCAACTACTTGGATATCGGAATTATAGTTTTCGATCTGTTGTTTAATCAATGAGCTGATTTCTTCAGGTTTGATACTCAACGAACTTCACCCCTATTCTTACAGTGGTTATATTAAACTAACGCTTTGGCCAACCGATCAAGTTTGCCTGCCAAGCTTCCATCATATAAACGATCACCGATACGCACTTGAATGCCGCCGAGCAGCTTAGGCTCAACTACAGACGAGACACGAATCGTTTTACCAGTTACTTTACTGAAATGTGAAGCAATCTCAGCTTGCTGTGCATCCGAAAGTACGTATGCAGAGTATACGGTCGCACTCGCTTGACCAAGTGCCTCATTCGCAACCTTGGCATAATCATTCGCCAAAGCACTAACAATGGACTGTCTACCTTTATCAATCAAGACAAGCAGCGTGTTCCACACCGGTTCGGAAACTTTGCCTTCGAAAATCTGCTTCAGCAGGTCCGTTTTAGCGGTATTCCCGATGTTCGGATGGTTCAGGAACTTCTGCAAGTCTGCATTATCCCTAATCGCACTAGCTACAGATTTAAGCTCATCTTCAACTTGGGAAATGATATTCTTTTCCTTCGCTACTTCGAATAGAGCTTTGGCATAACGCTTCGCTACGACGATGTCACTCATACGTTGCCTCCTACCTCTTTGAGGTAATGCTCAACAAGTTCTTCTTGTGACTTTTCGTCGATTTGTTTCTCAATAATTTTGGATGCGATCAGAACGGACATCGCGCCAACTTGGCTGCGAAGAGCGGCAACCGCTTTGTTCTTCTCATTTTCGATATCTTTAAGCGCTTCGTCTTTCAGACGGTTTGCTTCTGCACTAGCTGCATGAATAATATCATCCGCTTGCTTGGAGCCTGTGTGCTTCGCTTGCTCAATGATGTCGTAAGCTTCCTTACGAGTTTGTTGCAGCGCTTGCTTTTGTTCCTCCAACAGTTGCTCTGCCTGTTTGCGGCTAGTTTCAGCTGTTTGAATTTGGTCTTTCACCAATTGTCTGCGTTTCTCCATCATGCCGAACAGAGGACCGAACGCAAATTTAGAAAGCAACAAATATAAAATTAAAAACGCGACAAGTTGTATCCAAAATGTGGACCATTCAATATGCAAGTAACGTCACTCCCTTCTGATAACATGGGCAAAACGAAGGCGTGGTGGCAACTTCGGCCATCAACGCCAAGCGGTTTCTTAAGCTTTTCCCATAAAGATGAACGCAAGAACCAATGCAACGACCGGCATTGCCTCAACTAGACCTACCCCGATAAACATTGTTGTTTGAAGCGTACCACGAAGTTCTGGTTGACGAGAAATACCTTCCAAAGCACGACCTACGATCAAACCGTTACCAATACCTGCACCTAGTGCTCCCAAACCGAATACGATACCTGCTGCTACTAATGCTATTGCTCCCATTGATAAAATCCTCCCTTAAACTCTTAGGTTTTTGTTGTTTTTATAAGTGACTCGAGACTTCCCGAGGTAAGTCTAATGCTTAGTGCTTTTCTTCATGAATCAATGTTTGTGAGATATAAACCATGGTTAGCATCGTGAATACGAAGGCTTGAATCGCACCTACGAACACACTGAAGCCCTGCCATACGAAGAGAGGCGCAATTCCAAACCAACCTGCTCCAATAATGACAGATATCATAATTTCACCTGCATAAATGTTACCGTAAAGACGGAACGCAAGCGTAAGCGGCTTCGATACAACTTCAATTAAATGAAGGATCAACATTGCCCCTTTGAACTCAAAATAATGCGCGAAGTAATGCTTCGTGTTACGCGTTATCCCTAAGTAGTGACTTAGTACGATAACAACAACCGTTAGTGCTCCTGTAACCGCAATATCAGCAGTCGGTGATTTCCACCAAGATACATGATCTTCCGTCACGATTGAGAAAGGAAGGCCGAGCATGTTGCCGATAAAGATATACATGATGAGCGTAAGACCAAGTGCGATAAACCCTTTGCCATGCTTGGAACCGATCGTGCTTCCAATAATGCCTTCTACGAACTCAATCGTCCATTCCATGAAGTTTTGAAGTTTCGAAGGATTTGTTACGGATGCTCGGCTCGCTCCTGCAATAGCAAGAATTAGCACGATAACTGTGGTAATCCCGATCATCAATAGTGCTGATGCATCGAAATCAATACCAAACCAATTATATATTGGCGCGTGATGTTCCATATTTTCCATTTTCACCCCTTTCATCCGTTGAAGTTACATCGTGGAATTACTTCTTCGACTTCTTAATAGAAAGAATACCCAGTACGAGTGTTGCCAATTGCGCAAAAAAGTATCCAACAATCGTCGTGGTTAATGCAACATGTTCGGGATACCTGACGGCAATCAAACCTACGAACCCCGCGATTGCTGCCCTTGTCAGAAAGCCAAGGGTTACCTTGCGCCCTGACTGCTCTATCGCAGCTGCTGCCAGCTTGTTAATCTTCCAGGCTAAGAACCTTGCATTGATCATACTCGCACAAGCCCCAAGCATTATCCCAGCAATGTAAATCCGGTAATCGACAAGAAGCGCCCATGCAGCCAAACAAAAGGATAAAAAGAAAAGAAATACGTTTTGAACCGTTTTCAGAGTGGCTGAAAAGTCGTCCATCATAGCCCTCCGTACCGCTTAATCATGAAGTAAATGCTCATGATGCCGGTTACAAGCCCAAGTAAAAATCCGACTAGCAACCAGATCTGTCCGCCTAGTGCGCCACTTAACCAATCGCCGAAGAAATATCCGGCTGCCAAACATACGACAAGGTCTATGCCAATTGCACTAGTTAACGCTACTGCCCGCCAAGGATTATCATTGGAATTTGGCCGTTTCATTGCACCCTCCTGCGTGTTTTCCACATGGGAAAACGCGTCTCGCAGCTCATCTGCTACGAATCCTCATTCATTGTATCGAAGCCATGCTAACTTTGTCAATTGACGGAACTTCATTTGTCACATCTCACAAAAGTCCTTAGAGCCTTGCGGCTCTAGGGTTTGCGCTTTTTTAAACCGAACAGTTCAACTGTACGCTGTAGCGTTTGTCATGATTTTGTCACGGTTAGAAAGATTCCGGGCGTTCAGTCGTCCTACCGAAGTGATGAAGAATTGCTTGAACAATACGTTCTGACGCTTTTCCGTCTCCGTAAGGGTTCGCAGCTTGGCTCATTTTGTTGTACTGCTCAGGGTCTGTAAGCAGCGCTTTAGCACGCGTATAGACCACTTCCTCATCCGTCCCAACCAGCTCTAATGTGCCTGCTTGAATACCTTCTGGGCGCTCTGTTGTATCACGAAGAACAAGAGCTGGAACTCCGAAGGTTGGCGCTTCTTCTTGAAGGCCGCCAGAGTCGGTCAGAATCATGTACGTGTAAGGATAAAAGTTGTGAAGCTCAAAAACGTCAAGCGGGTCGATCAATTTGATTCGTGGGTGATTGCCCAGGATCTCATGTGCAGGCTCTAGTACTACCGGATTCGGATGTACCGGGTACACGATGGCAATATCTTCAAACTCATCGGCAATGCGTTTTACAGCACGGAAGATTTGGCGATGCGGCTCACCTTGAGCTTCACGGCGATGCGCTGTCATTAAGATCAATTTGCGGCCTGCGGCCCATTCCAGTACGGGGTGATTGAATTTCTCCTGCACAGTGTACTTGAATACGTCGATCGCTGTATTCCCCGTCACATAAATCTGGGATTCGGATTTATTTTCTTTGCGCAGGTTATCTGCGGATTGCCCTGTAGGTGCAAAGTGAAGATCAGCGAGAACGCCTGTTAACTGACGGTTCATTTCCTCTGGATATGGCGACAATTTGTTCCACGTCCGAAGACCCGCTTCCACGTGTCCTACTTGGATCTGCTGCATGAAGGCTGCATAGCTGGCAAGGAACGTTGTCAGCGTATCTCCATGCACGAGAATCAGATCCGGCTTCGCTTCTTGGAATACAGGCTCCAAGCCTTGCAGCACGCGCATCGTAATCTCATTCAACGTTTGGCGATCCTTCATAACGTTAAGATCAAAGTTCGGTGTGATTTTGAAAATATCAAGCACTTGGTCCAACATCTGACGATGCTGTGCGGTTACGCATACCAGAGACTCAATCTGCTCAGGATGCTTCTCCAACTCGAGAATGAGCGGAGCCATTTTGATAGCTTCAGGTCTTGTTCCGAAGATCGTAATCACTTTTAAACGTTTCATCGGTTTCTTCTCCCCCTATAGTCTTCCGTCAGGAAAACTGCTTCATAAGCATGAGCTTACGTTTTCTTACAGGAAAACTGACTTCGCAAGCTTTATTTTTGTTCAAAAAATTAATCCGTGCCGTACAAACGATCCCCAGCATCGCCGAGGCCTGGCACAATGTAGCCATGATCATTCAAATGATCATCTACTGCTGCGACGTAAATATCGACGTCTGGATGTTCTTTTTGTACAGAAGCTACGCCCTCAGGTGCTGCAATGAGACACATGAGCTTAATACGCGAGCAACCCCTGCGTTTCAGCACATCAATCGCCGCATTGGCAGAACCGCCTGTAGCAAGCATAGGATCAATAACGAGTAGATCCCGCTCCAACACATCGGTTGGCAACTTCACATAGTATTCAACAGGTTGAAGCGTATCTGGATCACGGTAGAGACCAACATGTCCTACTTTGGCAGCCGGCATCAGCTTCAACACACCGTCAACCATACCTAAACCTGCTCGTAAAATAGGAATCAGCCCTAACATTCTACCTGAGATAACTTGGCAATCTGCCATTGTAACCGGCGTTTTCACCTGTACTTGCTGCAGAGGTAAATCTCTTGTAATTTCATACACCATTAATGTAGCAACTTCATCGACAAGCGCTCTGAAATCCTTCGTTGTCGTGTTCTCATCCCGAATATAAGTAAGCTTATGCTGGATAAGCGGATGATCGCAAATATGTACTTTACCCATATGTTCCTCCTAATTATGCTTATAGGTCAGGCAAACCTCGTCCATTATATCATATGTTATCCAACTTATCTGCTGTAGAACCGAACAATATGAACTGTTCAGATACAAGATCAGAGGGGAATTGCAAGCGAGGCTGGGACGAGCAGCGTCCTACTTAGACAGGGCGTCTATATTTGCAAAAAAACTTCGCCAACCACCGCTCTAGATCCGAGGGGGAAGCGAAGTTTTCCATTATTCCACAAGCCTTAATTGCAAGCCAGTCAGCCCACAGCTGACCAAGCAGTAGCGATCCGTCCATATTTTATCGGCCCCTGCATCGACCCATCCGATTTTATCGGTGAAACTTGTGGGTCCGACAAAAGTGACTTCCCCTTTTAGGTGATGATGGGGTCCAAATGTATTACGTCCGCTGCTCAACAACTCGATTTGAATCAGAATCTGCTCGCTCATGATCTGATCTGTTACATCTAGCTGCTGAGCTCCCCAGAGAATCGTACGGGTGATTCCGCCATTCACCGTAATATTCATAGCCGGACAACGCATCGCGTCCCACTGTAAGACGAGCCTGCTGCCGTTATCCTGCATATGTTTCCGCACAGTTTCAGGTAAGGTAAGCGATTGGCCCGCAATTACTCGTCCTGAGTAGAATACCAATCCCTGCTTCGTAACATCCATCAAGTGCATTTGCTTTGGAAGTAGGGTCAACGTGAACGGGCCCTCCGTCCACAATGCCTCTCGCTCCGCCTGCTCCCAGCCGCCATGTGGTTTCACTGCGAATGGTCCGAGTACGTAAATACTTTCGATTTCAACATCAAATAGGAGCTTGTTGCGAATCGGGGCCACATTGGCGCCCCCCACACCGAAGAACCGATAGACATCCTCGTTACAGTAAAAGCGTCCTGACATGCGGACATGATTATGTCCTTCCCGCACAAATTCGCCTATGCTCAGCGTTGGGAAGCTGCGGTCACCGCCAAACCAGCCGTCAGCATTCTCCGCATGGACAGGCTGTTCATTGATCGCTATCTCCCAATGCTCCGGACGCTCAACAGCGAGCTTCCACAATGAGCGGTCCGTAAGCCGCATGAGCTCAGCATCTGTCTCGAAAGTAAATGCTAACTCCACATGCAGGGGTCGCTTCATAGCGATACAATACTCTTGAATGTTCAGCACGTAGGTAGGAGATGACCACTCCCCACCATCTATTCGATAGGCGGCATAGTCCAGTGTGAGCGCATTAGGCCCTGACAACTGGTAGTCCCATGCTGCATCTAAGCTCGTTTCAACTGTTGAGAATGCTTTCTCACTCGATAAAGGTGCTGCTACAGGGTGTGGTTGTCCGGAGGTTGGTTGAGCTGTTTCCGCTGCAGCCTCGCCGTCCCAAATGGCGAAGAGCTTAGAATCACCTGGAGCCAGCTTAATACTCACTGACAATATACGTGTATCCGCTTGTGCTCTCTCCCCTTTTTCCAAATCCATCTCTATCCATACACGTGAATCGGACTCGGGAATCTGCAACTCAATCATCCCGTTGTCACCTGTATGCACAGCATACATTAGCGTCACACCTGGTAATCGCCGTTCCTGTACATAGAGTTTTCGTAAGGCTTCCTGCGATGTGCCTTCCACAGGTATCCAATCTTGTCGCACTTGCACATGCTCGCGTAGGCTTTTTAATTCCGCAACACGAACCACACCACCTTCGTTCAAGAACCATGATGTCAGTTCTTCACACCGCTCGGCCTTCAAGTAACGAGGCGCATCGCCCACCAGAATGACCTTTCCTCCGACTTCTGCGAATGATTGCAGCAAGGCTAAGGTTGATGCCTCCAATGTCAGCACATCGCTTACGATCACCGTGTCGTATTCTTGCTCCCCAATCTGCAATACGCCACCCAGCACACTGCCGTACCGCTCCATCAACGCCTCGTCCCCGTAATCGAAATCACGCTGACGGGCTAATAATTCATGGGCTAACTCATCCATACGATCCTGCATGTGCTCCACAGCACTAGCATCTTTCACACTTTGCAGCAGCCAAGCTGAACGTATCGGATGCAGCACAAGAACTCCTGGCACTGCCTTCCCAAGGGTCAACAAATACGTAAGCCTTGCAAAGTAATCATTAAACTGGCCATACACGTCCCACCAAGGTTGCTGAACATATAGGGAAGGCGGATAATCCCGCTTCCTAACCCCGCGAATCGAGTAGGCTTGCAGATGCTGGCATAGACGATTTACGCCCAGAACAAATTGCCACTCGGCGATCCTTTTCATCTCGCGGAAGCTCAAATTCCAACCACAGCAACCGAAGGTTTCTGTGATCACGAATGGCTTACCCAGCTGCCGCGCTACCGAGGCAGCCTGCTTAGGCAACAATGTACTGCGCGGCGTCCGCCCTAGCATATCAATGCCCGGCATGTGCATTCGCTCATATAGCGGCATCACTCCTGCCGTATACTGCATTTGCTCCATAAGGGTGTCCTCGCCCATGAAATGCCCCGTCAGCTGCCATCCGTGGGACTCGCACCAGTCTGCCACAAAACGAACGGACGTTTGGAATCGTTCGCTTACTAGATGCCAGAACCGATAACGCGCTCGGTATGCCGCATCCTTCATAGACTCATCAGCTTCTGTTAGCAGCCAACCGATCACATTAACAATGTCTTCTCCGTAACGCTCCTCGTATGCCTGTTCGATATCAGCCGACCATGGCACGCCCGAGAACTTAAATTCATCGGTGAAAATGCCCGGCATCCCTCCCTCGCCGAAACGCTCTCCCAAGCGCTGATAATAAACATCGTGACATGCTTGCAGGAAAGCCCCCATCGCTTTCTCAGACAGAATATCGATATAGTAAGGATTCACACGGCACATAACAGCCAGGCCTAAATCCCAATCATTATCGTCAGAAGTCTCACCCGAAAGCGGCGCAGTCACCTCGTGCACCCGCCAATGCTCATCTCCCTCTCGACGTACGAGCAGGTACATATAATCCGGATCCTGCCTAAGCGCTTCAACCTCCTGTTGGCTACTATTCATTCTTACTACTCGGACACCCTCTAGCGACTTCTGCTGATAAGAAGCCCCCAGTGCGGGCACAACGCCATTCGCCGTTCCACTAGGCCAACCGTTCTCATCGTAACACCAGGCTTCAAGCCCTTGAGCCTTCGCTTCTTCTGCTGCTATTTCAACCGCATCCAGAAATTCTTCACCCATATAAGGGGTAAGAAGTCCCTGTCTCGTATGCATGAAGAATCCGCCTAATCCTGCCCGTTTCATTTCGCCAATTTGCCTGCGAAGCTCTGTGGGTTCCAACTTATCGTTCCATGACCAGAATGGTGTGCTTCTATACGTAGCAGGTGGATTATGCAAAATCGACTCATCTACTTGATCTCGAGCTTCCTTTGATAACAAAGCGACTCTCTCCTCGTCAACCCCTCCAGTTTGCTGCTACAAATTTCTGTGGAGAGGTTCCGGTTATTTTTTTGAACAAGGTACAGAAATACTTCTCGTTGTGAACACCAACAGCCTCAGCCAGTTCTAGATTCGAATAATCACGCTTACGGAGCAGCTCGATAGCCCGCTCAATCCTGCGCTTGGAGACGTAATCGGTGAAGTTGACCCCTAATTCTTTCTTGAAAAGCTCGCTCACATAGGTCGGATTCAAGTGAATATGCTCGGCTACAACGCCGAGGGAAATGGATTCCTTGAGGTGATCTTCAACAAAACGCATCGCCTTCACCATCTCAAGGCGCAAACCGCTGCCCTCTGCACGTGCATGAAGTTTCTCCCACTCTATGCGCAGCCGCTCTACTAATTGATGCAGATGCGTACAATCAGCAAATATAACCACATCGGTTGTCAAATCATGATCTGCCGATAATAGCCGTTGACGAAGACGCACACACCAGCTCTCCATGTAACCCAGCAGTTTGCCAGGAATAATTCGGTGGCTGTGCAGCACATGCAGCAATGGCGCAAGCGCTTCGCTCCCTGACTTTGAACTTGTGCGCTCGAGCGCCTGCTCGAAACGTTCTGTGAATTCCCGCCAATCACTTTCGCTGTAGCTCAACCTGCGGTTTGGCGTAATGACTGTGCCAAAGCTGGCATAGAAGGAATCTTCAAGCGCACCCTTGGCTTCCTCGTACGCCGCTGCGGCGGAACTCCAACCGTTGTACATACGGCTTACGCCTATCGAAATCGAAATCCGCAGATAGGTTTTAATCGCGTCACGTATACGTTCTCCAAGTTCGTAGCAGGTCCGGTCGAACGACTGTTCGCTGCCTGCCCGAATCGTAGCAAGGGCAACGATGACGCCCTGCTGCAATTCACAAGCGAAGCAGCTTCCATTCTCGCGGAGAACTTCCTCAATAATATTTAACATGCCGTACTTGAGCATGTTACGGTCCGCTGGTGAATATTCCGTGCAAAATACATCGTAATTGTCGAATCGCACAGCAAAGCACCCAAACTGGCGCGGCTCAAATCCTGGTACTAGTTCCGCGCTTCGTCGTTCCATGACCGTACCCGATACTTCACCGCGGAGCAATTCTTCCAACAGATGCTTGCGCAGACGGTAGGAATTCTCTTTCACAGATCCACTAAGACTTTGCAGGCGCTTCTCTTTCTCCTCGCGCGCAATCACGTTATCGCGCGCTTTGGACAAGGCTGTGCGTACATCTTCTTCGCGCAGTGGCACCTTCACCAAATATTCAAACACACCCATGGCGATCGCTTGTTTGGCATAAGCAAAGTCGGAGTAGGCACTCAGGATGATGACTTCCACACCAGGCAATCGTTCCCGCAGCTGACGAACGAGCTCAATACCGTCCATGCCAGGCATCACGATATCCGTGATAATAAGATCGGGACGCAGCTCCGCAGCCTTCTCCAGTGCTTCAACGCCCGAATAAGCACGACCTACAAGTCGAAATGGCATCCGCCGCTCCGCCCACCGCCCGAAGTATGTCTCTAGCCGCTGAACCATAGGCGGCTCATCATCCACAATGAGGCAAGTCACCTCTCTCATTGGGCCTCCCCCCCTCCGCGCTCATCTTGTTGATCTTGTGCTGTATCATCTGGGAATGTGAGTGTTACACATGTTCCACGACCGGGTTCACTCCATACGCTAAGCCCATAAGGTTCCCCGTAATTCAAACGTATGCGTTGATGAATGTTGTACAGGCCTATACGTTTACGGTGATCCAAATTTCTCCCCACAGGGTCCTCTACCAACAGCTCCGTTGTCTTATCAGGGGTCATACCGATCCCTTGATCCTCAACCTCAATAATGAGTTTGCCCTCACGACGGACGGCAGACAATCGTATAGCCCCCGATTTACGTCCACCTGCATAGCCATGGAAAATACTGTTTTCTACAATCGGCTGCAGCGCCATTCGTAGTACTGGCAGCTCTAAAGTAACGGGATCGATCTCCTCTATAAGCTCAAATTCACAGTCATAGCGGATCTTCTGGATATACAAATAATCTTTCACATTCCCTAGTTCCTGCTCCAAGTTAACACGGTCTGAGAACTCGGTAATCCCGTATTCTAGAATCGAAATCAGTGCTTCAATAATGTTATCTACCTCATGATAGCGCTCAAATGCCACTACATTGGAGATGGAACCTAGCGTGTTGTATAGAAAATGCGGATTAATTTGAGACTGCAGCACTTGAATCTCTAACTCTTTCTTCTTGCGCTCGCCACGGTTCACATGCTCGATTAAGGTACGAATCTGACCTAGCATGTCGTCGAATGTTTGTGCTAGCTTGCCGAACTCATCACGGCGAGCGCTCGATATGTTAACGTTCAGATCTCCGTGACCGACTTGATTTATTTTGCGGATAAGATAATACACAGGTGTTCGAATCATGCGGGCCACGAAGCCAGCCGTCAGCACACTAAGCAAGAAGCCAAGCAGCAGCAGGCCTATGAAAAATGTCTCCATTCGCTTGAGCGAAGTTTGCAGCGTCGTTCCGTCATAGAAAGCAAATACAATCCATTTGGTGCGCGGATTAATACTCTTCATAATCGTCACGGCAGTTCCGTTCATATGCTCAGTAAACACATCATCCTTGGATTCCACGAGCTCCCGACCATCACGGTCGTCAAAGCGCAAACGATGATCGACGATACTGAACAGGCGACTGCCCGCAGGCTCTAGAATGACACGTCCCTCTTTGTCCATAATGCCTAGCTGCAAATCGTTGCTGCCACCGCCAATCTTCTGCAATCGCTCCTGCATCGCAGTTAGATTCAAATCTACGGCAACCGCCATCGGTTCACCGGCAATCGTAATCGCTTTGGTGAAGGTAACCGTCCAACCAGAGAAGAAGTTCTGGTACGGCTGACTAACCGTCACGGCCCCGTAGGCGTTACTATAAGCCATTTTATAAAGAGGATCCCGATCATCCCTAGGGTCGTTAATGACCTTCGTTACAGGATTTCCCCCTAGAATGGACAAATCCTTGCGAATCACGTACACGTCTGTCAGCATGATAGCGTTCTCCCGATAGGCATTCTCTAAGGCGGCTTGCGCAGCCGTCAGATCATTGCGCCACGAAGCCGCTGAGGTGGAGAGTTGGCCGATCGTATTTTGCACAAGAAGAAAGTATAGGTCGATATATTCCTCTTCCTTATGCAGTAACTGTGTCGCTTGGTTGAGCTGACTCGAGGTAATTTCATTTTTAATGTATCGGTAGGATAGACCGCTTAGAATAGCCTCCGAGCTGAGCACGAAGACGAAACAGACCAGAAATAGTCGGAATGATATGTTGTGGAACCATTTCTTGATCCAATCTCTCATGATGTTCGCACCCCTCGCAGCTCAACTATAGAAATGTGGAAAAAGAGGAGGTATCTCCCCTTCTTCTCGCTCGTTTATTTGATAACACCGTCACTTTGCAGCTGCTTCGTATAATTCGCAATCGCATCGTTCAACTTGAATTTATCCTGCAGCGTCTTCACGAACGTATCCCAGTTTGCTAAAGGCTCCTTGCCTGTCACGAATTTGAGCATCATTTCATTCGCATATTTGAGACGGTCTTGCGAGATCGGGTCAGCTGGATCATCAAAAACTCGTGGATTTACGTTATTATCCTTCAAGTAACTCGTATTAATTTTCTGATTCGCGTTTGTAATGTCAGGCTTTTGGAAGTCGAAATACACGCCGTCCGTCGCTTTGCGAACAAAAGCATAGTTATAGCGCCATTCAATTTCCTTCTCGTTGTACGTCGATCTATCAATTAATTTCGGTGTGCCATTCGTCACGGTAAAGGACTTATCTTTGATCCCATAAGCAAGGAACGGATACGCATCTTTATTGGTGTATAGATATTGAATGAACTGCATGGCACGCTTAGCTTTACCAGGATCCTTCAACGCTTCCTTCGAAAGTCCAATAAGTGACTGTTGGAATGGCTTCATGTCAAGAATTTGATCTCCATATGGCCCCTTTGGAGGTGCAATTTGCTTCCAATCTGGCACACTGCCTCCGGCATCCTGCATTTTTTTCGTTTCCGCAGGCTCTAGACGGCGCCAATCTTCGATCATAATACCAACCTTGCCTTGGTACATTTTATTATCACGTTTGAGTCCATCGTCGATCGTTACCCAGTCAGGGTCAACAACTTTCGCATCGATCATTTCTTTAATGAACGTCAGCGCTTCCTTCGTTTTCGGATCGGTGTTGTAAACAACAACTTTACCATCTTTGACATCGACAAAGTTAGGTTGCACGCCGTACATCCAGAAAATTTGCTGAAAACCTTGTGCACCACTCGTGCTGTAACCCAGTGAGCCGTCCTTTGGCAGCATGGCGACATAACCATACGTATCGTTCTTGCCATTGCCATCAGGATCATTGAACGTAAATGCTTTCATAACGTTAAGCAATTCTTGTGGATTCGTTGGAACCGACAGGTTCAACTTTTTGAGCCATGTGTTGTTAATCCACCAACCATTGACGCCGCCAACGGCTTCGGAAGCTGGTAAACCAATTGTATGACCTTTATATTTCATAGGCTCAAGGCGTGAAGGATCGAATGCTTTCGGAAGTTCTGGAAACTCCTTCAATAAATCATCCAGATCAGCTAGCAAGCCTTGATCGTAATATTTAATGGCAGAAGCACGGTCAGGGAAAGAAACGATATCCGGAATTTGATTGGAAGAGATCAGCAGGTTAAGCTTATCCTTCCAGTTCTCGCCGCCCATGATCATATCGAGATCCATATTGTTGTCTTTCTCAATCATTTGGCGAATCGGATCCTGCTCTTTGGCTGGCATTGGCGTTGTTAGCCGATAACCGACTGTATTATAAAAGCTAACTTTATACTTCTTGTCAGCATCCACCGGCTTTGCCGACTGAGCCGCACCCGTAGAAGGAGCAACGCTTGCGCTTGGTGAAGTCGTATTCTCAGCCTTGCTGCAGCCAGCAGCAACAACCCCTAGGAGCACAGTAGCACTAAGTAATGCACTTGCGTGTTTCTTTTTCATCTTGAACCTCTCCCTTTAGTCTATTATACATGCTATATCGAGAGTTGCCTCTAGATATCATCGTGATTTCGGCCCCGCATTATCCTTTCACAGAGCCAAGCAGCACACCTCGGGTAAAATGCTTCTGGATGAACGGATACACAACCAGGATCGGCAACGTTGTAATGGCGACGGACGCCATTTGGACCGAAATTGGGTTTACCGAGTTAGCAGCTTCTGCTGCATCCCCGCTAATTGCGACAGAGGCGAGCAAGATTTGCCTTAGGAATAGCTGAACAGGCTGATTCTCTGGGGAGCTGATGTAGAGCAGGGCATCGAAATAGCTGTTCCAGTGCCACACGGCGTAGAAAAGACCAATCGTCGCGATAATCGGTACGGACAGCGGGATTACAATGCGTACCAGGATGGAGATCTCGCCCGCTCCATCAATACGAGCAGCCTCGTCAATTGCTTCTGGCAGTTGTTCAAAGAAGCTTTTCACAATCATGAGATAGAACGCATTAATCAAACCAGGAATGATGAGTGACCATTCGGAATCGAGGAGTCCTATATTTTTCACGAGTAAGTAGCTCGGAATAATACCGCCGTTGAACAGCATAGTAAACACAATGAACATCAGGAATGGACTTCTACCAGGCAGCGCCTTGCGTGAGAGCGGAAGTGCAGTAATGACGGTGAACACTAAGTTCAGCAACGTACCGACAATGACACGAAAGAGGGTCACTTGATAAGCGTCGAGTAAGCGTCCCCCCTGCATAATCTCTCGGTACGCAGTCAGCGTTGTGTGTGTCGGGATAATAACTAGCCCATCTTTCTTAATAAACTCGGAGATCGGGGTCAGTGAAACGCTGATAACATACAAGAACGGCAGTACGCAAGAAGCGGCAAGCAGTGAAAGCAGCAAATAGTTAACGCCTTGCGCGATTTTGTCGCTGGTGGTCATGTGACGCATGGATGATTCCTCCTTCTACCAGATTTGTCCGTCGAATTTTTTGGCAATCCGATTCGCACCCAATACAAGCACGAAACCGATGATTGATTTAAATAAACCGACAGCGGTAGCAAGTCCAATACGTCCCTCTTGTAAACCCACCCGATATACCCACGTCTCGATAACATCGGCCTTCTCTTGATTAAGGGGATTCAGCATGATGAAGATTTGGTCAAAACCAACATCAAGGATGGCGCTAAGCCTTAAGACAAGCATAAGGATAATGACATTACGAATACCTGGTAGTGTAATATGCCATAGCTGACGAGACTGGGATGCGCCATCCATCGTCGCTGCCTCGTAAAGGCTTGGATCGATACCCGTGAGCGCTGCCAAGTAAATGATGGCTCCCCAGCCGACTGATTGCCAAATGTCCGTTGTGACAATAAGCGTTCGGATCAAGCCTGACTCCGTCAGGAAGGATATGCGGTCCAAGTGGAAAGTAGTTAATAACTGATTAACTAACCCTGTTCCAGGTGCGAGGAACGCCACCAGCAACCCATAAATAATGACCCATGATAGAAAATGAGGCAGGTAGGTTAGGGTTTGAATGGTTCTCTTGAACCCCGTGGAAGTGACTGCATTAAGCATTAACGCTAGAATAATAGGTGCCGGAAATGAAAAAACGAGTTTGTAAAACGAAATCAGAATGGTATTTCCAATAATTTGTTTGAAGTATACGCCATCGAAAAATAGCTGAAAGTTCTGCCAACCGACCCATGGACTCTCCCAGAGTCCTTGCAGGATATTGTAGTTCTTAAATGCAGCGGCGATGTACACCATCGGCACATATTTGAATACCGCAAAGTACAGCAAGCCCGGAATTAATAGGGCATACATGACGCCGTATCTTCGCAGTAGGTTCATCGTTCGATGCATGGCTGCCTCTCCTCTCTCTCTGTTGTTATATCCCTATTGTAGCGCCGCGAAAGAGGCGATCCTTTTCATATCTTTGGCATATGGTCTAAAATCTTCGGAAATACAAAAAGCCGCCTCCTACTTGGAAGACGACTTTAATGGCATCATAAATCTTCTACTAATGGAATTCGAATGTTGTACGATCGGCTCCCTGCTCGTTCAAGAACGGCACACAGCAGGACAGCAGGGCTGCCACTATCGTCAAACAACAATTGGGGGCGTTCCAGTCTGAAAACGGACTGTGGTTCCTGATGCGCCCAATGAATTCGTAAATCGAAAGCCAGCACATGCCGCGAAGGTAACCACGAAATACCGTCTGATGA
This sequence comes from Paenibacillus oryzisoli, assembly GCF_001653565.1. Classification (GTDB taxonomy): domain Bacteria; phylum Bacillota; class Bacilli; order Paenibacillales; family NBRC-103111; genus Paenibacillus_E; species Paenibacillus_E oryzisoli. The sequence goes on from NZ_LYPB01000089.1 coordinate 186,551, forward strand.
TTCAAATAGAGCTACAGAGCCGCGTTCTGATTGTGTAAAATAACCTTGGAAATCTTTCATCAAGGCATAATAATGATTACCCTGACACCATACGTAAGGGTCCTCTACCGCCCAATCGTTTGTCGGGTTCGATACCGTGGGGTCTGGCAACTTGCGAAACGGACCGAGCGGATGATCGGCGAAGGCTATACCGGCATTAACTGCCCCGCCCTTAGGCGGAGGTCCTTCGGCCACACCTTTGTACATCATCAGGATCCGGCCGTCAGGAGTCTCGCACACCGTTGGGTTGCTCGTCAGGAGCCCATCCCACTCTCCTGGAGAAACATCGAGCACTGGTGATGCCCCGCGGGTCCATGGACCTGCAGGATGATCAGCCACCGCAACGCCGATACGCTGATGGTTGCGGTACGCCCACCATGTTGCCTCATCGGCAGGCTGGTCGAGATCAAATTCAGGTCCATGCGTCCCCATGTAATACAGGTAATAACGATTATCATGACGCAAAATGGCTGGATTATGTGTCACGTCCCTGTCCCAGCCCGCTGCGCGGTCTCTGTTGGTCCAAATTGTATCCACGTGATGGAACGGACCTAACGGATGATCCGCAACGGCATAGGCAATTTCAGAATGCGTGACCCAAGCCTCAAAACCAGCGCTCTCAGGCCATCGCGAATAGAACAAGTAATACCTCCCCTCCGCATCTCGTGTCATCGAACCACACCAAACATGCCATCCTGCTAGCTCGAACTTCGCCTCAACCGGCACAGGCCGAAGCATCTCCTGGAAATTCATGCACATCTCTCCTAGCTGTTTAAGGATTAACATTCGTACAGAATCAGTGTAAGGCGTGCGACTGGCTGAAAGGTTTCATATTTTCGTCAGATGGTTTGAAGTTTTGGGATGTGTGTGAGATTGGAGACAAGGCGGCTTGGGGGAGATTGCTTGGGGAGTTAGCAGCGATAACTAGAGGGTGGGAAGTGGGGGGTAACTAAAGGTGGATTTTGGAAAAAAAAAAGAACCAGCTCCAATGAGCTGGGCCTCCCTAATAGCTATTAGTAAGTCAAACCTGGGTAAAGTGGGAATTGTGCCGTTAGATCGGACACCATGCCGCGAGCTTTCTCAAGTGTAGCCTCGTCTTTCGGGTTTTTCAGCGTAAGCGCGATAACTTTCGCAATTGTTTTCATTGCTTCTTCGTCCATACCGCGGGAAGTAACAGCTGGTGTCCCCAAACGGATACCACTTGTTACGAACGGGCTAGTTGGGTCGAAAGGAATCGCGTTTTTGTTCGCTGTAATCCCGATTTCATCCAAAACGTGCTCTGCGTCTTTACCAGAGATATTCAGGTTGCGCAAGTCAATCAACATCAAGTGATTGTCCGTACCGCCGGAAACAAGGTTAATGCCTTCAGCTGTAAGAGCAGTCGCCAATGCTTGAGCATTGTTGATAACATTTTGACCGTATACTTTGAAATCTGGTTGAAGAGCTTCACCGAAGGAAACAGCTTTAGCTGCGATCGTGTGCATCAAAGGTCCACCTTGGGAACCAGGGAATACCGCTTTATCGATGGCTGCAGCCCAAGCTTTCTTCGTAAGAATCATACCGCCGCGAGGACCGCGAAGCGTTTTGTGTGTTGTAGTTGTTACGAAATGTGCGTGTGGCACTGGGTTCGGGTGCAAACCAGCTGCAACTAGACCAGCGATATGCGCCATATCCACGAAGAACAATGCGCCTACATCGTTAGCGATCGATGCCAGAGCTTCGAAATCAATCGTACGCGGGTACGCACTTGCACCAGCAACTAACATGCGAGGTTTATGTTTGAAAGCCGCTTTACGAACATCGTCGTAGTCGATGCGGAAATCTTTTTCGCTTACGCCGTAAGCTACGAAGTTGTAAAGAATACCGGAAGCATTAACTGGGCTACCATGTGTTAAGTGACCACCATGCGCAAGATTCATACCAAGAACTGTATCGCCAGGGTTTAGAGCAGCTAGGTAAACAGCCATGTTCGCTTGTGCACCGGAATGTGGTTGAACGTTCGCATGTTCAGCACCGAAAAGTTCTTTCGCGCGGTCACGAGCGATGTCTTCTACGATGTCAACGTACTCACAGCCGCCATAGTATCTTTTGCCTGGGTAACCTTCAGCGTATTTGTTCGTCAAAACAGTGCCCATAGCCTCAAGAACAGCTTGGCTTACGATGTTTTCGGAAGCAATTAGCTCAATTTTGTCACGTTGACGGCCTAGCTCAAGGTTCATCGCTTCTACGATTTTCGGATCTTGCTTGTTCAAAAAGTTAGTCATCTCATATTCCTCCTAAGGATAGTCGTTACAAATCAATTAGCAATCTGCATCAGGTGCAGCTTGTTGATAAAGTTGATCCGCTTGTTCAGCGGAGTATACAGCTCTAGTACCCCCGATGAGCTTCGGCCTTGCGAAGGCCATCGTGACATAAGCCTGGCCAATATGACGAACCGGCGGCCTTACAGGAACAGCGACTCTGCGCAAATGCATCCCAATCAGCGTTGAGCCAATATCGATGCCCGCATGCGCCTGAATCGTTTCAACCACGACCGGCTTGGTGAAGTGTCTGTACGCATAAGAAGCCATCGCACCCCCAGCCTTCGGCACGGGAATGACAGATACAGGTTCAAGCTGCGGCGCCTGCGCTAGCAACGCTTCTTCCACGATCAGCGCACGGTTCAAATGCTCGCAGCACTGATAGGCCGCAAACAGCCCGAACTCGCCGCAAATGCGCGCAACCGTCTCGAAAATCGGCTTCGCTGCGTTCAGCGTACCCGATGTTCCAATACGATGCCCAAGAATTTCACTTGTGCTCGTACCGATCACCAAGATCTGGCCGGGACGCAAGCTTCCGACAGTAACCAACTCACGCAGATTCGCTTCCAAAGCTTCTGCGATAGGTTCATACATAGAGTCTGTCATTGTGCAACCTCATTTCTAGGGGTGAACCGTGAAACGATCTTCAATGCTCTGCACTTTGTTGATTCGATTCTTATGGCGGACACCTTCCGAAAACTCGGTTTCCAACCAGATTTTGACGATTTCTTCAGCAACCCCAGGTCCAACAACTCGCTCACCCATCGCTAGCACGTTCGTATCATTATGTTCACGCGTCGCTTTTGCCGAGAAGAGGTCGTGTACAAGTGCACAGCGGATCCCTGGAACTTTATTAGCAGCAATGGACATCCCAATGCCAGTTCCACAAAGCAGAATACCTTTATCTGCTTCGCCTGCAACAACTTTTTCGCAAACTTGAAGTGCATAATCCGGATAATCGACGGAGTCGCCGCAGCTGCATCCGAAATCGATGACTTGATGACCTAATGATTCAATAAAAGGAATGATAACATCTTTCAAACGATAGCCTGCATGATCTGCACCTAAAGCAATTTTCATGAATAAAACGCTCCTTTTTGACTGTTCGAATTCGACCATCCTATTATATCCCAAAGCTCATCAAAAACGAAAAAAAGAGCGCACACGCTAAAAAACGCGCGTTGCTCTTGTGCCCAGGCGACCGGCCGTATAGCTCAATGCTCCATTGTGGTTACTCCCACTCGTCGCCAGTTACATTGAGTCTTGCTTGTTACTTGTATTTTATCGCATTCCCAGCGTTGTGTAAAGCTCTATTGGCCTACCCCAATAAGGACCCTTATGGAAAAAGCCAATCACGGGATGCTAGCGTATTTTTTTCACCAATTTATCTAAGCTCCGATTGATCTCCTCGGCTGTATGCCGATAATCAGCTAGTGACCCGCCGTAGGGATCCGAAATATCATAATCGGGAATCGTGTTGTCCAATGCATACAAACGGCTTCTCTCTTCCACAGATATCGTCTGAGATAGTGCCTGTTTGAGCTGAAGCTCTGTCGCAAGCTGCTCTCGCTCTTCAATCGCCTGGAGAATGCGCGCGTCATCCTCAACATACTCTTTGAGCGTATGCGTCTTCTCTACCGCATAAGGAAATCGCCCGATAACTGAGCGTTTGTGCCCCGTTGTCATCGTTAAGATCACATCTGCCCACTCGACATCCGCAGCACCTATTGCTAGTGAACTAATAGACTCCTTGAAACCCGCTTCATCAAGAAGAGACTGACTGTTTCTCGATATCGGACCACCCGTCATCGCAGATACACCTGCCGAACGAACCTCCGCCGCAAGCCCCTCTTGATGCACCCTCATACGGAGCAAACCTTCAGCTAACGGACTGCGGCACGTATTTCCTGTACAGACAAATAGAATTCGCAACATGAAATCCTCCTTGAAATAAACGGCTTAACACCGTCTGTAATTACCCGTATTGTATCATAGTAAAAACTTGATCCCAAACCCTAATAGAATAAGCCCGCCGAATGCTTCGCCATATTCCCCGACCCAACCACTGACCCGTCTTCCTAGCATTAGGCCCGCTATCGAAAGCAACCCGCCGAATAAGCCGAAGATCAGTACTGTAAGCACAATGTCTGTAGCAAACATCCCCAGCGAAACGCCCACTGAGAACGAATCTATACTAACACTGAGGGCAAAAATAATAAGCCCCCATAACGTTCGATGATCGAAGGCCGACGCCTCTTCCCCGCGTATTGAGCTATAGACCATATGTGCGCCAAGCAAAATAAGCAAACATCCTCCTGCCGCCGTAGCGACATTACCTAGAAGGAGAGACACGTATTGCCCCATAAACATTCCCATTAACGGCATTAGCACATGGAAAAGACCGATAACAATGCTGATTTTCAAAATATCCATCAGACGAATGCCCTTCATCCCTATGCCAATTCCCAATGAAAAAGCATCTAGGCCCAAAGCAACCGCCATTATTCCAATTGTCATGAGTTGCCCAACTTGTACACCAGATGCGACGAGCATAGCATGATCCCCCTTGTCCACGATTCTTTCTCAAGATATGCGGACAAACTGGGAATCATGCTAGTTTAGAGACGGATGCGTTCATGACCTGCTGCTTTGAGCAGTCGATTCATTATGGCGCTGCCAATCCCTGCATCAGATACACCTTCTGCAACAATATAGCTAATGCCTTTATGATCAAAAGTCCGCAGAGCGGCATAAAGCTCTCGGGCTATCGTTTCTGGTTGTGATAAGGAGCCGCAAGCGACAACAAGATCTGCTCGATATCCGCTTATTCTTTCTTCAAAAGTGAGAATCCCCGTCGACTCTCCCCGTGCCTTCGCGGCATCGATATCGCGTTGAATCCATGCCGAGACTTCCCTGTAGTCGTCCCCTTGAACGATATGCATATGGCCTTTCGGCGCATAGTGCGTATATTTCATACCTGGCGCACGAGGCGTATCCGCAGCTGCAACCTCTGTCGGTTCAGCTACATGAATACGCATCTCTGGCAATACACCCTGCAGCTGCTCCGCTGTCACACCACCTGGGCGCAGCACATATAATTCACCTTCTACAAGTTGAATTACTGTTGATTCTACACCGACACCCGTTGCTCCGCCGTCTACAATTCCACCGATTTGGCCATCCAAATCCTCACGTACGTGCGATGCCCAAGTCGGGCTTGGTCTCCCCGAGCTATTCGCGCTTGGAGCTGCAATTGGAAGCCCAGCTTCTCGCAGCAACTGCAAGGCCACGGGATGATCAGGTATTCGGATACCGACCGTTTGCAGTCCAGCCGTTACGAACGGCGAAAGGCTACCTGCAAGAACAGGTAGCACAATCGTTAATGGCCCCGGCCAGAAAGCCTTCATAAGCGCCTGATGATGAGCTGTGATACTATCGGGTTGAACAAGGCCCGAAAGCTGCGTCGTATCTGCGATATGCACGATCAGAGGATTGTCGGAGGGTCTCCCTTTTGCGGCAAAAATCTGTAGTACGGCTTCGGTATTCGTCGCATCGGCACCAAGACCATAGACCGTTTCAGTCGGAAAAGCGACTGTTTCTCCTTGTCGTAAGAGACTTGCTGCCTCTGCTATAGCCTGAGCTGATTCACTCTGTTCGCTTTGCTCCACATGCCAATAGGTTGTCACAATCACTCTCATCCTTACTTATATGAAATAAAATGTATCTATATCTATTGCGATTAGCTAAACCACGAGAAGATCGCTTTGAACATTTCCCAGATAAAGAATTTTACTTTCGGTTGAACTGGCTCTTCGGTTGTAGAAACAGAAGCAGAAGCTGCTGCAACTTCAACTTTAGCATCTTTCTTTGCAACTTTCTCTGTGGAAGGAGCTTTATCCTTGCCAGCAACACCGTCTTTCTTCTTGGCAGACGGTGTTTCACTAACCTTAGCTTCTTTCGTTGGCTGTTTTTCTTTGCCATTCTCATCCGTCGTTTTGGCCACAACAACAGCTGCCGAAGCAACTGCTTCACCTGAAATTGAGTCTACAAAGCATAACGGTGGAAACAAGACGCACCACCAATTTTGCCCTTCACCAGATCCGATCACAACACGCAAAGCTTCGTAATCTCCAGCTGGGTAGACGTCATTTCCATACATTTTGGTTGGAAAAGGAACAACCCCTAGCTCTACTGTATGCGAATAGTTGTAGCCACGAGATGCAATCATCTCGCCGACAAGTTGATCGAATTCTGGCAAATGCGCATTCACAACTGCTCTAGCCTCGTCCAGTGAATGGGGGCCAACGACCCACTCCGCCATACGGGCAATAATCGCATCGCGAATCTCGCGTTTCAAAGCTTGATCCTGCGCAGAATCTGAGTTTGCTAGAATGCGCAAACGAATCGATTCCTCAGGTATAGTAGGCGAAATGACCGCCGCATTCGTACGATTGGATTCCCAACACATAATCATAAGTATAAGTGCAAAAACAATGAATGATAAGCTCTTAACTGAGTGGCGCTCCGTTCTCTTAACCATGGAGAGTAGCCCCTTTCCCAACTCTTATAATAATAACCAGTATGGACAAGAGTGGGTGGAGCTAAACCTATGAATCTATGATTTTTTCAAAAAAATGATAGAGTTGGTCCTCCGAGGGAAAGAGAAAGTAGCCGATCTCAGACAATCGGCTACTCGGGAGAGCGGATCGCGATCACGTGGCGATCGATTCCCTGGAGATCCTGCACGAAGCGGATCTCCGTCCAATCAGCGGCGGCGCGCAGCAACGCCGCCACGGCCTCCGCCTGCCCGATGCCCACCTCGAACCCGACCACGGTCGGGATTCGCGGCAGCCGGCGCAGCTGCGAGATCATGCGGCGGTAGAGGTCGAGTCCCTCGATACCGCCGAACAGGGCTGTGTGCGGCTCGAATAGCCGCACCTCGGGCATCAGCGCTGGCAGGTCGCCGTCCGGAATGTATGGTGGGTTCGACACCACCATGTCCGGCGCGAGCCCGCGCTCAATATAAGGCTCGAGGAGGTCGCCCTCGAGCCACTCAATCCGCGCAGCCACTTCGTGGCGCTGCGCGTTCTTGCGGGCCATCTCCAGCGCTGCCGCGGAGATGTCGCTGGCCGCCACGCGCCACGCAGGGCGCGCGTGCGCGATTGTCACCGGGATGATGCCACTCCCGGTGCCCACATCCGCAAGCAGCGGAGCGCCTTGCGGGAACAGACGCGAGCCCTCGTGGAGCATCGCCTCCACGAGCAGCTCGGTCTCCGGCCGCGGGATCAGCACGGCCGGGCTCACCTCAAACGGAAGGCCGAAGAAATCCTGCTCGCCGGTGATGTACTGCACCGGCTCGCCCGCGGCCTTCCTGGCAACGAGCTGGTCCCACGTAGCGACCAGCTCTTCCGGCATCTGTTCCTGCCACCAGCGGAACAGCAGCTCCGTGCGCGTGCAGCCTCCTAAGAGGTGCTGCAGCAACAATTCCGTGCAAGACGAAGCTTCTGCGACGCCTTGCTCCGCTAAAAAAGAAGAAGCCTTCACAAAGGCTTCTCTCACACTCATGTTTGCAGTCGTCATTACATCGCCTCTAAGGCATCGGATTGTGCAGCAATCGTTAACGCTGACACAATTTCCGCCATATCGCCGTTAAGAACCGTCTCTAAACGGTGAAGCGTCAACCCGATACGGTGGTCGGTAATCCGGCTTTGCGGGAAGTTGTAGGTACGAATACGCTCTGAACGGTCGCCCGTTCCGACTTTGCTTTTACGCTCGCCGGCATATTTCGCTTCTTCTTCCTCACGCATTTTATCTGAAATCCGCGTACGAAGTACGCGAAGCGCTGATTCTTTATTGGAGTTCTGCGATTTACCATCCTGACACGTCGCGACGATACCCGTTGGTACGTGAGTTACACGTACAGCGGATTTCGTTGTATTAACGGACTGACCGCCCGCTCCACTGGAACAGAACGTATCGACGCGAATATCGGCATCATGAATCACGATTTCCACATCTTCCGCTTCTGGCATAACGACAACTGTTGACGTTGAAGTATGAATCCGTCCACCAGATTCTGTTACTGGAATACGTTGAACACGGTGTGCTCCGCTCTCAAACTTGAGCTTGCTGTAAGCACCTTTACCTGTAATCATGAAAATTATTTCTTTGAATCCGCCCAAATCATTCACGGACGCATCGAGAATTTCCGTTCTCCATCCTTGACCATCTGCGTAACGTGTATACATCCGGTAAAGATCGCCTGCGAACAAGGCAGCTTCATCGCCGCCTGCCGCACCGCGAATTTCTACGATGACGTTCTTGTCATCATTAGGGTCCTTCGGCATCATCAGAATGCGAAGATGTTCTTCTAGCTTAGCCGATTGCTCGGTTAGCTCCTCGATCTCCATTTTGACCATTTCACGCATCTCATCGTCCAGCTTCTCATTCTGCATCACTTTCGCATCTGCTAGCTGTTCGCTCACGCTCTTATACTCATTATAAGCATCGTAAGACTCTTGAAGATCAGATTGCTCTTTGGAATACTCTCTTAGTTTCTTCGTATCACTCGTAACATCCGGGTCACACAATAACTCGCTTAGTTTGTCATAGCGGTCCACAATGGACTGAAGTCGATCCAACATAGGGGATCACTCCTTTCTTGTTTTTATTGTTAATTAAACGTTGAAACGGAAATGCATAACGTCGCCGTCATTTACTACGTACTCTTTACCTTCAAGGCGTACTTGGCCTTTTTCTTTCGCACCAGCCATGGATCCAGCAGCAGCCAAATCGTTATAAGAAACAACCTCTGCACGAATAAATCCACGTTCGAAATCCGTATGAATGACGCCAGCTGCTTGCGGAGCCTTCGTTCCTTTACGAATCGTCCATGCTCTAACTTCTTGAACCCCAGCTGTGAAATACGTGTACAAGCCGAGCTTGCGGTAAGCTGCTTTAATCAATCTATTCAAGCCGGACTCTTGAAGTCCCAACTCTTCCAGGAACATCGCTTTTTCTTCGTCTTCCAGCTCAGCAATCTCGGATTCAACCTTCGCGCTAATAGAAACAACCTCGTTGTTTTCTTTTTCCGCGAATTCTTTCACAATTTTAACATATGCATTGTCATCCGCAGTTGAAACTTCATCTTCACTCACGTTTGCCGCGTAGAGCACTGGCTTCATCGTCAGCAAATGCAGGTCGCGAACTAGCAGACGCTCGTCGTCCGTCAAATCTAAGCTGCGTGCTGGCATATCATTATATAAGGCTTCTTTGATCCGTTCCAAACACTCCACTTCAGCAACCACTTTCTTGTCGCCGCCTTTGAGGTTTTTGCGTGAACGCTCGATCTTTTTATCAACCGACTCAATGTCTGCCAAAATCAATTCAAGATTAATCGTCTCGATGTCGCCAATCGGATCGACTTTCCCAGAAACGTGAGTAATATTATCATCCTCAAAACAACGCACAACATGCACAATCGCATCGACTTCACGGATGTGTGCTAGAAATTTATTTCCAAGGCCCTCGCCTTTGCTCGCACCCTTAACCAAACCCGCAATGTCAACGAATTCGAAGGCCGTCGGCACGATGCTCTTAGGCACTACGATTTCTACCAGCTTCTGCAATCTCTCGTCTGGTACTTCAACTACCCCAACATTCGGATCAATCGTACAGAACGGATAATTCGCAGATTCTGCCCCCGCCTGTGTAATTGCATTAAACAATGTCGATTTTCCTACATTCGGTAGACCGACGATACCTGCTTTCAAAGCCATTGTGGTTACAACTCCTTAATTTTCGAAAATCATCCTTCTTATTATATAGTACTTAGCGGGCAAAAAAAAGCCTGCAAGCTATTGATTAGCTGCAGACTTTTTTTCCATTGCTTTTTTGAACTCTTCATCCCGCTTCTGTTCGAAGTAAGTTTGGATCTGATTCCGTAGAACAAACACGCGCAGGGCATTGCTTTGTTCCGCAGGAACGCTTTCAAAGCTGGCTCCATAGTAGTAGCCGTCTTCTTTCTTTTCCTTCCTTATAATTTCCAACCTACAGCGCATGTCAAACCCTAAATCCAGCTCAACTTGCAATATACATTTTTTATAAAGAATCCCATCGATCATCGAATTATCATTAATGACAAACCCGATTCCGCTCATAGAAATGTTTTTTATCGATATGTTAATTGGATTTTCCAAGTGATGCTGCTCTTTTTGGGTTGTATTTTGAAAGCCTGCTATGTAACCTACATTCTTCACATCGATCCGCGGGAACTCCCGTTTCTCCGAAAACTTCTTTCGATTCTCAGGTGGATTGATCACGATCAGTGAACCAGGCTCTCTAGCTACGACTGTCGAATGAAAAACGAATAGACCCGATTTCGTATATAACGTCATTTTGATCTTGTCTCCAAGTTGGAATACTTCATACTCCGGCAGTTCGATCTCCATGATGTCGCCTTGTGCATAGGTAAGAATACCTGTTGAAACGAAATCATCCTTCGCAATTACCGCTCGGCAATTGATCAATACCTCCGCATCATATCCTTCTTTACTCCCATATCGCTTCAAAGCACCGTGCTTCATCGCCATGCTCTCTTCACCCTCCCTAATGCTGAATTTCACAGTATTGTTCCATGCAAAATAGACTGCTCCCACACAGGGACAGCCTATCACCGCAATCAATAAAGCATCGATTTTCGGTAACCAGGCTGCCATAGTTCAGAAGAACCGTAGACCCTCAGCTTTGCGTCCTTGCCTTTCAGCAAGTTTGCCATTGTCGAACCCTGCTATTCATTTATATAGTTATATCCTTACTGGTTAAATCGTTACTAGTCTAAATGTTCTACCTTTTGTCCGAAATGGTCTAAAAGACCCACTTCTAACATTATTATACGTAGCTCATGCACTTCTTTCAACTAAAATCCTTGCATAGGCAATGTTTTTATTGTATGAATGTGTAGTGGAATTGAATATCCACAGGTTTATAACTTATCCACATTGTTATCCACAGCTTGTTAACAACGAATATTTGTTCGGATTTATTATACACATGTGGATAAACTATTATTGCGAGGTGTCCCCCTGTGGATCAACATATCCCTTGGATGAAAGAAGCGATTGCCGAGGCGCTGAAAGCGGAAGCCATCCGTGAAGTTCCGATCGGCGCGGTCGTCGTCCATCAAGGTCAAATCATTGGCCGCGGCCACAATTTACGCGAAACAACCCTAGATCCGCTTGCCCATGCAGAACTGATTGCCATTAAACAAGCGAGCGAGCATTTACAGGCTTGGCGCCTTCTAGATTGCCAGCTCTATGTGACATTAGAGCCTTGTCCAATGTGTGCTGGTGCCATCGTGCAAGCACGTGTGCCTCAAGTTATTTATGGTACCGTTGATCCGAAAGCGGGCTGTGCAGGAACATTAATGAACTTGCTGCAGGAAGACCGATTCAATCACCGGGTCGATGTCGTCAGCGGTGTTTTGCAAGAGGAATGTTCCACGATGTTAACGCAGTTTTTCCGAAAATTACGTGGGAAAGCTTAGGAGCTGGCAGTCGTTCGGATTATTTGCTTGCTAGCTCTAAATCGCCTGCCAGCTCTACCAGTTTGCTCATCGTATTCCAATTACGCGTCGTCGCGCGATCGCCAAGTTTCTGAATGTTGTTCGCCAGCTTCGAATCCAACACACTTTGCCAAAACAGATAATATATTGTGCAGCCCCGTATCTGAAATTCATCTACTTCACTCTGTCCCTTGGATAAGATGTCGGTGAATGCCTGCGGGGCTTCTTCTGTAAGCACAGAAATTTGAATGCTCTCCCCTTCGGATAGCGCCTCTGCATCATAGGGGCTATTCCCTACAATTTCAGCTAGCTCCGCTGCAGTACGCAAAATAACAGTCGGCGCTACGCCTACTGCATCGCTGATTGCTTTTTCAATACGCGGGCGTAAGATTTCTGCAGACTCCTCTGATTGGAATAGCACATTGCCGCTTTGCAAATAGGTCTGAACTTGCGCTAAATCTAAGCCTTCTACTGTCTTTTTCAAGTCGGCCATTTTGATTTTATTTTTGCCTCCTACATTAATCCCGCGCAGAAAACCTACATATACTGTCATGTGACTTCTCCCTCCCCTACTTTAATTGTTTAGAACGAATAATGAAGAAGATGATCGTGCCAAACAGTATCAGCAGGATAAAGCCTAACACCCATAAATTAAGCTCCGCGGTGCCTTCTTTTGCACTCTGAATAATAGACCACTCAATAAACGCAAACAAAATGAGGATTATCGTCTTCATACTATTGATGAGCAAACGCGCATTCTGATATTGTCCGCGGGCATTCTGAGATGTGATTTGGGATGGATAATTATACACATGAGGGACCTTGCTTAGGAGCGTCAAGCCAACATAAATGATAACGCCTATGCATGGCACGGCAATTAGACTCATTTTGTTCCCCCACCCATCGATCTCCCCTTTACCGTTAAAATGCATCGGAATTCGCTCAGGCATATCGTGCCATTCGTAGGCGACATATGCGATCATACCTAGGAATGCTAGCAGGGAAATAACATCAAGTACGGTTTCAATTCTAGATTTGGCAAGTTGAATGACAGGGCGATTCTCCATAGGGCACCTCTTTCTAGTGGTTACGAACGAGTAATCGTGAATGTTCTTAGTATTCTTTACTCACTATGTACATTCCTTGCTTAAATAAACAATATCTTCCTTAGCTGTAGTCTAAAATGGTTGCACCTCTAAAACATCTCATGTTAGAATGACGATACTATGCGCCCGTAGCTCAGCAGGATAGAGCAACAGTTTCCTAAACTGTAGGTCGTACGTTCGAATCGTATCGGGCGCGTACAATTGACTTAAAACCCGCGGTATATCAACATTTAGCTAACGTTGAATATTACGGACAGGCCTTCGCAAGGCACACAGTATATAAGCGAAAATGGACGAGACTGTATGTCTTAAATTCACCGCGATCATACTGAATTTATGCGACCTCTTATGGTATACGTAGGAGGTTTTTTCGTTATGAGTAATGATCCGCGGAAAGGTAAATCCGTTGTTAAGGGTAATTCTCGGCAAAGCGACGGCGATCGCAAAGGGGTACGGACTAGAGGAGGCATTCGGGTTATTTTATAGCGCGAAGAAGTCGGAGGGAATGCGTGAGAGGACATTGGGGAGTTACAAATCTCATTGGCGGTATTTCCGTGAATAATTCGATTTCGCGTATCCACATGTGAATGAAATTGGTCGGATAACTCCGATTATGATCCGTGAATACGTTATTCACATGAGCACAAAAATGAAATATGCCGGCGTTACAAACAGAGAAAAAGAGGAAGGGTTATCCCCATATACAATTGCGTTTAGATTACGTGATTTGCGTACAATGTTTAACTTTCTCGCGAGCGAGGAACTAGTAAAGGCCAATCCAGTTGAGAACATCAAGCAGCCGCGGTTCGATAACGAGGATAAGGAAACCTTTAGCGACGATCATGTTAAACGGCTACTTGAGGCACCAAATACCGGAACTTTCGCTGATTTGGCACTAGAGTATCATCGCTGAAGTAACTATCATGTTCTATCATTCCGTTATCTGAAATCATGCAAAAATAACCCAAATACTCAAGTTCACTTAGTATTTCTGTGAATAAATTTGTTTCTTGAGAAGAATTATTATTTAATTTATAAATATTGTCCACCACCCTTTATACCTAAATTATACCAATAATGTATTGTTCCATCCTCTATTAAATGATACTATTTGGCATACGCGAATACTTCGAGAATTGCGCAATAATTAACGATACGTGGTTCGCACATAGCTGATACAAGTTTCATATAATCACACGATAATATAGCGCCAAGTTTAACGGATTAGATTCCGCTAGGCTTGGCGTTTTTTTCGTAAAATCAACAAAGGAAATACTTATATTACATTATTTTACTGGAAATGTTTAGACAAATTATGTCGAATAATGTAACATTCACCGAGTAACTTAATTTTAGTAAAAGGTGGTAATTATTTTGAAAAAGTTAATATTGTTTTGTGCTATTTTATTTATTTTTCTTACTTCCTTACCTGGGAATTCCTATGCATATACTGGAGGTCTATTGCAGTCCAATCCTTTTCAAGTCGATAACCCACAAAACAGCACTACCGCGAACACTTTACTATTTACTGACGGAAACGAAGCTACTAGCTATGGTCTATGGTCTATGGTCTTACGAAAAAGCATGGTATCAATTTAGTACGCCTCAAACTATAACTTCTTACAAAATAAAAGCAAATTATGACATTGACATTAACTTTTACAACTCAAGTCAAACTCTAATTTACACGGATAGTTACGTTTGGAATAATGCAACTAGTAGCGTAGAAAAGACTCTAAATCAAACTTTAGCTAATGTTAGTAAGATTGTCCTTGTACCCAAAATTAATATGACAGTATGGGAAATCGATTTCTTCAACAACAGTCCAGTAACTTTACCAAGTATTCCAACTAATCTTACTGCAACATATGGAAACGCAACTGTCCCTCTGTCTTGGTCCGCAGCCACCGACGCTACATCGTACAACGTTAAACGCGCTACAACCGCTGGCGGTCCGTACACTACTATCGCAACGGGCCTTACTGGAACTACGTACGTGGATAACGCAGTCACAAATGGAACTACATACTATTACGTAGTCACCGCTTTAAATGCTGGTAGCGAAAGCGCCAACTCAAACGAAGCATCCGCAACTCCGACAGCACCTACCGTTAGTGGTCGTGCTCTACTCGTCATCACGTTAGTAAACGGACTCGAAAAAGAATACGATTTGCCTATGACAGATGTTAACGCGTTCATCAACTGGTATAATGGTCGCGCTGATGGAACCGGCCTAGAAGTTTACACGTTTAACAAAACGTACAACCTCGCGAAGTTTGTCAGCCGCAAAGATTACATCGCGTTCAGCAAAATCGAAACGTTCGAAGTTAACGAGTATAATCAGAATTAAATAAAGAATAGCGCCAGTGTACCGGAATGATTCCGATGCGCTTGCGCTATTTTGTTGTTCGTTCCATTGCGATAAAAAGTACGTATAATAACACGTATTTTAATATTGACACGTACTATTATACGTGTTATAATTAAAACATAGAAAGGAAGTTGATGCGATGGCGAGTAGCAGAGAATTAATAGCACTGATCGAACGCGATGGATGGTTTGAAGTAAATCAAGTCGGAAGTCACAAGCAATACAAGCATCCGACTAAAAAGGGACGCGTCACTATCCCCCATCCGAATAAGGATTTTCCAATTAAAACGGTACATAGCATCCTAAAGCAGGCGGGGCTTAAGTAGCCCCATCCCCTTTGGGAATTTGTATATAAAATTATTTACTATATTACGTAAGGAGGTACTATTAAACATGTTAAAAAAAGACCGTTACGTATTCCCCGCGATCTTTGACTATGCAGACGACGGTATTAGCGTTGAGTTTCCTGATTTACCTGGCGCCATCACTTGCGGTGATACAGACAGCGAAGCCTTACGTATGGCGAAGGAGTGCCTGGCGCTGCATCTCTACGGCATGGAACGCGATAACGATGATATTCCGGAACCAACGCCGGCCAAAAAGCTACGTAACATCGCAAACAATCCGAATCAAGTCGCCGTACTTATCGAAGTATGGATGCCACCTTTTCGCGATGAAATGGCTAATAGAGCCGTCAAGAAAACGCTGACTATACCGAAGTGGCTGGACGACATTGCGGCAGAAAATAACGTAAACTATTCACACGTTCTCCAAGACGCATTAAAAACACATCTTGGCGTAAGCGATCGGAAAAATATAAAGTAAAACGAAGAACCTACCGTTTAATCGCGGTAGGTTTTTAGCGTTTCTAGCGCGGAAATTAGCGCGATTACGACGTTGGACGACTAAACACCCTACGGCGCCTTTATCGCGCTAATTTGACGTAAAAAAGCGCAGTCATCCGCGAAGGAGCTGCGCTTATTGTGTTCCGCGTTTAACGTGTTACTGTGACATCTTGTACTTCACTAACTGCTTTTCCGGACATCCGAAATAATACGAAGGATAGTACCGCAAATATTAACATAATCCAGCTAAGAAATGCGCCAGTTAGCAGCGATATTACAAGCGCGATTACAAACATGAGTCCTGCTCTCATTGGCTCTTTAAATGATAGTGCCCCGCCGAATATATAAAGTAACATGACGATAGCACTAGCAATCCCCGCGAGTGTATACGATAAACTATTCAACTCCTGCCCCAACGTGTAACGACTATATGCATACATCCCTAATAAAAGCGCCAGGAACAGCGCAGGAACTCCCGTTGCAGTACGCATTTATCGCGTTCCCCTTTTTCGTATAGTTTCCATAATTATACTATCCATGTCCACATACGCCAATAGTTTCGTTATAAACGTAGATAAGGCTTTTAGCCAACGGGTTTAGCTTCCGCTTGTCGTTACGCGTATAATGCGGTAAAATTGTAACCGTAATAACAATAACCGTGAGGCATCGCATAAACTGTGTGCTATCGGTGAAGAAACGAATACAGGCACCTTAAGGCTTCGCGGCTTTTACGTGTCCTTGCGAATAATTACACAGTTTCCTAAACTGTAGGTCGTACGTTCGAATCGTATCGGGCGCGTTTAGTTGACAAAAAAACCTTGATATATCAAGGTTTTTTCTTTTTCCTCAGGATCATAAGCATACCGTTTGAGCAACAGTCTTTTGAGATAAAAAAGAGGAGCCACTTAAGCAAGTCGGCTCCTCCTCGTTATTCTACTTTTAGTTTAATTTCTTTCCCCGACATACCGCCTTGTGCCTTTAAATAAAAACCTTTTGCATCTTTAGGAACATCAAACGCTATATACCCCGTCAAAGTTTGCCCTGGATCGATCTTTTTTAAGAAAAATGATTTATCCATACCGACTGCCGTCATCGCATCCGATGAAGTTGAGTACTCTCGATTCTGATCGTCAACCAGTTTATAACTAGCTCCATCTGCAATTACCACACTCTTTTGATTGTTGACAAGAGTTAGCTTGATGATTTTAAATACCCCTTTTGCCGTAGCCTTGAGAAAATCATTCGTGCCTGCCACTTCTTTGCTTTCGACGCTATCGACAGTAATCTTAACATCGGAAGAAGTACCCTCTTTCTGAAGCACTGCCGTTGTTTCAACTGGCTTGGTCGAGGGAGTTGCCTCCGCTTTTACTTTATCTGTAGTACCTTGTGTAGCAATCGGCGTATTTTTGGAAACTGCCGTTGCGGCTTGATCCTTTTGCCCGCAAGCTGACAATAATATTAATACTCCCAATGAAGCTGGAATTACAAATTTGTACATTTTCAAACAAAATCCCCCTATTTTTTAGTAAAAATACCCTTTTTTTCATTATACATATAACGTTAGTATCGTACTACATATATTTTGGAAATTTATAGATATAACAAAGTCGTTTTTAAATCTATAAACGTTCCTAATATTTATTAGGATTCGCTTGTTACAACATTAATTCACATTAAAAAGACGATAGCTAATCGGATAATCCGACTGCGATCGTCTTTTGTTTTACGATGATATAGGTGTAAATTCAGCTTGCTTGGTGCAGCCGTATTGCCCTTATCTACTAATACCAAGGATAGTAAGGATAAAATGGGCGGTAGTATGGGTAAGGTCTAAAGAACGGAAATGCAAAAAGAGAAAACGGAAGTAGCTGCCGACGAAATCGGCGATATCCGTAACCAAACGGTTGTCTGTAGGGGTCCGTTTCCCTTCCCTCACCACCGACATCTTCTGGAACTAACATCGTGACGCCTTCATTATCCATACCATCAATAATTCCCTCGATTTGTGACCCATCTTTCATATGTGCAATAACATGGTAATTCATATATTTGTTACAATGTGCCTTTACGTCACCACTTATTTGACCAGCTTGAATAGGATTCATTGCGGACACGCCTATCCCTCCTTCTTTAACTATCCATAGGATATTCGCCCACTGAAAAATGGTTACTGCTTATTTAATTTTGCATAATCCTTTTGACGCCCAGTTAGCAAAAGAAGGATAATAGAGGTATCACTGATTAGAAAGGAGTCCTCACTCCGATGACAACTCGCCCTATTACGTCTTATCGCATCCCGCTCTTCTGTGCGGTCACGATGCTCTTCTGGATGTCAATGTACACCAGCGTTCCAATCATGGCGCCTTACGTGGAATTCCTCGGGGGAAGCCACCAATTGGCTGGCTGGATTGTCGGTATGTACGGCATTTCGCAGATGCTCCTCCGCATACCCGTTGGCATTATGTCGGATCGTTTTCATAAAAGAAGGCTATTCATCACCTTCGGTCTCCTCTTCACTGCCATTACGGGACTCGGGCTGTGGTTCACGCATGATTTTACATGGATCTTGATCCTTCGAGCACTGGCAGGGGCAGCCGCAGCTACTTGGGTTGATTTTACGGTGCTATTCACAAGCTATTACAAACATGAAGAGTCTACGAAAGCGATCGGGACGATCTCCTTTTTCAACTCACTCGGTCAGGTGCTGGGCATACTTAGTGCTGGCTGGGCAGCAGACAAGCTAGGTTGGGAATCTGTCTTCATTCTCGGCGCGGCGCTTGGCCTACTAGGGATGATCGGTTCTTTCTTCCTCATCGAAAAAGTAGAGAAAGACGCGCCCAAAATCACCATGCGCGGAATCGGAAACGTAGCGACAGATCGCACGCTCCTCTTTGTTTCCCTGCTCGCTATCTTATCGCAGGTGCTGATCTTCGCTACGGTGTTCGGCTTCACGCCGGTTTATGCGATGCAGCTTGGCGCAGACAAATTCTCGCTCTCCTTGCTGTCCTTATTCGCTAACGTACCTGTTGCGCTGGCCTCTCTATTCGGCGGAAGACGTTGGGCGATGAAATATGGGGAGAAGCGCATGGTTGTAGCTGGTTTCCTGCTCATGGGGATCTTCACCTTTACGGTGCCGTTCACTCATCATCTCTGGCTGCTCATGATTACTCAGGCCATCGCTGGGTTTGGCCGCGGACTTTCGTTTACCTTGCTCATGGGGATGAGCATTAAGCATATGCCTGCGGATAAGCGGGCGACGGCAATGGGCTTTTTCCAAGCGATATATGGTCTTGGCATGTTCGTAGGACCTGTCCTCATGGGCATCATTGGCGACTATTTCTCTCTGAATGAGGGCTTTATTGTACTTGGCGTCCTCGGTGCCGGCAGTGCATTACTCGCCTATCTGTTCGTTCAAAGTTCCGCTAAGAAACAACCACTGGGAACCAACAAATCTACGATGGCACAATAATTGGAAGAGTGAATCTCACGATTCGCTCTTTTTTTCATCAAAGTGCAGGGGTAAGTCCAGTAGGCCTCGTCTATACATGCGGAGAGGAGGAGAAGCATATTGAGGAGCACGTACTAATTGATCGTATTCTACAAGGGGATGAAGCGGCATTCCGTGAATTGATCGCAAGGTATCGTTCGTATATTTTGCAGACGATCTTTGCGATTGTTCGTCATCAGAAGGATACCGAAGACTTGTCCCAAGAGGTTTGGACCCGCATTTACTTCTCCCTCCCTCGGTATGAAAGGAAAGGCCTGAAAACCTGGATGACGCGCATCGCAGTGAATCGGGCTATTGATTTCAAGCGCGCTACTAGTCGGCGTAAGGAAGACAGCGTTGCCGAATTGGAGGAAGCCCTGTCTTCAGCTGGGCCAGCGCCTCCAGAGCAGAGTGTGGAACAAGAGATTATGATCAGAGAAACGACGGAATTCGTTCGTCACAAGCTCGACCAGATCCCAACAAACTACCAAGACGTGTTATTGGCCTATTATATTCATCAACAATCGTATCAAGATATCGCGGATGCCCAAGGCATTACGATCAAAACCGTCGAATCAAAGCTATACAGAGCCAAGACGTGGCTGCGAAATCATTGGAAGGAGGAGGAGTTTCGATGAAGGTTACCCATTATAGCCAACAGGAATGGATGCAGTATATAGAGGATCATCTACCGTCAGAAGTAAGGGACGAAATGGAGGATCATCTCTACCGTTGCGAGGCCTGCTTAGCGAGCTACATGATAGGTATAGATCAACTAGCCCTACAGCAGATCCTAGAGGTCGAAGATCAATCAGCCTATATGAATCGCATTCTAATCAGGACAGTTGGAAAGAGGCCTGCTTGGTATCGCTCCACGTTGTTCCACTATGGGATCGCGGCTGCCGCGACGCTGGTGCTTGTAGCCACTGGCTTTTTCCATGGCATATCTCAGGAGATAGGAACGTATGGTGCCTTCAAGCCCGCTCCTCCTCTAGAAGCCCCTGCCTCTCTTGAGACACCCATTTCAATATCTGATCATCTCGTTAATCGCACACTAACATGGTTGGACACTTTACAAAATGAACATAAAAAAGGAGGCTTAACGCCTTAATGCCTACGAAAAGTAATCTTGTTGCATTCCTGTTATCTTTCATACCCGGAGTCGGTCATCTGTATATCAATCGCACAATCCGCGGTTTATTATACGGTTTCTTATTCTTCGGACTTTCTTTCATCCTTTTCTTAGGCATTGTGTCCCATGATGCTGATGAACTCGCCTTTCTGCTTATTCCTATCGTGCTCACGTGGATCATTAATATGATCGATATGCTTATCTATTTATTGAACACACCAGTTCCAATGCCAATGCCGTTGCCAAACCCATCAATGTATCATCACCCGATGCAACAGCCCCATTATGGCCCTTATCCGCCTGAACAAGAGGTGCCGTCTTGGAATGCCGACGCGTACTATGCTCACCTGGCAGGAAGACATGAAAGATCTAAAGTACTCATGCTCTCCTTCGTTCCAGGCGTTGGCCATTTCTGGCTTGGGTTAATGCAGAGAGGCCTTACCGCGATGATCTCCTTCTTCGGCATTGCCATTCTCGTATTCTTCATCACCATTCTGACGCATAACGAAGGTTTTATCGTGTTCCTACTGACGTTACCTGTGCTCTGGTTTTATACGATGTTCGATGCGCTGAAGCAGTTAGATCGCAAACAAGCCGGATATGAACTCGTGGATCGTAGTATGTTTGAAGATTTCCAGCGTGATGAGCATGGCCGCAAAAATCGGACACTTGCCACGATTATCGCCATTTTCCCTGGTGCAGCGCACCTGTACTTATCAATGACCAAACGCGGGATCCAACTGATGGCTGTGTTCCTTTTCTCCATTTACGTGCTGGATGTGCTGCGGTTGTCCCTTTTCTTTTTTTTGATCCCCATTCTTTGGTTCTTTAGCTTTTTTGATGCCCTGCAGAGCATTTCGAAGTATGAAAATGGCACACTGATTGACAAGCCACTTGTCGAAAATTGGACAGCCTATCAACGCCTAATTGGCGTCGTTTTAATCGTTTTAGGCGGCTACTATATCTTCAGTGAGTTCTTTGT
Organism: Paenibacillus oryzisoli; assembly: GCF_001653565.1. Classification (GTDB taxonomy): domain Bacteria; phylum Bacillota; class Bacilli; order Paenibacillales; family NBRC-103111; genus Paenibacillus_E; species Paenibacillus_E oryzisoli. Next base: position 208,374 of record NZ_LYPB01000089.1, read on the forward strand.
CCAATTCATCTATCAAGCTCTACCCGCTTCGCGGAATTACATGTATCTGCTTAACAACTTCAGTCAGACGCTGATCGTAGCCCTTCTCCTCATTGGAGGCGGCATTCGTTTACTCATGAATCGAAAGCAGAAGTTACCATCACCATTTTCTGAAAAGGATACTGAAAACCGAGAAATTTGATAGACATACAAAAAAAGAACCCCTAAGGGTTCTTTTTTCTGTCGGCATTGATGATATTTCTTTGAACCTTGTTACACATAAAACTTAAGTTAAATCTGCGTATAAAACACGGTAAGTGTCTTTAGCACATCGCCCTCCAGCCTGATTATAACAGGTAGAAAAGTCCTCTTTGCAACGGTTGTTTCCCTTTCGCTAATTGCTCCAACGGAACCACACCTCTCTGCTTGCCGACAAATATAGTATGTCCGGGTTATGTTTTTTTAATCATGTTTTATAAAAAAATTTCATTGCCTGTTATCCGCCGTGCCCATGGCCTTCAGCAGCGTGTCCGCCGTGATGATTCTGATTCTTCACTTTCTTAGATCCAGACAATGGCTCTTGGTTTCCGCCCTGATTATTGCGATTCTTTACATTGCCATTATTGACAAGATTGTCGCCTGCGGAATAATTCTTAGGTTTAGACATTTCTCCTCATCCTCTCTGTTACGAGTTTGTTCCTTCGTGATTTAGAGCATCTTGATGGCGATGGTCGTTGACCTTCTGCTGAACCTGCTGCGCATGATGGGCGTTAACTGGATTGTTATCCAAATCTTTGGCCACATTCTGCAAATTCTTGTCGGGACTCTTTTGCTTCGTCATCATGGTGTCCTCCTTCTCACTTAAGCGTTGGTGACCTTCTGCAAAGCCTGCGCACATTCATGAATATGCCGCACATAATCATCGATCAACGTCTGCACAACATCGCTGCGTTCGTCAATATGCGTTGTACCTTGCTGCACGTCGGTCAGTTCAACTTTCACTTCTCTGGCATCCACATACGTCACTTTAAAATCAAATGAATAGCCGGTATGTCCCGCCGTCATGATGTGCACGCGGATTGCATCCGCATCGCCCTCATCTGCCCATACCCTTGTTTGATCGGCAGGTTGCAGAATAGTTGGCATAACACGCATCCATTCACTCACAATTTCAACTTGATCCACGCTAGGCTTATCTGATTTGCTCATAGGTAACACCTCCACATGATTAAAATGCGGAAGCCACCCGAGTTTTATCCATGTAAAAAAACACCTACTCCCGGCACGAATCGATTCGTGTTAGGGAGTAGGTGCTATCCACTACAGGTTTATTTGACGATTTGCTGCAGGAGCATACCCAGCATCTTCGCGGCTTCTTCACGCGAAGCCAAGTCCTTCGGTGCGAAAGTATTTCCCGTTTTCCCGGAAATAATGCCCGCTTGCTGCATCGCTTTCGCTGCGTCTACAGCGAAGGCAGGAATCTCTGCACCGTCTGCAAAAGGTGCTGCGGCCACTGCTTGTGGCAAGCTAAACTTCTGATGCGCAGCGAACCTTGCGATCATCGTAACGATTTGCTCGCGCGAGATGTTGGCTGCAGGTGCGAATACACCCTCGCTCACACCGCTTGTAAGGCCGTTCTCAGCTGCCCATTGGACAGACTGGGCATAATAGCTGTCTGCCTTTACATCGCGGAAAATAGACGATTTGTAGCTGCTAAGGTTCACACCAGCCATACGAGCCAGCATCAAGGTGAAATCAGCACGACTAATTTGAGCATTCGGGGAGAACTGCCCCTCTGCTGTTCCATTAATAATGTTACGTGCCGCTAGGTACGTAATATAGCTCTTAGCGAAGCTTGCCGATGTATCACTAAACGTAATTGGGGAATAACCCACCGCATACTGCGAGAAGTGGCTTACTTTGAACACCAGCGTACCTGTAACCGCGTCATAGTAGCTATTCGTGACTTTAACGAGCTCACCATTATCCGCAATGTAATAGGCGACAATAGCATTCGTATCTTCATTAGCTGTCGGTTTGTAAGGAACTTGAACCTCCACGGAACCTCCGTTGAAGGTGGAAACCGTTTTGCCCCCTGCAGTAATGGTGAAATCGAAGACAGGGCGGTCGCCAACAGCCGCTTTAACTGCATCGCTATCTTTTGTAGTCATATGTTGGGTAACCGCAGTTAAATCTGCTTTAGCGATAGACAGGGATACTTCACCCGTCGTCACGGCAGAAGCGATAGCAGCCAACGCATTTTTATCCAAATTCACGGAACCAATACCTAAATCTAGCTTTACTGCTGCCGTGGAGCTCGCGGCAACCTTAACGAGTGATTCCGCAGGCAATTTGACAACCGCTTCCTTCGAAGTCGCATCAACCGTTGCCTTAATTTCAAGAATAGATGATTTCCCTGCTGATTCAGTCATTTGTTTTAAAGCATCTGTTACTTGCGCAACCGTAAGGTTAGCCGTTGAAGTACCTTTGCTGTCTTTGACAGCTGGTGCCGTAATTGTGGTCATTTCTCCATTCGTCGTTGGTGCGCTAGGTTGCGTTCCCGTTACTGGACCAGCGGAAGACGAGCTGCCGGCAGACGAAACTGTTACGGTTACATCCGCTGCCGCATACCCGTCAGGGCTAATAGCTGTAATTACCGCGGTACCCGTATCCACGGCTGATACTAGACCTTCTGTACTCACCGTAGCAACTGCTGCATTTGAAGATTTCCAAGTAGCCGTGCCTGAGCCAACAGCGTCTCCAGCAGCCGTCGTCACCGTTGCTGTGAGCTTGCTTGCAGCGTCTCCCTTGGTAACAGAAAGTGTGGATCTATCCACGCTGATCCGTTGGACATTAAGCTGATAGACAGCAACCGTTCCTCCTACCTCATTAGCAACTAAAAGCAGTGGATTCCCATTTGGGCTCATCGCGGCAGGTATGAAATCGATTCCCTCTGGCCCCGTATCTGTATTCAAATTGTCCTTCGGCGTAAACACACGTGAATTGGTATAGTTCACGAACTTGGCATTCACGGGATCTGATACATCATAGGTCATAATACCGCCAACACGCTCAAGTCCTACGAAAGCAAGCGTTTTACTGCCCACTTTCCCTACTTTCACATCTTCAGGCTCTGGACCTTTCTTCGAGCTGCGATCGTCTAAAGCAGTTTTACTGTTACTCGCATTGAAATTGTTCGGTACGCGCTGTGCAGTAACTTTCTCAAATTCATTGCCGCTGTCATAGACTTGCATCATCGTATTCGCTTGCCAGATCGAGAAAGAACGACCCCCATACATGTAAATGCTATCCGACCCCATATCACTAGCTACCTCTACGCCATCATAAGTGGTCTTACCAGCTAGGAATTGAGCTGCAGGTGAGTTAGGCGTTAAACTGCCCTTCATCGCGCCAATCGTGCTGCCATTGCCTCTCACACCCGGCCATTCGGTAACATCTCCCTCATTCGCACTAAATACATAAGGGATACCATTAATCGTTTGGCTAGCAATGCCATCTGGCATGTACATCCCATAGAACGGGACATTTTCAAACTTGATCGCACTATCTTTTACTAGATCCAGTGCATTACGTGGAAGACTCAAGTCCTTCAATCCTAACCCATTAATCGAAAGGACCTTTTTCATTGCTAAATCAATCGTTCCAATCGCGTTATTCTCTTGGAAAGATACATAGGCCTTACTGTTATCTTCCGAAAGTGCGATATATTCAGGCTCCAAATCAAAAACCGCATCTTGCTTCGTACCTTCACCCGTAATTTGACCCGTTACTGGTGTAGAAGCCCCACGAATATGAACCTTATTATCGATGATGGAAGGATCGGCAAATCGTAGCTGCGTCACACTATCCATAGTAGTATCAACGATGGTTATACTTCCTTCAGGATCGATACCAGCCGTACGAGGCTCACCTTCATTCGCAGTTAAAATGTATCTGCCGTCTGTTGTGGATTTAATCATATCGGGTTGAACACCCGTGTCATACATTTTCACGACGTTGCCATCATAGTCGAGAACGACGATTTTACCAGCTTTTTTGGAATCTGCCTCTTGCACGGATACGGATACTTTCTTCGTGGTCGTATTCACATCCACACTCGTCAGATCGCCGTAGAGGAAGCCGTTATTTTCAACCAAATCTTTAACTTTAATCGTTTTCTCTTTAACTGGACCTTGGACAAGATCTAACCGAACGATATCTAGACTAGGCGGATTCCCCGAGCCATTGACCAGGTAGAACTTATTATTATCTTTGTTGTATTTAACAATCTCGGCGACACCGCCGTCTTTATTCGTAATTCCCACTTTAAAATCAGTTAACTTCGTGATACTCAACGTATCTTTGAATAAGTTAGAAGCGGGTTCAACGTTTATCGTCAAATTACGGCCATATTGCGCTAACAAACTATCCGTTACTTTAATGTATACGTTGGATGTAACTACTTCTGTTGGCTTACCGTTGACTTCACCTGTGACAGAATTAATTGTTAATCCAGCAGGTAACCCTGTTGCTGAGAAGGTATATGGCGCTCTCCCTCCATACACATTCATCAATACCGAGTAGTCTTCTTGCTCATAGGCTGTAGGCAACTTTTCATTCGAGTAGCCAAGTACAGACACATTATTGTCCCACTGGCCGAATGCACCGGATTTAGGTCCCTTAACTGCTAATTCTTGCGTAGTTGAATCGGCAAGCGCGAATTGTCCGAAATCCTGTTTGTTATTATCCGTATCTGTTAATGCTTTCCGACGCACGGATATTTTCTTAGAAGTACCTTCTGATGAACCTTTTGGATAATCGAACTCGTAACCATCAATGTCCGTTTTAATGTCGATATTATCTCCATCATTGCTTCCTGTGCCTAACATATCGACATAGCCGGTCGGTTTAGGATCATTGGCAAATGGATTTTTATTAGCCTCATCCAACTTCGTTTGGTTGCTCATCAACACAACCTTCATCCCTTTATTGTTAAAAAAGCGCTCGCTCCATAATTGATCATACGTCGTTGTCAGATTTAGCTTCGGTGCGGTTGCCCCTGTCGCTTTCCCAATAATGAGGAACGAGGACTTGGCTTTAATCGTGCCAGCAAGATCAAGTTTATCCCAATCGCCAGTTGGCCCCATTAGCTCAGATGATCCACGATCCGCATATTGCAAAGACCAGCCCGTTAAGCTGATATCGCTACTAGTTGGGTTGTACAACTCTATAAATCCATGGGAAGACGCTGTATTTTTCGTATCTATTGCCAGACCGCCGCCATACACCTGATTGATGAATACATGCGGTACCGTCACATCGTAAGCACCATTGGATTGATACGGCGTTCCTAGTGTAATTGCTGCAGCACTTGCTGGAGTGGCTACTGCCAAAGAACTTATCGTGACGGCCACGGATAAAAGTACCGAGACTACCTTGGTTCCAACCTTCTTCACAGGGATTTCACTCTCCTCATATTGGATGATCTCGTCCATTATAAGAAAAGCTCCAGCTACTAAATACCCACTTTTCGTTAAAATATGATGTAGATTTTGTAAAGGTATCGCTCACTACTTTGAAAATAAAAAACAAAAAAAGCCACACGATTTTAACAATCGCATGACTTTTTGGTTGGGTATTACCAGGCTACGGAGAGGGTGGGATTCGAACCCACGGAGACCTTGCGACCTCGGCGGTTTTCAAGACCGCTGCCTTAAACCACTCGACCACCTCTCCACGATAGGCGTCTCCGATTAGGGAGACGACCTTGTGCAGTGACAAAAAGCATTGTAGCACATAACTGTTACTCGATGCAAGTGCTATTTTTTCGTGATGACTTTAACGTTGTTCATGTAAGGAACAAGCACGTCTGGAACGATAATCGAGCCATCCGCTTGCTGATAATTCTCAAGAATCGCAGCCACTGTTCGGCCAAGCGCTAAGCCTGATCCATTCAGCGTATGCACGAACTCCGGCTTCGCCTTCGCATCGCGGCGGAAGCGAATGTTCGCTCTGCGCGCTTGGAAGTCTTCGAAATTCGAGCAGCTGGAAATCTCGCGGTATGCACCGCTGTTCGGCAGCCATACTTCCAGATCATACGTCTTCGCCGACGTGAAGCCAATATCACCTGTGCAGAGTGACAGCACACGGTAAGGCAGCTTCAATAGCTGTAGGACGCGCTCAGCATGCCCTGTAAGCTTCTCTAACTCCTCGTAGGAGTCTTCGGGCTTCACAAGCTTAACAAGCTCAATTTTGTTGAATTGGTGCTGTCTGATTAGACCACGTGTATCACGACCAGCGGATCCCGCTTCTGAACGGAAACAAGCGCTGAATGCCACGAAATTAACCGGGAGCTGTTCTGTTGTAAGGATATCCTCACGGTGATAATTCGTAACCGGTACTTCTGCTGTCGGAATCAAGAAATATTCCGAATTCTCAACCTTGAACACATCTTCCTCAAACTTCGGAAGTTGGCCTGTACCCGTTAAGCTATCACGGTTAACGATATAAGGAGGCAGCATTTCTTCATAACCATGCTCATCGCTGTGCAGGTCCATCATGAAGTTGATCAATGCGCGCTCTAAGCGTGCGCCAAGCCCTTTGTAGAACACGAAACGCGAGCCTGTCACCTTCGCAGCAGCTTCAAAATCCAGAATGCCTAATTCTTGTGCTACTTCCCAGTGCGGCTTCACTTCGAAATCGAAAGATGGAATTTCGCCAATACGGCGCAATTCCACGTTCTCTTCCTCCGTACGGCCTACAGGAACGCTCGCATGCGGCATATTCGGGATGGAGAGCAGAACTTGTTGTAACGACTCGTCCAAGATGCGGATCTCATCATCAAGCTCTTTAATACGATCTCCGACTACTTTCATTTCTTGAATCAGCTCATCCGCGTTTTCACCGGATCTCTTGCGCCCCGCTACCTCTTGGGAAACGGTATTACGACGGTTCTTGAGCTGTTCCGTTTCTTGCAGCAGCTCTCTGCGCTTCACATCTAGCTCTGTGAAACCATTAAGCTCCTCGATCTGCTTGCCGCGGTTTTGCATGGCAGCTTGTACAGCCGCTAAATCACTTCGAAGTAACTTTACATCAAACAAGGAGATTCCTCCGTTAGCGCAAAATGGTTTGTATATGGAAGCAAGCACCCATACCGGCAATCCGGTTAACTCGGGGTGCTTGAACCATTGGTTATGCTTGGCTTTGCTTTACCATGTCTAAGAAATAACTATGCAGACGGAAATCATCCGTCAGCTCTGGGTGAAACGATGCCGCAAGAAGATGGCCTTGCCGCGCAGCGACGATCTGGCCGTCATACGTGGCCAATACGTCCACATCCGGTCCCACTTTCTCAATGAGTGGGGCACGAATGAACACCGCGCGAACGTTCTCGTCAATGCCTTTGATCGGCAAGTCCGTCTCAAAGCTTTCGCGTTGACGACCGAACGCATTGCGAGCCACCGTAATATCCATCAGTTCAAGGTGAGCTTCCGGCTGTCCGGTGATCTCTTTCGCGATGACAATCAACCCCGCGCAGGTGCCGAAAACCGGCTTGCCTGCCGCGGAGAACTCACGCAGCGCATCGATGAAGCCATATGTGCGCATAAGCTTACCAATTGTCGTGCTCTCTCCGCCAGGGAGAATAATGCCATCTAGCTCAGCGAGTTGCTCAGTACGTTTAACAACGACACCTTCTGCGCCCGCTTTTTCAATACCACGTATATGCTCTGCTACCGCACCTTGCAGCGCGAGAACCCCAATCTTCGTCATTACCAGCCGCGCTCCTGCATACGCTCAGAAGCTTGAAGCTTGGAAATTTCGATTCCCTTCATAGGGGCACCTAGGTTTTTGGAAATTTCAGCAATCAATTTGAAGTCTGTATAATGCGTCACAGCTTCTACAATCGCTTTCGCGAACTTCTCTGGGTTATCGGATTTGAAAATCCCTGAACCAACGAATACACCGTCAGAACCAAGGTGCATCATAAGCGCTGCATCAGCAGGCGTAGACACACCGCCAGCTGCGAAGTTAACAACAGGCAACTTACCTGTTTGGTGAACTTGAAGCATCAACTCGTAAGGAGCTCCTAGTGTTTTCGCTTCGAACATCAATTCGTCCAAAGACATGCTTTGAACTTTACGGATTTGACCTTGAATTTGACGCATGTGACGAACCGCTTCAACAATGTTACCTGTTCCTGGCTCACCTTTCGTACGAAGCATGGATGCACCTTCACCGATACGACGCAAAGCTTCGCCAAGATCGCGGCAACCACATACGAAAGGCACTGTGAAATCACGCTTATTGATATGGAATACTTCATCCGCAGGAGTAAGTACTTCACTCTCATCGATATAGTCAACGCCTAGGGATTCAAGAATTTTCGCTTCAACGAAGTGTCCGATTCTTGCTTTCGCCATGACTGGAATGGATACAACTTTCATAACATCTTCAACAATTGTTGGATCTGCCATGCGGGATACGCCACCTGCTGCACGAATATCAGCGGGTACGCGCTCAAGTGCCATAACAGCGGACGCGCCAGCTGCTTCTGCGATTTTAGCTTGCTCAGCGTTCATAACATCCATGATCACGCCGCCTTTTTGCATTTCGGCCATACCTGTTTTAACGCGGGAAGTTCCTGTTTCCATTCTTGATTTCCTCCTATAGCTTCTATGCAATTTCGGTGTAGTTCCCTACACGATTCGATATAAACTTCTAAACAACAATTTTACATGAAGGAGGGTTAATATACAACCCATTTTCTGGCCTAAGAACCGCCTTTAATCCCATTGAACATATCGCTGAAGAAGTTTTTAATGGAGCGGAACAGCAATCGGATCCAGCTGCCTTTTTCAACATCGCCGTCTGCAATTAGATCTACTGTTTTTTCTTGGCCATTGTAGCTCACTTTAACTTTGCCAAGCGCATCCCCTTTTGCGATTGGAGCTACTAGCTTAGCTTCTTCAACAGACTCAGCAGTTACTGTGAAATCTGTATCTTTCGCGCCTTTTCTAGCAACGAACGTTAAACCCGTTTTCGTAACAAGAGGTACTTCTAACTGTACACCCTTCTTAATGTTCACACTTTTCAAAGAATCTATCGTCTGTTTCGCATTTAAGAATGGTTTTATCTCAAAATTATTAAATGCATAGTCCATCAGCTTACGTGTTTCGTTGAAACGTTCTGGTTCCGTCTTCGTCCCCATAACAACTGTAATCATACGCATACCATTGCGTTCTGCTGTTCCTGTGAAGCAATAGCCAGCATCATCGGTAGAGCCCGTTTTCAAACCGTCCAACCCTGCATACGCATACTTCTTAAAGTTCGTATTCGTTGAATTCCCTTCAAGCATCCAGTTCCAGTTGATCATCGCTGTTTTATCGGTTGCTCTCAGCTTCAAGGAAGGGATTTTCGTAAACTCAAGAATTTCTTTATGGTCCTTCAAAATATTATAAGCAAGAATCGCCGCATCGCGCGCTGTCATCTTCGTCTCACCTTCAATAGAAGGGGGTGGATTCTTTAGATCGGCACGTGAAAGTCCTGTCGCACTAATAAAATGAGCCTTATCCGACATGCCCAACTGTTTCGCTTTGTCATTCATCATTTTGGCAAAGTTTTCTTCCGTTCCGCCAAGCAATTCAGCAAAAGCCACAGATGCATCGTTCGCGGAATAAATGGACATCGCATTGAACATATCTTTGAACGTCAGCGTTTCATTCTCGGCAATCAACTGTCCAGATCCAATAACATCAGCCGCATTCTTACTAGCTGTTACGGGAGAGTCCCATTTGAATTTACCTTCTTTAATACTCTCCATCGCCAAATACTCAGTCATCATTTTCGCCATACTTGCCGGCGGAAAGGCTTCGTCTGCATTCATTTGATACAGAACTGCTCCTGTGCTAGCTTCCATAATAATCGCAGATTTGGCTGCTACTTGAGGTTCATTCAGAGCAGGAGCTGGTGTAGTCCCTGCGTTTGGAGCAGGCGTTGTCGCCGCTGCTGGTGATGGGGAAGCCGCTGGCTTTTTCTCATCTGCCGCATAGGTTGGCTGTATATGTAAAAGTAAGGATTGAGCAATTAAGCTAATACCTAACACCAAAGCAACCTTTTTCTTTGTCCAACGTAAAAATCTCACAACTTCACTCTCCCTAAATAATGTTTGACTAACACATATGACACGTAATATTGTATCACACCCCATTAGACGAAATAAACGTTTGCGCCGTTCATCTAGAATACGATCATTTCCCGAGAAATAATATTCATCATCGATATCAAAAAAAAGAAAACGTGGGTTCGACACCCACGCCTCCAATTTCATCCTATTTGTGATAACTTACATCGAGTAGTTTGGGGCTTCTTTGGTAATTTGAATATCATGCGGATGGCTTTCTTTCAACCCTGCTCCCGTAATACGAACAAATTGCGTATCATGAATAAGTTCTTGAATGTTTCGCGCGCCACAATACCCCATGCCTGAGCGAAGTCCGCCTACCAGTTGATACACCGTATCCGCCATTGGCCCTTTGTAAGCCACACGACCCTCAATGCCCTCTGGAACAAGCTTGCTCTCGTTCTCTTGGAAGTACCGATCCTTGCTGCCTTCCTTCATCGCACCTAAGGAGCCCATTCCACGGTAAACCTTGTATCTGCGACCTTGGAAAATCTCAGACTCACCAGGACTCTCTTCTGTCCCTGCAAAAAGACTGCCAATCATAACCGCGCTAGCTCCCGCAGCAATGGCTTTGACCACATCACCAGAGTACTTAATCCCACCATCGGCGATAATCGGTACACCAAATTCAGCAGCTGCTTGAGCACAATCATAAATCGCTGTAATTTGTGGGACACCGATCCCTGCAATAATGCGAGTTGTACAGATCGATCCAGGACCAATTCCGACTTTCACCATGGAAGCTCCTGCTTTAATCAAATCACGTGTACCATCACCTGTCGCAACATTACCTGCGATAATTGGTAGTTCTGGATACTGAGATCTCAACTTCTTCACAGTCTCTGCGATGTTAATATGATGTCCATGTGCAGAATCTACGACGATGACGTCAATTCCCGCTGTAACAAGCGCTGCCGCTCTTTCTAGAACGTCTTTGGACACGCCAACTGCGGCACCAACGAGTAAACGCCCTTGAGCATCCTTAGCTGAGTTAGGGAATTGAATGGCTTTCTCGATATCTTTAATCGTAATTAACCCTTTTAGACCGAAATTCTCGTCGACCAAAGGCAGTTTCTCAATTTTATGCTTCTGAAGGATGCCTTCTGCTTGCCCAAGGGTTGTACCAACTGGTGCTGTTACAAGACCCTCCTGCGTCATCACTTCTTTAATTTTAATAGAATAATCATGTACAAAGCGCAAGTCGCGATTCGTCAAAATACCAACCAAACGGTTGTCCTCATTAACAATAGGTACCCCCGAAATACGGTATTTCGCCATTAGCTCCTCTGCATCATACACATGATGTTCAGGCGTCAGGGAGAATGGGTTTGTGATAACGCCACTTTCTGACCTTTTAACACGATCAACATGCTCAGCCTGCAGCTCAATCGGCATATTCTTATGAATAATTCCGATGCCACCTTCACGGGCCATAGCAATCGCTAGCGCAGACTCCGTCACCGTATCCATAGCCGAGCTAATGAAAGGGATATTTAATTTCACACCAGGAGCCAGTTGCGTCGAAACGTCGATCTCCTTACCGAAAACTTCCGACTTCCTCGGCACTAAAAGCACATCATCAAACGTTAAACCTTCCTTGCCAAACTTATCTTCTCTCACAGCGTACCATATCCTCCTTAAAGCCCTCTAACTGAAGAAAGCTTGATTCATAAGCTTCAGCTCATTCTTTCGTATGATTGCAATCTTAACAAAGAGCTATTTTTGGTGTCAAGGAAAAGGACGAGCCTGCAGCTCCCCCTCACCTCGAATAAGTCAATTCCGTTAACGATAGGAGTACGTACTGCTTGGATTCCAGAGAAGGAACTGCTCGATCCCTTGCTCCTTCGCTGCCTTAATCTGCTCCTTTACATCAATCACACCGTACTTCTTATGAGGTTTAACCCAAGTTGCCGTAAAGTCCTGATACCACGGCCTGATCTGTGCAACCTGGCTAGTCGATCTCGCTAGCTGATGATTTTTCCATTTGGCGTCGTTAACCGCTTGGTGAATGACCGCATACGGCTGCAAATCCGGGCTTTTGATGCCATAGATGCCGCTCGTATAGTGTGATGGGTACAGCATTGGCGAAATGAAGTGGACCTCCTTACTAATCATCGCCCAATCTTGGCCAATACCCATATCATTCGGTAAAGATGTTGTCAATCCGAACACATCTGCTGAAATATAAGCCTTATTGCCGATCTGTTCCTTCGCCCTATGCAAAAAGCTTGCAATATCCTCCGCCTTACTGAGCTTCTTCGGGTTATCGAATAGCACTTCTCGGTCCACCTTCTGCCCATTCTCCGGAAATCTCACATAATCAAACTGAATCTCATCAAAACCCAGGCTAGCCACTTCATTAGCGATTTGAATGTTATAATCCCACACGTCTGTCTTGTAAGGGTCTACCCATGCAACGCCCTTAGCATCCTTCCAAACACTTCCGTCTCTGTTTTTCATGGCATACATACTCTTCTTCTTACTTAAATAAGGATCCTTAAACACAACAAGCCTAGCTATCGTATAAATATGCTTCTGCTTCAATCGCTGCAGCTTCGCTTTCATATCTTGTATAATGACGTGGCTGTTCGCCCCAATTTCATTGACCAATGGAACCGTTGAGGGATAGGTTACTTGGCCCGAATCGTTCTTCACATCGATCACCATCGCGTTTAAATCTGTCTGCTCCACCAGCTCAATCAATTGCTCAAATTTGCTGCCTACGGAGGACCAGGCCGATACATAAATACCTTTCACGACTGGTTTTGCAGACATGGAAAAAGAAGGATTTACAGCCACAAACTGCGGCATCTTCTTCGGTTCTTGATTAGGCGCGAGCCCCATGCTTCCTACATGACTTAAAGAGTGAAGTGGGTTGGTCTCTTCCTTCACTTCGTCGATCTTGGTTGAGCAACCATTCATCATCAGCGTTACTATTGAACAAAGACACACCCTGCTCATCCATCTTATGCTGCTTGTTTTTCTCATCGTCATCCCTCCTCGTAGGATTAGTATGGTTAAAAAAACAATATTTACAGATGAAAAAAAAGAGTGTTTCTGGAAAAAATCCAGAAACACTCTTACAGAGATGTGAGACTCTTGGCTGCGCCAAAAGATCTCTATTCTAATTTGCTTGGCAACGTTCTACTCTCCCAGAACCCTGCGGTTCAAGTACCATCGACGCTGGAAGGCTTAACGGTCGTGTTCG